>JBKEDO010000054.1:0-19963 GCA_047975405.1 Bacteroides sp.
ATCTTAGCTGCTGATAAACAAGAAGCTTTGAGTGCTGCATTTAAGAGCCAGTTGCCTAAGATGCAGAAGATCGAGTTTAATGTAACCACTCAAGCTCTAGGCGAAATGGCTGCTCCTGTTATGATTACGCAAAGTGAATACATGCGTCGTATGAAGGATATGGCCAATATTCAGGCTGGAATGAGTTTCTATGGTGAAATGCCGGATATGATGAATTTGATTTTGAATTCTGATCATCCTTTAGTGAAGAATGTAATTTCGGAAGAGATGGAGGCTTGTCAGGCTGAGATTGATCCTTTGGCAAAAGAAATGAGCGATTTGGATGTCCGCCGTAATGCTTTAAAAGAGAGTCATAAGGATAAAAAAGAGGAAGAAATCCCTACTGCTGAGAAAGATCAAATCAGTGAAATGGATCAGTCGTGGGACGAGCTTAAGAATAAGAAAGAAGCAATTTACGCTCATTATGCTGTAGGGAATAAAGTGATTCGTCAACTGATTGATTTGGCTTTGTTGCAAAATAATATGCTTAAAGGTGAAGCCTTGAATAATTTTGTAAAACGTAGCATTGAACTTATTTAATCTTTTTCTTTAAATAAGTCAACATAAATCTGAAAGAGCATTGAAGGTCTAAATCTTCGATGCTCTTTTTTTATCAAACTTTTGTTGAAATTGTTATCAAACAAAAAGTATTATTTATCTTTGGCTTTAGTAAATAAAAAGATTGTATCATTATGCGCAATAAATTAGTATTGGTTTTATTATTTCTATTCTGCTTGTGTCCTGTGGTGTCCGCGCAAAAGGTTGGTTTAGTTTTGAGTGGCGGTGGCGCAAAGGGGCTGACTCATATCGGCATAATACGGGCTCTTGAAGAAAATAATATTCCGATTGATTATATTACTGGAACCTCTATGGGGGCCATTATTGGTTCTATGTATGCAATGGGTTATTCTCCCGATGAAATGGAGGAATTGATAAAGTCTGAGGAGTTTAAACGTTGGTATTCGGCCGAGGTAGAAGAAGAATATATTTATTATTTTAAGAAAAATCGTCCGACTCCTGATTTTTTTAATATTCGTTTCTCATTTAAAGACTCTTTAAGCTTTAAACCTCAGATCTTGCCGACTAGTGTCATTGATCCTATTCAGATGAATCTTGTATTTATTGATTTGTATGCTCGTGCTACAGCAGCTTGTAAGAGGGACTTCGATAATTTGTTTGTTCCTTTCCGTTGTGTAGCTTCTGATGTCTATAATAAGAAGCAGATAGTGATGAGAGAGGGTGATTTAGGTGATGCGGTACGTGCTTCAATGAGTTTTCCTTTTGTTTTTAAGCCGATTAATATCAATGGGGTATTAGCATATGATGGGGGGATTTACAATAATTTCCCGACAGATGTGATGCGGCAGGATTTTCACCCGGATATTGTTATCGGTAGTGTGGTGTCGAGTAATCCGACTCAACCTAAGGAAAACGATTTGATGAGTCAGATGGAGAATATGGTCATGCAGAAAACGGATTATTCGATCCCGGATTCTGTTGGGATCTTGATGACGTTTAATTACAACGATGTGAATTTGATGGATTTCCAACGTCTTGACGAGCTTCATGATATCGGATATAATAGAACGATGAGCCTTATGGACTCTATTAAAGCGCGAATTCATCGAAGGGTTAACTATGATAATATTCGTTTAAGGCGTTTGGTCTATAAAAGTGGATTTCCGGAACTTCGTTTTAAGAATATTTTTATTGACGGTGCAAATGCTCAGCAACAAGTCTATATTAAAAAGGAGTTCCGTTCATCAAAAGATGAAACATTTTCTTATGAAGACTTAAAAAAGGGGTATTTTCGCCTATTATCTGATAATATCATTTCTGAGATTATACCACACGCTGTGTATGATGAAAAGACTCAAATGTATGATTTACATCTAAAAGTAAAATTAGAGGATAATTTCGCCGTTCGTCTCGGTGGGAACTTCTCGACTAGTAATATGAATCAGGTTTATTTGGGCTTGAGTTATCAAAACTTGAATTTTCGTTCGAAAGAGTTTATATTGGATGGCCAGTTAGGAAAGGTATACAACAATCTTCAATTTATGGCTAAAATCGATTATCCGACGACAATTCCAACTTCGTATCGCTTTATAGCTTCGATTAGTACATTTGATTATTTTAAACAAGATCAGTTATTCTCAAAAGATGATCGTCCGGCTTTCAATAAAAAAGATGAACGCTTTCTTAAAATGAAGGTTGCCTTACCATTTATGTCGAACAAGCGGGCTGAACTGGGTTTTGGTATTGGACAAATGCAAGATCTTTATTTTCAGAAAAATGTGATTGATTTTACAAAAGATAAGTTTGATAGAAGTCGTTACAATCTTTTAGGAGGATCTATTGGTTTTAATGGAAGTACCTTGAATGCTCGTGAATATCCCACACAGGGCTCGCGTGAAGCTTTAATTGCTCAAGTCTTTTCAGGTAAAGAATATTTTCGTTCTGGTGATGGTTCTATGGATGAGTTTGTTAGTCAACGACACGCTTGGTTGCAGTTTTCTTATGAACGAGAAACTTATCACCGATTAGCCGACAAATGGACTCTGGGTTCGTACTTTAAAGCATTGTATGCTTCTCGTAATTTTTCTGAAAATTATACAGCGACTATGATGCAGGCTTGTGAATTCTCTCCTACTGCTCATAGTCAAATGGTTTATAATGAATCTTTCAGAGCGAATCAATATTTTGGTTTTGGAGCACGACCGATATATAAAATAAATCAATATCTGCATGCAAGAGGAGAATTTTATGGATTTTTACCTATCTCTCCAATATTGAAAAACTCGATTAATAGGGCATATTATGGAAAAAGCTTTTCTCGTTTTGAATATCTTGGAGAATTTTCGGTTGTCTGTCAATTACCCATCGGATCCATCGCGGCATACGTAAATCATTATAGCTCACCGAGAAGGAACTGGAATGTCGGGTTGCGGATCGGTTGGCAACTCTTTAATTATCGATTCATTGAATAATTTTTTGCAAAAAAAACACGGAAACGCTTGCTAGTTCGAGAAAAGTCCGTATCTTTGCACCCGTTAAAACGAAACAATGGCCGCGTAGCTCAACTGAATAGAGTAGCTGACTACGGATCAGCCGGTTACAGGTTTGAATCCTGTCGCGGTCACTTTCGGATTTAATATTGGCCGCGTAGCTCAACTGAATAGAGTAGCTGACTACGGATCAGCCGGTTACAGGTTTGAATCCTGTCGCGGTCACCTCTTCTGACTAATTAAGGTCGCGTAGCTCAACTGAATAGAGTAGCTGACTACGGATCAGCCGGTTACAGGTTTGAATCCTGTCGCGATCACAAAAAAAGCATCCGAAGATGCTTTTTTTTGTTTATTTACCTTTTCCCTATTTTTGTTTTCTTCCCTTTCTATGCGCCAATAATGAAACAATTAGGAGAAGCACAGTTATAGTTATCCCTCTCAGACTTCTTTCCTTGGCTAATTTCTCTCTTTTGGAAAGTATCATAGTGTATCTGTGGTTTTTGTTGAAAAAATGTTGTTGTATGCTTAAAAATGAGTAATTGTATCCCGTGGAAGAATGTATTCTGTTTTAGGACTTCTGGAATTTTGTTTGGTGCCCATTATAGTTTGTCGTACCTAATCTATAATCTCTTGCTATAAAATATTAATTTTTGCCCAGAACTTGCTATATGGAGATGGAGGTTGTAAGATGATAGAGTGGAGTTATAAAAAATCACCTTCATTAAACAAAACGTTTAATGAAGGTGATTTTAGTTTTCTACTTTATTTTCTCTATATTGTTTCTAGCACTTTATATTTAATTCATTTAAAACCTTTCTGATGGCTTCAAACGTGGTAATACGCGTCGGTACTAGAGGGAGTCTAAGTTTGTTTTCAATCATTCCCATAGCATTAAGCATTGATTTTACACCGGCTGGATTACCATCCACAAACAATAGATTGAATAGTTCTGTGAACTTATGGTGAATGGTAAGGGCATTTGCAAAATCTCCTTGTAGAGCTAAACGCGTCATGCGGCTAAATTCGCGTGGGAAAGCGTTTCCAATAACAGAGATCACTCCAACTGCGCCTAAAGTGATAAGTGGGAACGTGATGCCGTCGTCTCCTGAAATAACATCAAAATTAGCTGGTTTGTTTTTAATGATATCATCCATCTGAGTGATGTTGCCGGATGCTTCTTTGATGGCGATAACATTATTAAAGTCTCTTGCTATACGTAAGGTAGTTTCGGCGGTCATATTTACGCCTGTACGTCCAGGAACGTTATATAATACGATAGGAAGCTCTGTTGCTTCAGCTATGGCCTTGTAGTGTCTATAAATACCCTCTTGAGATGGCTTATTATAATATGGGACAACAGATAATATGGCATCAACACCTGTAAAATCATCATTTTTCAGGGTCTCGACTACTGCGCGGGTATTATTTCCACCTACACCTAAAAGGATTGGAACACGACCGTTAACTCGTTCAATAACCATTTTTTTTATGGTTTTCTTTTCTTCTTCGGTTAAGGTTGGTGTTTCTGCTGTAGTGCCTAATACGCACAAGAAATCTGCATTATTCTGCAAGAGGTAATCTACCATGCGCATTAATGCATCATAGTCAATGCTTTCGTCCTCTTTGAAAGGAGTAATCAGTGCTACCCCCATTCCTTTCAATTTAGTCTTTATCATGTGTTTTAATTATAATCTATAATTCATCTAGCTACAAAAGTACGAATATTTTTCATATCTTACGATATTAGTATCAGAAATTCCTCCTCATTTAGTATCTGAATGCCCAGTTTTTGGGCTTTTTCAAGCTTCGACGGTCCCATATTGTCACCCGCAAGTATAAAGCTTGTCTTAGCCGAAATTCCGGTTACATTTTTGCCTCCATTTTTTTCAATCAACTCTTTATATTCATCTCTGGAATGGTGTGTGAAAATACCACTGATGACGATCGATTTTCCGGCTAGCTTATCGGTGTATTGACTGAGGTCTTTTTCTTGTTTATGAAGTTGAAGACCAGCCGTTTTTAATCGTTCAATAAGTCTTTTGTTGGAGTCGTTTTGAAAGTAGTTGATTATGCTTCTAGCAATTTTTTCGCCGATTTCATCGATATTTTTTAGAGTTTCAAGGTCGGCCGACATTAACTCTTCTATTGTATCGAATGCTTTAGCTATCTTTTTGGCAACGGTCTCTCCGACGAATCTGATACCTAATGCAAAAAGGACACGTTCAAAAGGAGCTTGTTTGCTTTGTTCGATTCCGTTAATGATGTTTTCCGCCGATTTTTCTCCCATTCGATCCAATCCTTTGATGTCGTTTGTGGTGAGCTGGTAAAGATCGGCTGTGTTATGAATCAATCCTAATCGATAGAATAAATCGATTGTTTCCGGACCTAGTCCGTCGATATTCATGGCTTTGCGACTGATGAAATGTTCTATTTTTCCTTTAATCTGTGGGGGGCAACCTGTTTCATTCGGACAATAATAGGCTGCCTCTCCTTCGTATCTAATTAACTTGCATTGACATTCAGGTTCCGGACAATGAGTAATGAAACGTACCTTCTCTCCAATATCAAAGCCACGAGAATTGAAATCGACTCCGGTTATTTTGGGAATAATTTCTCCGCCTTTTTCTACGTAAACATAATCTTCAAGATATAAATCGAGGTTTTTGATAATGTCTGCGTTATGTAATGAGGCTCGTTTGACGATTGTTCCTGATAGTTGTACCGGTTCTAGGTTGGCTACGGGGGTCACTGCTCCGGTGCGCCCTACTTGATAAGTCACGCTTTTGAGTCTAGTTCTGGCTTGTTCAGCTTGAAACTTATAAGCAATGGCCCATCTAGGTGATTTTGCTGTAAATCCGAGGTTTTTTTGTTGTCTTAAGTCATTCACTTTTAGAACAATTCCGTCGGTTGCTACCGGTAGGTTTTTGCGTTCGATATTCCAATAGTTTATAAAATCGAATATTTCTTGAAGAGTTCGACACTTTTTAGTTAAATCTGAGATCTTGAATCCCCATCTGCTTGCTTCTTGTAGGTTTTCAAAATGCCCGCTGCAAGGAAGGTTTTCTCCTAGTAGATAATAGAGGTATGCGTCTAATTTTCGTGAAGCAACTATAGAGGAGTTTTGTTGTTTGAGTGTTCCGGAAGTAGCGTTTCGTGGATTCGCAAATAGGGATTCCTCACGAGCTTCTCTTTCGCGGTTGAGTTCTTCGAAAACATCCCATGGCATTAAAATCTCTCCTCTGATCTCGAAAGATGAGGGATAATTATCGCCGTGAAGGACTAATGGGATGGAACGTATGGTTTTAACATTATTGGTTACGTCATCTCCTTTTTCGCCATCGCCACGGGTTACTGCACGAATCAATTTCCCGTTTTCATAGGTTAGGGAGATTGATGTGCCGTCGTATTTCATTTCACAGCAAATCTCAAATTCTTCGTTCAAAGCTTTACGCGTTCGTTCATAGAAATCACTAACCTCAGATTCTGAATAAGTATTTCCTAACGACAACATGGGGTATTTATGGGCTACTTGAACGAAGTTTTTATTAATATCGCTACCCACACGCATGGTTGGTGAATTCTCGTCTTGAAATTCTGGATGTGCTTGCTCTAAATCTTGTAGCTCACGCATCTTTTCATCGAAGAGTTGATCTGAAATCGTTGGTGAGTTACCAATGTAGTAATTATAGTTATGTTGATGCAACTCTTGTCTGAGTTGCTCAATCTTAGCTTTTATATCCATGTTTATTCTATTGTTTTAGGCAAAAATAAGGGTTTATCTTTTTATTTTGTAATTTTGTAGCAAAATAAAAATGTATGCGTATTGATATTATTACTGTATTGCCTGAAATGATTGAGGGCTTCTTTAACTGCTCTATCATGAAACGAGCTCAAAATAAGGGACTTGCTGAAATACATATTCACAATCTTCGTGATTATTCAGAAGATAAGCATCGGCGTGTGGATGATTATCCATTTGGCGGGTTTGCCGGTATGGTGATGAAAATTGAGCCGATTGAACGATGTATTAATGCATTGAGAGCCGAACGTGATTATGATGAAGTTATTTTTACGACTCCTGATGGAGAGCAGTTTTCTCAACCAATGGCTAATAGCCTCTCTCTTGCTAAGAACTTGATTATTTTATGCGGGCATTTTAAAGGTATAGATTATCGTATTCGTGAACATCTTATTACTAAAGAAATTAGTATTGGCGATTATGTGCTTACAGGTGGCGAGCTTGCAGCGGCTGTGATGGCTGATGCGATTATACGTATTATTCCTGGTGTTATTTCTGATGAACAATCTGCTTTATCGGATTCTTTCCAAGATAATTTGTTGGCTGCTCCGGTGTATACTCGTCCTGCGGAATATAAGGGTTGGAAAGTTCCTGATGTATTGTTGTCAGGACATGAAGCTAATATAAAAGAGTGGGAACTTCAACAATCTCTTGAGCGTACTAAGAGGCTCCGTCCTGATTTGTTAGGTGAATAAAACGAATGTATTCTCTGTAAAGAAAATAGCCTATAAATCCGAACGGATTTATAGGCTATTTTTATATGATTATTATTGAATTGATGTCACTCGTTTTTTAGATTTTCACCATCGTTTCATTTTTAGAAATTACGGTTTGAAATGCTGATAGAGGCATGAGGTGAATTTATCATAATATAAATGTTAATCCTGCGAATGGCATCGATTCGTTTATTCTTATATCTCTAGTGCTCCAATAATATCATTCACGGATTGATAATTGTGTTTATTTAGATAATCGTTGATCCCTTCTTCTACCTTGACGGTGATGGCAGGATCTATGAAATTTGCAGTTCCTATTTGTATGGCTGTAGCGCCTGCTAAGATAAATTCCACTGCATCTTTCCAGTTCATAATCCCACCTAATCCAATGACTGGTATTTTTACTGCATTGGCGGTTTGCCATACCATTCTGAGTGCAATGGGTTTTACTGCAGGGCCAGATAAACCTCCGGTTATGGTTGATAAAATTGGTTTCCTTTTTTCTGCATCAATTGCCATTCCTAAGAGGGTGTTGATCAATGAAACACTGTCTGCTCCGTTAGCTTCTGCTGCGCGTGCCATTTCGGTGATATCGGTTACGTTCGGCGATAGCTTTACTATTAAGGTCTTTTTATAAACAGAACGTACTGCACTGACAACTTCTGCTACTCCTTTGGTAGTAACTCCAAAAGCCATTCCGCCTTCTTTTACGTTTGGGCACGATATATTTAATTCTATAGCCGGTATTTTATCTAATTCATTAATAATCTCTGCCGTTTTCATGTAATCCTCAATTGCAGAACCGGATACATTGACAATCATATTCGTATCGATATCTTTGATCTTTGGATAGATATGGTCTACAAAGTAATTTACTCCTTTGTTTTGTAGTCCGACGGCATTTAGCATACCCGATGGCGTTTCTGCCATTCGTGGATATGGGTTCCCTTCGCGGTGATGAAGTGTAGTGCCTTTTACAATGATACCGCCAATTCGTGAAATATCGATAAAATCAGAAAATTCTTCTCCATAACCAAAAGTACCCGAAGCTGTCATAACCGGGTTCTTTAAATTGAGTCCTCCTATCTTTACGCTTAAATCTGCCATCTTAGTTTGTTTATATTAAAAATTGGACCATCTTTACATACACACACATGTCCTTCCGTTGTGTTCTCTACGCAACATAAGCAAGCGCCAATTCCGCAGGCCATCGTGTTTTCTAACGAAACTTCGCAAGAAATATTGTGCTGCTTAGCGTATTTTGCAACGGCCATCATCATAGGTTTCGGGCCGCATGTATAAATTTGACTTAACTCTATTTTAGATAAAATAGAATGCTGGGTGACATAGCCTTTCTCGCCATGGCTTCCGTCTTCTGTTGTAGTGTATACGGTTCCGTATTTATTAAACTCCTCTAGTTGTAGTAGGTCGTTTTTGGTGCGAGCTCCTAAAAGGAAAGTTGGTTTATATCCCTTTTTCTTTAGTTCTTCTCCAAGAAAGAGCATTGGGGCAGTTCCAACTCCGCCTCCAATTAGAAGGATCTCGTCAGTCGTTGATTTCGGAAGGCTAAAAGTATTTCCAAGTGGTAGTACGACATTGATGATGTCATCTTTTTGGGCTTCTGCTAAGCATCTTGTGCCATCACCAACAAGTTGGATTAAAAACCAAACCTCGTTTTTAAGTCTGTCGACGAAATTAATAGAGATAGGGCGGCGTAGAAAAGTGGAAGGGGATTTGTCAACTCGAAGCTCTGCGAACTGTCCGGGGAGCATTTCCGGTAAATCTGTTGGATGAGTTAGTTTTAAAAGAACGTAATTAGAATTTAATTTGGTGTTTTCTTTAACGACCAAATCTAAAATAAATTTCTTCATGTATGGATATAAACTTAAAATTCGTATTCATTTGGCAAATATACGGCAAATTACTTAACCGACCGTTTTAAATGCTCAATTTTCGCCTCTAAAAGTTTCATAAGTGTTATCATCAAAGAATATCCTTATTTCAGTTATTTTTCTTTGAGGTTTTTCTATATATCGTATCTCTGATTTAATGATCTCCTTCTCTTTTGGTTCATTTTCGTCTGAACTATCGCTAGCTGTTGTGTGGACATCAAATAAGGAGGGCTGAGGCGTATTGGGCGATGTATTAGGATATGTCGCTATCTCTGTCATTTCTCCATTACCATATAATAGCCATTCTAGGTTGATGTCATTATAGGTTTGGTGGATTTTCATAATAACCTCTAGACTTGGGTTATTCCTGCCATTTAAAACATGTGAAAGCGTTGATTGCTGCATGCCAATCGTCTCTGCAAAGACACGAGGTGTGATCCCTTCTTTGTCGATGATAAGTTTTATTCGATCTTTAATCTCCATATGATTTCTTTATTTCAGTTCACAAATGTACTAATAATAAAATACAAATGCAAACATTCGAAATGTAAACATTTGTATTTGTGAATCACTTCAGCTGTTTACAATTGTAATAGCGCATTATAATCGATTCGATTAATGCTAAGTTTTTATATAAACTAAAGCTTTATATAAAAAATATAACAAACTGATTATTAATGTTTAAATAGTCTTTAATAAACGTTTTTACAGCAAACACACTCATAGTATTTACAATTGTTAATTGTCGTTTTGATCTAAAATTGATTCAAATAACATAAATATCTGGTTATCAATAATATAATGGCTCGTATTTTTATTATACATACGTACATTACACAAATGTATTGTAGCTGTGATTTGCATTTATAATGGCGCATATACAAATGTAAATTCATAATATGAAAGTAAAAAGTGAATAAGAATATTAGAATTATACATTTAGAAAGATGCCTAGTTTACATTTGTAAACTATATATAGTTGTTTTAGCAAGTTTTTTAAGGGTTTTATAGGAGAATTTTGAGGATTTTATGGTTTGGGTATTCTAGTTAGATTTGGGTCATAAAAAAAGGATATATATGTTTGTGTAGACATATATATCCTTTTCTCCTCTAGAGTAGATTAGATCTTAAATTAATGCAGTATGGTAAACGCTAGCTCCTTTAAAATAGTTGCATCTGTTTCTGAAGCGTTATTGACTCCTTTTGATTTAGCATCTGCATATCGTATTGCTCCTATTATTTGCATGGTTTTTACTCCGCTGTATCGACGCATGGCTTGTATGTAATCTCTGGCTTGCCAAGTCGATCGTAATCCAATCATTGCAGCGACTCCCTGCTCTGACTTATCAGGTGCATAATATGCAAGCATTAGATTAGAGTAAAAGCTGAATAGAAACGATAATATAGGCTGTATGGGGTTGGATTTTGGGTTCTCCTCGAAATATTTAATGATCTGATTCGCTTTAAATATATCTTTTTCTATAAAAGCGTTTTTTAGTTCAAATAGATTGTAGTCCTTGCTGATGCCAATGTTTTTTTCGATCTGTTCAGGAGTGATTCGCTTCTGGTGACTTGGAAGCGTTATAATAAGCTTCTCTAATTCACCGGTAAGTCGGCTAAGATCCCCTCCTACACTGTCTGCAAGCATGGCGGTAGCCTTGGGCTCCATGTCGAGCCCTTTTCGCTTCATATAGGAGCTGATAAATCCTTGTATTTGGTTCTCTTTAAGCTTCTTAGATTCAAAAAGAATCCCCGTTTTCTCAATCTCTGCGGCTAATTTTTTCCGTCGATCCAGAGTGCCATGTTTGTGGCACATGACCAGAATGGTCGAATTTAGAGGTTTCTGAACATAATAAGCCAGTTCCTCTATTTTATTAATTTGTTGAGCTTCCTTGACAATGATAACCTGGTACTCGGACATCATAGGATATCTTTTAGCAGCGTTGATAACCGTAGCGATGTCTGTATCAGCTCCATATATGACGGTCTGATTAAACTCTTTCTCGGTCTCATTTAGTATGTTATCACTGATGTAGTTTGCGATTAAGTCGATATAATATGGCTCATCGCCCATCAGATAATAGATGGGGCGATAGTTTTTAGCTTTAAGCTCTTTAAGAATATCATCACAAGTTAGTAATTCCTGTTTAGCCATATTTCTGTCTTACCAATCGAATTTTAGATGTTTAACGGTCTTCTTTTCATCGATAATCATACGAAGAGAAGCAATACCGATTTCAACATGCTCTTCTACGTAGTTTCTAGTCACTACATTGTCGCTTTTGTCTGTTTTTACGCCTTCCGGAGTCATTGGTTGGTCGGAAACCAGAAGAAGTGCGCCTGTAGGGATGTGATTTGCAAATCCACAGCTAAATAAGGTTGCTGTTTCCATGTCGACTGCCATTGCACGAGTTTTCTTTAAGTATGATTTAAATGATTCATCGTGTTCCCAGATGCGGCGGTTGGTGGTATAAACCGTTCCTGTCCAATAATCACGGGCGTGGTCGCGAATTGCTGATGAAACAGCGCGCTGCATCATAAATGCCGGTAATGATGGAACTTCTGCCGGGAAATAGTCATTTGAAGTACCTTCTCCTCTAATGGCGGCAATTGGTAAAATTAAATCTCCAATATGATTTTTCTTATCAATTCCACCGCATTTACCTAAAAACAAACAAGCCTTGGGGTGTATAGCGCCTAAAAGGTCCATAATAATGGCTGCATTAGGGCTTCCCATGCCGAAATTGATAATAGTAATGCCTTCCGCACTAGCAGAAATCATGTTTGCATCTCTTCCTAAAACCGGTACATTAAAATGTTTGGCAAAGATTTCTACATAATTATTGAAGTTCGTCAACAATATATAATCATCAAAATCCTCCAATTTACGTTTTGTGTAACGAGGCAACCAATTCGATACAATTTCTTCTTTTGTTTTCATAATTATTCATTAAATTTGTATCTCCTAGAAAGGAGATCATTATTTAACTTACAAAAATAGTAAATGTTATTGTTAAACCTACCAAGATTTGACGCAAAAATAACCGTACAACAAGGAAAAAAAGTAATTTTCGATGTTATACGCAAGCGTTATGTGGCTTTGACTCCCGAAGAATGGGTTCGTCAACACTTCGTCAACTTCTTAACGACTTATAAAAATTATCCGTCCGGGCTGATTGCTAATGAAGTGCTTGTGAGGTTGAATGGTACAAAGAAACGTTGTGATACGGTGCTTTATCGGCGTGATTTATCAGCGCGAATGATTGTGGAGTATAAAGCTCCGGATGTGGAGATTACGCAAGCTGTATTCGATCAAATTACTCGATATAACATGGTCTTAAAAGTTGACTACCTTATTGTTAGTAATGGTTTGCGCCATTTTTGTTGTCAGATAGATTACGTTCGGCAGACTTATACGTTTTTGCCGGATATTCCTAATTATGAAGAACTGAAATAGGTGGTAGTCGGTCATTGAAGATCCCAGAGTGAAGCGTTGCCTACGTGTTATCCAATGTAGGCATTTTTATAATATAAAAAGGTGTGCAGAAGAAATCTACGTGATACGCAGGGGTCTTCAACACACCTTTAGGCTTATAAATATTTGAAGTCGTTAAACGACCTTATGAGTTATTCAGCTGTCTTTCTTCTGATTGATCTTTTCGTTGTAGTTGCCGGAGCTTCTTTTTCAACTTTAGATTCGAAGGTGATGCCAGCCAATTCTGGGTCGATCATGATGCGTCCGCAATATTCGCAAACGATAACTTTCTTACGTGAACGGATATCCAATTGTCTCTGAGGTGGAATCTTGTTAAAGCAACCGCCACAAGCGTCACGTTGAACATATACCACACCTAACCCGTTACGAGAATTCTTGCGGATACGTTTGAATGATTGAAGCAAACGAGGTTCGATTTTAGTTTCGAGGTCTTTCACCTTTTCTCTCAATTTTTCTTCTTCTTGTTTTGTCTCAGAAATAATCTCGTCCAATTCATTTTTCTTTTGTTCAAGATCTTTTTTTCTCTCGTCCAAACCTTGTTCGGTTTTTACGATTTCCGCATCTTTGCTTTCTTTGTCAGCAGTATATTCTTTGATTCTCTTTTCGCAAAGTTCGATTTCTAGCGATTGGAATTCAATTTCTTTAGTCAAGAAGTCATATTCACGGTTGTTGCGAACATTGTCTTGTTGAGATTTGTATTTTTCAACAGCAACCTTAGCTGTTTCAATCTCTACCTTCTTACCAGCGATAGCTGATTTTAATTCGTCAACTTCAGCTTTGATTTTCTCAATACGAGTACTTAAGCCGGCAACCTCATCTTCCAAATCCTGTACCTCAAGAGGTAATTCTCCTCTTAACGTTTTGATTTCGTCGATTTTAGATAGCATTGTTTGTAGTTGGAACAATGTTTTTAGTTTCTGTTCCACGGTTATCTCTGTAACTTCTTTTTTTGCTTCTCTAGCCATTTTTCTTAAAAGTATTTTATAGGATTTGTATTTATCTTGCTTATTTGTACGTCCAAATTCGGATATAAATCGCGAATGATGGAATGAAAAATTTCCTTGGTGTATTGCTCACTCTCGTAATGTCCCATTTCGACCATTAAAAGATCATCTTCGTGTCCGAAGTAGTCATGATACTTAATTTCACCGGTCAGAAACACATCCGCTCTTTTTCGTATGGCATTCGATAGAAGAAAAGCTCCCGATCCTCCACAAAGTGCTACGGTTTGAATCTCTCTTCCTTTGAGTTTGTTATGTTTCAAACACCCAACTTCGAACGTTTTTTTGACACACTTCAGAAATTCTAGTTCTGATATTGGTTCCTTCAGCTCCCCGATCACTCCAGCTCCGGCTTGCATCCAATCGTTCTTGATCGGATAAATGTCATAGGCCGGTTCTTCGTATGGATGGGATTTCAATATTGCTTTTATTGCTTCGGTTCTTTTATAGAACGGCAGGATTGTTTCTATTCTAACCTCCTGCTCGCGGTGTTGACTCCCAATTTTTCCGCAATACGGTTGTGTCCCCTCGTTTGCGCGGAAAGTCCCCTCTCCTTTTAGATTGTAACTACATTCGTCGTAGTTTCCGATTGTGCCGCAACCCGCTTCAAAAAGCGCCTTTCGTACGTCGTCTGCATGGTTGTTAGGTACAAAAGTCACCAGTTTTAATAAACTCTCGGTTTTAGGTGACAAGATCTGTACGTTTTGCAATCCGATTTTTTCGGCAATCTTGAAATTGACGCCTTGAGGGGCGTTATCTAGATTGGTATGTGCCGAATAAATCACGAGATCATTCTTGATCGCCTTCAAGATGCAGCGTTCTACATAATCTTTGCCTGTAATCGATTTATAGCCTTTGAAAATAAGAGGATGATGCGATATAATCAAATTATATCCCAACCCGATAGCTTCGTCTATCACAGATTCGGTAACGTCAAGACACAACAAAGCCCCTGTTGCTTCCACGTCTGTCAATCCGATTTGCAGGCCGGCATTATCAAATCCGTCTTGCAATGGCAGAGGTGCGAACCGTTCAAGGGCACTTACAATTTCAATAATTTTCATCTTAAAGAAAATTTGTGCAAATATACATAAAAAAGGAGAGAATGAAAATTTTAAAGTGATTTCTTTGATAAAATCCCTCTCTGAGGGCAGAATGGTGAGCGCAAATCGCAGAAAACAGAGCAATTAAAAGGATTGGCTAAGCTCTATTGTTGATTCGGGTGACGTGGATCTTGATGAAGGTGGAAGTCTTTAATAATTGATGATGTGTTGAACCTTGTTCTTAAGTGCATAATGTTCGTCGACCACTTTATCGGTTGGGAAAAAAGTGAGTACAAGATGCCACTCTTCTTCTCGAAAAACAAACTTCCGACCTGTTGCTCCGTTGTCGATCAATAGTTTCTTCTTTTGGATAAAGTTTTCTAGTCCGCTAGGCTGTTTCCGGCCTTCACGGATAAAATGCACGGTAATAAAGAATCCCGGAATCTTTAACCGTTCCACCAGATCGAATACCTCTTCCCTCCTGTTCATGTTTCTTTTCTCTGCCTGCTCCTCTTCTCTTTGGTTTGCTTATCTTTTTATTTTTTCCCTCTTTCCTCTTTCCTTTTTCTTTCTTTATCCTTTCTCCTTAACTCTTTAGCTCGGTTACTTCCTTTTCCTTCGTTCGGTCAACACCTGTCGTAGTTTTCCGTAAGCATCGAATGATCGTCGCGAAGCCAACGAAATGGTGACCATCAAAGAAAGCATTGAAGCGGTAAAAGTGATGACCATAATCATCATCTGATATTTAATCGCGACGTTCGGAGATGCTCCTCCTAAAATTTGTCCGCTCATCGTCCCCGGAAAGGCAACCAGTCCCATGACTGCAATATTAGCGATCAACGGACTAAAGGCTTTGATGACCGCCTGTCGGATGAAAGGGGCTTGCGCTTCTTGGCGTGTTGCCCCGTTGCCGAGCAGGTAACAATACAGTTGTTGTTCGCGTTTCAATCCACTATAATAAGTGTTTAAGGCGATGACATTGCTCGAAAGCATGTTCCCCATTAAGATCCCGAAAATCGGAATGAAATATTGTGGGCTAAATGGGTCCCTTAAGTGTAATACGGCAATCATGAAATAGACGCCAACCAATATCGCGCTACAGAAAAAGCCAATGGTGATGGGAATAAACAATATTTTTCGTTTGAGGTGCGTACGTGCCAAAGCTGTCTGTCCGGCTACGAGGACCATAATGATTACCCATAGAAAATTGATCCAAGGATTATTCCATAAGAATAGATATTTCAAGTAAACTCCGATCAGTGAGAGTTGTACCACCATACGAACGATGGCGATCAGCGTTGGTTTTAGCAAATCCGTTTTAAACTTCCACAAATAAAACAGAGGAATACCGAGCAGTAACAGCCCGATCAATAAGTTGCTATATGTAATATCAATAATTCCCACAATCTTTCTCCTTTTATATTATACCGATTACATTATACCGATAGGTCTATCTATCTTGTCATCCATCTTCCATAGACATCTCTGATCACTTATTCCTAGTAGAACGAGTTTATATTGACATCGCAATTTGGTGTATGGTATAGGCAAGTCTATTATATAAACTCTACAACCTGATAAATTGATCACACCCCTCTCCTATAATTTCGTCGTGTGATACGACTAACACCGCTTTTCCTTTTTCGGCTTCGTGGCGTAGAAAGAGTAAAACCTTGTCCGTCGAATGTGGATCAAGAGCGGAAGTCGGCTCATCGATCACGATTAAAGGTTTATTTAGTAAAGCCGCTACAGCTAGCATGATTCGTTGGCGTTGCCCTCCGGAAATCTCACAGGTCCGCTTCTGATAAAGTTTTTTACTGAGTCCTAATACCTCGAAATACTCAAACAGCAGGTCCTCCGAGAATGGCGTATGCTTATTGCACTTCAAGGTAAAAGGCAGCGCAATCATCTCCTTAACCCATTCTGTTGGGATAGCCAATTCTTGAGGAATAAAGGCAATTTGCTTCCGGATACTATCCACCGTTGTTCGGTCGAGCAACACCTCGTTAACCCGGATGGTTCCGCAACTTAGCGGTAGAAGTCCCAATATGGCATTGAGTAGAGACGTTTTTCCTCGTCCCGACTCTCCTGAGATACATGCGGTTTCTCCTTTAGCAAGCGACATGTTAAACTCCGAAAATAAGATGTTTTCGCCAAAACTTATACTGGCCTGATCTATTTGCAACATGATAATCGATCTTTCTTATTTTACAAAGGTACTCTTTTTATGAAAAATACTATCTTTGCGTAACGAATTAATTTGATGACATTATGATTTTAAACGAACGCGATATACGTCACGAGCATGTCCTTCATGTAGCTAAGCAAATGATGACAGCAGCACGCACTGCACCTAAAGGAAAAGGAATCGATATTATAGAGACCATCATCATCACTGATGGAGAAATTGAACAACTATCGGCGAAGATGATTGCAATGGTCGAAGAGCATGGTATGAAGTTCTTTCTTCGTGATGCCGATAATATCTTGCAAGCTGAATGCATCATGCTGATTGGAACTCGTGAACAAACTCAAGGACTAAACTGCGGACATTGTGGATTCGCAACTTGTGCTGCGCGTTCGGAAGGTGTTCCTTGTGCTCTAAACAGCATCGATCTTGGGATTGCCATCGGTTCGGCTTGTGCCACTGCAGCCGACTGTCGTGTCGATACCCGTGTGATGTTCTCTGCCGGACTCGCTGCACAACGCCTTGGTTGGCTTAAAGAGTGCAAGATGGTTATGGCCATTCCGGTGAGTGCCAGTTCAAAGAATCCATTTTTCGATCGTAAACCAAAACAATAATAGTGTACTATGGGAATAATTGTGGGTTATCCGTTTCATCAGAACTCTGAGAAAGACTTGGAGTTGAACATTGAGAAAATGGTTGTTGAGCAGATGGAAGTCGATTCTCCTTTTTTGCCTGCCGAATGGTATCCGCAGAGTGGCATCCAGCTGACTTGGCCACATGCCGAAACCGATTGGGCACACATGCTTAAGGAGGTTGAGGCTTGTTTTATTAATCTTGCGCGGGAGATCGCACAACGTACCCTACTGTTGATCGTAACTCCTCATCCCGAGGAAGTCATGCGTCAGATTGAAGGGAAAGTCAACCTAGCCAACGTGCGCTTTCTGAGTTGCCCGACTAACGATACTTGGGCTAGAGATCACGGCGCCATTACGATGATGAACAGTAAATCGCCCACATTACTCGATTTCAAGTTTAATGGTTGGGGGCTGAAGTTTGCTGCTAACTACGACAATTTGATTACTCGTGCAGCCGTTGAGGCCGGCGTGCTTCATGGTACCTATGCCAACTGCCTGAACTTTGTGCTCGAAGGAGGTTCGTTCGAGAGTGACGGAATGGGCACTCTGCTTACAACCTCAGAATGTTTGCTGTCGCCCAACCGTAACGGACAAATGAACCGTAGTGATATCGAGCTTTATCTGAAGAAGATCTTTAAGCTACATCAGGTGCTTTGGCTCGATCATGGTTACTTGTCGGGTGATGATACCGACAGTCATATCGATACCCTAGCGCGTTTCTGTTCGCCTGAAACCATTGCATACGTGAAATGTGAAGATCCGACCGACGAACATTATGAGGCTTTGGTCGCTATGGAGCAACAACTTCAAAGTTTCCGAACGCTGAACGATACCCCTTATCGGTTGTTAGCTTTGCCGATGGTCGATCCGATAGAGTTCGATGGTGAACGTTTGCCGGCTACCTATGCTAACTTCCTCATTATGGATACTGCAGTACTTTATCCGACCTATGGACAACCCGATAACGATCGTCAAGCCAAAGAAGTCCTTCAGACCGCCTTTCCACATCTTGATATCGTAGGGGTCGACTGTACCGCATTAATCAAACAGCACGGTTCATTGCATTGTGTTACCATGCAATATCCTCAAGGCGTATTAAAATAAATAAAAAGAACGTATGAAAAAACTAAAAATAGGACTCGTCCAACAAGCCAATACCGCTGATATGCGATATAACATGATGAGCTTGGCTAAAAACATCGAACTTTGTGCGGCACATGGTGCTCAACTTATCGTTCTACAGGAGCTTCATAACTCCCTCTACTTTTGTCAGACCGAGAACACTCAACTGTTCGATTTGGCAGAACCGATTCCGGGCCCATCGACCGGGTTCTATGCAGAGCTTGCAGCAACTTATAAGATTGTTCTCGTGACCTCTCTCTTTGAGAAACGAGCTCCGGGACTTTACCATAACACGGCGGTAGTGTTCGACCGTGACGGAAGCATTGCCGGTAAGTATCGTAAGATGCACATCCCCGATGATCCCGCTTATTACGAAAAGTTCTATTTTACACCCGGTGATCTTGGTTTCGAACCCATCCAGACCTCACTTGGAAAGCTTGGCGTATTGGTTTGTTGGGATCAGTGGTATCCCGAAGCAGCTCGCCTGATGGCTTTGAAAGGTGCCGAACTCTTGATCTACCCTACCGCTATTGGTTGGGAAAGCAGTGATACCGACGACGAAAAGTCTCGTCAGTTGAATGCTTGGATCATCTCTCAACGTGCTCATGCCGTAGCCAACGGTCTCCCTGTTGTCTCGGTCAACCGTGTCGGTCATGAGCCTGATCCTTCGGGACAAACCAATGGTATTCAGTTCTGGGGAAACAGTTTTGTGGCTGGTCCTCAAGGCGAACTGTTGGCTCAAGCATCTAACGATACGCCTCAGAATATGGTGGTTGAGGTCGACATGGAACGATCGGAGAATGTTCGTCGTTGGTGGCCTTTCCTTCGTGATCGTAGAATCGATGAGTATGATGGGTTAACGAAACGATTCTTGGACTAGGCAAATTAAAAGAAAAGAAATAGAAAGACCGTATATCGTATCCGGTTCAATGTAATAGGCTCCATCTTCCACTAGTCTTTTGAGTAGTATCGAAGATGGAGCCTATTTTGTCTCTTCAATAAATTGAGAACAGTCATTTATTTA
>JBKEDO010000040.1:0-58334 GCA_047975405.1 Bacteroides sp.
TACCACCTCCATCATCGCCTTCCCACCTACCACCCCACCTTCTGGAGAACTTCCCTCAGTTTGCCCTAAACCCTCCACTGAATACTTCATCGTCTTCGCCAGCCGCCTCTTCGACGCCCTTCCCTTCCCTTGCTTGTCCAATGTTGCGCATCTGCTTCCCGCTAGCACCTCCTGCCACCCCCCATGAGTCCATGCACGCCGCCTCCTTCTGGACAAGAGACCGCTGCTCTACTTTTAATGTGCTCTTGATGATATGCACCAGCCGCGGTTCTTAGGTGGTGTCTCCCAGCTCTCTGCTGTCTCCTACGCCATTTGTCGCAATAGTAAATTAACTGCAAATTATTCAAGCTATACGAGGTGAGAAATGTGACTCTAAATGATGGTTATGACGTTTGATATACAATTCTAGGGTATAACGTGAAGTCTTTATTCGTATAGACGAAGGGAAATAAGAACGCACTAATCCATTAGCATCTTTGGTTCCATCGACATTTTGAATATAAAGTGCAGCATCCGGACGAGTAACAGACGATTTCTGTCCAAAGAATAATGGCGCAAAATTTCGACCTTGAACTTCGCTTGGGATCGCCTTAGCAAGTCCACATAGTCCTAACAATGTAGGCATGACGTCAGGAGTCGAAATCATTAAGTCGTCCACTCTAGGTTTTATTCTCTCGGGGAAACGAACGATGAAAGGGACATTCATCGACTCGGCATAAGGAGAGTTCTTAGGGTCATTCGTTCGCTGACTGCACATGGTTTCACCATGATCGGACGAAAAAACAACAATAGTATTTTTATCTAATCCCATCTCTTTCAATGCATGTAAGATTTGTCCGAATGCACGGTCAACCCCAGTCACCGAAGCAAAATAATAGCGGGCAGATTCTGCTTTGTTCATCGTCACATCTGCATTAGGGCGAATAAGAAGTTTATCTAACGACTGATCTTTATAAAGATTAAAATCTTCTTCTTCACAATCATTTAATGAGCGATAGGGACTATGAGGCGGGTTCATACCGACCATAATAAAGAATGGTTTCTTCGGATCACGGACTCCACCTTCATTCTTCAAATAAGAGATCACTCTCTTGGCTTCATGAAGTGGCGACCACTCTTTGGGTTCGTGCTTCTTGCCATCATTATCCCAATAATGAGGGTTTTTGTGCTCATCAAATGTTCCGTAAGAATACCAATAGTTGAATCCGTGACGATGCTCGCGAGGCGTATAAGCATCCCATGCCGGCACTCTGTCCTCAACATAGTGTCCCGGACGATCAGGGTCATTAGGCGTAGGGAAATCGGTATGCAGTTTCCCAAAATAAGCACAATCGTAACCTGATTGACTAAAGGCATCACCTACGCAAACAGCATCATGTCGCAATGTACTAATTGGACGTGAAGAGTTACAATTCAACGTAACCCCACTTTTATTAGGATACATACCGGAAAGCAGCATGCCACGATGAGGGCTACTCAACGGGCAGTTACTCATAGCCGACGTTAAAACCATCGACTCACGAGCAAAAGCATTTAGATTCGGGGTCCGAACCGGATCAGCTTCAAAATTTACTTTATCACGAAATCCCTCTTGATTCCAGAATTCGAGTGCCTGATTTCTAAATTGATCAGGAAAGATATAAATGATGTTAGGTGATGAATTTGTCTCCACCACTTTCTGAGGCGTCTTACAACCCTGAGTGCTTAAGATCGTTAGGCCACTCAATAAGAAATGAACATTCTTTTTCATAATTTCGTCCTTTCCATGTAAAAATATAGGCCACGAGGTATGCCTGATCACATTAGTATACCCTGTAGCCTATAACTTATCCATTTATTTATTGCTTATTTTCTAAATCTCGTTTCCTCATCAATGCCTCAAGAAAATAATAATCAGCATAGTTCAACGGTACATCAATTTCAGCATTGTGAGGAATACTTCCCACAGAGTGCATCAAAATGAAATTACCATTCGTTCCAACTTTTGCGCGATAAGCCGGAGACCCTAAGCTATTCATTATTTTATCAGCCATCTCTTTATAATCATGATTCGGCAAATAGGTCTCCATTTCATAAAGAGCAGATGCCGTACAAGCTGCTGCCGAAACATCTCTAGGTTCATTAGGTATGTTAGGAGCATTATAATCCCAATATGGAACTAAATCAGCCGGTAAATTCTTGTTCGTAAAGATATACTTATAAACCTCTTGTGCCAAATCAAGATACTTTTTATCTTTAGTATAGCGGTAGCAAACCGTATATCCATAAATGGCCCAAGCTTGTCCACGAGCCCATGCCGATTCGTCAGCATATCCTTGAGCTGTTTGTCTTCCGCGGACAGCTCCAGTTTCCGGATCATAATCAACAACATGATAAGAGCTAAAATCAGCACGAAAATGATTAGCCATCGTTGTATCAGCATGTTTCACCGCAATATGATAAAAAGTAGAATCCCCCGATAAGGCTGTTGCCTCAAATAGTAACTCCAAATTCATCATATTATCAATAATAACCGGACATTTCCATCCTCTTTCAGCCTGCCATCCTTTATTTGCATCCCAAGATTGTATAACTCCGGCATTTGGGCGGAAACGAGTTGACAACGATTTGGCCGCCTCAACGATGACCTCTTTATATTCTTTTTTACCTGCTAAACGATAACCGTTTAAATAGCTACAACCAATCATGAAGCCAACATCGTGATGCCATTTCAGATATTTTACCGAGTCCAGGGCCTCAGTATATTTTTCAGCCAAAGGCAACCACTTTTGATCCCCAGTCAGATTATAAGTCAACCACATACTACCAGGATAGAACCCTGAGCACCAATCGTCAACAGGGATATAAACAATCGTACTATCTTTTCTTATCGTTCTGGGATTTAATATTTTGCCTGATTTCTCAATAAGATCTGTCTGTAATGTGTTTTGGGCAGCAGCATTTTCGATGTTGTCTTTTATAAAAACAGAATCTGTTTTCTTTTGAATGCCACAACCAGATAGAATGAAAAGGGAGATCCCCAATACGCTAAGAGTCATTTTCATAATAGATGGATGTTTTTTATTTAATTTTGAGTTTTATCTTGGGGCAAAAATAGAGGATAAAAAACAAACACACTGTCCCAAATCATCCAAGAAAAGGATGAATTTGGTACATTTGTCCATCAAAAACAATTCAATAGCTTTCTTTATTATTTTTCGATAAGCTTAGAAGAAAGAAAGAGTCTTCGTCAAGTGAGCTACTCGCTATAAAAACAAACCTATCAAGTTTTTATCGAGTGACAACAGAGGTTAAGGGATGACGGTTACCTGTTACATTTCTCAAAAAGGCTTTAGCCGATCCAAAGTTTAAATACATATCTAGCCGGACTGGTAAATGATTCTGATCATCAGTAATATAAAAGGTTATCACTTCTTTTTCCTTCCCTTTTTTGTTATATTCAACTAATGAAAAGACTAGACATCTATAAGTAACATCGTTCTCAGCCTTAACCTGATCACGACCTCTAAAAATTAGAGTCTGCTCTTCAACTTTCTTTCCGGTAGTCATAGGAAAGGTGATTCGGACTCCTTTACTAAAGCTGGCTGGATCATAAGATCGAGCTTGCGCCAAGATACTTAACATGTCATAAACACAACGCTTATCATAATATTGGTTTTCTACCGTTTCTCCATCTTTGTAGGTTCTTCGTTGCCGAACATGGCAAGTCCCATTCTTATACGAAAACCAAGCTTGATCAACGTTATAGCGTTTCCCTTCTTCGGCTCCCTTACGGAAATATAAAGGTTCCAATTGATGACTAACCAAGCAAGTTAACGTATCACGCATTTTAAAAAAGAAGTCAGCACGCTTACTCCCAATAGCCAAAAGATTAATTCGATATGCCGGTTCCCGGTTGTAGAGCGTGTCAAAAGTCGTCATACTCGCACTCCCTGCCTTAGCCCATACAAACTTCCAATTGAAGAATAGATCGTAGGTAATTTGCTCACCGGATTTAAAGGCGCCATTTTCAGATTCGCACTGAGCATTCAGCGGAGATAGAAAGAAAGCATTCAAGAGACAAAGGAGCAAAGTAATCTCCCAAACGTTCTTTTTCCATTCCTTTCTAACGACGGCGGTTCTGCTTGTTTTTCTTCTGTTTATCTTCATCTGGTTTTTGTTTTTTTAGTGGTTCAGGTTTTTGTTTATCCAAAGAAACCGCTTTAACATCCCATTGTTGAGTGGCATCCCAAAGTGCTTTATATTCCAATATATTAGGATAGTAATAAACCTTTTCCGGTTGGCGCAATTCATGGTAAGAACCTGGATCCCAAACGCCATTTCCATTAAGATCATCAATCAATCGTGCCCCATATTTACCAGGATCTAGAAAATAAAAATCAGCAACTCCGTCAACAACTCGCCTTCTACGGACAACTTGATCTTGAGCGTTCAACAGCTCGATAAAGGCCTGATTACAAGCACCTATTACATTAAAATGCAATGTAAAATATTCATCTTCACTACGTACTTTAAACTTCTGATCAATCTTGTTACCAAATACGCCATAAAGTCCTTCAAATCCTAGAGAATCGACTGAAAATTTATACTCACCTTGGGGTTCCCAATCATAATACAAATGATATTTTCGCAGATTTAGAGAGTCTTGGACAAAATCGAACGAAACCTCTTTCCATAGCGTATCTATCTTTTGGCACAAGTGAACGGCAGAACGATCATAAGCCTTAATCGGTTCATCAAAATCTAGCGAAACCTCATCATACACATTCATCGTTGACGGTGCATGCACATTAACAGTCAAGAAGCGTTGCTCTATAGCTTCCTCTTCATCTCGTTTCTTTTTCTTCTTTTTAGGCTCCTCCTTATACAATGTCTTTTGCTTAGATACCAAGTTAAGGGTGTCTAGTCGTGGAACCAGTTGCCCTAATGTATCTGTATACAAATAAGACACACTCAGACTTAAGGTATCTTGCTGATACACCAAAGAATCCTTTATCCAATAATGAAGAGTATCATTGTGCACCCCATGCTCAACTATAAAGGCGTCTTTATCCTCAAAATTCAACCCTCTCAATAAAGGCAAGCTATCAGCAGGTGCTGCAAAATAAAGAGATATTTTTTGCGGAATCAACCGTTCACTTTTAATTAAATATTGTGAATAAGAAGGTTCTTTAAATGCACTAAGAATTAAATCGTCAGGAAGATAATGCGTATATTTCTTTTCTATAACTGTATCATAAGTCAACGAATCAACCCAAGCCGTATCCATACGTGTCCGCTCTTCAATGGTAGGCACGACAAGCTCGTCATTAAAAGCCAAGATCTCACTTTTTTGTGTATAAGCAAAGTTCTGGTCTGCATCCATTAAAGCATAAATGTGATATTTACCGGGGGCAATGCCGCGAATCGTAAAACGTCCTCGACTATCTGTACGAGCAACCCGTTCAAAAGGTAATGTCGTAAAAGTAGAATCAGCTAGATTTTGATGTAGTCCCACTAGAATACCCTTAATTGGTTCCAAGGTTGAAGCCTCAAGTACAGTACCCGAAACCTGCATCGTATCAATGCGGCTTCCGGTCGAGAAAGTGAAAGCAAAGTTTCCTAAAGGATTATTTTCATTGTTATCAACAATTGCATCAGAAAAGTCGACAGTATAAGTTGAATTTAACTTTAACGTATCTAAAAGTTCAATCTGCACCTTTTTCCCATTAACCTTAATCTCAGGCTGTTGAATCTGAGGGGGAGATATAACAACTTTCTCGGAAGGTTTTTCCAATTTAATGAACTCATCAAACTCTAAAATAATTTTCTTTTTCGAAACGTTCAAAGCAGATTGCCCCGGAGAACTCCCAATGAAACGAGGTGGAGTCTCATCTAAGGGGCCGCCATCAGGTCGTCCCATGCTAGCACATGAATACAATAAAACCACCAAAAGGATAAGTGGTAGTGCCGAGATCACAACTCTTTTACTTTCAAGATTCTTTATTATCTGTAACATGCTGCAAAAATAAAGGTTATCCAACAATAAACATTATATTTCATACTAATTTATTCAAAAACTCGACACAGATCACATGAAAAGCTTTTTTATATTTGTATCAGCCTATTTTTCTTAACAAGAAAATGGATTTCGCTACAAATCAACTCCAAATAAGAAAAAAAATATATCTTTGCTTCCTAGAATCAAACCTAATAAGTCATGAAAAAACAACTACTATTTTTTGCCCTATCTCTTACACTAGGGCTTATTGACACGCACGCACAAAACAACGAATGGAAAAATCCTGAGGTGAACGCAATCAACCGTTCACCAATGCACACGAATTATTTTGCTTACTCAAACACCGAGGAGGCCAAAACTAGTTTAAAAGAGAAATCGGAGAACTTTATGACACTTAATGGCATCTGGAATTTCAATTGGGTTAGAAATGCAGATGCTCGTCCTACCGATTTTTATAGAATGGATTATAATGACAAAGGGTGGGATAAAATGAATATTCCCGGTTTGTGGGAGTTAAATGGCTATGGCGAACCGATCTATGTCAATGTGGGCTACGCTTGGAGAAATCAATACGAAAATAATCCCCCCTACGTACCCATTTTAAATAATCATGTTGGTTCATATCGAAAAGAAATCACTCTTCCAACCCAATGGAAAGACAAAGACGTTTTTGCACATTTTGGTTCGGTCACCTCTAACCTTTATCTATGGATCAACGGGAAATATGTAGGTTATAGCGAAGATAGCAAGCTAGAGGCTGAGTTCAATATCACCAAGTATCTTAAACCAGGAAAAAATTTAATTGCTTTCCAGGTTTTTCGTTGGTGTGATGGAACTTATCTAGAAGACCAAGATTTCTTCCGCTACTCAGGAGTTGGACGTGATTGCTTCTTATACGCACGCAATCAAAAACGCATAGAAGACATACGCATAACACCTGATTTAGATTCTAGCTATAGGAACGGGAGCCTAAGCATTGACCTTAAACTTAAAGGACAAGGTACGGTTGACTTAGACTTAACTGACCAGAACGGCAAGAGCATTGTTCGTTCAACTCTCAAAGGTGCCAAACAGCTCAAAACCCAACTTAAGATTGATAATCCTGCGAAATGGAGTGCTGAAACGCCCTACTTATACACGCTCACTGCAACACTCCGAAACGCTAACCAAGTGATAGAAGTCATCCCAATTAAAGTTGGCTTCCGAAAAGTGGAACTCAAAAATGGGCAGTTATTGGTCAATGGACAAGCCGTTTTATTTAAAGGAGCCGACAGACACGAGATAGATCCTGATGGAGGATATGTTGTATCTCGCGAACGTATGATCCAAGATATTCGCTTAATGAAACAGCTCAACATCAATGCTGTACGCACTTGCCATTATCCAGATGCCAACCTTTGGTACGATCTGTGCGATGAATATGGTCTCTACCTAGTAGCAGAAGCTAATGTTGAATCACACGGGATGGGTTATGGAAAAGAATCTTTAGCTAAAAATCCAATTTATGCAAAAGCTCATCTAGAACGTAATCAGCGCAATGTACAGCGCGGATATAATCACCCATCCATTATTTTCTGGTCATTAGGTAATGAAGCCGGAATGGGAGCTAACTTTGAAAAATGCTACACTTGGATAAAGGACGAAGATCAAACTAGAGCGGTTCAATATGAACAAGCCGGAATTAGTGATTTCACCGACATTTACTGCCCAATGTACCTTGACTATAACGGGTGTAAAAAATACAGCGAAGGAACTATTCAGAAACCTCTTATCCAATGTGAATATGCTCATGCCATGGGTAATTCACAAGGCGGGTTTAAAGAATACTGGGATTTAGTCAGAAAATATCCAAAATATCAAGGTGGATTTATTTGGGACTTTGTCGATCAATCAAATCATTGGAAAAACAAAGATGGAGTAGCTATCTATGGATATGGTGGAGATTTCAACCCATACGATGCATCGGATAACAACTTTTGCGACAACGGACTAGTTAGCCCAGATCGTACTCCGAATCCTCATGCTTACGAAGTGGCGTACTTCTACCAATCCATATGGACCAAAGCAAAAGATTTACAAAAAGGAATCTTAACCGTATACAATGAGAACTTCTTTAAAGATCTTTCCGACTGTTACATGGAATGGCAATTACTCTCTAATGGAGAAGCCATACAATCAGGAATCGTTTGGGATCTGAACATCGCTCCCCAAGAGACCAAACAGATTCAACTTCCGATTGATTCTAGCACAACTAAATCCAATCAAGAATTACTACTAAATGTTAACTACAAATTAAAAGCACAAGATCAATTACGTTCTGCCGGAGAGGTTGTAGCATACGACCAACTCAGCATCAAACCTTATGAGTTTGATCGACTAAGTTTAAGCAACCAAACCGTCAATAATAAAGAGATCACATCGCCTATCATTAAAGATAATGACTACAATTATGTCGTCATTGAGGGAGAGGATTTTACAATTGAATTCGATAAACACTCCGGATACCTTTGTAAGTACCAAGTTCATAAGAACACCTATATTGAAAATGAAACCGCGCTTACTCCAAATTTCTGGCGTGCGCCAACCGATAATGATTTCGGCGCCCGCCTGCAACAACGATATGCTGTTTGGAAACAACCAGAAATCAAGCTGATATCATTAAAACAAACCATAGAAAATAAACAAGCGATTGTACATGCTGAATATGACATCCCAGCAATAAATGGAAAATTAAGTTTGATTTATGCCATCAATAATCAAGGGGCTGTTAAGGTAACTCAAAAATTAAAAGCAGATACCAGCAAAAAAGTTTCTGACTTATTCCGTTTTGGAATGCAGCTCAAAATGCCTATAGCTTTTAATGAAGTAGAATACTATGGAAGAGGACCAATAGAAAACTATGCCGACCGAAATCACAGTGCACGCATTGGGAAATACCGTCAAACAGTAAAAGAGCAATTCTATCCTTATATTCGTCCTCAAGAAACAGGCACGAAAACAGATATACGCTGGTGGAATCTTCTCAAAATTGATGGTTCAGGATTGAAATTCATATCAGATGCCCCATTCTCAGCTTCTGCACTCAATTACAGTATAGAATCATTAGATGATGGAAGCCAAAAAGATCAACGCCATTCCACAGAACTTAAAGAAGTAAATTATACCAACTTTTGCATTGATAAAACACAAATGGGATTAGGATGTGTCAACAGTTGGGGAACAATTCCTCTTGAGAAATATCGTTTACCTTATCAAGACTACGAATTCAGCTTTATTATGATGCCGGTTCAGCATCAACTCAAATAAAAAGACAAAAGAGAGCGAGCCTTACTTAAAGCTCGCTCTCTTTATAATATTCTGATCTCTTAAGCAGAAAACAAACTGCCATTCAGATCACCTCTATTCAAAAATAAGATCTCCGAAAAAATCTGGACGATGGAAATCTGGTTTCTCAATGCCAATTGGATTCCAAGACAAGAAATGTGGGGTTTGAAGTTCATCACCGCACTTATAGAAATTTGCTTTTATAGTATTTCCCGCAAGTGAAGTCAGTTGATGCTTAAAAAATACAGCATAAGGAATAACCAAAGCAACTTCCCACTCAGTCTCCCCAATTCGTTCATCAAAAGGAGTTGTTCCCAAACTCGACCAACGTTTTATGAGCTTAGTCACCTCATGAGAAGCATGCTCACGTCCATTACGCACTGGACCTGCACCAACTAAAACCGTACCGATACAGTTACATTCGATATTATAATAAACACCATCTTGAGCGGGAATAGAAAAGAACTCCACACAAGAATCTGTCCAAACGGCTCCATTATCCTCGCCATATTTAGCACGCACGCTTTCTTCTCTAACTTTAAAGTGCAAAAGTACACCTTGATCATTATAAGAGATACCAAAAGTCACCTCCGGTTTATAGGCATATTCTTTCCAGTTCACACATCCGATTGAATGGTATTCAACTCCTGCCCGACTGAACAATTCAGGGATCGAGGATGCCTCAATCGCATTCACATTTATCTTCTTTAGTTTCATCGTTGTTTAGTTTATAAATTAACAATTGTAAGTGAGTTTATTCTAACGAGTACGCAAAAATAAAATAAAAAACGATATATTTGCCACCATATTATCTTAATACCCCAAAATACGTGCGAAAACTTCTTCTTCTATTTTTATACCTTATTAGTGCAATATCTGTTTATTCTCAAAAACAAAATATCACATTTAGACATCTGACTACAGATGACGGACTCTCACAGTTTTCCGTTAACAGTTTATATATTGATCATCAAGGGCTGCTATGGGTTGGAACTCGGGAAGGACTAAATCGATATAATGGAAACAGCATAGAGACTTTTAAACTCAAAAAGAACGACCCCAACAGTTTATTTAGTAATACCGTACTCCGCATAACAGGAGACGGGCAAGATTATATCTATCTTCTTTGTACCGATGGAGTCGCAGAATTCAGTTTAAGAACACAAAAGTTCAAAACGTTATTGCAAGGGAGCATCAACGCAATATACTATAAAGACAAGCTTTATATTGGAAAGAAGAACGAACTTTTCACGTATAATCAATCAACAGGAAATTTTGATTTATTTTACCGCCTACCAGGAAAAAACACACAACTCTCGGCCATTCACATTGACCAAAACCACACCATTTGGATAGGTACAACAAATTCCGGGGTCTATCTTTTAGATCGAAACAAACAGCTCAGCCAGATCATTAAGAAAGGGAATATTACTAGTATCTACGAAGATTCAAACCAAAAGATATGGATTGGAAGTTGGGAAGATGGGCTTTATTGCATTAAAAAAAACAGACAGATTGATCACTTTTTAAATGAATCTTCGAATACCAATAGTATTTCGTCAAATTTCGTCAGAAGTTGTTGTGAAGATAACAACGGGAATATGTGGATAGGAACTTTCAATGGATTAAACTTTTATAACCCTCGAACCAAATCCTTTCACGTCTATTCAACAGATAACAAAGCGGAAAGTTTGACCCATTCATCTATCTGGTGTATTGTAAAAGATGAACAGGGCACTTTATTCTTAGGTACTTATTTTGGAGGAGTCAATTTTTTTAACCCGGAATACGAGCTCTATACCCGATATAAAGCAGCATCTTCCGAAAAAGAAGGACTAAGTAGCCCAATTATCGGTCGAATGACCGAAGACCAAAAAGGAAACCTCTGGATCTGTACTGAAGGTGGAGGAGTTAACGTCTACAATAAGAAAGAACGCACTTTTAAGTGGTATAGACCTCTTGAAGGGAAAAACAGCATCTCACATAACAATGTAAAGGCCATCTATTATGACAAGAGTACCGATATCATGTGGATCGGTACACATCTTGGCGGATTAAATAAATTAAATCTTAAAACGAATCAATTTACAGCCTATAAGATGAAAGAAGGAGACCCCACCACCCTCCCATCAGATATTGTACGTGATATTATTCCTTACCAGACATCGCTGATTATCGCCACCGAGAACGGTGTTTGTTTATTCGACCCCTCAACAGAAAGATGCGAACAACTTTTCAAAGATCTAAAAGAAGGACATGATATCAAAATGGTCTCATCGATCTTTTTTGATAATACAGGAACACTTTGGATCTCTGCAACTGGCAAAGGAGTATATACTTATAATTTTAAAAGTAAAAGACTAAAGAACTATACCCATGATCCTAATAATCCCAAATCAATCAGTAATAATAATATCAACAACATTACTCAAGACCGTTACGGCAACTTATGGTTCTCAACTTCTGGAAGTGGGCTAGACCTCTATCATCCCGAATCAGATCGTTTTGAGAATTTCGACATGCAAAAGAATGGTTTGGCGAGCGATTGCATTTACAAAGTTTGTGAGTCGTCTATACAGCCACATAGTCTGTTACTTATCACCAATCAAGGATTCTCAAGATTCAATTATAAACAGCAACAAATCTATAACTATAGCAAGCTCAATGGGTTCCCTCTTAGTGCTATTAACGAGAACTCACTTTATGTCACACGAGATAAGGAAGTCTTTCTAGGAGGTGTAGACGGTATGATCTCATTTAAAGAAAAAAGTCTGGACTTTAGTCCCAAACCTTACAACATACTCTTGTCTCGTTTACTCGTTAATGGCAAAGAGATCATGCCCGGTGATGAGAGTGGGATTTTAAAAGAATCTTTATCATACACTCCCACCATTTATCTAAAAGCTAACCAATCGATGTTTAGCATTGAATATACAACATCTAATTTTGTTCTAGCTAACCGAGACGATATCCTTTATCGCCTTGAGGGCTTTTCAGATGAGTGGCATCAAAGTTATCAAGATCAGAAAATAATTACGTATACCAATCTTAATCCTGGTGTATATACTTTGGTTATCAAGACAGCTAAGCAAAACATTAAAGAAACTAGACTCGTCATACACGTGTTACCTCCATGGTATAAAACATGGTGGGCTTATCTCATCTACACTATTGCTATAATTAGTCTACTCGTTTTCCTCATCAAGAATTACAAAGCAAAGATTAGACTCAATGAGTCGTTAAAATATGAACAGAAACATATTGAAGACCTTGAGGCTCTAAACCAATCAAAGCTTCGATTTTTCACCAACATCTCTCACGAGTTCCGAACACCACTAACGTTAATCGTCGGCCAGATTGAAACCTTATTGCAGGTTCAAACCTTCACACCTTCTATCTATAGCCGAATATTAGGCATATATAAAAATAGCCTTCAATTACGCGAACTGATCACCGAACTTCTGGACTTCCGCAAACAAGAGCAAGGGCATATGAAAATCAAAGTATCTCGCCACAACATTGTAGACTTCTTGTATGAAAATTACTTGATCTTTATGGAATATGCCAACAGTAAACAGATCAACTTTCTTTTTGAGAAAGAAGAAGAACAGATTGAAGTTTGGTACGATCAGAAGCAAATGCAGAAAGTGGTCAACAACCTCCTTTCGAATGCCCTTAAACACACCCAACCGGAAGACACAATACTTATTCGGGTATCGCAAAAGGAATCATCAGTCATTATTGAAATCAATGATACCGGTAGCGGAATAGATACCAATGAAATTGATAAAATATTCGACCGTTTTTACCAAACAGAACGTCTCGATTCGTTAAATACAGGTGCAGGAACCGGTATCGGATTGGCACTAACAAAAGGTATCGTCGAACTTCATCATGGCACCATATCCGTTACTAGTGAAGTCGGAAAAGGAAGTAAGTTCACGATAACTCTTAAAACAGGACAAGCCCATTTCACTGAAGAGCAAATCATTCAGGAAAGCGATAGCTTGGCACAAAAACCAGAAGAAACACCTTCTCCAATCGATTTGATCCCTGATCTGGAAATAGAACAAGAAGCACACAAGCGCATTCCAGATGCAAAAATGCTAATCGTCGAAGATAATGAAGCTATAAAGGAAATGTTGTCTTCTATCTTTTCAACATTTTATGATGTAATTACTGCATCAGACGGTAAAGAAGCGCTCAATCTGATACTCCACGAAATGCCTAATATTGTGCTTAGTGATGTTGTAATGCCTGAGATGTCGGGAACAGAATTGTGCAAACAGATCAAATCAGACTTCAATACCTGTCATATTCCTGTGGTATTACTGACCGCTCGCACTGCTGTGGAGCATAACATTGAAGGATTGAAAATCGGAGCGGACGACTATATCACCAAACCGTTCAACACCAATCTACTGATATCAAGATGTAACAATCTTGTAAATTCTCGCCGTTTGTTGCAAGAAAAATTTAGCAAGCAACCACAAGCCTTTGCACAAATGCTAGCAACAAACCCAATGGATAAAGATATGATCGACCGCGCGATGACTATTATCGAACAAAACCTCGACAATACCGATTTCAACGTTAACTTCTTTGCACGTGAAATGGGAATGGCGCGTACCAATCTATTCACCAAGTTAAAGGCTATCACTGGACAAACTCCTAACGATTTCATTTTAACGATACGTCTTAAAAAAGCAGCCGTTATGCTCCGGAACAATCCAGAACTCAACATCACAGAAATTTCTGATAAGATTGGATTTTCATCCCCTCGTTACTTTAGTAAATGCTTTAAAGAGATTTATCATGTTAGTCCTCTAGCTTACCGCAAAGGAGAAGAAAGTTTAGAGAATGAGGAAAACGAACAATTTTAGCCTATAGTTGTATTTTTTCAGGCTTAACAAGAATGACTTCTGAGTTATCTTTGTCACAAGAACACTTAAAAGTCAAACTCGTAATGAAAAATTATATCCCTTTTATTTCCTGTCTACCGGGAATTGCTCTATTGGCCTCTTGTTCGTCGAAAAAGAATAAGCCTGTCGATCGCAATCAAGACAAGCCTAATATTATCTATATCTATGCAGATGACCTAGGTATAGGCGATTTAAGTTGTTATGGAGCCACCCGAGTGAGCACACCAAACATTGATCGCTTAGCCGGTCAAGGCGTTCAGTTTACTAATGCCTATGCCACATCGGCAACAAGCACTCCATCACGATTTGGATTACTCACAGGCATGTATCCATGGCGTCAGCAAAACACTGGTATTGCCCCTGGCAATTCGGAACTCATCATCGACACGGCTTGCGTAACCATGGCCGATATGCTCAAAGAAGCAGGATATTCCACGGGCGTAGTGGGAAAATGGCACTTGGGATTAGGTCCTAAAGGAGGTACAGATTTTAATAAGAAAATTAGTCCAAACACTCAAGAAATCGGATTCGATTATGAATTTATCATCCCTGCTACCGTCGATCGCGTACCTTGCGTTTTTGTAGAAAATGGTCGTGTAGCCGGATTAGACCCAAACGATCCAATAACTGTGAGTTATGATCACAAAGTGGGCAATTGGCCAACCGGAGAAGAAAATCCGGAACTTGTGAAGCTCAAGCCTAGTCAAGGCCACAACAATACCATAATTAATGGTATTCCACGCATTGGATGGATGACCGGTGGAAAAAGTGCTCTTTGGAAAGACGAAGATATTGCCGACGTTATCACCGACAAAGCCAAAAATTTTATCATCAATCATCAAGCCCACCCCTTCTTTTTATATATGGGTACACAAGATGTACATGTCCCACGGATTCCTCACCCACGATTTGCAGGTAAAAGCGGGCTAGGCACACGTGGTGATGTAATCCTTCAATTAGATTGGACCATCGGTGAGATCATGCATACCTTAGACAGTCTAAATCTTGCTCAGAATACCATCTTCATCTTCACTAGTGATAATGGACCGGTCATTGACGACGGATATCAAGATCAGGCTCTCGAACTCTTAAACGGGCATAAGCCAATGGGTGATTATCGAGGAGGAAAATACAGTATCTATGAAGCAGGTACGCGGGTCCCATTTATCGTCCGTTGGCCCAATAAAGTAAAACCGAGCAAACAACAAGCCCCTTTCTCTCAAATAGATGTTTACGCTTCAATTGCAAGTTTATTAAAGCAACCCCTAGCAAAACACGCTGCACCTGATAGTGAGGATCACTTAAACACTTTACTCGGGAAAGACGAAACCGGAAGAGAGTATATTGTACAACAAAACTTAAATAATACCCTCTCGATCATTAGTGATCAATGGAAATATATAGAACCTAGTCAAGCCCCTCAAATCGAATTCTGGACAAAAATGGAACTGGGAAATAATCCTAAAGCCCAGCTTTACGATCTATCAACCGATCCACAAGAAAAAAGAAATTTGGCGCAACAGAATCAAGAGATTGTCAAACGTCTTAGTCAGAAACTAGAAGAGATCAGACAAAAAGGACGATAAGGAAAGTCCGATTATATACCGATTCCCCGACAACGATTCAAATTATCGTTGTCGGGGAATGTCATCTCCACATGATCTAGCAATTTTATAGGATTCTACTCAATCCTATTACTTTCCCCAAAAGGAGTATTTAATCTTCTCCTATTCTATAATAAATCTTATTGAACACTAAACTTAATCGCTAACTACAGGAGCACTATCATATAAAAATGCATTCATTTAAGCTCCCAATTGAAAGCCTAAATGAATGCATAAATCATCCGTTACTATAATCAAACGACAAATCTTCGTATAAAAGATACTAATCGTAAAAGTTTAAGTCTTATTTTGCAGTCAACGTCAAACCATCACTATAGTCAAAAATGTAACTTTCCCCCTTATTCGTCTTAAAAGTTTCCACCTCATTACCAATACGAATGCGACAAGAATGTCCTAGTAAAGAATGCAAACGTAACGTTTTAACAGCTCCATCGTGCCAGATCAAATCAATAATAAATCCACCACGAGCTCTCAAACCTTTTACTTCACCATTAGGCCACGCTGAAGGTAAGGCCGGTAACAAATGCAACTCATCCTCATGACTCTGAAGCAACATTTCAGCTACACCAGCCGTATATCCAAAGTTTCCATCAATTTGGAAAGGAGGATGTGCATCAAAAAGATTCATATACAATCCCCCGCCAGTAGGATTAACTCCTCCAAAATCAACAGGAGTGAAAAGATTCTGAATAATCTTATAAGCATGATCACCATCCAACATTCTTGCCCAAAGGTTAATTTTCCACCCCATAGACCATCCTGTTGCTTCATCACCACGCAATTCCAAAGTCCTGTGTACCGCTTTCATCAATTCAGGAGTTTTCATATAGGTTAGTTGACAGCCTGGATAGACGCCATATAAATGTGACAGATGACGATGACGAGGTTCGGTCTCTTTGAAATCATACATCCATTCCTGCAATTGTCCCTTTGCCCCAACCTGATAAGGGAAAAGCCCATCACGTTTTTCAATTAATTCTTTATGGAAATCCGGATCAATATTTAGCACCTCTGCAGCCCGAGCTGTAAAAGTGAAAAATTCACGAATAATGGCCATATCCATCGTTGGAGCCATACTCACTGCTACACGTTCACCTTGAGGAGAAAAAAAGATATTCTCGGGCGACACCCCAATTGGGGTCACCCAGAATCCTTGTTCGTTCTTAACAAGCCACGAAGCATAAAACTTTGCAGCTCCTTTCATTAAAGGATAAGCTTGCTCTCGAAGAAAAGTCAAATCACCAGTAAAAAGATAATGTTCCCACAAATGACGACAAAGCCAGCCAGGAGTCATACACCAAAACGAGAAACTAGGATCACCATCCGTAGGAAACGTTTCTCGCCAGATAGAAGTATTATGATGAGCCGTCCATCCTGGCAAATGGTACATTTTCTGTGCGACCTCTGCACCAGTCACCGATAATTCATTAATCAACCGATATAAAGGCTGTGCACACTCATTCAATCCAGTCAGCTCAGCTTGCCAATAATTCATCTCTGTATTGATATTCATTGTATAACCACAATTCCACCGGGGAACAATCTGGTCATTCCATAACCCTTGTAAGTTAGCTGGTTGTCCTCCTTCACGGGATGATGCAATCAACAAATAACGACCAAACTGAAAGAGCATAGCAGCCAATCCATTATCGCGATGTTGCCCAAACTTAAGAATACGTTCGTCTGTTGGTAGCATCGTATAATTAGAATCAGAAGACAATGTTAAAGCAGCTTGATTAAACAAACGTTTATAATCAGCCTCATGGCGATTTTGCAACTTTTTGTAGCTTAAACGATCAGTCTGATGAAAGCGCTTTCCAATGATCTCTTTATAATCAGCTCCATCGCGAGATGGACTTTTCATTAATCCATTATAGCTTGTAGCACACGTCACCAAGAAGATAACTTCTCCTCTACCACTCACGCGTAGATGTCCGTCATCAGCTACTGTTTTTCCCTTTATCACCTTTACACGACCTTCAAAAAACATGCCTTTCCCATCAATTTCATCACCATAAAGCAAGGCCTTGTCATGAATCAGTTTACCCTCCTTAAAATATTCAGGATGAAGATCAGTCAACTGATTCTTAATCAATAAGTCTTTCGGACGTCGATCGCAATATCCGGGAGCCTGTCCTTCAAGGCTATATGTACCGTTCTGTCCACAAGAAGCATGTGCCGTTATATGAGGTGAAGTCATAGAAATCTTAAAATCAATGGGAGCATTTTGAGAAGTACGAATACGACACACCATCACTCGGTCAGGATAAGAAGCAAACCAATCGCGTGAATAATGCACCCCATTCACCTCATAAGAAGTAGAGCACAAGGCTCGTTCCAAATCAAGTGAACGACGATAATTAGTAACTTGGGGATTTTCCATTCCATAATTAAAATCAAGAAATAGATCACCCAGAGGTAAATAACTTTGTGGTAAGCGCCCCTGCCAATTCTGTTCCATTATTCTTTGGGCTTTGGCGTATTCCCCTTTAACCATCCAATCACAAACCTGACTAAACTCTGGTTGGATATCCACCGTAGCCATTCGAACAGATGGTTCACCACTATATAAGGTATTATCGTTTAATTGTATACGCTCGCGCTCCACGCCACCAAAAATCATTCCACCAATAAAACCATTTCCTACTGGCAAGGCTTGATTCCAATCCATAGCTGGCTGCAAGTAAAATAAAGTCAAATCTTCACTAGCAGAAGCCGTTAAGGTAAGAAAGACTGACATGAAAACTAAAAATCTCTTTTTCATCGTATTATTATTTTAAGTATAAAAAAGGAGAGCCTAAATAGGATTGTCCTTTTTGACTGTTGTTTGTTCTATTGATAATTGTTTTTACTATTACTAGAAAAATGGGATAGCAAAAATGGCGAAGATAATATTTAAAGAGTTAGATTCCAATCAAAATATTCTTTTTCCCGGTAAGTCCTTTGGATTAAATTTATTGCAATCAGATTGCCTATATTGATAATTAAACCATCAACTTTCTGGGCATCAGAGTCCTTGAAATATAAACACCAAACTGATTCTATTGATCTTTTACACAGATGAGTTCATTCCATGAATGAATAACCGTTAAGAATGAAAAATCAATAAAGAGTTGATTCCTGTTTGAAGTAAACGAATAGATAGTATAAAAAAAGAGGGTATCCTTTTGAGACACCCTCCTAGGGGAGATTTAATTGATTAAGGTAGAATATACTATTATCTTATTCTTCCGCCGCTTTAACTTCCACTGTGACCTCTTTGAGTACAGTTTCCTGCCCTTCAACTGAAGCGTTTCCAGCTAAGAAAGTCACAACATAAGTACCAGGAGAAGTAAACACGTAACTATAATTAGTCACTCGGCGATTAATATCTTTAATATTTTCACCCATATCAGGAGAACAAGAGTTTAATTTTATGCGATCGGTCAACAACCAATCATCATTATTGGCCCAAGTTGCATGAGTAGTTGTCCCTCCCTGCATCTGAATCTTATTTAAGGTAGCTAGCTGAATTAAATTCCACGTTCCTTGAATAGCCGTCCCAGAGACAATTTTCTTATAAAAATCACCATCTAGGTTTGATGGAGTGATATCAAAGCAAGAGAAATTCATATCACTTCCTCTCACTTCTGTCACGCTACCATTCTTTAATTCATTACGAACCGTTAGATCAGAAATAACGATTGTACGTTGCGGAGCAGTTTCTGTATTTCCTAAGAAACGAAAAGCCAAATTAAATCCGCCTTGATAGCTTGATAAATCAAAATTCTGTACAACAACTTTCTTCCCATCCAACAAACCACAAGCTTCAGTGATATCATCCCAAGCATGGCCTTGAATCAAAGTTTTGTCCGCATCAGCATCTTTTAGATTAAGTCCAGGGAAATCTTTCGACAAATAGACTTTCAAAGCTTCAGTTTGCGTTCCGTATTTAGACTCTGCTGTAAAAGATAACGTAGATGATGTGATATCTGATGGATCAAGCTCCGTTCTATTTCTATTGGCATACTTATGTCCATCTTCACCAGAAAAAAAGGTGATAAAGTTAGGATTACCATTGAAAGAGAATTCTACAGGTTCTCCCACATTGACCGTCGTTTTATTAACAGCCACTTCAAAATCAACACTTTCAGGAGCTAGACTATCACACGATCCAAAAAACAAGCTTGCAACGAGTCCTCCGAGAATTATATTTTTTTTCATTTTAGTCTTCATATTAGATGATCAATAATATCATTATCTCCACGCCTTGTTTTGGTATAACAATTTGTTCAAGCCCAATTCACGATTAGGAATAGGCAACCATTTGTAACGTTCACTTGCATTTTCAGCATAGCTTACCGCAAATTTCTTACCGGCCGTCCAACGAGAATCCTGTGTATTCAAAGCAACTAATCTCATATTAGTCAAGTAATCATCCCAGCGAATCAAGTCATATTTACGCAAGCCTTCAAAGCAAAGCTCACGACCACGTTCATCTTTAATTAGCTTCTTGAACGCCTGATAATCCATACCGGAAATATCTGTTGCACCGACAATACTCCGTTTGCGCACTGCGTTAACGGCGTCGTATGCCACTTGAGTTGGCCCATCATTGATTTCATTCTCTGTTTCAGCAATCATTAACAATACATCGGCATAACGCAGAATTGGGAAATTGATCGGCGTCTGATTTTTATCACGAGGCAATACTTTCTCATACTCACGACGATACTTTCCAGCATTACGTTCTACGTATTGTGTTGCAGTGAACAATCCACTAGGATTTCCATCAGTATCAGTCTTTACATCACCTTTATATCCCCATCCGCCTTTAATATACTCATTCTGAGAATTCTTAACATAACGGTAAGGTGCGATATTCCAATCTCTACGTACATCCGGATGATTTTTTTCTTTGGCACTTCCCTCTTCAAATCCATCATCAACTAAACCGTCGCCATTAAGATCATTATACATATCCCATAAGTTCAATGTACATGAGATAAACCCATAAGAATAGCCTTCAGAAGAAGTCGATGCATCCCCATTTAGAATACCAATAGTATTACCCAATCGTCCCGATCCAGCATGCGCATCTTGACGATTGCCTTTGTATTCAGCTTCCCAAATCGATTCACGATATTTAGTATCAACAACATCAGCTGCTAGATTTACAAAAATCTCTTGATAATGAGGATTTAGCTGGTGTTTACCATCTTTATTGACCTGTTTTGCCCAATAATTAGCTTTCTCATACATCGGTTTTCCACCATTGATTGGCCAACCTGCCAATTTCAAATAAACGCGTGCCAAAATACCACGCACTGCCGATTTATTTACTCGTCCTGCAGGAACTTCATCAATTTCTCCAACTAAACGTTCAGCTTCTTCCATCTCTGCTACAACATTCTCAAAAACCGTTTTCTGAGAAGTATTTGCAATATTAACGTCAGCTACCGACTTTTGCGATTCTGTCTTATAAGGAACATCTCCCCAACATTGAGCCAAAAGGAAGTAACAATAAGCACGTAGGAACTTCGCTTCGCCAATATAAAGGGTACGTGTTTTATCATCCATATCAGGCACGTTGCCCACATTTTCTAAAAAGAAGTTAGCATTGTTAATGGCTTCATATAGATTCTGCCAGAGTTTTAGTACATCATTATCACTTGTACTAATATTATTGTTAAAGATACCAATAGGTACATTATTACGGTCATAATATCCTAAGTCGTCAGTGCCAGTTACCATCAACGGATAAGTATTGCCATACACTTCTTGGCGAGTCAATCTGTTGTATACAGTGGTAAGCGACATAAAGGCTTCTTCTTTGTTTTTAAAGAAGTTTTCAGGAGATACAAAGTCTTGTGGAACTGTATCCAAAAAGTTACATGAGCTCAAGCTCAGACATAATGCAACTGCGGTTACTATCTTATTGTATTTCATTGTCATGATAGAATTAAAATTTAGAATCCAATGTTCAATCCAACCGAGAAGTTATAAGCTCTTGGATAAGCTGAATAATCAAACCCGGGAGTCAAAGCAGAATTTCGTACCGATACTTCAGGATCATAACCCGAGTAAGAGGTAAAGGTTAATAAGTTCTCTGCAGAAACAAAAAGTCTAGCCGATGAAAGAGTGAACTTTCTCAAAGCTTTAGCAGGGACATTGTAGCCTAATGAAACTGTTTTCAGACGAAGATATGAGCCATCCTCAACCACACGAGATGAAAAGACCTTAGGACCTTGCCCACGCACTGCAGGAATATTACTCATAGGATTCTCAGGTGTCCAACGATCAGCATAAGTAGCGAACATATTAGTATCCTTTTTAGGTTCACCATTTTCAAACAACAGACGGTTGGCATTAATGATATCATTTCCATAAGACCACTGGAAAAATATGGATAAATCAAAGTTTTTGTACGAGAAGTTATTCGTAAAACCTCCGGTATGAAGAGGATGTCCGCGACCAATAATCGTCCGATCGTTATCGTTCACCACGCCATCTCCATTAATATCTTTATATCTCACCGAACCTGGTTTAATGCTACTCCGATCACCCCCATTGTTTGGCACAGTTGATTTCAAGACATAAGTACCCGAAGCTGTTTGATCAAAATCTTCGTATTTATAAGTACCATCAAATACGAATCCATACATCAGCCCGACAGGTTTACCTACTTGAGCGATATAAGAAGGTGTTTGATATCCGGTATCAAATGAAACCATACTTAAGAGTGTTTCTTGTCCTTCATTCAGATCCACAATTTTCCCTCTATTGAATGAAATATTGAAATTTGTACTCCAAGAGAAATCTTTCGATACAATATTTCTAGTATCTAAAGTAATTTCCAATCCACGATTCTGCATCTTACCAATATTCTTATAGGCAGAAGAGAATCCAGAGGTAAAAGGAAGATCAGCATCAAGCAACAAATCTCTAGTTACCTTATTGTAAACATCCACTGTTAAGTTAATGCGATCATCGAAAAATCCCAAGTCCACTCCAAGGTTGGTTTGTTCGGTTGTCTCCCATTTCAAATCATGATTAGGCAATGAGCTCAACAAATATCCTGGGTAATAACTGTTAGCAAATGAATATTCGGTATCAATGCTAGAATAAAGTTTAGCATAAGCAGCAAAATCAGAAATACGGTTATTCCCCGTCAAACCCCAGCTCAAACGAATTTTACCATTGCTCAACCAACTGGATGCCTTCTTAGCAAAGGCCTCGCGATTAAAATTCCAGGCCAAAGATCCTGAAGGGAAATATCCCCAACGGTTCTTGCTAACAAACTTTGATGATCCATCGGCACGGAAAGAGGCTGTAGCGTAATATTTTCCATCATAGTTATAATTGATACGTCCTAAATAAGACATCAATTTTGATTCAGACAATGCCGAGTCAATCAGTTTTGGTGTACCTTCGTCCAAACCACTCATTCCTAAAGCCTCATTTGTGATTTGCTGTACGTCCATACGGTAATACTTTGAATAGTCTCCTTGAAAAGTTAAACCAGCCAATGCATTAATATTATGTTTTTTACTAAACGTTTTTACATAGGTTAGGGTGTTTTCATTCAACCATGAACGATTTTCCGTCATCCGTAATGAAGCATTGACACCCTCAGAACGGCTAGGATTACCATAACGGGTTTTCGAATTATTAAAAGCCTCGCTTGTAACATTCTTCAATCTATATCCAGCAGAAAATTTTGCCTTTAAACCGTTTAATATTGTATACTCTACAAATCCATTGGCTACTAGGTTATCCTCAATACGTTTTCTATATTCCTCTCTAGAAGAAAGAATTGGATTAAAACGATAATCATTTGCTTGATCAACAGCCGGATCGTATAATGAGTTCAACAAATCTGTGTTATCCCAAGTCACCGGACGATAACCCCACACACTATACATCAAACTACTTGTCGCACTTGACACAGTACTCGACGGAGAAGCACCATTAGTAATGGCACGCGTATAATTAGCATTTACATTAACTTTAAACTTATCGTTTATTTTCTGATCCAAGCTAAGACGACCTTGATACCGTTGGAAATCAGAGTTCATAATAACGCCTTGTTGGTCCATATAAGAAAGCGACGCACTATAACGAGTTCCGTCAGTACCGCCATTCAAAGAAGCATAGTGATTTTGCGTATACGCCGTACGGAATATTTCATCTTGCCAATCATAATAAGGCACGTTTCTATAATATTCCAAGTCTCTCTTTATGGCATTCTCTCCTTCACCTATAGGTTCAAAATAAGAACTTTCCATATCAGCCTGAGTACGAATTTCCGATTGCAATTTAACGAATTCATACGGATCCATCATATCAATCTTATTAATGATCTTTTGTACACTGAAACTTCCGTTATAAACCACAGTCGGTTTACCGGCAACTCCCTTTTTAGTCGTAATGATTACGACTCCATTAGCACCACGAGCTCCGTAAATAGCCGTAGCCGAAGCATCTTTCAAGATATCCAATGATTCAATATCTGCAGGATTAATAGCAGCAGCATTAGCGTCCTCTACGGGAAAACCATCAATAACATATAAAGGAGAATTGGACTGCGTTAAAGAGTTGTTACCACGCACCACAATATTAAACGTTGATCCAGGTGCGCCCTCATTAGACGACACTTGAACACCAGCTACACGCCCAGCCAAAGCCTGGTCGAAACTTCCAATCGGTGCCTTCATCATGTCCGAAAGGTTAGCTTTACCAGCAGCACCGGTAAAATCACGTCTTTTAATTTCAGTGTAACCAGCAGAGATCACAACCTCATTAAGGTTTGTCGCTTCTTCTTCAAGTCTAACCGAAATAAAAGTTTGATTTCCAACTTTTACTTCTTGTTTCTTATAACCGATAAACGAAACGACAAGAACGCTAGATTTGCTAGGTACAGCTATGGCGTACTTTCCATCAATATCAGAAATGGCACCAATAGTAGAACCTTTGACTGTGATGTTTACTCCCGGCATACCTTCACCGGTTGCATCAGTAACCAGTCCGGTTACTTTAACTTGAGCCTTTACGAAAATTCCTATACTTAATAGAGAAAGAAATAGGAACCATCTTAATTTTGCTATTTGCATAATTAATTAGATTTAGTAATAAAAAAGAGGTTTTATTTTTGACTGGACAAAAATAAACGCCTACCGAATTATAAATGTGATTATTCTATTCAGAAATAATACAAAATTGTTCTTTTAAAAGTCACCTTAAGGAAATTCACCGTATTTTTGGGGCAAAAATACAAAAATGTCACAAGAATCTCTACTTCCAATCCATTTTGCACCTTTACAAGGTTATACAGACGCTATTTACCGAAATGCTCACGCTTCATTTTTTGGAGGAGTGACAGCCTATTACACACCATTCGTGCGTTATGAAAAGGGTAGATTTCGTCCAAAGGATATTCGAGATATTGACCCACAAAACAATAGTTCGAATAAGATTATCCCTCAACTCATCGCATCCAATATTCATGAGACAACATCTATTTTAGACCTTTTCATCGATAAAGGATACAGAAAGGTCGATATAAACTTCGGATGCCCTTTCCCACTATTAGCAAAAAGACATTACGGATCAGGTATTCTTCCTTATCCCAAAGAGATAGAATCAATATTAACGGCAACCGAACAGTATCCAGAAATCGACTTCTCTATAAAAATGAGGTTGGGTTGGGAGCATCCAAATGAATGCCTTGAGTTAGCTCCAATGTTGAATGACACTCGACTAAGTTCAATATGCCTACATCCAAGATTAGGTAAGCAACAGTATAAAGGTGCAGTCGATTTAGAAGGATTTGCAGCCTTTCATGCCATTTCCAAACACCCTTTAATTTATAATGGTGATCTGTTAACCATCGAGGACATTAATCATGTCAGCAACCTATTTCCAAACCTTTCGGGTATCATGATCGGGCGAGGACTATTAGCTCATCCGGCTTTAGCTCTAGAATACAGCCATTCGCAAACCCTACCTAACGATGTTATCAAAGAACAGCTTTACCTCTTTCATCACGAAGTATTCACTAAAAATCAAGAACGGCTGGAAGGAGGAGACGGACAATTATTAATGAAGATGAAAACATTTTGGGAATACTTGTTACCCGAACTTGATCGAAAACTCAAGAAAAACATTTCAAAAAGCACCACTATAGATAAATACCGGCAGTCCGTATCAACTCTATGGAATAAATTATGAGCATTAATCAAAAAGAGAGGAAAAATGCCGGAGCATATTCCCTCTCTATCTATACAAAATCAATCAGTATATAGTCATTTCGTCATTTCACAAAGATACAACATCTCGAAGTAAGTGACAAATTTCTAATTACTTTTTCATTTTCCCCTCAAAACGACCTCAAAACTCGCAGCATCTTTACAATTAAAACGTAACACCGTCTGCTCTCGATCGGCTTTCACAACAGAACAATAAGGTGTTTCAGTAATCTCCCAACACCCTTTAAGGGTAATGGTTACCGGTATAACACCGCTTTCATTATTTATCCAAGGACGAGAATAAATGCTTCGTTCAGTCCGTTTGCCATTTGCATCAAAAAGTTCATCACTATTGCCCTTATAAAGGGCTAAATCCGGTTGAGAAACTGTTAATAGCAACTTTTCTTTACCCTCTTGCTGTATCATAACTAAACAAGCCGTATCAGTTTTCATCAACAAGTTTCCAGGAAGTAACGATTTAGGAGTTTCAAAAAGCACATATGAAATGGTTTTATTCATGTAAGATTCCACAATATGTGCATCGTGATCTTTTTGAAGGACACGATATGAGGGATTAAAAGCAAAGTCGTTCATAAATCGCTGAGTCGTCTGTGGAATCACAGCATACTCATATGCCCCATTCTTAGGAGCCACACCATGATCAATAATTAAAGAAGCCCAATCACCTTTCGTTTCTTTTCCACTATCCTGACGACGGGAATACTGAGGAAAGTTCCTTTCTAATCGAGCTTTTACCGGCACATAATAACCTGTTCCCAAATGATCGACCCAAGTATTTCCCTTCTCATTGTAGTTTGCCCAATAAGCTTTATCTTTCAAATTATCAACAGACAATTGAAAGACAGTTGTTTCTGTTGGATAGTTCAAATTGGAGTTTTCTATATCAGAACCTAAACAAACAACCATTCCATCGAAAAAATGATAGGACTTACGAGCACGATGAGAGCCATTGTATTTGTCATGTTCATGTAATTTCATTCCGAAATTACCATTCAAACGGCTTTGTGACAGCCCTCCGGCAAACCATTCATCAGAATACAACATCTCTTCCATGCCGGAAAAAGTATCAACATTCAATACATTTGCCTTTAATTGTTCAAGAGGCAAATGAATAGAAGTGACGCCTGGTATGCGATTCCAATCAAAACCTTCTTCCTGCCATCCACTACTTTGAGGAGTAACAGCTTCCCCAAATTTGCCGGTTAAAATCTGCAAGCTGCCATGAGCTAGATATCGACCATACAAATTGTGTCCTAAATAGTGCTCTGACGCCCAAAGATAACGAGAATGCCCACGAACAACAGCCGACCAATTAGAACGACGTTGCACCGCAACACATCCATAGCCCAAGGCTAAATTTCCTTGTGGATTCATTTCAGCACTATAGCCTTTATCCACTAATATGCGAGCAATCTGTTTCTCTTTAGCATTGGATGTTTTAGGCATGTAATCCGGTTGTATCTCTTCTGTTTTACCCTCATCCATTAATCGCAAATAGGCTTCAGCCATCTCCTGATCAATTGCATCATGTCCATTAGGGGAGCCGGAAATCGCCATTAAACCATATTGCATTGGGATTAACTTTCCTTTTCCATTGGGATGACGTCCAGACATTGCTAAAGGAAAATGTAGCTTGTTACAATAAAAGCGCATAGCTAATAAAACGTTCTTAACAGTTGAATGGGCTTCTGAAGATACAGCAAAACGAGTACGGCTCAATAAATAAATCATATTAGTGGCTCCATCAAGCCCACCAACCGCATAAGCCGGATAATTATTACGATGATGAAAGGCTCCCCCATCTTTCTTAAAAGAGCCACCCAACCCCAAGGCAGGACGACAACCATAATCAATCCAGCGAGAAAAGGCTTTCAAATATTGCAATTTCTCAGGAGTATCTTCCATCAACAGAATCCCAGCTAGACGGCCTGTTGTTTGAGTATTAAATGAGTCCATATCAATTCCATTAGACTCAGGTTTTATAAAGACTTCATTCGCTATAGAATACCACAAAAGAGTACGTTCTGCCTCTTGTAGTTTCCCTGCTTTTGCCAATGCTTCTTTCATTAAAAAGTAGGAAATGTAAAGTCCCCTAACACTATAACCATAATGATGAATATTCCCCCAGCAACTTCCATAAGTAACACCTTGATCAGTTATGTGATCATACATCGCCATGAATCGCCCTTTCATCTCCTCCTTTACGGTTTCATCCTTAGCATTATTATAAGCCACGGCAATGCGTTTCATCAAATCAAAATACTCACGCATTTCGACTCCCATTTCGGTAAACATATCCTTATCCCAATTTGGAATCATACGTTCATACGCCTCTGCAGCACGCACTAAAAATATTGGGCGACCAGTCACCTCACCTTTTTTATAAGAGATGTTGTAAAAGTTGTATTTCTTTCGAATAACCTCAATTTCCTTATTCGTAAGTTTCCCAGGCGTATATACAGTACCTTTAAAACGTTCTTCTATCCGCTTGATATCCTCTCGGTCAGCTTGTTGTATAGAAACCAATGGAAGATCTGGTTTAATTAATGAATGTGGATAAATGACTAACCAATGGCTAGTCGTTTTAGCATTAACAAAAGGTACTTGGCAATCCGCCGTTTGTTGTCTAGCATCAACTTTAACGGCAGTAATCAAATGGTCAATAAACAACTGCCCTTTTACCTGAGGAGCAATGATACGAATCTGATTCATCCCTTCTTCAGGAGTGCCTTGCATATCACGTTCATAACAAACCCAAGCCGCACGCCAACCTTTAAAATTGATTCCAAAAGAAAAAGAGGTACATTTTTCCCCATTTTTCAAAAATTGGAACTCAATTTTCTCATCCAAAGGCGTTTCATTATAAATCCAAACAATAAAAGCCGAAAGATAGAGGTCTTTTCCTGTAGGGTCCTTTTTTTCAAATTTCAAATCCTTATTAATGCTTAATACACCACCTGATTTAAAGCTCCATTTCAAAGAATAGTTACCATCTTTGTAATGCTTATCACTCAGAGAGAATTTCGATCCATCAGAATGGATAAAATGGGGAAGTCTTTTTTCTTCAAAAGATAAAAATCGATCGTCAATAACCGGTTGAGCATAAATACTCACAAAGGAATAAAAAGAGAGTATTGCAATAGTAGCTTGCCTTAGCAGATTCTGTTTCATGAGCAGGTGTATGATTAGATTGTTTTATATTATAAGTCAACAAAATATAATTAACATACAAAGAAACCCCTCTTTCGTGAAAAAGAGGGGCGTATTTCGTACAAAAACAGGAGACAATTATTCAAATAGGCATCAAACCCCTTTAAACGTTAGTTCCGAAAGGTCCTATTCTTATAGCATTCTCATGGGTGAAGTTCTTTAAAAGCAGCATTCTCTTCCGCAACCTGATCAATCGTCTGTTTAAGTTCACTAATTGGTAAATCATACCCATACCATCCGGTGTAACAATCAGTGACATACCATTTCCCGTCAGGAAGTAGCTCAAATTCCACTCGTAAATCCATCTCCGATTCCTCATAACCAGCTTCAAAAGTTTTATGCTTAGGTTCATCCAAGGTGAATTTTGAGACATAAACGCCTCCTTCATCTTGAGTGATACGTTCCTCTTTCAATGTTTCACTATCAAGTAACGGCCATTTCTCTTTCGAAAAAGGAAAAGTTTTTTCACTATTCCCATCATCCGTCATCAACGTTATTGGTGTTTTTAGAGGAAATTTGACTCGGGAATATTGAAACGTTGCACTAGACGTAAACTTTTCTAAAAAGGTCTTAAAATTTTCTTGTCCGGCAACAGTCATTTCTGTATCAGGATTTCCTTTAGAGCTATTTCCACAAGAAATCAGCGATACGCTTGATAACAACGTTATCATCAACAAACAGAATACAAATCTTTTTGCTTTCATAAACTTATCTAAGTTAGTGTTCATTTTGCATGCAAAGATAATGGCATATTTGATATCTTTTTCTTTTTCATACTTTTCTTTTAAATCAACTCACATCAATGACTTATAACCCATAAGTCAAAGCTATAAAAGGACAAATAGTCTAAACAAAAAGGGGTTCACTATTCAATGCCTAAGGGCGATGGGTAATAACTTTCCCATGCATAAATTCAAAACCAAATCGGCAATCCAAACATCTCTTCTTCTCACAATATTCCCTTTCAAGCTCAATCAAAGCCTGGCTATCTGCGGCTGAATCAACTTTAATACCCACCTTATTCCATTTGCGAGTAATCACATTATTCTCAGCCCGCAATTGTTCTAAGAAGTGTTGTGCTCGATCAGATAATCGTTCTTCTCCTTTATGCTGTCCAAAAGCATGAAGAAAGGGAATAATTGTATTGATACAAATAAGATCAATGGTTCGATCTCCAAGTTTCTTCGCCTCTCTTCTTGAGTATTTTCCAAAAACATAATGTTCTTCCCAGTATGAAGAAGTACGTATCGTCAGCAAGTTGCGTATCTCATTTAAATCCTCCGCCTCCATCAATTTCGAGAACAATCCTTCACCATGATGATACAAATAAGCCAGCTGAGCCAATCGAATAAAAGGAAAATTGCTGGGACGTAAACGCAAAAAACGCCAAACATTCTTCTCCATGGGTGACACTAGTTCAAACTTATGCTGCAAATAAAAAAATTCCTTTTGCAAATCAGTAAAATAAGGATCTCCATTTGTATCATTTAAAAGGCCGGCTTGTCCGAAAAAGAAAGCTTCTATTTGAAACAAATCATCCCGATGTTTATCTACCGCTCGAAAAGGGATCTTCTTAGCCCAACACTCAAAGGCTTCGCCATTCAATCCAAAGCCAAAATTACGCGCCAAAGTTATAAAGAAAGTATCTTCCCAATTCTGATTACAATACCGTAACCAACGTTCAATATCCTTCATTTTATGATCTAAGCGCTCAGCTTCCAAAGCCGATAGCCAAGAATGAATGAAGAAAGGAGATAGACGGGCAACAACAGACTGACAGGCCGGATATGATCGAATGTGGCACAGTTGCTCATAATGATCCTTTAGTTCCGGAGGACAAATTAGAACGAATTGAGGAATTGGTTCACCAGTCGTTCGATAAACGCTACAGTCAGATTGTCCGATGACATGTAAAATAACAGAATCATAAGCCTTATTCTTATCATGACCATGACGAAACCAATCCGAAGAATGCTCGTGAATTTCAATATTACCGACCCACACCGTGCCCTGAATTTTTAATTTGGCATTGAAAAAGTCAGGACCGGAGTTCGTATTCCACAAACCAGGATCAATCACTTCAATCGACAAGCCGGAGTCTGTTTGGAGAGGTTTTAAAGGAAAGATCTTGTGTTTCCATAGATATTGTAGAAGAACTTCCATGTTAACAAGTCATTAAAGTGGAAGCAAATGTAATAAAAATCTTATCTTTGCGATTATAAAATTGAAAATAAGTCAGATTACAATGAAAATAGCTTTGATAGGATACGGAAAAATGGGAAAGGAGATCGAGAAGATCGCTCTTAACCGCGGACATGAAATTGTATGTATTATAGATGTAAACAACCAACAGGACTTTGACTCCGAAGCTTTTAAATCGGCTGACGTTGCTATTGAGTTCACAAATCCGACAGTTGCCTACAATAACTATATCAAGACCTTCCAAGCCGGAGTAAAGTTAGTTTCCGGCAGTACAGGATGGATGGACCTGCATGGAGAAGAAATCAAACAGCTTTGCACAACCGGAGGACAAACGCTATTCTGGTCGTCAAACTTTAGCCTTGGGGTAGCCATCTTTTCAGCAGTCAACCGCTATTTAGCTAAAATCATGAACAACTTCCCGGCTTACGACGTACAAATGACTGAAAGCCATCACATCCACAAGTTAGATGCTCCAAGTGGAACAGCCATCACTCTTGCGGAAGGTATTTTGGAACAGCTTGACCGAAAATCACAATGGGTCAAAGAAGTTGCATCTACTGACAACGAACTTCCGATACATTCCATCCGTGAAGGGGAGATCTTCGGAATACACACCATCCGATACGATTCAGAAGTCGATAGTATCAGCATTACTCATGATGCCAAGAATCGTGGTGGATTTGCTCTTGGTGCAGTCCTCGCTGCCGAATACACCGCTAAGCAAAGAGGTTTCTTAGGCATGAGTGATTTATTTCCGTTTTTAAACGACTAACAAGAATAAAGAAATCAATAAACCAATACGACAATGAAATCAATATCACGTAGTCAATGGGTGAAATGTTCGGTTGCAGTTTTACTTTATTTAGCTTTTCTTATTTGGATAAAAAGCTGGTGGGGACTACTCTTCACGCCTTTCATCTTCGATATTTATATCACAAAAAAAGTGCCTTGGTCTTTTTGGAGAAAATCAAAGAGTTCCGTGGTTCGAAGCGTAATGAGTTGGGTCGATGCCATCGTCTTTGCCTTAGTCGCCGTCTATTTTGTGAATATTTATATTTTCCAGAACTATCAGATTCCTTCTTCTTCTCTGGAAAAATCTTTATTAGTGGGTGATTACCTCTACGTCAGCAAGATGAGTTATGGACCACGAATCCCTAACACACCACTATCACTCCCTCTAACGCAGCATACCTTGCCGATTTTTAACTGTAAGTCTTATATCGAATGGCCACAATGGAGCTATAAGCGTGCCCCTGGATTCGGAAAAGTAAAACTAAACGACATCGTCGTGTTTAACTTTCCTGCAGGTGATACGGTAGCCCTAAATAACCAGCAAAGCGATTTCTACAGCATAGCCTATTCTGAGGGAAAAACAATTTTCCCAAAAGAAATTAATATGGATAGCCTAAGTCTTTCCGAGCAACGCTTGGTTTACAGCCTCTACTATGCCGCAGGACGAAAAGCCGTTCTATCAGACCCTCAAACTTATGGAAAAGTTGTTTATCGCCCGGTCGATCGTCGTGAAAACTACGTTAAACGTTGCGTCGGACTCCCTGGCGACACATTACAAATCATCAACGGACAAGTCATGATCGATGGTAAAGCAATTGAAAATCCAGAAGAGATGCAATTCAATTACTTTGTTCAAACCACTGGTAGTACTCTGTCAGAAGACTTCTTAAAAGATCTAGGCATCAGCAAAGCTGATCAACTTTTACTTGATGCAACAGCTTACGAAACCACCTTAGTTGAGATGGGATTTGAAAGCCGTGATGAAAATGGTCGTTTAAACCCAGTTTATCACTTCCCTCTGACCCAAAAGATGTACACCACTTTATCGAGCAATAAAAAGCTAATTAATAAAATTCTTTTAGAGTCAGAAGACTATTCTGGGACATTATATCCTTTAAACCTATATACAAAATGGACTAGAGATAATTACGGCCCAATCTGGATTCCATCGAAAGGTGCAACAATCACTCTAACAGAATCGAATCTACCAATATACGAACGTTGCATAACGGCTTATGAAGGAAATCTACTTGAGATCAAATCCGACGGTATTTATATCAACCACCAAAAGACCGATACATACACCTTTAAGATGGATTACTATTGGATGATGGGAGATAACCGTCACAACTCCGCCGACTCTCGTTATTGGGGATTTGTTCCCGAAGATCACGTCGTAGGCAAGCCTATTGTTGTTTGGCTCTCTTTAGATAAAGATCGTGATTGGTTTGACGGTAAGATTCGTTGGAACCGATTCTTTAAACTGGTAAAATAATAAGCCAAAGGAGTTTAAATATTAATGCCGAAACACCTACAAAAATGGACCATAGCCTTTAGTGGAGCAATAGTCATTGTACTATTGCTCCGGGCTTTTTTTGTAGCCTCTTATATTAGTCCCTCCGATACGATCGACAAACGTATTTTATCAAACGAAAGAATCATTGTCAACAAATGGAGTTATGGACTGCGCCTCCCGTTAATGGGCCTCTGCTCGTATCACCGCTACTTAGAGAAGCCCATCAAGCGACAAGATGTTATTCTATTCAACAATCCCGCAAATTATAAAGAAAAAATAATCGACCGACGTGAAGTCTTTATGGGATCATGCATTGGCATACCCGGTGATACCTTATGGATCGATTCCACATTTAGCGCAACTCCATCCGGAGCAAGCAACCAACAATTCTTAGAACAAACGTATCGCTATCCAGCAAATAAGGATTCGCTTCTCTGTTCTGTTACAAAAAGCTTATCGATATCACTGAACGAACCAATAGATAGAGATTCTTTAAACCATGTAATAGTACGTTCATTCAATTTTGACCAGTATGACGATATCTGTGCGGCTCTAGGAAATCCCACCTGGCTTACATCTTGCAGCCACACATCACCAACGATCATTCACCCGTTAATTATTCCGGGCAAGGGACGCGTCGTTAAGGTTTACCCCTGGAACCGCACATTACTTCGAAACACTTTAATACTTCACGAACATAAAAAAGCGGAGATCAAACGCGATACCCTCTTTATTGACGGGAAACCTACACAGCACTGTTATTTTACGAAAGATTATTATTGGATGACCACCACACCTGGGCAGCCAACAGGCTCTCAATTGTTTGGATTAGTTCCAAAAGATCACATCATTGGCAAAGCCTGGTTTATTTGGTTTTCTAAAAACGCACCGTCTACTGGGCAATCAGCATATAGATGGAACAGGTTCTTCAAGGCCATTCATTAATCCGATTACAATAAACAATTTCTAGAAATTACGATATCAATGAGAACAGCTTATCTCTCTTCAGCCTATCTAGCTCCAATACAGTATTATAATAAACTAGTCGCCTACGACAAACTCTATATTGAGCAACACGACCACTACCTTAAACAAACGTATCGCAATCGCTGCACGATTATTGGCCCGAACGGAGAACTATCCTTATCGGTTCCGATCATTCGTCCGGATCATCCTAAAACACCCATGAAAGATATTCAAATATCCGATCATGGAAATTGGCAACACCTACATTGGAATGCGATCGAATCGGCATACAACAGCACCCCTTTCTTTGACTACTACAAAGATGACTTCCAACCTTTTTATGAGAAGTCCTATCAATACCTAATTGATTTCAATGAAGATCTGTGCGAACTCATCTGTCGATTCATTGACATTTCCCCCAATCTGGAACGTACCGCCTCTTACAAAGATCTGCTTGCGGAAAACGAGTATGATTTTCGCGAGTTAATTCATCCCAAAAAAGATTTTCGGTTGACAGATCCTGACTTCACTCCGACACCATACTATCAAGTCTTCGAATCAAAGCATGGTTTTATTGCGAATGCCAGCATTATCGACCTCCTATTCAATATGGGACCGGAAAGCCTTCTCGTCTTAACAAATCAAGCGGTAAGGTAATATTCTATTGATAAATCAATGTCGACAGATAATCCTCTGCAAACATTTCATTAGCCACCTCCAACAACTGACTGGAGGTGAGCTGGTCAATACGCTGAAACAAGACCTCTGGCAGTTCATATTTACGATAATGTAAATACGATTTAGCCATTCCTAAAGCATTCCCTTCGTTATTATCAGAAGCAACCCCTATTTGACCAATCAACTGTTTCTTAGCCATTGACAATTGCAAGTCACTCAGACGCACCTCTCTTAAGCGTTTTAATTCTTTATAAATCAGCCGCAGGCAGTGATTCATATCCGCCGGATCTGAGCCAAAATAGATACAGAACACTCCAGTATCCGTATACGACGTCAGATTAGATTCCACCGTATACACCAGTCCTCTCCGTTCACGAAGCGACACGTTCAACCGACTATTCATTCCCGGTCCGCCCAACATGTTATTCAATAAATAAAGTGCCGTACGCTTTTCTTCAAAAGCATTATACCCACGACCACCAATCATCACGTGAGCCTGATGCGTGTCCTTAGGCACAACCAGTCGCTGAGGTTTATAAAGAGGAGGAGCTAGTCGTTTTTTCTCCAAATTCACCAAAGGAAGATCCGAGAAATGTTTTTCACATGAACGCACCACTTTCTTAAAGTCAACTCCGCCTAGAACAAAAAAAACCATATTCGACGGTTGATAGAATTGAGTGGTGAAAGCTAATAAATCGTCTGTACGAAACGTCTTTAAGATGTCAGCTTTACCCAATATATTGTGCCCTAGTGGGTGTTCCTTAAAAATCAGATCCTCAAAATCATCAAAAATAAGTTCAGACGGAGTATCATCATACGATTGAATTTCATCAAGGATGACTTCAGTCTCCTTCTCTATTTCATGTTGTGGAAAGACCGAATGAAAAACAATATCTCCCAATAACTCAACCGCACGATCAAAATGTTCCGTCAAGAAAGCAGCATGAACCACCGTTTCTTCCTTGTTGGTATACGCATTTAGGTCTCCTCCAACATTTTCCATCCGATTCAAGATGTGCCAAGCCTTCCGCTTTTTTGTCCCTTTAAAGATCAGATGTTCTACAAAATGCGCCATTCCTTGCTGTTCATCGTTCTCATCACGCGTACCTGCATCAATAGCAAATCCACAGTAAGCCACTTTCGACAGCGATGAACGATGAATAATTCTCAAACCATTTGGCAATATATGTTCGTTATAATACATCCTTTTACATCTATCTAATAATTGATCACGCAAAAATACAATAAAACTTATTGTCGTTTATAGAAAATTGCAGATATTTGCAGCCTATATTAGCGAAGTTGTGTATGAAAAATATTGGAATATTCTGTTCTGCATCGGAAAATATTGACAAATTGTATTTCGATACGGCTCGTGAACTCGGTCAATGGATCGGCCAGACCAATAGAACTTTGGTCTATGGCGGTGCAAATCTTGGGCTTATGGAGTGTGTTGCTCTGGCAGTTAAGAAAACTGGTGGAAAAATCATAGGAGTGGTACCAACCAAACTCGAGGAGAATGGAAAGGTGAGTGCACTCCCAGATCAAATCATTCATACGCACAACCTCAGCGATAGAAAAGATACCATTGTTGAGTTATCAGATATTTTGATTGCTCTTCCGGGTGGATTAGGAACTTACGATGAAGTTTTTCATGTCATGGCGGCCGCTTCTATTGGATACCACGACAAGAAAGTGATCTTTTACAACGTCAATGGTTTCTACGACACCCTACTAAAAAGTTTAGACGAACTTCAAGACAAGAATTTCACCCGCCAGTCTGTGTCGACTTACTGCAAAGTAGCCCACACTCTGGAGGAATTAATAACCCTATTGCAAAACTAATCTATATTTACGGATATCATGATAGAATCCATTAAAGAAATCCTAAGACAGGAGGCACTAGCTGTGCAAAACATTCCCGTAACCAATGCTTACGAGCAGGCCGTAAACCTTATTGTAGAGCAGGTACACCAGAAACGAGGCAAACTCGTGACTTCCGGTATGGGAAAGGCAGGACAAATTGCGATGAATATAGCAACCACGTTCTGCTCTACAGGTATACCATCAGTTTTTCTTCATCCAAGTGAAGCCCAACATGGCGATTTAGGAATATTACAAGAGAACGATTTACTATTACTCATATCAAATTCCGGGAAGACAAGAGAGATTGTTGAATTAACCTTGTTGGCCCACCATTTGAACCCGAACTTAAAGTTCATTGTCATTACCGGAAACCCCGACAGCCCATTGGCCAATCAGGCGAATGTTTGTTTAAGTACCGGACATCCCAAAGAGGTGTGCACCCTTGGCATGACTCCAACAACATCAACTACAGTAATGACGGTTATCGGAGATCTATTGGTTGTAGAAACCATGAAAAAGACCAATTTTACTATTGAAGAATATTCAAAACGTCACCATGGCGGTTATCTAGGAGAAAAGTCGAGAAAATTATGCGAAAAGTAATTGGAATAGGCGAAACTATTTTAGACATTATATTTCAAGAGAACCAACCTTCGGTAGCAGTACCCGGAGGTTCGGTTTTTAATGGCATGATCTCATTGGCTCGCATGGGAATAAAAACCTGTTTCATTAGTGAGACTGGCAACGACCGCGTCGGGAAAATGATTCTTGACTTCATGCATGAGAATCAATTATCGACCGATCATATCAACGTTTTTCCCGATGGAAAATCACCCATATCACTTGCCTTTCTAAATGACCAAAATGATGCTGAATATCTTTTTTACAAAGAATATCCTAAGCAACGTTTGGACATTATTTATCCGGAGATCCATGAAGATGATATTGTGATTTTTGGTTCTTACTACGCCTTAAATCCAGTCTTAAGAGACAAAGTCTTAGAACTTCTTCATAGAGCCCGTGAGAAAAAAGCAATCATTTATTACGATCCTAATTTCAGATCTTCACATAAAGACGAAGCTATGAAATTAGCCCCAACGATCATCGAAAATCTTGAATATGCCGACATTGTACGCGGATCGCATGAAGATTTCCTTAACATGTACGGATTAACTGATCTTGAAAAAATCTATAAAGACAAGATTCAATTTTACTGCCAAGAGTTTATCTGTACCACAGGTTCGAATCACATTGAATTACGCACTAGAAACCTTCAAAAAAGTTACCCGATTACACCCCTAAAGGCTGTAAGCACAATCGGCGCAGGGGATAACTTTAATGCAGGCTTTATCTATGGCTTACTCAAGTATAACGTACGTCATCGTGATCTTCCCTTTTTAGACGAAGAGACTTGGGACAAACTTATTGCTTGTGCAAGGGATTTCTCGGCCGAAGTTTGTAAAAGCTTCTGCAATTCAATCTCGCCAATCTTTGCCAATGAATACTCAAAGCAATAATCCACTTTCTTAAAATCTCTGTAGTTTGGCTAATTATAGCAAAGTAATTATGAAAGTTGGAAGTTATTTCTATCTTTGCGTATAGATGTTTCTAGTCCAATAAACTATGTATAAAAACTTAATCATACTTTTAACCTCGTTATGTATTTTGCCCTCATGTAGTCGCACCAAACCTAATATTACGGTTATCTGCGAAGAGAATGAGGTAGGTAACTGTATCATCAAGTGGGATGCCCCTTCACGTATAAGAGGGTACGTCAGAGTATATGCTTCTTTAAATAAAGACCTTATACCGGAAAGTACGCCGGTTGGGTTGGCCCCAGTATCTGCAGGTAAGATGGTGATCATCCCGAACGATCCCACAAAGCGATACTATTACACCATGGTTTTTAACAATAATATTAAGATCAAGGTAGCCACTCGAAATATCAATATCCCAGGAATAGAAAATTTCCGAGATCTAGGGGGATACCTATCGAACGACAAAAACAGAGAGACTAGATGGGGTATGATTTATCGATCGGCCCAGATCGATAATATTAACCCTTATGCTCTATCAGAACTAAAAAACATAGGCATACGAACTATTATTGATCTTCGTACTCCCGAAGAGATTAGCAACAAACAACCACTAGGTCAAATCAGAACTGTACATGTTCCTATATCGACAGGAAATATGGATCGTTTAATCAGTCATATCCGCAAAGGAGAGAAGATTGACTCTATTCATACCATTCTCAAACAGATGAATCAAGATCTAGTGACAAAATACTCAAAAGAATACAAGCAAATTTTCACTATCCTTTCGGACTCATCCCAATACCCTTTAGTGATTGAATGCTCTTCCGGGAAAGAACGAACCGGAGTCATCACCGCATTAATTTTGGCCTCTGTCGGTGTGGACGAAAATACAATTATGGACGATTATGAGTTAAGTAACAATTACTTTAATATCACTGAATCATCTAAATACGCCTATAAACTCCCCATAAAATCGCAAGAAGCCATCACCACGATCTATTCAGCGAAACGAGAGTTTATAAATGCAGCAAAAGAGACTATAGAATCTAGATTTGGCAGCGTCAATGCTTATTTGCAGAAAGAGCTCGGACTTAAAAAAGAGCAAATCAAGCAACTTCAGAACCTCTTTTTAGAGGCAGAAGACCGGAAATGTTTTCTTTTTTAATATCTAGAATCTTATTAATTGTCAACAGATAAGCAATGATTCTGAATCTTTTCCTATCTTTGCAACCGAAATATAAAGATATAGAGATATTTAATGAAGACATTTGAAGAGCTTGGTGTTTCTCCGGAGATACGAAAAGCAATTGAAGAAATGGGATACGAAAGCCCCATGCCGGTACAAGAAGAAGTAATTCCGTACCTTTTAGGAGAAAATAATGACGTAGTAGCTCTTGCACAAACCGGAACTGGAAAAACAGCCGCATTTGGTCTGCCGCTACTCCAACAAGTTAAAACAGAAAAAGTTGTTCCTCAATCACTTATCCTTTGCCCAACTAGGGAATTATGCCTGCAAATAGCAAGTGATTTACATGATTACTCAAAATATATTAATGGCTTAAAAGTGCTACCAGTATACGGTGGTTCATCTATTGAAAGTCAAATCAGAAGTTTAAAACGTGGCGTACACATCATCGTGGCCACCCCAGGACGTTTGCTCGACCTTATGGAACGCAAAACGGTTTCTCTTGCAACCATTCAAAACGTGGTTATGGACGAAGCCGACGAGATGCTTAACATGGGTTTCACAGACAGCATCAACGCCATCCTAGCCGATATACCTAAAGAAAGAAACACGCTTCTTTTCTCAGCGACCATGAGTCCAGAAATTGCACGTATTTCAAAGAAGTACTTAAACAATGCAAAAGAGATCACCATTGGTCGCAAAAATGAAGGAAACAACAATGTCAAGCATGTTGTTTATACCGTTCATGCCAAAGACAAATACGAGACACTCAAGCGTATCGCCGACTTTTACCCACAGATCTATGGTATCATCTTCTGCCGTACTAGAAAAGAGACTCAGGAAATTGCCGAAAAATTAATGCACGAAGGGTATAATGCAGATTCTCTTCACGGTGAACTATCACAGTCACAACGCGATGCTGTGATGCAAAAATTCCGTCTCCGTAAAATCCAATTATTGGTTGCAACCGATGTTGCAGCACGCGGATTAGATGTAGACGATCTAACCCATGTTATCAATTACGGATTACCCGACGATACAGAGAGTTATACTCACCGAAGCGGACGCACAGGTCGTGCCGGTAAAACAGGTACCTCAATCGCAATTATCAACTTGCGTGAGAAAGGGAAGATGCGTGAGATCGAACGAATCATCAGCAAGCAGTTCATCACCGGAGAAATACCTACAGGTAATGATATCTGCAATAAGCAACTGATGAAGGTGATTGACGATCTTGAAAAAGTAAAAGTCAACGAAGAGGAAATCATGAACTTCATGCCGGAGATCTATCGCAAGTTAGAATGGTTAAGCAAAGAAGATTTGATCAAGCGTGTCGTATCACACGAGTTCAACCGTTTCTCTGAATACTACCGTAATCGTGCTGAAATTGAGATTGCTACAGATAGTCGTTCGGAACGTGGTGGACAACAAAGAGGAGGAAACCGCGGAAGCCGACAAGCCGAAGCCGGTTACAAACGTTTATTTATCAACATTGGGCGTACGGACAACTTCTTCCCTAATGAACTGATTAACCTCCTTAACAGTAACACCCGCTCGCGGATTAATTTAGGCAAGATCGACATCATGAAAAACTTCTCTTTCTTCGAAGTAGAAGATAAAGAGGCTCAGAATGTATTAAAGTCGTTAAACCGACAGAAATGGAATAACCGAAAAGTTGTTGTTGAATTGGCCGACAAAGAGCCTAAAGAACAGACCGATCATTCTAGAGGAGCAAAAAGAGGCAAAGATCGTCCGAGTCGTGAGTCACGCGGTTACTCAAACGCCCGTGGTCCTAAGAAAAAAGACGATTGGCAACAATTCTTCGACGAACCCAAACCTAATTTTGAAGAAGAAGGATGGGCAAAAAGAAAGAAATCGAAGAAGTAAAATCGATGCTTTTTCAAGAGAAAGCAACTCGATGAAAGAGATTTAGACAATACCGATCAATAAAATCGCTATAGTAATATTCAAAAACTATAGCGATTTATTTTTTATCCATAAATCAAGCATCAATCTTGAGTTCTTTGATTAGCCGAGTCGCTTTACCATATTTCTCAATAACAAAAAGCATATATCGGATATCGACTCCAATACACCGCTGAAGATTAGGCTCAAAAACCACGTCGCTGCTCATTGCTTCCCAATTTCCATCAAAAGCTAGTCCTAGAAGTTCTCCTTTAGCATTAAACATCGGACTGCCGGAGTTTCCACCGGTAATGTCATTATTAGAAATAAAACAGACCCTCATATCACCGTTCTTGTCGGCATAGGCTCCAAAATCACCCGACGACAAAAGGGACAACACCTCGGGTTGTACATTAAAATCTGGATCTCCGGCATACTGCTTAGCTTTATCAAAGATCCCCTTCACCGTCGTATAATAATCAAAAACGACGCCATCGATAGGCGAATATCCACCAACCGTACCAAAGCTAAAGCGCATGGTAGCATTAGCATCCGGATAATAGTGACAATCGGCGTACATACGCCTCATGGCAGCATTAAACTGCCGTTCGTCCTTCTCAATTTGATCAGAAAACGAAGAGATGCTTTGATTCATCTCATAGAATTTAACTAATAAATCGATCGAAAGTGCAATTGCCGGGTCATTAACCAAATTATAGGTACTATCCCGTTCGAGGAAGCGTTTAAGTCCTTCGATCGAAGTGATCGACGATTTAGAGTAGAGTGAATCGACATACGCTTCTACATTGCCATTATAGATCGAATCAATCTGATGATATAATGGAGGAAGATATTGAGTCGGGACTTTAGACCGATAAGCCTTAATCATACCTTCAAACACCTCTTTATCAAGATTTAGATCGAGGTCGTCATATTTTTTGATGAGCCCCTTCAATTTAGTCACCACACTTTTCTGATCAGCTCCGAAGTCAAAATTCAAGATTTCCAATCCTAATTGCACCAATTCCGGTCCGTTAATAAAGGCTTCGCCAAAATAAGACAATGCCCGGTTAGTTTCCTTCCGATTGTTATAGTTTAGTTCCAAAGAAGAAAACAAATGCATCAACGCTTCTCGTTCTTTGGGAACAGAACTGATCCAAGCACGAAGCGTTTCCTCCGATTGCCGTTTTTTATCAAGCACCTGGAGTTTTATGATCGCTTCATTTTCTCCAATACTATTCTTATAATAGTTTGAACTCTCATCATATTTAGAGGCATATTTGATGTAGATATCCGACCGTTGATCCATTTCACGCTTCCAGATTCGCTGTTTGACCGCCCTAAGATCAATCATCGCCTGATTCAACCCTGTCATTTTTTCCTCAATACCATACGAGGACAGAAAACGCTCGGTACTTCCCGGGTAACCTAAAGTCATACAAAAACTTCCTTCGTCATATCCCTTAAGAGAGATGGGCGCAACATACTGAGGGTGATAAGGCACATTATTAGTCGAGTAATCTGCAGGACGATTATCCTTATCCGCATAGATCCTAAATACACTAAAATCACCGGTATGACGAGGCCAGACCCAGTTATCGGTATCCCATCCAAATTTCCCAATCGATGAAGGCGGAGCAAAAACTAAACGCACATCAGTATAGTCACGATAAACCGACAGCCAAAACTCATTACCACCGTAATAAGTATCCACCACGCCCACCAGCGTACTATCTTTCGAAGTGACTTCTTGAGCAATCACACTCATCACAGAATCGATCACACTCCGCCGTTCAGTCTCTTTCATACCAGACTTAACCGGCTTTAAAACTCGCTTAGTGACCTCCTCTGTTCGAACCAAGAAACGAACAAATAGCTCTGATATGGGAAGTTCTTCGGAAAACGAATGAGATACAAAACCCTCTTTCAAATAATCATGTTCCACAGTCGACTGTTGCTGAATGCTACTAAACCCGCAATGATGATTCGTAAAGACTAAGCCATCTTCCGAAACCACGACTCCTGAACAGAAACCACCAAAACTAACAATAGCATCTTTTAGTGATTTCTTTTTAGGATGATAAATTTGATCGATAGGAGACGTCAGCCCCATTTGCTTTACGACATGCTTAACTTGCTTGTTTTGATTCAAACGTCCAAGAAGCCACATGCCTTCATCTCCATACCCCATCGCCGCAAAGCTTAAAAAAGCGATCAGCATCAATTGCCTTAATTTCATAGTATCGTGTTTTTGTGTGTGTCTGTTATTCGGTCAACAATTTAATGTTCTCTTGTCCTGTTCGGGCCTTAAGCCACTCTGCTATTTTTGCTTTCTCTTCCTCGCTAGGCTGCTGGCTAAACTTTAATAAAGCAATCGTTAAGGTATCGACTTGTTCCGAATCAACTTGCTTCTGAATAGCTTGAGAGATAGATACTGAAGTCACACTTGGATAAAGAACTTTCAGTTCCGGACTGATCTTCACTCCAATCTCATCATAAGACTTATAAACCTTAAGATCATTTTCCAACTTCGTGATTTTAGTCTGCTGCTCTTGCAAGCGTAACTCACTGTTCTTATAGAAGTCCTCCATCACCATCGCTCGGATAGAAGAAATATCCGTTGCAGCATTATTCACACCTTGTAGAACAACTAAATTAGTTTCCCCAAGACTATAATCTTTCATCTTATCTTTCGCTATAGCAATCGACTCTTTGGGAACATCCGCTCCAATCAGAACCACGCGAATCTCTTTAGGTTTAGAAGAACTATTAATACTTCGATCGACCACCTGAGCATGTTCAAAATGCAACTCTTTATTGATAAACTTATTCGCAGCACTCTCATAGAAACTCTTTTGAATAATGCCAACAGTCAGATAAATAGCGGGACACATCGTACCAACAACAATCAAGATCAGGTATCGTCTGACTTTACGTTCACGCTCTTTATCCAAGAACTGTTTACGTTCAAAATGCATTCCACGCACACCAAGGAAAGTCGCCAAGGAGATAAACACCGAGTTAATAAAATAGAGATAGAAAGCCCCAAGGAAATAGACCAAGTTACCTGTAGCGAGACCATATCCGGCCGTACAGAGCGGAGGCATCAAAGCAGTCGCAATGGCCACCCCGGGAATCACATTCCCTTTTTCCTTGGTAGACAAAGCAATCACTCCGGCCAATCCACCAAGAAGTGCTATAAAGACGTCATATATCGTTGGAGAAGTGCGAGCTAAAAGCTCCGATTGAGCCTCAGCGATCGGAGTAATCAAAAAATAGACTGTTGCTGTTGCCACACTAAATGCCGTTGTAATCAGAAAACTCTTCAGAGAGCGTTTCATCAACTCAAAGTCATTCAATCCAACCGAAAGTCCCACTCCCATGATCGGGCCCATAAGTGGAGAGATCAACATGGCACCAATAATAACAGCAGTCGAATTAACATTCAACCCAAGAGAAGCCATGAAAATAGCTAAAATCAGAATCCATAAATTAGCTCCTTTAAATTCCACTCCTTTGCGAATGGAATCGACAGTTGCCAACTCGTTATCTTTATCTTTACGAAGATCAAGATACTCTCTTATAAACTTTCTGACAATAAACTGTGTTTGACGTTCTGTATTCATAACTATTCTTTTTTAATAAACCGATGAATCAAAGCTTTTTTCACAAATAGAAAATCACTATTTATAAGATAACAAACAAACAGCCCTAAAAGTAAGGTTCGGAAAGCTAAACGCCAAACAATTGACTCAATATGTACACCTTGAGCTATAAAATAAAGTACAACTGTGGTTAATACATAACCACCGATCTTTTTCAAATCATAATGGATAGGGTATTTTTTCTGTCCGATGACATAAGATAATAGCGTAATGACAGCATATCCTGCCACCGAAGCCCATGCCGAAGCGACATAACCATAAGTGGGGACTAACCAAACATTCATCATCACAATAATCGTACAACCCACAAGCGAGAAATACGCACCCCAGCGGGTCTCATCGGTTAGCTTATACCAAAAAGAAAGGTTAAAATAAATACCTTTAAAGATCTCTGCACCCATCACTATAGCCACCACGCTTAAGCCCTCCCAATATTCGCGATTAACCAGATAACGGAGAATATCAAGATAGAACATGATTGCAAGAAAGGCCAAGAGCGAGAAGATCAAGAAATATTTCATTGCATCGGCATACATCGCCCGATGATCACCCTCCTTATTCTTACCAAACACAAAAGGCTCGTAAGCATATCGAAAAGCCTGAGTAAACATCGCCATAACCATTGCGATCTTACTTGTAGCACTATATATTCCCAACTGAACCAAACCTTCTTGTCGATCGGTAAACAAAAACGGATAGATCATCTTATCAACAGATTGGTTCAAAACCCCAACCAAACCCAAAATAAGAATAGGAAAAGAGTAAGTGATCATCTGCTTCATCAGTCGTTTGTCAACACGATAAGCAAATCCCTTGAGTTCCGGAATAAAGAAGAACAGTTGAATGACCGAAGTGACCACATTAATCGCAAAAATATAGCCCACCAAATATTGGGGATCATAGAACCAAGAAACGCTTCCGGGCCAATGTGCTTCTAACCACGGACAAACGAGTAAGAAGAATAAGTTTAGACCAATATTAAGAGAAATAGAGAACAACTTGATTCCCGCAAACTTCATTGGCCGCTTCTTGTAGCGCAAAAAAGCAAACGGAATACTTAAAAAAGAATCTAGAGCGATCACAATCACAATCATCCCAACAAACTCCGGATGAGCATCATAATCGAGCCAACCCGCCAAAGGATGCAAAAAGGCCAGACATAAGACCAGAAACGCCAATGAAAGCCCCCCCACATAGATCAAGGCATTAGCGTACACTTTCATCGGTTCCTCGTCCGACTTATTCGCAAAACGGAAAAAGCCGGTTTCCATTCCAAAAGTTAGGAACACGAGCATGAGTGCGGTAAACGCATACATATTCGAGACCACCCCATATTGGCCTGAAGCTACTGGTAGAACCGCCGTATGCAAGGGCACCAATAAATAATTCAGAAATTTCCCAATGATGCTGCTCAATCCATAAACAGCCGTATCTTTTGCTAGCGATTTTAGTCCAGCCATAACAATCTTCTATTTATATACAATATTAGTCTTCAAACAACATTTTCTGGCTACGGTATAGATTCCGCCCCAGGTGTTTGTAAGCCAATTCAGTTACCTCACGTCCACGAGGAGTACGCTTCAGAAAACCTTCTTTAATTAAGAAGGGTTCATAAACTTCTTCGATGGTTCCAGGATCCTCACCCAAGGCTGTTGCAATAGTAGTCAGTCCCACCGGTCCACCATTAAATTTATCAATAATGGTACATAAGATTTTATTATCGACCTCATCCAATCCGTATTGGTCGATATTCAAAGCCTCCAATCCAAATCTTGCAATCTCCGTATCAATGCGTCCCGAACCTTTGACTTGAGCAAAGTCGCGCACACGACGTAACAAAGCATTCGCAATACGCGGGGTACCACGACTACGCGACGCAATTTCACCTGCCGCATCACTCAAACACGGCACATCCAAAATCGAAGCAGAGCGACGGATAATACCATTAAGCACATCATCGTCATAATATTCAAGATGGAGATTGATACCAAAGCGCGCACGCAATGGAGCTGTTAGCAACCCACTACGTGTAGTCGCTCCCACCAAAGTAAACGGATTCAGGTCGATTTGAATACTTCTCGCCGAAGGACCTTTATCGATCATAATATCGATCCGATAATCCTCCATGGCCGAATAAAGATATTCCTCTACAATAGGCGATAAACGATGGATCTCATCAATAAACAAGACATCATTAGGTTCCAGGCTGGTCAATACCCCGGCTAAATCACCTGGTTTATCGAGTACCGGACCTGAAGTTATTTTAAAGCCAACTCCTAATTCGTTGGCAATAATATTCGAAAGCGTTGTTTTTCCTAATCCGGGAGGTCCATGCAATAACACATGGTCGAGAGCCTCCCCACGTAACCGCGCAGCTTTAACAAAGATACGCAAATTGTCGACCACTTTGTCTTGCCCACTAAAGTCGTCAAAGCTTAGTGGTCGAAGTGCATTCTCAAAATCACGTTCTTTTGGGGTTGGACGGTAATCTCTTATATTAAAATCTTCTTGTTCCATTGATCATTAGAATAGGTTACAAAGATAACGATTTGACCTAATCTGTCACTAAAATTGGCATAAAATAACAATGAGGGCCGTTCACCTCAAACCGATCTTCCGATAAGTTATGCTATGAACAAAGGGCGGCATAAAAAAAACGTCCCTAATGCATTTGTAAAAACACATCAGAAACGTCTCATATCTGAAATAAAACTTATTATTCTTTTTCGCCGTAAGCTAAATCACCGGCATCACCCAATCCAGGTACAATGTACGAATGTTCATTGATTTCAGGATCAATAGCCGCACACCAAATAGTCGTACGATCTTCAGGGAAAATGCTCATGATATGTTCCACAGCCTGACGACTAGCAATAATAGCAGCCACATGAATCTCTTTAGGATGCCCTTTAGTCAACATTGCTTGGTAACTCAATTCCATACTTCCTCCGGTCGCCAACATTGGATCGGTAATAATCAGAGTTTTATCATCGATACGCGGTGAAGCAATATATTCAATATGTATATCAAATTTAAGCGTATCCTTATATTTACGGTAAGCAGACACAAACGCGTTCTCCGCTTGGTCGAAATAGCTAAGAAATCCTTGATGAAAAGGAAGGCCGGCACGCAAGATTGTACTAATCACCAATTGATCGTCGGGTGTGCTAACCGGCGCAATGCCTAGAGGCGTTTGAATCTCTTTAATTGAATATTGAAGGGTCTTACTCATCTCGTAAGCCATAATTTCTCCGATACGCTCAATATTACGACGAAAACGTAAGCGATCGTTCTGAACATGAACATTTCTTATCTCTGATACGTACTGATTTAAAATAGAGTTTGTTTGACTGAAATCAATTACTTTCATTTTTTAGAATTTTGTTGTTAAGTGTAATGTGCTAAACCTTATTAAAGAGGTATTTGTTTCTTTTTAGTGGTCTGTACGCACACGATTCCAGGCTACAAAGGTAATTGATTATCTTCAAATTGCAATATTCAGTTGGCAGATTTTGTTATCGATTTATAAAAGGATATAGATTAAAGAAAAATTTCTCTAATAACTTCTTTCTTTTCAAAGAAAGTATTACTTTTGTGACAGAATAGATCGATAAAAACAGATCTACTGTCTTTTTTAAGGTAACAAGAGATTATTATTTGACATACCAATTTTTAATTAATTTCAAAAGAAAATGGCAAATTTAGATTTAAGCAAGTACGGTATTACCGATGTGAAGGAAGTTTTCCACAATCCTTCTTACGATGTATTGTTCGCTGAAGAAACAAAAGCTGGTTTAGAAGGCTTTGAAAAAGGTCAGGTGACAGAATTAGGTGCAATGAACGTAATGACAGGTGTTTACACAGGTCGTTCACCTAAGGATAAATTCTTCGTGAAAGATGCTACAAGTGAAAATACAGTTTGGTGGACTTCTGAAGAATACAAAAACGATAACAAACCAGTAGACGAAAAATGCTGGAAAGCTGTTAAAGAATTAGCAACAAAAGAACTTTCTAACAAAAGATTGTATGTTGTTGATGCTTTCTGTGGTGCTAACGAACACACTCGCTTGAAATTACGCTTTATCATGGAAGTAGCTTGGCAAGCACACTTCGTAACTAACATGTTCATCCGTCCTACAGCTGAGGAATTAGCTAGCTTTGGCGAACCTGACTTTGTTATTATGAATGCTTCTAAAGCAAAAGTTGAAAACTACAAAGAATTAGGTTTGAACTCTGAAACAGCAGTTGTATTCAACTTGACTGAAAAGATTCAAGTCATCTTGAACACATGGTACGGTGGTGAAATGAAGAAAGGTATGTTCTCTTACATGAACTACTTACTTCCATTGCGCGGTATCGCTTCTATGCACTGTTCTGCTAACACAGATATGGAAGGTAATAGCTCTGCTATCTTCTTCGGTTTGTCTGGTACAGGAAAAACTACTTTGTCTACAGACCCAAAACGTTTATTGATCGGTGACGACGAGCACGGATGGGATGACGAAGGTGTATTCAACTACGAAGGTGGTTGCTACGCAAAAGTTATCAACTTGGACAAAGAAAGCGAACCAGATATCTTCAACGCAATCAAACGTGACGCTCTTCTTGAGAACGTAACTGTTGATGCAGAAGGTAAGATCGATTTCAGCGATAAGAGCGTAACAGAAAACACTCGTGTTTCTTATCCGATCTACCACATCGAAAACATCGTGAAACCAGTTTCTAAAGGTCCTCACGCTAAACAAGTTATCTTCTTGTCTGCTGACGCATTCGGTGTATTGCCTCCAGTATCTATCTTGAACGCAGAGCAAGCTCAATACTACTTCTTGTCTGGATTTACAGCTAAATTGGCTGGTACAGAACGTGGTATCACAGAGCCAACTCCAACATTCTCTGCTTGTTTCGGTGCTGCTTTCTTGTCATTGCACCCAACTAAATACGCAGAAGAATTGGTTAAGAAGATGCAAAAAGTTGGTGCTAAGGCTTACTTAGTAAACACAGGATGGAATGGTTCTGGCAAACGTATCTCTATCAAAGATACTCGTGGTATCATCGACGCTATCCTTGATGGTTCTATCGACAGCGCTCCTACAAAAACTATCCCTTACTTTGACTTTGTTGTTCCTACAGCTCTTCCAGGTGTACACGCTGAGATCCTTGATCCACGCGACACTTACGCTGATGCTACTCAATGGGAAGAAAAAGCAAAAGATTTGGCTGGACGTTTCGTTAAGAACTTCGCTAAATTTACAGGTAACGAAGCTGGTAAAGCTTTGGTTGCTGCTGGTCCGAAATTGTAATTTCAGAACATCAGATATTCTTCAAAAGGCTGCCGAAATTCGGCAGCCTTTTTTTTATTTCCCTCTGCCTATTACCACAAAAGACATTCATTCGGCCTGATTGTTCCGAAAGGAATCAAGAATGAATCCCCTTCAAATTTCTTCTTTCACCGAAAAAGAACTATTTTTGACCGACATATATTGCCAAAAAACACGGATATTCCTATCCAATAAACCATGACTCACAATTTATAAACAAATTCTTTATTGTTAACTCATAACTCTCAACACATGAAGAAGCACGGTCTATTCATAGGGGCACTATTATTCAGCATCGCCTCTTGGGCTCAAAGTCCCGAACCATCACAGACGCTGACCATCTGGTCGGATACTCCCAACACCCTACACGGACATTCTGTCTGGAAACTCGCCCCGTCGAATGAATGGGGAACAAACCACAAACCGACGTACGCGGGCTCAAAAAGCACTAAAAACCCCGATTCAGAATGGGAAACCCAATCCTATCCTATCGGCAATGGAAGTATTGGCGCCAACATTATGGGCTCCGTTGCTGCAGAGCGCATCACATTCAATGAAAAGACACTCTGGCGAGGCGGCCCAAACACCGCCAAAGGAGCCGATTATTATTGGAACGTCAACAAACAGTCGGCCCATCTCTTGCCAGAGATCCGCCAAGCCTTTGCCGACGGAGATTTGAAAAAAGCCGAGCAGCTCACCCGAAAAAACTTCAATAGTGTAGTTCCCTACGAACCTTATGCTGAAACTCCTTTCCGTTTTGGCAACTTCTCAACCATGGGCGAATTCTGTATTGAGACCACCCTCAATGAAGTCGGCTTATCGGATTACCAAAGAGCTTTATCCCTTGACTCCGCACTGGTGACGGTCAACTTCATTAAAGATGCCGTACACTATCGTCGGGAGTTCTTCACCTCCTATCCCGATAACGTCATGGTAGTCCGCTTCACAGCCGATAAAGCTCAAAAGCAAAATCTGATCTTCCGTTATTTCCCCAATCCGATTTCTACCGGACAGTTCTCGGCAGATGGACACCAAGGCCTAGTCTATAAAGCCCACCTCGACAACAACCAGATGGCATGGACCGTACGCATTCAAGCCATCCATCAAGGGGGAGAATTGATCAACACCGGCGATCGATTAGAGATCAAGAATGCTGATGAGGTGGTTTTTCTGGTTACTGCCGATACCGACTATAAGATAAACTTCAATCCCAACTTTGCCGATCCCAAGACTTATGTCGGTGTAGATCCCAATGAAACCACATCTCAGTGGATGACCCACGCCAAGCAACTAGGGTACAAGCAACTTTTAGCTCATCACTACAACGATTATTCGACTCTTTTCAATCGCGTGAAACTCCAGCTTGCTTCACCGGAGGAGAACAAGGAACTCTCCACCGCCGAACGCTTGCGAAGATACCGAGCCGGCAAAGCCGATCCTTACTTAGAAACCCTATACTATCAGTTCGGACGTTACCTACTCATCGCCTCTTCACGGCCAGGCAACCTACCGGCCAACTTACAAGGCATTTGGCACAACAACGTCGACGGTCCTTGGCGTGTGGATTATCATAACAACATCAATGTACAGATGAACTATTGGCCCTCTTGTACCACCAACCTACCGGAATGCATGCTTCCACTGATCGACTACATCCGCACCTTAGTAAAACCGGGTGAACGCACGGCAAAAGCTTATTTTGGAGCACGCGGATGGACCGCTTCTATCTCTTCCAATATTTTTGGATTCACCGCCCCACTCATCAGTGAAGATATGTCGTGGAACCTCAACCCGATGGCAGGCCCGTGGTTGGCCACACACCTCTGGGAATATTATGACTATACCCGCGACCACACCTTTCTCAAAGAAGTAGGCTACGATCTCATTCGAAGCAGCGCCCGCTTTGCAATCGACTATCTCTGGCACAAGCCCGACGGGAGCTATACCGCTGCTCCGTCTACCTCACCCGAGCACGGTCCTATCGATGAAGGAGCGACCTTTGTACATGCAGTGATCCGTGAGATCCTACAATGCGCCATCAGTGCCAGCGAAACCTTGAACGTCGACGCCAAAGAACGAAAAGAATGGCATCACGTCCTTGCTCATCTAAAGCCTTATCAGATCGGGCGATACGGACAATTGATGGAATGGTCGACCGACATTGATGATCCGAAAGATCAACATCGTCATGTCAACCACCTCTTCGGACTACATCCCGGATCGAGCATCTCCCCCATCACGACACCCGAACTCTCAGAAGCCTCGCGCGTTGTACTCGAGCATCGTGGCGATGGGGCAACCGGATGGAGCATGGGATGGAAACTCAACCAATGGGCTCGTCTTCAAGACGGCAATCACGCCTATAAGCTCTACGGTAATCTTCTCAAGAATGGCACAGTCGACAATCTTTGGGACACCCATCCCCCTTTCCAGATCGACGGGAATTTCGGAGGAACAGCAGGAGTCACCGAGATGTTATTGCAAAGTCACATGGGCTTCATTCAGCTCTTACCCGCCCTCCCGGAGGCTTGGAGCAAAGGCTCGGTCAGCGGTCTATGTGCCCGTGGCAACTTTGAAGTCAGCATGCAGTGGGAAAACGGCACCCTCGTTCGCGCCACCATCACTTCCCACTCCGGCGGCCCCTGTCAGCTTCACTATGCCGACAAAACCCTCACCCTGAAAACGGTGAAAGGCAAAACCTATACTGTTGATGCCCATTTAAACCGCCTTCCTTAAATGACGCCCCTTACCGAGCAACCGAATCCAATAAAAAAAGGCTATCCACAAGTGGATAGCCTTTTCTATCTATTCAATAGAATACTTTAGTTCTTATTGGCACGTTTACGTTCCGTCTCATCCAAAATCACCTTACGCATACGCATTGATTTCGGTGTAACCTCAACATATTCATCCTCCTTGATATATTCCAATGCTTCTTCCAAAGAGAACTGCACCGGCGGGATCAAACGTACTTTATCATCCGAACCGGAAGCACGCATATTCGTCAATTTCTTCGATTTTGTGACATTAACCACCAAGTCATTATCGTGTGAATGTTCACCAACCACCTGACCGGCATAGACCTCGTCTTGTGGGAAAACAAAGAATCGTCCACGATCCTGAAGCTTGTCAATCGCATAAGCAAACGCTGTACCGCTCTCCATCGCAATGATCGAACCATTTGTACGACGTTCGATATCTCCCTTAAACGGTTGATATTCTTTAAAGCGGTGTGCCATGATAGCCTCACCGGCAGATGCCGTCAACACGTTCGTACGCAAACCGATAATACCACGAGAAGGCATGTTAAATTCAAGATTGATACGCTCACCCGTATTCTCCATCATCACCATCTCCCCTTTACGACGAGTTACCATGTCGATGATCTTACTAGAATACTCTTCAGGTACATTGATCGTCAATTCTTCGATCGGTTCACATTTCACGCCATCGATCTCCTTATAAATAACCTGAGGCTGACCAACCTGAAGTTCGTAACCCTCACGTCTCATCGTCTCGATCAATACCGATAAGTGAAGGACACCACGACCTGAAACGATCCATTTGCCATCCTCTTCACTCTTTCTCACGCGAAGCGCCAAGTTCTTATCCAATTCTTTCTCCAAACGATCGTGAATGTGGCGTGAAGTCACAAACTTACCATCTTTACCAAAGAAAGGCGAGTCATTGATTGCAAAAAGCATACTCATTGTTGGCTCATCGATTGCAATTGGCGGAAGTGCTTCAGGATTTTCAAAGTCACAAACCGTATCTCCAATTTCAAAATTCTCAATACCAACCAACGCACAGATATCACCCGACGATACTTGAGACGTTTTTGCACGGCCCAAACCTTCAAACACATGAATTTCCTTCACCTTTGTACGACTGATGCTACCATCACGTTTCGACAACGACACATTCATACCTTCTTTCAATGTACCACGATGTACACGACCGATCGCAATACGTCCGGTATAAGAAGAATAATCTAAAGAAGTAATCAACATCTGTGGGGTACCATCCAATTGTACCGGAGCAGGAATGTTCTCAAGGATACAATCCAATAACGGCGTAATGCTATCAGTGGGTTGTTGCCAGTCTGTGCTCATCCAGCCATTCTTAGCCGAACCATAGATGGTTGGGAAATCAAGCTGCTCTTCAGTAGCATCAAGGCTAAACATCAAATCGAAAACCATTTCATGTACCTCATCCGGACGACAATTCGGTTTATCTACCTTATTAACGACCACGATCGGTTTCAATCCAATTTCCAACGCCTTTTGAAGTACAAAACGAGTCTGTGGCATCGGACCTTCAAAAGCGTCCACCAACAGGATACAGCCATCAGCCATATTCAAAACGCGTTCCACTTCACCTCCAAAGTCACTGTGGCCCGGAGTGTCAATAATGTTAATCTTTGTCTCCTTATAGTTAATAGATACATTTTTGGAAAGAATCGTGATTCCACGCTCGCGCTCCAAATCGTTATTATCTAGAATGAGTTCACCACTGTTTTGGTTGCTGCGGAAAAGATTACCCGCTAAAAGCATCTTGTCAACCAATGTTGTTTTCCCATGGTCCACATGGGCAATGATTGCAATGTTTCGAATGTTTTGCATATAATACCTACTTATTTGGCTGCAAAGTTACTAAAATTGAATTAGAAATAACTGGTAATAAGCTTTTTTTTATTCTAAACGATTGCGAGTTAGCGAAATAATACATATCTTTGCAGCCTCATAGAGTATTTATATTAAAAATCTAAGAATTATGTATTTAGATTCAGCTAAAAAAGAAGAAATCTTTGGCAAGTACGGAAAGTCTAACACTGATACTGGCTCACCTGAGGCGCAGATAGCATTGTTTTCATACCGTATTTCTCACCTGACTGAGCACATGAAGCTCAACAGAAAAGATTATAGCACAGAAAGAGCTTTGACAATGTTAGTAGGTAAACGTCGTCGTTTACTTGACTATTTGATGGCAAACGATATCACAAGATACCGTGCTATCATCAAAGAACTTGGTTTACGTAAATAAGCCAATCTCTGCTAAGAAACCCAAAAGAGGATCTCGACCAACGAGACCCTCTTTTTTTATTCCCTAACCCGTCTTCCTCTTTATCGGCTATTAAAAGCAGTAAGCATCCAAACGAGTTTCTCTTGTTCCTTCAGATAGTCGCTCATCAGAGCCACGGTTACCTCATCACCCGCTTCGGAAGCCAGCGACAACACCTCCCGTTCTTTTGCAATCAAGTGAGCTAAAGTCTCCAGCACTTGAGCCAAAGCCTCATCCCCCCGAGTCACCAATCCCGCTTCACGGATCGACGCCAGCTTAAGATACTCACTAAACCGACTCGAAGGCACTCCACCCAAAGTCAAGATGCGCTCAGCCACCTCATCAATCTGATCGGCCACTCCATCATACATTTTCTCGAACTGACTGTGAAGCACAAAGAAGTCCGCCCCTTTTATATTCCAATGGAAACCCCGGAGGTTGGTATAATAAATCTGGAAGTCAGCCAACAACTGTTGCAACGACACCACCACACGTCCCACTTGTGACTCCTCAAGTCGAATAAAATCTAATGTTTTCATATTCATCTGTTTTTAGTTTATTAAATCATTTCTTTCTTGTGATACAAAAGTAGCCGAATGAAAAGACTCGTCCAACAGATAAATTCTATCCCATGATAAGATTTTTCAATCTATCCGCCCCCTCCAGTTCCACGCCCCGCTCCGGTAAAAACCGACAGACAAACAGAGATAAGTATCAAAAAGTCAAATAAATAGTCGGTATCACCTTAAAATATCGACCGATTCCTTTCTTTTGTCTTTAATAAAAAATATATTTGTATCCAAAACCTTTTAAATAAAATCAGATCCATGATAACACAACAGTTATTACGTCCTCAAAGCATTGTGGTTGTCGGAGCATCGAACAACACCCACAAACCGGGCGGAGCCATTCTAAGAAACCTCATCAACGGAGGGTTCTCCGGAAAACTCTATGCCGTCAACCCTAAAGAGACCGAAGTACAAGGTATAAAAGCTTATCCCAACGTGACCGATCTCCCCGAAACCGACTTAGCCATTCTCGCTATACCGGCCGAGATGTGTCCGGATGCCGTTGAAACCCTAGCCGCTCAAAAGCAGACACGAGGATTCATCATTCTCTCGGCAGGATTTGGAGAAGAGACCCATGCCGGCGCTTTACTCGAAGACCGCATTTTAGAGACGGTCAACACCTATCAAGCCTCCCTCATCGGTCCCAACTGCATTGGTTTGATGAACACGTGGCATCATAGCGTATTCACCCAACCCATTCCAAACTTGAACCCTAAGGGTGTTGACCTCATTTCAAGTTCGGGAGCCACCGCCGTATTCATCCTAGAATCGGCCGTCACCAAAGGCCTACAATTCAACTCCGTGTGGTCGGTCGGCAATGCCAAACAGATTGGCGTAGAAGATGTCCTCCAACACATGGATGAAACCTATAACCCCGAAGTCGACTCCTCGATCAAACTCCTCTATATTGAAAGCATCGCCGACCCCGACCGCTTATTGGCGCACGCCTCATCGTTGATCCGAAAAGGATGTCGCATCGCAGCCATTAAAGCCGGCAGTTCAGAAAGTGGTAGCCGTGCCGCCTCTTCGCATACCGGCGCCATAGCCAGCTCAGACTCGGCTGTAGAAGCCCTCTTCCGAAAAGCCGGCATCGTACGTTGCTTCTCCAGAGAAGAACTAACCACCGTTGGCTGCATTTTCACCCTTCCGGCACTCAACGGTAAAAACTTTGCGATTGTCACCCATGCCGGTGGCCCCGGAGTGATGCTCACCGATGCCCTTTCAAAAGGAGGGTTGAGCGTACCTAAACTAGACGGCCCCTTGAGCAACGAACTCAAAGAGAAACTCTATCCCGGTGCTTCAGTAGCCAATCCGATCGACATCCTAGCCACAGGTACCCCCGAGCATCTCGGAACAGCCATCGACTATTGCGAAGAGAAGTTCGATCATATTGACGCCATCATGGTCATCTTCGGCACCCCCGGTCTAGTCACCGTGTTCGATGCTTACGAAGTGCTCCATCAAAAGATGCTAACTTGTAAAAAGCCGATCTTCCCCATCCTCCCCTCCATACACACGGCAGGAGAAGAAGTTGCCGGCTTCTTAAAGAAAGGACACGTCAACTTTGCCGATGAAGTCACCCTAGGAACCGCTCTAACGCATATCCTAAACACACCCAAACCGGCCAGCAGTCAGATTGAACTTCAAGGTGTCGACATCCCACGCATTCGTCGCATCATCGACGCCATACCCGAAGACGGCTACATCGAACCGCACTATGTCAATGCCCTATTAAATGCCGCA
>JBKEDO010000078.1:0-53986 GCA_047975405.1 Bacteroides sp.
CTCTTCCCATTCCGAACAGAGAAGTTAAGCCTCGTCACGCCGATGGTACTGCGTAACAGTGGGAGAGTAGGTAGCCGCCATTTTGATTGACCCTTCGATTCAGTAATGTTTCGAAGGGTCTTTTTTTTGTGCCGCCCGTACTGTTTTGTACCATGCAATACTATTTGACCTTGTCTTGTTTTACCTTGCTTTCTTATCTAATCTAATCCAATGTTGTGCCGCATTATCTCTTACCATCCCATCTTATTTCATTCCATCCCATTCCTTCGATGCCATGTCATGTTATCTCCTATCGTGCCATGTCTTCTGAACCCGTCCATGAATCTGATGCAGCTTTTCTTCTTCAAACCTCGATTGATATTCCCCGATTGAATATACAGATGAAGAGACATTGACTGATGCTAGGTACACCTACATCTACATCTTACCGCGCATGATCACCGCGATACACACTACATCACTGTAGATGACCGCACATATATATAACATACATTATTACATATGGCTACATATAGGCCACATGACCATATATAACGCACATAGCACATCTGACTGATCTACTGACCTAGCTAATCTAATTGATATGTCCTTATACTTTTCCATATAATTGGATGAATACTCCTGAACTGCTTTAAAAAGCTCTAGATTATTTAGATCCTTTATCCATCTCTTATTCCTTATCCGCAATCACCATTGTAAATTATGCTTATGAACTTATAGCAATCAAGGTTATATTTAGCTAAATCAGATTCAATACGATTATATTCAACGTCAGAGGAATCGGTCGGGTTATCACCATTGATTGAGGGTATCTGTTTCGATGTTAGCGATGATGATTCATTACGATAATCTATCATCCGTTATCATTATAACACCACTGTCTTTGTGCTAAAACACCTTCTGGTACTACTGCTCTTGTTTCTATTCCTATTCTTCTTTTTTTATTCTATTCTTCTTCCTTTATTCTTTTCTTCTTTCATCTTTTCGGAACTATTTTCATCTTTTTTCCATTTATCCCTTCTTTTGCCTAATTGAGTTTGTCTATCAGTTTGATCTTCTTATTTCTTCTATAGCGCCTATAATTCTTTTGGCTTTCTTTAGTTTGTCCTTTTAAACCTTCTAGGATTGATTCCTTTTCATCCGGTGCAATTTAATAATAGCGAAGCTTCTTACTATGATCTTTTACTAAAGTCTAGGAAATAGATTTGTTATTTATCTATCTAGTCAATGATTTAAGAGTAATATACAGCGTTGGTTGTTCTCTGAAATCAGTTTTTATTTTTTTACTTGGAACTGGTTTCCTTTTAATCTTGAAAGACTAGTGTTGGCTGAGAAGCACTTTAGTGGATTATGAATTATTTGTATGATTGCTGAATGACGTAATTTCTTTCGTATATATTATGGTTGAAAAACCCTTCTATATGGCTATTTGACTAATATTGTGAATATGATTATTTAAAAGTTTTGTCTGTTTTTGTGCTAAAAATGAGAATATTTACCTATAAATTATATGTAATGAGGATAATTATTTGTATCTTTGTCGCCCGAATTATATCGAGTTTGGTGCATCTCTGTATGGAGATGGGCTAGTGATATACTTCTGACTTTTTATACCTTTACATTTACTTAAAAATGAAAAGCTTTGGGTAAGTTTGATAAATACAAAATTGACTTGAGAAATATGAAAAGCGACTCTGCTAAGTATGAGTTCGTTTTAGATAATCTCTATTTCTCGCATATTGATGGACCGGAGGTTCAAAAGGGTAAAGTAAATGTCGAATTGACAGTTAAGAAGGTATCATATGCTTTTGAATTTTACTTTAAGACAGAAGGTGTGGTTTGGGTGCCTTGTGATCGTTGCTTAGACGATATGGAACAATTGGTTGCCTCCACAGATAAGCTTGTTGTTAAGTTTGGTTCAGAGTATGCAGAAGAAGGTGACAATATGATCATTATTCCTGAAGAGGAAGGAGAGATTAATGTTGCTTGGTTTATGTATGAATTTATAGCCCTTGCTGTACCAATGAAGCATGTCCATGCTCCTGGTAAATGTAATAAGGCAATGTCTGGAAAACTAAACAAACATTTGCGTACTGCAGCTGACGATGATTCTGATGAGGGCATTGACCCTGAGTTTAACGTAGGGGAAGAAGAAATCGAAGAAACGATCGATCCCCGCTGGAATGATTTAAAAAAAATATTAGATAATAATTAAAGTTTAAGAAAATGGCACATCCTAAAAGAAGACAATCAAAAACAAGAACAGCAAAGAGAAGAACTCATGATAAGGCTGTAGCTCCTACATTAGCTATTTGTCCTAACTGTGGAGAATGGCATGTTTATCATACTGTATGTGGAGCATGCGGATACTACAGAGGTAAACTTGCAATTGAAAAAGAAGCAGCTGTATAATCAGTGCAGCTATACACTCAAGACAGCCTGAGAGTTTTCCTCTCCGGCTGCTTTAGGTATTATAAGCATTGTTAATTTAAAACCGATTTGATGGAAAAAATAAATGCAGTAATCACAGGCGTTGGTGGTTATGTACCAGATTATATTTTGACTAATGACGAAATTTCAAAGATGGTAGATACCAATGACGAGTGGATTATGACTCGTATTGGAGTAAAGGAACGACACATACTTAATGAAGAAGGCTTAGGTACTTCATACATGGCGCGTAAAGCGGCAAAGGATTTGATGAAGAAAACTGGTGCAAATCCTGATGATATTGATTTAGTTATTGTTGCTACTACTACTCCTGATTATCATTTCCCTTCTACTGCTTCTATTCTTTGTGATAAGTTAGGTTTGAAAAACGCATTTGCATTCGATATGCAAGCGGCTTGTTGTGGTTTCTTATATTTGCTTGAAACTGCAGCTAGTTTCATTCGTTCAGGAAGATATAAAAAAGTTATTATTGTTGGGGCAGATAAGATGTCTTCTACAGTTGATTACACTGACCGTGCAACTTGTCCTATTTTTGGCGACGGAGCTGCAGCGTGTATGATGGAACCTACTTTGGAAGATGTTGGAGTCATGGATGCAATATTAAGAACAGATGGTAAGGGACTTCCTTTCCTACATATGAAAGGCGGAGGATCTGTTTGTCCTTCTTCTTACTTCACTGTTGATAATAAGATGCATTACATTCACCAAGAAGGACGCACTGTGTTTAAATATGCAGTATCTAATATGTCAGATGTAACTGAAGAAATCGTTGTTAAAAACGGTTTAACTAAAGATACTGTCGACTGGATTATCCCTCATCAAGCTAATATGCGTATCATTGAGGCGGTCGCTCATCGTGTTGAGGTTCCTATCGAGAAAGTAATGGTTAATATTGATCGTTACGGTAATACTAGTGCCGGAACTCTTCCTCTTTGTCTGTGGGACTTTGAACATAAATTGAAAAAAGGAGACAATTTGATCTTTACAGCATTTGGTGCTGGATTTACTTGGGGCGCTGTTTATGTTAAATGGGGCTATGATGGTAAAAAAAATGATTAGATTCGTTTCTAATATATAACATATGAAAACGCATCCTATCTCGATTCGATGCGTTTTTTTTTCTCAACTCATAAAATTTTATTCATGCATAAAGCTGGTTTTGTAAATATTGTAGGAAATCCTAATGTCGGTAAATCGACATTGATGAATGCATTGGTCGGAGAGCGTATCTCGATTGCCACTTTTAAGGCTCAGACTACGCGTCATCGTATTATGGGAATATATAATACGGATGATATGCAAATTGTGTTTTCGGATACTCCGGGAGTGTTGAAGCCCAATTATAAGTTGCAAGAGTCGATGTTAAATTTCTCGACCTCAGCTTTGACTGATGCTGATATTTTGCTTTATGTTACGGATGTAGTTGAGACTCCTGATAAAAATTCTGAGTTTGTGGAAAAGGTACGTCACATGACGGTACCAGTTTTGTTGCTTATTAATAAGATTGATTTAACCGATCAAGAAAAACTTGTGCAATTAGTTGAGGGTTGGAAAGAATTGATTCCTCAGGCTGAAATTATCCCGCTTTCTGCGCTTTCGAAGTTTAATGTAGATTATGTGTTGAAGCGGATAAAAGAACTTCTGCCAGAATCTCCGCCTTATTTCGATAAGGATCAGTGGACAGATAAACCTGCGCGTTTTTTTGTCAATGAGATTATTCGTGAGAAAATCTTATTGTATTATGATAAGGAAATCCCTTACGCTGTTGAAGTGGTTGTAGAACTTTTCAAAGAGAGTGAAAATAAAATCCATATTCAAGCTGTTATTTATGTGGAACGGGATTCACAAAAAGGAATCATTATTGGAAAACAAGGAAAAACTTTGAAGAAAGTGGCAACTGAGGCACGATTGGAATTAGAACGCTTCTTTGGGAAAAAGATTTTTCTTGAGACATTTGTGAAAGTGGATAAAGATTGGCGAAGTTCAGATAAAAAACTTCGTAATTTTGGTTATCAGTTAGATTAAAAGTATTTATTCGACTGTGATAGTCGTTGTTTTAATATATTAAGAACTATGGGAAATTTAGTCGCAATTGTAGGTCGTCCTAATGTGGGCAAATCTACTTTATTTAACCGTTTGACGAAAACTCGTCAGGCTATTGTGAACGACGAAGCTGGTACAACTCGGGATCGACAATATGGGAAATCGGAGTGGCTTGGACGGGAGTTCTCTGTTGTAGATACCGGTGGATGGGTAGTGAACTCTGATGATATTTTTGAAGAGGAAATCCGTAAACAGGTTTTGATGGCTTTGGAAGAAGCTGATGTAATTGTATTTGTGGTAGACGTGATCAATGGGTTGACTGATTTGGATATGGCTGTGGCTACGATTCTACGTCGATCTAAAAGTCCGGTCATTGTCGTTGCTAATAAAACGGATAATAACGACCTCCAATATAATGCACCTGAATTTTATAAATTAGGACTTGGTGATCCTTGTTGTATCTCGGCGATTACCGGTAGTGGTACTGGTGATTTGATGGATCTAATTGTCACCAAATTTAAGAAAGAGTCTAGTGAGATCTTAGATAATGATATTCCTCGTTTTGCAGTGGTTGGACGTCCGAATGCTGGTAAGTCATCTATTGTAAATGCTTTTATTGGTGAGGATCGTAATATCGTGACTGAGATAGCCGGTACGACTCGTGATTCTATTTATACTCGCTATAATAAATTTGGATTTGACTTTTATCTTGTGGATACAGCTGGTATTCGTAAAAAGAATAAAGTCAATGAAGATTTGGAATATTACTCTGTTGTTCGTTCTATTCGTTCAATTGAAAATGCCGATGTTTGTGTTTTGATGATTGATGCAACACGTGGAGTTGAAGGGCAAGATTTGAATATTTTTTCTTTGATCCAACGAAATCAAAAAGGTTTAGTTGTTGTTGTGAACAAGTGGGATTTGGTTCAAGATAAAACGGTGAAAGTTATGAAAACATTCGAGGATGCTATTCGTAATCGATTTGCACCTTTTGTTGATTTTCCTATCATCTTTGCATCAGCGTTAACGAAGCAACGTATCTTGAAAGTTTTAGAAGAGGCTCGTAGTGTTTATGACAATCGAACTGCTAAAATTTCAACTGCTCGCTTGAATGAAGAAATGTTGCCTTTGATAGAGGCTTATCCTCCTCCATCAACTAAGGGTAAATATATTAAGATAAAATATATTACTCAATTGCCGAATACGCAAGTTCCTTCATTTGTTTATTTCGCTAATCTTCCTCAATATGTGAAGGAGCCTTATAAACGTTTCTTGGAAAATAAGATGCGCGAAAAATGGAATTTGACCGGTACACCGATTAACATCTATATTCGTCAGAAATAGAAATAAAAAAATCGATTTTAAATATCATTTTAAAATCGATTTTTTTTTATCTGCTTATTTGAAAAAGGCTATAGGTCTTTTTCTCCGAAGTTTTGTTCTTCTAAGTCCTTGACTTTGCGTAATAGATCTGATGCAAAGATGAAGTTGTTCAACAACTTATTGGTTGAATTGAAAACATCATTTTTTGTTCCTTCCCATTCTTTGTTCCCTTCATGGATATATATGACTTTGTCGCCTATTCCCATTACCGAATTCATGTCATGAGTGTTGATAAGGGTCGTCATATTGTATTCTTCTGTGATATCATGTATGAGTTGGTCTATCACAATAGAAGTCTTAGGGTCCAGTCCGGAATTCGGTTCATCACAGAAAAGGTATTGAGGATTTAGTGCTATAGCTCTAGCTATGGCTACGCGTTTCTGCATGCCCCCACTGATCTCTCCGGGATATTTATTTTGAGCTTCACTTAAGTTGACGCGATCTAGGCAAAACATCGCTCTTTGAGTACGAGCTCTAAGAGTATCATAGCTAAACATGTTTAAGGGAAACATCACATTGTCGAGTACCGTCATTGAGTCAAATAATGCTGCACTTTGAAAGATCATGCCCATTTCTTTTCGGAGGATCTTTTTTTCGTTCTTGCCTATGCATAGGAAGTTTCGCCCATCGTATAAAACTTCTCCTTTAGTCGGTTCTAGGAGGCCGACAATACACTTCATTAGAACTGTCTTTCCTGATCCGCTTTGTCCGATAATTAGGCTCGTTTTTCCATTTTCAAAAGTAGCATTGATATCTTTTAAGATGTTTTTGTCTTCAAAGGACTTATATAAAGATTTTATTTCAATCATCCCATTAAAAGTTTAGTTAGTACTAAATCGGCAAATAAAATCAGTACACTACTTGACACTACAGCATCAGTAGATGCTTTACCGACTTCAATAGATCCTCCTCCAACGGAGTATCCGTAGAAAGCTGCAACACTGGCGATAATAAAAGCGAAGAATAGCGATTTTATAATACCACACCAAATGAACCACTCAACAAACATATATTGAAGTCCGTATTCCAGATCGACTGCATTCATGATTCCTCCGATCCAGCAGGTGCAAAAGGCTCCGATAATCCCGGCAAATATACTGAATGTGACCAAAATCGGTATGGTAGTGATCATCGCTGTTATTTTGGGCAGTATAAGGTAGTTTGCCGAATTTACTCCCATGATTTCTAAAGCATCTATTTGTTGAGTAACTCGCATTGTTCCTAATTCGGATGCAATGTTTGATCCCACTTTACCTGCTAAAATCAAACACATGATAGAAGATGAGAACTCTAATAACATGATTTCGCGGGTTACATATCCTACGGTCCACCGAGGCATCCAAGGACTTTCAATGTTCAGTTTAATCTGGATCGTAATAACAGCTCCAATGAAGAATGAGATGAGTAGTACGATACCAATCGAATTAACACCTAATTGTTCTACTTCTTTAATGTATTGGTGAAAGAACATACGCATTCGTTCAGGACGTGAGAATGTTCGTTTCATTAATATCATGTATTGACCAACTGTTCTTAATGCTTGTATCATTGCTATACTATTAATATATGCAAAGGTACATTATTCTAGCTTATTTTTATTACATTTGCGGCAAAATAACAAAAAACATGGAAGAGGCTAAAATGGTTCTTCGTACAGAGGATCTCGTTAAAAAATATGGGAAGCGAACAGTTGTAAACCATGTTTCCATTAATGTGAAACAGGGTGAAATTGTTGGACTTTTAGGGCCTAATGGCGCCGGAAAGACGACTTCTTTTTATATGACTGTAGGTCTTATTACGCCGAATGAAGGACATATTTTCTTAGATGATCTGGATATTACCGATTACCCGGTTTATAAGCGTGCTCAAACAGGCATTGGATATCTTGCACAGGAAGCTTCTGTTTTTCGTCAGATGACTGTGGAGGATAATATTGCTTCAGTTCTTGAAATGACTAATAAATCTAGAGAGTATCAGAAGGATAAACTTGAAAGTTTGATTGCGGAGTTCCGATTGCAGAAAGTTAGGAAGAATAAAGGAAATCAATTATCGGGTGGTGAAAGACGGCGTACGGAAATTGCCCGTTGCTTAGCTATAGATCCTAAATTCATTATGCTTGATGAGCCTTTTGCGGGGGTCGATCCTATTGCTGTTGAAGATATACAGCAGATCGTTTGGAAGTTGAAAGATAAGAATATTGGAATTTTGATTACCGACCATAATGTTCAGGAAACCCTGAGTATTACAGATCGTGCATATCTGCTATTTGAGGGTAAGATCCTTTTCCAAGGTACCCCTGAGGAGTTGGCAGAGAACAAAATTGTCCGTGAGAAATATTTAAGTAATAGCTTTGTGCTAAGACGGAAAGATTTTCAGTTGTAATGATTTAGACTGTAATACCATAAGGTTGAAAATAAAAAAGGGATATCGTTGTGATATCCCTTTTGTTTTTCTTGCTATAAATTAGCTTCTTGGTCTAGCCTCTTTTACAACCATTGTACGGCCCATGTATTCTGCACCGTTTAGCTCTGCGATGGCTTTTGAACCAGCAGCGTCATCTTCCATTTCAATGAAAGCAAATCCCTTTGATTTGCCAGTTTCGCGATCTGTAATGATTTTAACTGAAGATACTGATCCGTAATCTTCCATAACTTGTTGCAGATCTCCTTCCTTAACACGGTAGTTAAGGTTTCCAATATAAATATTCATAGTGAAAAAATAAAAAAATAAATAAATGAATAAAACTCTCTGGACAGTTAGGTACTAATAAAAGGATTAAAACGACAGAGAGTTTACAAATGCAAATCTAACAGAAGTAAAAACCGTGTAATAGAAATCGAGAAACTAATGCTTCGTCTGTCCGCGACAAAGAAACGCATTATTTTTGAAATTATCTTCTTTTTCTATTAAATATTTGTGTTAAAGTTATATATTTTTCTTTTTAGAAAGTTTATGTCATTGAAATGTAATATGAAGAACAAATCTATTAGAGGGGCTTTTCGTGTGAAATCATTGATTTATTGAATGATAAGAAATAAAGCCGCAATGTTTTTTGATAATTAAAAGATAAGCACTAATTTTGCACCCTCTTATTTTGCGTGAATAGAATAGAGTATAAATCAAATAAATAACTGTCAGAATGAACGTTTCATTACAAAACATTGACAAAGTAAGTGCATTGCTTACTGTAAAAGTAGAAAAAGCCGATTATCAAGAGAAAGTAGATAAAGCGATGAAGAACCTTCGCCAGAAGGCTCAAATGCCGGGATTCCGTAAAGGAATGGTACCGATGAGCTTGGTTAAAAAAATGTATGGTCACTCTGTAGTTGCTGAAGAAGTGAATAAGATTCTTCAAGAAGCCATCTATGGTTACATTAAAGACAACAACGTGAATATGTTGGGTGAACCGTTGCCTAATGAAGAAAAACAACAAGAGATTGATTTTGATACAATGGAAGAATTCGAATTTACATTCGATATCGCATTGGCTCCTGAATTTAAAGCTGAGGTTGCAGCATCTGATAAAGTTGATTACTATACCATTGATGTTACTGATGAGATGGTTGAAAATCAAATCAAAGCCTATACTCAACGTAACGGAAAATACGATCAAGTAGATGTTTACCAAGAAAACGATATGTTGAAAGGTTTGATCGCTCAACTTGATGAGAATGGTAATACAAAAGAAAACGGAATCCAAGTTGAAGGTGCTGTTATGATGCCTTCATATATGAAGAATGATGACCAAAAGGCTATTTTTGCAAACACAAAAGTAAACGACGTTTTGGTTTTCAATCCTCACACTGCTTACGAAGGAAACGCTGCTGAAATGGCTTCTTTGTTGAAGATCGATAAAGAAATCGCAGGGGACGTGAAAGATAACTTCAGCTTCCAAGTAGAAGAAATCACTCGTTTCGTTCCAGGTGATTTGACACAAGAAATCTTCGACCAAGTTTTTGGTGAAGGCGTTGTTAAATCGGAAGAAGAATTCCGTGCGAAAGTAAAAGAGAATGTTGCTGCTCAGTTCGTAGCTGATAGCGACTATAAGTTCTTAATTGACGTTCGTAAGGTCTTGATGGAAAAAGTTGGCAAATTAGAATTCTCTGACACCTTATTGAAGCGTGTTATGTTGCTTAATAACAAAGAAAAGGGAGAAGAATTTGTTGCTGAGAACTATGAAAATAGCATCGAAGAATTAACTTGGCACCTAATCAAAGAACAGTTGGTTGAAGCTAACGACATCAAAGTAGAACAAGATGACGTTTTGAGAATGGCTAAAGAAACAACTAAGGCTCAATTCGCTCAATACGGAATGCTTTCTGTTCCTGAAGATCTTTTGGAGAACTACGCTCAAGAGATGTTGAAGAAGAAAGAAAGTGTGAACAACTTAGTGAACCGTTCAGTAGAAGTTAAATTGGCTGCTGCATTGAAAGCTCAAGTTACATTAGAAAACAAAACAGTTTCTATCGAAGAGTTCAACAAAATGTTTGAATAAGATAGTTCCGTAATATACGGATAAAGATAAAAAACACAGAGTATTTTAAAATTATCACTCTGTGTTTTTTTGTGTCTCACTTCTTTTTTCGTTTCTTTGTACTTCTATTTTTGAATACAGTAATTAGAAAAAGAATTCATATGGATGATTTTAGAAAATATGCAACCAAGCATTTAGGGATGAATAGCTTGGCTTTAGATGGCGTGATAAAGTCGCAGTCTGGATATTTGAACCCTTATATTCTTGAAGAAAGGCAGTTGAATGTTACCCAATTGGACGTGTTTTCACGTTTGATGATGGATCGTATTATCTTCTTGGGAACTCAAATCGATGATTATACAGCGAATACTTTGCAAGCGCAATTGCTGTATCTTGATTCTGTTGATCCTGGAAAGGATATCTCGATTTACATTAACTCGCCGGGTGGTAGTGTTTATGCCGGATTGGGTATCTATGATACGATGCAATTTGTGTCTAGTGACGTTGCAACGATCTGTACAGGTATGGCAGCATCAATGGCGGCAGTTTTATTAGTTGCCGGTCAAGAGGGTAAGCGTTCGGCTTTGACTCACTCTCGAGTGATGATTCATCAACCGATGGGAGGAGCACAAGGACAAGCTTCGGATATCGAAATTACTGCTCGTGAGATACAAAAGTTGAAGAAAGAACTTTATACCATCATTGCCGATCACTCTCATACGGAGTTTGATAAAGTTTGGGCAGATTCTGATCGCGATTATTGGATGACTGCTCAAGAGGCTAAGGATTATGGTATGGTTGACGAAGTATTGATTAAAAAATAAAAATGGCGAATTCTAAGACAAGAAATAGATGTAGTTTTTGTGGGCGTAGCGAGGATGAGGTTGGCTTTCTAATTACCGGAATGAACGGCTATATTTGTGATAGTTGTGTCAGTCAGGCTTATGAAATCACTCAAGAAGCTTTAGGTGAAAAGAATAAGGCTACGGCAACGACTCTTAATTTGGAGCAACTCCCTAAGCCTATTGAAATAAAAGATTTTCTTGACCAATACATTATTGGACAAGATGACGCTAAACGTTTTTTATCGGTTTCGGTTTATAACCATTACAAGCGCTTACTTCAGAAAGATAGTGGTGATGATGTTGAGATTGAAAAGTCGAACATCATTATGGTTGGCAGCACAGGTACCGGTAAGACCTTGTTGGCTCGAACAATCGCTAAACTATTACATGTACCTTTTACAATTGTAGATGCAACCGTATTGACTGAGGCGGGCTACGTCGGGGAAGATATTGAGAGTATATTGACTCGTCTTCTTCAAGTGTCCGATTACAATGTGGCTGAAGCAGAACAGGGTATTGTGTTTATAGACGAGATTGATAAAATAGCTCGTAAGGGTGATAATCCTTCTATTACTCGTGACGTTAGTGGTGAAGGAGTTCAGCAGGGGTTATTGAAATTACTTGAGGGCTCGATTGTAAATGTTCCTCCTCAAGGCGGGCGTAAGCATCCTGATCAGAAGATGATTCCTGTCAATACCAAAAATATACTTTTTATTTGTGGAGGAGCTTTTGATGGTATTGAGAAGAAAATTGCTCAACGGATGAATACACATGTTGTTGGTTACAGTGCCTCTCAAAAGACAGCGGTGATTGATAAGAGCAACATGATGCAGTATATTGCACCTCAAGATTTGAAAGCTTTTGGTTTAATACCTGAGATTATCGGTCGTTTGCCGGTGCTCACTTATTTGAGCCCTTTAGATCGTGAAGCGTTGCGGGCAATATTGACTGAGCCTAAAAATTCAATTATTAAACAGTATATTAAATTATTCGAAATGGATGGCATCAAACTAACGTTTGATGAAGCTGTTTTTGAATACATTGTTGATAAAGCTGTGGAATATAAATTAGGTGCACGCGGATTGCGTTCGATTGTAGAGACAATCATGATGGATATCATGTTTGAGATACCTTCGGAAAATAGAAAAACCTATAAGGTTAAACTCGAATATGCCAAGCAACAGCTTGAAAAAGCGAACCTTGCTCGATTACAGACGGCATAATTGTGTTTAGTGAGAAAGAATAGATGTTGTGATGAATATCGGATCTTTGTGAATCTTGAAAATATTAGCCGAGTTTTTCTTGATATTTAAGAAGTTGTTTTATAACTTTGTTAAGGTTCCTTTTTAGGGGACGTTGACTTTAAGTTGAACCATGAATTGAATAACAATTTATTTAAGATGGTAAAGAAGATTAATTTAACAGATGAACTAAAGAATTATTTCGGATTTGATAAATTCAAGGGTAATCAGGAAACTATAATACAGAATTTACTTGATGGAAAAGACACTTTTGTCTTAATGCCAACTGGTGGAGGTAAGTCATTGTGTTACCAGTTGCCTTCTCTTCTAATGGAAGGTACTGCCATTGTGATTTCTCCACTTATCGCATTGATGAAAAATCAAGTTGATGCGATGCGTAATTTTAGTGAAGATGATGGAATTGCACATTTTATCAATTCCTCCTTAAATAAAAGCGCGGTTGATCAAGTAAAATCAGATATTCTTGCTGGTAAAACAAAGTTGTTGTATGTTGCTCCGGAGTCTTTGACAAAGGAGGAATATGTCGACTTTTTACGCACGGTTAAGATCTCATTCTATGCGGTTGACGAAGCACATTGTATCTCGGAATGGGGGCATGATTTCCGTCCGGAATACCGTAGAATTCGTCCAATTATCAATGAGATCGGTCAAGCACCGGTCATTGCGCTAACAGCGACAGCGACTCCTAAAGTCCAGCATGACATCCAGAAAAACTTGGGAATGGTAGATGCAGAAGTTTTCAAGTCGTCTTTTAATCGCCCCAACCTTTATTATGAGGTACGTGCCAAAACCAATAATATTGATAAAGATATTATTAAATACATAAAGAATAATTCGGAGAAATCGGGTATTATCTATTGCTTGAGTCGAAAGAAAGTAGAAGAACTGACTGAGATTCTTCAAGCCAATGGGATTAACGCACGTGCTTACCATGCCGGTATGGATTCCGCAACACGAAACCAAAATCAAGATGACTTCTTGATGGAAAAGGTGGATGTGATTGTGGCGACTATTGCCTTCGGTATGGGGATTGATAAACCGGATGTTCGATTTGTAATCCATTATGATATTCCGAAGAGTTTGGAGGGATATTATCAGGAAACTGGCCGTGCCGGCAGAGATGGAGGGGAAGGACAGTGCATCACTTTTTATACGAATAAAGACTTGCAGAAATTAGAAAAATTTATGCAAGGAAAACCTGTGGCAGAACAGGAAATAGGCAAACAGCTTTTATTAGAAACAGCTGCTTATGCCGAATCTTCAGTATGTCGCCGAAAAGCATTATTGCATTATTTTGGCGAAGAGTTTACTGAAGAAAATTGTGGAAATTGTGACAATTGTTTAAATCCTAAAAAACAAGTGGAGGCTCAAGACTTATTATGTACCGTAATTGAGGCAGTCGTTGCGGTTAAAGAAAATTTTAAAACAGATTATATAATAGATATTATACAAGGTAGAGAAACGTCAGAAGTTCAGGCTCATTTGCATGAAGATCTCGAAGTTTTTGGATCAGGCATGGGAGAAGATGATAAAATCTGGAATGCTGTTATCCGTCAAGCCTTGATTGCTGGTTATCTGAGTAAAGATGTAGAAAATTATGGTTTGTTGAAGGTGACTGATGCAGGACATAAGTTTCTCAAAAAACCAAAATCCTTTAAAATCACAGAAGACAATGATTTTGAGGAGGTGGAAGAAGAGGCTCCGGCTCGCGGAGGTGGATCTTGTGCTGTTGACCCGGCGCTTTATTCTATGCTTAAGGATCTTAGAAAGAAACTGTCTAAGAAACTAGAAGTTCCTCCATATGTTATCTTCCAGGACCCTTCACTCGAGGCCATGGCTACGATCTATCCTGTAACGCTGGATGAGTTGCAAAATATTCCAGGTGTGGGTGCCGGTAAGGCGAAGCGCTATGGAGAAGAGTTTTGTAAGTTAATTAAACGCCATTGCGAAGAGAATGAAATTGAGCGTCCGGAGGACCTACGTGTCCGTACGGTAGCCAACAAGTCAAAAATGAAAGTGGCCATTATACAAGCCATCGATCGTAAAGTAGCTTTAGACGATATTGCTTTATCTAAAGGCATTGACTTTGGTGATTTGCTTGATGAAGTTGAAGCGATTGTCTATTCCGGTACGAAGCTTAATATTGATTACTTCCTTGAGGAGATCATGGACGAAGATCATTTACTGGATATTTATGATTACTTCAAAGAGTCAACGACCGATAAAATTGAAGATGCTTTAGAAGAGCTTGGTGATGATTTCACAGAAGAAGAAGTTCGCCTTGTTCGTATTAAGTTTATCTCTGAAATGGCCAATTAAAGAGCGGTTATTGAATAAACGATTATAATCTTGATCCGATTAATGTTTAAACCCTTATTTTAAACATTAATCGGATTTTTTATTTAGATTTTTTTGAACATGGCGTTGATATAGAGAAAACAACGCAAAAAGGATTGATTTAAAAAAGCGAAAAAAAAGATGGAGCATTTATATCGTTTGGAATAAAAAACGTATATTTGCACGCAATAATTTTTAAACGCATATCCTTATGTCATTTATTGCTGATAAGATTGTAATGGACGGATTGACTTATGATGATGTTTTGTTGATCCCCGCTTATTCTGAAGTCTTGCCCCGCACTGTCGATTTGTCGACAAAGTTTTCTAAAAACATAGAGTTAAAAGTTCCTTTTGTTACAGCCGCTATGGATACTGTTACAGAAGCGAAAATGGCTATTGCTATTGCTCGTGAAGGTGGAATTGGAGTGATTCATAAAAACATGCCGATAAAAGAGCAAGCCAAACAAGTTGCTACGGTTAAACGTGCTGAGAACGGTATGATTTATGATCCGATCTGTATTAAACAAGGATCGACTGTTCATGACGCTTTAGCTTTGATGGCAGAGTATAAGATTGGCGGAATTCCAGTTGTAGATGATCATAAATATTTGGTTGGTATCGTGACGAATCGTGACCTACGTTTTGAGCAAAACATGGATAAGCTTATTGATGAGGTGATGACTAAGGAAAATTTGGTAACCACTAACCAATCGACGGATCTTGAAGCAGCGGCACAAATCTTACAACAATATAAGATTGAGAAATTGCCGGTTGTTGATAAGGAGAATAAGTTGATCGGTTTGGTGACGTATAAGGATATCACTAAGGCTAAAGATAAACCAATGGCTTGCAAAGATTCTAAGGGACGTTTACGTGTAGCTGCCGGTGTTGGCGTGACTGCCGATACGTTTGAACGTATGCAAGCTTTAGTGGATGCTGGAGCTGATGCCATTGTTATCGATACAGCTCATGGTCACTCGAAAGGCGTAATTGATGTTTTGCGTCAAGCAAAAGCAAAATATCCACATATTGACATTGTTGTTGGTAATATTGCGACAGGTGAAGCTGCAAAAGCATTAGTTGAAGCCGGTGCTGATGGCGTTAAAGTTGGTATTGGCCCTGGATCTATTTGTACCACTCGTGTGGTTGCAGGTGTTGGCGTTCCTCAGTTAAGTGCCGTTTATGATGTGGCAAAAGCATTACAAGGAACCGGTGTACCTTTGATTGCTGACGGTGGATTGCGTTATTCCGGAGATGTGGTTAAAGCTTTAGCTGCAGGTGGATATTGCGTGATGATTGGTTCGTTGGTAGCCGGTACAGAAGAAAGTCCTGGTGAAACGATCATCTTTAACGGACGTAAGTTTAAATCATACCGTGGTATGGGTTCACTTGAAGCAATGGAAAACGGTTCGAAAGATCGTTATTTCCAAAGTGGTGAGATGGACGTTAAGAAACTTGTTCCGGAAGGCATCGCAGCTCGTGTACCTTATAAAGGAACACTGTTCGAAGTGATCTATCAGTTAACTGGTGGATTACGTGCCGGTATGGGATATTGCGGTGCTCAAAATATCGAAAAATTGCATGATGCTAAGTTTACTCGCATCACCAATGCCGGTGTTATGGAGAGCCATCCTCATGATGTAACGATTACAAGCGAGGCTCCAAACTATAGTCGCCCTGAATAATTAAGGCTTTTGCCTTTATAAAATAACGAGAGTTAAGAATTAGTATTTGATTTTTTTCAACTAATTCTTGACTCTTATTTTTTTTATTCTCAATTTTGTGCTTTCTGTTATGATATTATGAGAAAAAACCTATTTATTGTGTTACTTGGCCTATTCCCTTTGATGGCAATGGCAAAAGAAGATCCCATTATAATGCACATTAATGGACAGGCTGTTTATCGTTCTGAATTTGAACAAGACTATCGCCGCATATGTGCCGAAGGGACGACCTCGTTGAATTTAGCGGAGTACACAACAGCTTTTGTCAATCGACGGTTGAAGATCGAGGAAGCTAAACGAATGGGGTTAGATACGGTTGCAGCTTACCGGGAACAATTTGATCAGTTCCGTCGGGAGTGGGTAAAGGACTATTTGGCCAAACAACTGGGCCATGAATATTCTGCAATGAAGAAAGAGAAGGCGACTGAAGAATGGGTTGAAGTCCTTCAAATTACGAAACATCTTTCTCAGAATATCACATCGACTCGATTGCGCTCGGATGCGCGACTCATAGACTCTCTGTACACGGCTCTTTTAGAACATCCCAATCAATCTTTCGAGAAATTGGTCTCTCAGTTCTCCGATGAAAAAAATAAAATGTGGGTAAAGCCGCTGTACTTTACAAAAGAGATCGAGGAGGTTGCCTTTTCACTAAAACCGGGAAAGTTTTCGGAACCGTTTTTCTCTCCGGAAGGCTATCATATTCTGAAAGTTATCTCTCGACGTCAGGTTGAGATTCCTGATTTGTCGGTTGATGTAAACACGTCCGAAGGGGTTGATCGTTTGGTGGATGACTTGAAGACGAAATATCATTACGCTCCCAACAAGGACGGCATCGACGAATTGTTGCGGAACGGTGAGACCAATAAGACATTGTTCACTTTTGGTGGGCAAACTTTCAGTGGGGCTCTTTTAAAGCAGTTCCCTATTGCTAAGGAGTTGGGCGTGAAGGCTGCTTTGAATGCTTTTATAACCCAGCATATTCTTGATTATGAGGGACAGCTCCTGACGCAAGGAGAAGAGTTCCGGAATGCCGTTGAACCCTACTCCAGTGAGTGGCTCATCGGTGAATTGACGCGTCGCAAAGTGGATATCCCTGCTTTCTCCGATCATAAGGCATTGGAAATGTATTTTGAACATCATCAATCAAATTATAAGTTTGATCAGTCTAAGTTCAAAGGAGTAGTGGTGCATTGTACCGATAAGAAAATAGCGAAGAAAGTAAAGAAAGTTGTGAAAAAATATCCTCAAGAGGAGTGGGCGATGTTGATTAATAAAACATTCAACTCCGAAGGGAAAGAACAGGTGAAAGTACAAGAAGGCTTCTTTTCTAAGGGAGATAACCCATACGTCGATAAGATGGTGTATAAAGCCGGACGATTTGAACCGTTAAAGTCGCATCCTTTTACTGTCGTTTTAGGGGAGAAGAAGAAAATGCCCGACAGTTATATGGAAGTTGCCGATTTGGTACAAAAAGACTATAAAACCTTCTTAAATACCTATTGGATGGGGCGGTTACGGGCAGAATATAAGGTTGAAATTAACCAAGAGGTTTTAAAAACCGTTAATAATCTCTGATGTAATTGATTATTCCATTATCTTCGTATATTAAAACCAGTTTAAACAAAATAGGAAATGCGGATTCGGAGCTTTTTTTGGATACTATTTTTCTTTTGTGTGTCTTGCCAAGAAAAGTATGATCACAAAGGATTAACTCCATTGGTTGAGATCAATCATCATTTCTTATATCGTGAAGATTTGGAGAAGGTGATGCCTACAGGGTTGTCGAAAGACGATAGCTTGCTTTTTTCCGAACATTATATCCGTAATTGGGCGGAAGACATTTTGTTGTACGATAAAGCGGTCAATAATATACCGGATAATGCACAGATTGACCAGTTGGTAGAGAATTATCGTAAATCGTTGATTATGCACGCTTATCAACAAGAGTTGATTGCTCAGCGTTTAAGTCGCGAGATTACGCCGCAGGAGATTGCCGAGTATTATGAAAAGAATAAGGATCTTTTCAAATTAGATAGACCTCTAATTAGAGGCTTGTTTATTAAAGTTCCACTCAGAGCGCCTCAGTTGAGCAACGTGAGACGTTGGTACAAAAGTAAGGATCATGAAGCTGTGGAGCATTTAGAAAAGTATAGTTTGCAGAACGCGGTCAAGTATAGCTATTTTTACGATAAATGGATTTTGGCCGATGATGTTTTGGCGATGCTTCCTTTAAAAGGGGTTTCAGCTGAAGACTATTTGAAAAACCATCGGCAAATTGAATTGAAAGATTCGGCGTTTTGCTATTTTTTGAACATCTCCGATTATAGAGGAATTAGTGAACAGAAGCCTTATGAGTTTGCGCAATCGGAAATACATGATTTTCTGATCAACCAAAAGCAGGTCGACTTTATGAAGCAAGTCAAAACCGATTTATACAATGAGGCCGTCAAGAAAGAAAAAATTAGTTATAATTATTAAATACAAAGAATGAAAAAGTTTGTGAACTTTAAATTTGTTATACTGTTGGCTTTGGCATGTATGGCCAGTGCGGAAACATATGCACAGAACAATGTGATTGATGAAGTGGTATGGGTTGTAGGTGACGAGGCCATTTTAAAGTCGGATGTTGAAGAAATGCGCTTGGATGCGTTGTCTAATGGACGTCGATTCAACGGGGATCCTTATTGCATTATCCCGGAAGAAATTGCTGTTCAGAAACTATTTTTGCATCAAGCAAAATTGGATAGTATTGAGGTTTCGGAGTCTGAGATCATCAAACGTGCCGACTATATGACTAATCAATACATTCAAGCTTTTGGCTCTAAGGAGAAGATGGAAGAGTACTTCAATAAAACCTCTTCTCAGATTAGAGAGACCTTGCGTGAGAATGCACGTGAAGGATTGACCGTTCAGAAGATGCAGCAGAAGTTGGTCGGTGAGATCAAGATCACTCCGGGAGAAGTTCGCCGTTATTTTAAAAATCTTCCTCAAGACAGCATCCCTTATATTCCCACTCAGGTAGAGGTGCAGATTGTGACACTTCAACCTAAAATCCCGGTTTCAGAGATTGAAGACGTGAAACGTCGTTTGCGTGAATATACTGACCGTGTGAATAAAGGGGAAATTGACTTTGCGACTTTAGCGCGACTTTATTCTGAGGATAAAGGTTCGGCTATGAAAGGTGGAGAGACCGGATTTATGGGACGTGGAATGCTCGATCCGTCTTATGCCAATGTTGCATTCAGCCTTCAAGATCCTAAGAAGGTTTCAAAGATTGTAGAATCAGAATTTGGTTATCATATTATTCAGCTTGTAGAAAAGCGTGGCGACCGTGTGAATACCCGTCACATCTTGTTACGTCCTCGTGTCTCTGCAAAAGAAATCAAAGAAGCGACTTTGCGTTTGGATTCTATTGGAAACGATATTCGTAACAACAAGTTCACTTTCGATGAGGCTGCATTGGTGATCTCTCAAGATAAAGACACTAGAAACAATCACGGTATCATGGTTAACATTAATCAGAACACCGGTATTACGACCTCTAAGTTCCAAATGCAAGATTTGCCTCAAGATGTAGCTAAGGTTGTGGATGGAATGAATGTGGGCGAGATCTCGAAAGCCTTCACGATGATTAGCGAAAAAGACGGTAAAGAAGTTTGTGCCATTGTGAAACTAAAGTCTAGAGTTGATGGACATAAAGCGACGATCTCTGAAGACTATCAAGATTTGAAAGAGATCGTGATGAATAAGCGTCGCGAACAAATGCTCGAGAAGTGGATCGTTGAAAAGCAGAAACATACTTATGTACGTATTAATGAAAAATGGCAGAAGTGTGACTTCAAATATCCGAACTGGATCAAAAAAGATTGATTATAAAACAGCTCTTGTTATATGCTGAATTCAGAAATGAAAAAGAAAAAGCAAGACAGGCATAGATGGCTATTTATAGCTTTTCTGTGCCTGTTTGGCGTATGCCTTTTGGCGCAAAATAAAAATAAAAAGCCTGAAAATAAGAAGACTAAGGTTTATTTGCTACACTCTGATGAGGTGGTTGCCGATAAAGCTTTACGCCCCGGTGTGCAAGTCTTGACAGGCAATGTCAAGCTCCGTCACGACAGTATGTATATGTATTGTGACAGTGCATTGATCTATAATGAAACCAACTCTGTTGAAGCTTTCAGTAATGTACGTATGGAACAGGGTGACACGTTGTTCATCTATGGCGACTATCTTTATTATGATGGGATGACCCAGTTGGCGCAATTGCGTGAGCACGTTAAGATGATTAATCGTCAAACGACTCTGACAACGGACAGTTTGAACTACGATCGTCTCTATAATTTAGGATATTACTTCGAAGGTGGAGTCTTGATGGATGAAGAGAACGTGCTGACTTCCGATTGGGGAGAATATAGTCCGCAGACTAAGATTGCCGTCTTTAATCATGATGTTAAGCTCGTTAACCCAAAGTTTGTGCTGACTTCCGACACGTTGAAATATAGCACACGAACAAAGGTCGCCACCATTCTTGGTCCGTCTCATATTACGAGCGACGATAATCATATCTATTCCGAACGGGGATATTATGATACGCATAACGAACAAGCAGAGCTGTTGGATCGTTCTATTTTAACGAACCAAGGTAAGAAGTTGATAGGCGATAGTCTGTTCTACAATCGTAAAGAAGGATATGGAGAAGCCTTCGATCATATTGTGATGAAGGATACTATAAATAAGAAGATACTCACAGGAGACTATTGCTTTTATAACGAGCTGACCGATTCAGCTTTTGCCACCAAACGGGCTGTGGCCATGGATTATTCTCAGCAGGATACCATGTACATGCATGCCGATACGTTGCAGATGATTTCTTATCATCTTAATACCGACTCTTTATACCGTGTGATGAAAGCGTTTCATAAGGTCAGAGTGTATAGCAAACAAGCGCAAGCGGTGTGTGATTCCTTAGTCTATCAGACGAAAGATTCCTGTATGACGATGTATCGCGATCCGATCTTGTGGAATGGAAATCAACAACTCTTGGGCGAAGAGATTAAAGTGTATATGAACGATAGTACGATCAATTGGGCGCACATCATTAATCAGGCGTTTACGGTCGAGATGAAAGATTCGATTCATTACAATCAAGTCTCCGGTAAAGAGATGAAAGCCTTTTTTGAGCATGGCGACATGCGTCTGGTTGAAATAACCGGGAATGTGCTGATTGCCTTTTATCCTGAAGAGAAGGACAGTACCATGATCGGTTTCAACTCGGCTGAAGGCAGTGTACTCCATCTTTTTCTTAAAGACAAAAAGATGATTAAAGCCAAGATGATTGGAAAGTCGAATGGGACGCTCTATCCGATGGATCAGATCCCGGCCGACAAACTTAGACTTCCGGCTTTTGCTTGGTTCGACTATATTCGCCCAAAAGATAAAGAAGACATCTTTAACTGGAGAGGGAAGAAGTCGGGTGAGGAACTTCGGCCAACTAAAAGTAATAAGCCGAAGAACGTAGATAAAAGAACATTAATTGATATGAAGTAAGCTATGGGATTGTTCAATAGTAATATGAGGAAGCCACGTCGCTTCAATCATCAATATATTTATGTCGATGAGCGTAAGGAGAAGCTTAATGAAATGGAAGAAAAGGCCAAGCGCGACTTGGGCATGCTTCCTGAAAAAGAATTTTCTCCGGAAGATATTCGTGGTAAATTTGTTGAGGGAACCACTCATTTGAAACGCCGTAAGGCAAGTGGTAAGAAACCGATTTCGGTGGGTATAATTATATTAATCATCATTTTGTTAGGCTTGCTGTGGCATTATTTGCAGACCGGTAGCTGGTCGTTTTGATGATTTTGTTTAAAAGGAGTTTAAAGGTCTATGAGTGATATTATTCATTTGCTGCCGGATTCGGTCGCTAATCAGATTGCTGCCGGAGAGGTGATCCAACGTCCGGCATCTGTTGTTAAAGAACTGGTAGAAAATGCGATTGATGCAGAGGCAAATGCTATTCATGTGTTGGTAACTGATGCCGGTAAGACCGGTATTCAGGTGATTGACGATGGTAAGGGAATGTCTGAAACAGATGCGCGATTGTCGTTCGAACGGCACGCCACCTCTAAGATTCGTCAGGCAACCGATCTGTTTGCTTTACGCACCATGGGATTTCGTGGGGAGGCTTTGGCCTCTATTGCTGCTGTAGCTGAAGTGGAACTCAAAACTCGATTAGCGAAAGAGGAGTTGGGGACACGCTTGGTGGTTGCCGGATCGAAAGTCGAGAGTCAAGAAGTTGTTGCTTGTTCGTCGGGAAGTAATTTCTCGGTGAAGAACTTGTTTTTCAACATTCCGGCCCGACGAAAGTTCCTAAAAGCCAACTCGACAGAATTGAGTAATATCTTGAACGAGTTTGAGCGTATCGCTTTGGTTCATCCTGACGTTGCTTTCTCGCTTTATAGTAACGACTCGGAGCTGTTTAACTTACCTGTGTCGCCGCTACGTCAGCGTATCATTAATATTTTTGGTAAAAAGCTGAACCAACAGTTGCTGAACATTGAGGTCGAGACCACGATGATCAAGATTACCGGATATGTGGCTAAACCGGAGACTTCACGTAAAAAAGGAGCTCATCAATACTTCTTTGTCAACGGCCGTTACATGCGTCATCCCTATTTTCATAAAGCGGTGATGGAGGCGTATGAACACTTGATCCCTAGCGGTGAACAGATCTCTTATTTCATCTATCTAGAAGTCGATCCGGCCAATATTGATGTGAATATTCATCCGACAAAGACGGAGATCAAGTTCGAGAATGAACAAGCCATCTGGCAGATCCTTTCGGCAGCGGTTAAAGAATCACTGGGTAAGTTTAGTGCCATCCCATCGATCGACTTTGATACTGTCGACATGCCTGAGATTCCGGCTTATGAAGATGATCTACCTCCTGCACCACCTAAAGTGCATTACGACTCCGACTTTAATCCTTTTAAATCATCGGCATCGTATGGCGGTGGAGGCAGCACCGGAGGCAACCGTTCGCAGCAAGTCGACTGGGAGCAGCTTTATGGTGGATTTACGAAAGCGAGTAAGATGAATACCGCCGAGGAACAGGAACCGTTCGGTGAGGAACTCGATGGTTTATTGCCTAGTCGCATGGAAGAGCCTGAAGAGCCGGAGCAGACGTTTGTAGAAACCTTCTCTAGTGCTCCTTTATATAAAACGGAAGAAGTCGTCGAAAAAGGCAATCAGCACTTGCAGTTTAAGGGGCGTTTTATCTTGACGTCGGTGAAATCGGGGTTGATGCTTATTGACCAGCACCGGGCTCACATTCGAGTGTTGTACGACCGTTATATGGATCAGATCAGTCAGAAGCATGGTTTCTCACAAGGCGTTCTTTTCCCGGAGATCTTGCAACTTCCTCCTTCGGAATCGACGATGTTGCATACCATCATGGACGACTTGTCGGCCGTGGGATTCGATTTGAGCGATCTTGGTGGCGGCAGCTACGCCGTCAATGGTATTCCTTCGGGGATAGAAGGACTCGATCCGGTGGAACTGGTACGTAACATGCTACACCATGCCATGGAGAAGGGAAGCGATGTGAAGTCAGAAATACAGAGTTTGCTGGCTTTGACCCTGGCTCGTTCGGCCGCCATTGTCTATGGTCAGGTGTTGAGTCGCGAAGAGATGGTCAGCTTGGTCGATAACCTTTTTGCTTGTCCCTCGCCGAATTATACTCCGGATGGTAAGATTATTGTCTCGACCATTAAAGAAGACGACATAGAAAAGCTATTCAAGTAATATTGATCGTTGATCGATGGACAGAGAGCCTCCCCGTAACTTCCAATTGGAAGATTGCGGGGAGGCTCTCTGTTTGGTTCATCCCAATATCAGATTATTGTCGTATCTTTTTTTGGTTTCTACTAAAATAGTATTTATATTTGTCGCGATAAACCTAATTGATGTTTACTACACTATTTAAATCGGATCTGGAATTCTAAACAATCTGTATTTCTTGTACAGGTTGTCCTTTCGTTTTTTCTCGAAGATTCCTTCGAGATGATTTCTCATATCTAAATTTTAGTCACTAAAAACGCATATGATGATGGTCGTTTGCACCGTCATGTTTGCGTAATATATTTTACAACAATGAATAACGAAAGTAAATCAATCCACGAATTCAACTTAGATCTAATCAGTAAATACTTCTCAAACGTAGAGCGACAAGGGCCCGGGAGTCCAGAGATTACTCGTAAAGCATTAAGTTTTGTCGAAAACCTCAGTAGTAAATCTCAAATAGCAGATATTGGTTGCGGGACAGGAGGGCAGACCATTAAGTTGGCTCAATACGTGCAAGGCAATATCATGGGAATTGATATATTTCCGAGATTTATCGATAAGCTGAATCATAATGCAAAGAATCTTAACCTTCAAAGCAGAGTTAAAGGGGTAGTAGGTTCTATGGATAATCTCCCTTTTCAGGATGAAGAGTTAGACTTGATTTGGTCGGAAGGAGCGATATATAATATTGGATTTGAACGAGGCATCAACGAATGGAGAAAATTTCTCAAAACGGGTGGGCACATTGCAGTTTCAGAAGCCACTTGGTTTACCAACGAACGCCCTGATGAGATTAACAATTTCTGGATGGAAGCATATCCTGAAATAGATACTATTTCTAATAAAGTAGCACAAATTGAAAGAGCAGGATATATACCTGTTGCTACTTTTGTTTTACCGGAAACTTGTTGGATCGAGGAGTTTTTTGCTCCTCAAGAGCCTGTTCAAAAAAAGTTTTTGGAGGCATATCCTGGAAATAAGGTCGTCGAAGATCTTATAGGCTACATGAGGTATGAGGCAGAGCTGTATAATAAGTACAAAGATTTTTATGGGTATGTATTCTATATCGCTAAAAAGACAAATCAATGATTAATCTGAATACTTACTGTTGGAACGACAAGTTGAACCAACAGAAACAGCAATCCATCCACAAGAATCTTCCGCATGGTAGAGTCACCATAGTGCACAAAACATGCTATGAAGTCATTTCTGAGGAAGGATTATATCAATGCGAATTAACAGGAAATATGATGTACGGGAGATCTCATTTTGATTTCCCTTGCACAGGCGATTGGGTGATTTTTCAACCATTTGAGGCAAATAAAGGGTATATTCTCGATAGGCTGCCACGGGAACGAACATTATATCGAAAGAAAAGTGGAGAAACGACCGATAAACAAGCGATTGCTTCGCATATCGACAAAGCCTTTATTGTTCAGAGTCTTGATTACAACTTTAATGTTCGAAGAGTTGAACGGTTCATGACCCAAATAGTAGAAGAGAATATAACCCCTATTTTAATCCTAAACAAAGCCGATTTGAATTTTGACGGGGATAATGTTAGAGAATCCATTAAACATCTTGCAACCAAGATGCCTATTTATTATACAAGCATCCATAACTCCGAAAGTGTATCTATTCTTCGAAAATCAATTTCAGAAGGAGAGACTGTGATATTTGTAGGGTCTTCAGGTGTAGGGAAGAGTTCTCTGATTAATACTCTTACAGATCAGCAGATACTTGAAACATCAGAGATCAGCATTTCTACGGGAAAAGGCCGCCACACCTCTACTCGTCGAGAAATGATTCTGATGGAAGGTTCGGGGGTTTTGATAGACACTCCGGGGGTACGAGAATTTGGACTAGCTATCAGTAGTTCCGATTCTCTCTTAGAGACGCTTCAATTCTCTGATTATGTGGGGTCTTGCAGGTTTAAGGATTGTACCCATACAAATGAACCGGGGTGTGCAGTGTTAGAGGCCCTCAAAAGTGGGGTAATAGATAGAGCTGTGTACGAGAGTTATCTTAAACTTCAAAAGGAAGTTGAACACTTCAATACCTCAGAAGTTGAAAGGAGGAGAAAAGGAAAATCTCTTGCAAAACTCATCAAAGATGTTAAAAAGCAAAAGGGAATCTCATAGTCCTGGCAATCAATATGGGTATTCTTGAATGAGAATGCCCATATTCTTATTCCTCATTGAACTTGTACGGCATGTATAAGATTTATATAAAATAGGCTTTCAACGCACTCCGTAGGGAGAGGTTGAAAGCCTATTTATAAACTGTTTTATGCTTTTACTTGCTCAGCTCAGCAAAACGTTTAGCCTGTTCGGCGATCAGTTCCGCATCATCAAAGTAGTTAATCTTCATGGATTTCTTAACATCCGATAAGGTATCGGCTGCTGCTGCGCGTGCTTTCTCGCATCCATCTTTAAGCATGTCGTAGATGGCCGGAATATCTTTTTGGAACTCGCGACGGCGGTTGCGGATCGGTTCGAGCTCTTCTTGCATAATCGCGTTCAGGAAGCGTTTCACTTTAACGTCACCCAATCCACCACGTTGATAGTGTGCTTTAAGCTCTGCTAAGTTTGGATAATCGGGTAAGTAACGTTCGAAATGCTCAGGGCGTGAGAAGGCATCAAGATAAGTAAACACGGTGTTACCCTCTATCTTGCCCGGATCTTGAACACGCAAGTGGTCAGGATCGGTAAACATGCTCATGACTTTCTTCTGAACGTCATCGGCTTCGTCCGATAGATAGATACAGTTGCCCAACGATTTACTCATTTTGGCTTTACCATCGGTGCCCGGTAGACGTAAACAAGCGGCATTATCCGGTAACAGGATTTCCGGCTCTACCAATGTCTCTCCATAGATGTGGTTGAAGCGGCGAACGATCTCGCGTGCTTGTTCGAGCATCGGCTCTTGATCTTCTCCAACCGGTACTGTTGTGGCACGAAAAGCGGTGATATCGGCAGCCTGACTGATCGGGTAGGTGAAGAATCCGACCGGGATACTGCTTTCGAACTTACGCATCTGGATCTCACTCTTCACCGTCGGATTACGTTGTAGGCGAGAAACACTGACTAAGTCCATATAGTAGAATGTGAGTTCACACAATTCCGGAATCTGAGATTGGATAAAGATGGTTGACAACTTAGGGTCAAGGCCACAAGCTAAATAGTCGAGAGCCACTTCGATCACATTCTGACGCACCTTCTCCGGATTGTCGATGTTATCGGTCAACGCTTGTGAATCGGCGATGAAGACATAAGTTTTGTCGTACAAACCAGAGTTCTGAAGCTCTACGCGGCGTTTTAACGAACCGACATAGTGTCCAATGTGAAGTCTGCCGGTAGGACGGTCGCCGGTTAATATGATTTTTTCTTTTTTCATCATGAAGGTATTATTTAATTGTTGCAAAGATAACTAGAAAGCATTGAAGATACAACGTAAAAAGAATAATCTTCCTTTTTTTACCTTTCTTTAGGGAGAAATGGTATATTTGTGTACTAACTTCAATGAATGAACGGTCATGCTCATACTCCTTTCTTGTGCCAAAACTATGTCGGAGCGGTCGACAGTCGTCCCGCCGTTGGTTACCGATCCTCGTTTTTACACCGAAGCCCAAGATATTGCGTTCCAAATGTCGCAATTTACCGTTGGCGAACTGGAACAATTATTGCAGGTTAATGCGAAGATTGCCGTCGAAAATTATAAACGTTTTCAATCCTTTCATGCACCGGGAACGGTTAAAATTCCTGCCGTTCTAGCTTATTCGGGCATTGTGTTTAAACGGCTCGATCCGAAATCCTTTTCGCCGGATGATTATCGGTATGCTCAGGATCATCTTCGACTGACTTCCTTTTGTTATGGCTTGCTTCGGCCTCTCGATCGTATTGCGCCCTATCGGTTGGAGGGAAGTGTTCATCTACCCGAGCAAGGCGACGAAAACCTATTTGCTTATTGGCGGTCGCGGCTGACCGATCTGTTTATTGCTGAGATTAAGGCTGCGGGTGGTGTACTCTGTTATCTGGCGAGTGACGAGATGCGGGGGCTATTCGACTGGAGTCGTGTGGAGCGTGAGGTGCGTGTGGTGGTGCCCGAATTTCAAACGTGGAAGAATGGGCGACTGAAAACCATTGTGGTCTATACGAAGATGTGTCGCGGTGAGATGAGTCGTTTTATCTTGAAACAGCGCATTGAGCGGGTTGAAGAATTGAAAACGTTCGAGTGGGAGGGATTTGTGTTTAACCCGGCTCTATCGGATGATAAACGCTTGTTGTTTACTCAGGGCTGATCCGGGAAATGGGCTCAAAACGAATCGACTGGTGATCGACTGGTGATGGACTGGCCGAACGGCTGATGATGGATTAATCGATCGGCTGATGAGGCTTTTGAAATGGCGTAAAAAGGTTGTTCGATGTTTTATCTTTTTGGTATTTTTTTTTATCTTATTGACCTTGGTTGAGTTTCATGCGGTGGACAATCGATTTCCCGCGTTTGGTACTTAGAGTTTGACCGTATGGCATTTTAGTTTCGACCGTAGGAAACTGTTTTTTCCACAGTGTGACAATTTTTTGTCAAAGCATGAGAATTTAGTGCGTAATAGTAAAACTCAATTTTAGACGGTTATTTTACCCTCTTTCCGAATCAAATGAACGAGTCTTGTTGACTATTTTTTTTATCTCCTTCATCATGTCAATCGTCCCTCATTAACCATATTTCTATGTTTGGTTAATCATGTTCTATCTTATGGATGACAAGCACTAGTTTTTCTTATGAATAAAAAGCGAGTTGGGGAGGAGTTTCAATCATTTCTATGGGAATTGGTTTATTGATATAATGTGTGGCAGATCATTGATCTATCACACATTTGCAACGGGTATCTGCCACCCCTCTATTATATTGTTCGTTAAGGTTTTAGTTCTGTAAGGTGGCAGTGTTGCAGATAAAATGAAAAAAAACTATAGGGAGTGAGTCCGGGTTTATTTCAAACAATCACTTTAATCAATCAGATAAAAAAGGTCTGTTGCCACCTTATAAAGGTTTATGGCAGCAGACCCCAAAAATGCTAAACGGAACGCATTTTGAACTTATTGTTTTCCACTCTTTAACGTGCTTGTACCACTGTCTTCATTGTTCAGACGGCGACTTCTAGAGTCATATTTTCTGCCGAAACTAATGTTCCATGACACATTGATGGCGAATAGACGAGAGCTCTCTTTGATGTAGAACCAGTTCTTCGACGGTGCAATTGAATTAAACTTCTCGCTACCCTGCTTATAGTCATTGATAAATGGGTTGATCGTGATGACTCCGACATTGAGTTGCTTGTAGCGGTAAGTTAGTCCGATGAGGTGGTAGTTTTCACCATATCTCAAAGTCTCTCCGTAAAAGTCGTTCCGGTGATTTTGCATTTGGAAGAAGAAACTCCATTTCTTATAGGAAGCCATGATTTCACCCATGTAATACCAATTGCTGTAGGTGTGGTGGTAGTTGTTGCCTCTACTGTCGAAATAGTTTAATCCGGTGGTGAACGATACCGTTAGGATATCTTTTATCGGACCAAATCTAAACTCGGCTTCCGGGTTGAACTTCTGCCAACTCTTTTGATTGTTGTTGGTGCGAATGAACATCTGTCCTTCTCTGACGGTCTCTTCCATGACCGGACGATGTTGGTATTGATGAGATAGGGTTAGGTTGGTGCTGAACAATCCTTTCTTGAAATAGATGTTCATGACATTGTTATAGATCGTCGATAATTTAAGATTCGGATTACCTTGACGGATCTGGAGTGAGTCGATGAGTTGACGTACGTCGCTCATATCCCCTAAGTCGGGCGTTCTTTTAAGGATTTCTCCCCGATATTTGATATAGCTATTGTTCGACAGATTATAAGTCATCCGTAATCGTGGCAGGATGGTGTAGTTCTCATAGCCTTTATCTGATTGATTATACCATGAGCGATAGCCTTTCAATCCGGCGATTAAGGTGAACTTGCCGAACTTACCGGTATACTCTGCATAAGCCGAGGAATGGGCTTCTTGCATTTGTGTCCGTTTCGATACTGTTCCCATATAATTGTTCTTCGAAATCGATTGGCGATGGTAAAGCCCGGTACTAATCTTGCCTTTCCCTAATGGGCGTTCATAGATACCTTCGGTGATGATTGAATATTTCTCACCCTTTATACCCGATGTGATGGCGGTTAGAGACGTTGCATCTAAAGATTCCGTATAATCTCGGTCATCGTTATTATGGGTGTATGTACCTACCACATTAAGGATTAAAGCTTGTTGATTTTTCAAGTTGCGTTGTAGATAGGCATCAACCGATTGTGAGTAGTATTTAGAACGATTCAAGTCTTTCATCAAGACTTGCTGGTCGGGTTGATCAACCGAGTAAAGATTACTTTTGATGTTTTGATCCTCTCTGGTGTGGCGATTACGGAATCCGATATTGACCAACCAGTCTTTATCTTTTTGATAGTTATAGTTAAGGTTTAGGCGATCGTAGTTGAAAATGCTCTTGTTAGGGATTCCATCTTCCAGACGCGTAAAGGTTGTTGTTTCGTCACGCTTGAACGTTTCTTCGTTCTCTCTCCAGAAGTGTAATCCGCGGTATTGTCTACGATAGTTAACATTCCATTCTGAACGTTTGTAATTGGCTTTGCCGACTGCGGTATAGTCGCCCCATGCAGTATGCGGGGAGATATTAGCGTCTAAAGCGAAGTAACCGCCGGTTTCACGGTGACGTACAATATAGTCGATGACTGCTGCTACATCGTGTCCGTAGCGTAAACTTGGTGTATCGTGGTATTCGATACGGATAATATCTTCCGGGCGAAGTGAATTGATCTCTTCGATCTCTACTTTGGCCCCATTGATGCGTAATTGTACTTCGCCTTCGTCGGACGATTTGATCGTTTTTCTTAAAGGATCGACTTGAATGCGGTTGAGCTGCATGTTTTGTAAAAGTTTCAATCCGTTCGTGGCCGATTTGAGTTGATAGGAGGTTGGCAATAGGATCTTTTTATCAGCTTGGTGAATGACGGGGTTTCCTTTAACGACGACTTCGTTTAGAGCAATAGTCGCTGAGTCGATAGAGATATTTCCTAAGTCGAGTGCTGAGGTGAAATCTTTAATTTCGATTTGCCGGGTTTGATACCCTATACTAGAGATTTGAAGGTTGTAGTTTCCTTTATCCAAATTGGTGATTGAAAATCGCCCTTGCTGATCGGTTGTTCCACCAGATATAAAGATAGAATCATTATCTTTTAAGATCACGTTCGCGAATTCTACAGGAGCTTTTCCTGAGACCACTTTTCCTCTGAGCTGTAAGGTTTGTCCGCCGATGTGGAGGCAGAAATAGATGAGGGTCGAAAATAATATAATCCGTTTCATGTCATTTTTTGATTTAGTATCTAAAGCGTCGCGACTGCTTTCGAGCATTTGTAAGTTAGACGACGGAAACAAAGTGAAAGTTGCACGAAAAAAACTTTTTTTTATTATCCTCTGATAATCAGTATTTTTACAATTTTAGTAAAAAAAACATTGAAAAATAAATTAGAAAAGATTTGGAGATATCAAAAAAAGCCGTACCTTTGCATCGCTTTTGAAACGGAAGTGTACGGGCGTTTAGCTCAGCTGGTTCAGAGCATCTGCCTTACAAGCAGAGGGTCGGCGGTTCGAATCCGTCAACGCCCACTAGAAAAAATAACGACACTTCCGGCTCATTAATCGGGCGTTTAGCTCAGCTGGTTCAGAGCATCTGCCTTACAAGCAGAGGGTCGGCGGTTCGAATCCGTCAACGCCCACTAGGAAAAGGACTCGTAAGAAATTGCGAGTCCTTTTCTGTTTTTGCCCCTCTTTCCGTCGTTCTCGATTTTTCTCTTGTAGGTATTATATTCTTCTTTTTTAAAACTTTATTGCTTCTTTTTGCCTTATAACTCAGGAAAAAGCACTAAATTTGCACTTTAAAAATCATCAAAAACACTTATGGAACTGGATTTACTTACGGCCATATCTCCTATCGATGGTCGATATAGGGGCAAAACGAAAGATTTAGCAGCATATTTTTCTGAGTTTGCGTTGATTAAATATCGCGTACAAGTAGAGGTGGAATACTTCATCACTTTGTGTGAATTGCCATTACCTCAATTGGCTACCGTTGATCATGGATTGTTTGAAACGTTAAGAGGTATTTATCGCAACTTTTCTGAGAAAGATGCTCAACGCATCAAGGATATTGAGAGTGTAACCAATCACGACGTTAAGGCTGTGGAGTACTTCTTGAAAGAAGAATTTGACAAATTGGGCGGATTGGATGATTACAAAGAGTTTATTCACTTTGGCTTGACGTCTCAGGATATCAATAATACTTCTGTTCCTCTTTCGGTTAAAGAGGCTCTTGATCAAGTTTACTATCCGCTTCTGGAAGAACTTATTGCTCAACTCAGAACGTATGCTAATGACTGGGCTGAGATTCCGATGTTGGCTAAGACTCATGGGCAGCCTGCTTCTCCAACTCGTTTGGGTAAAGAAGTGATGGTTTTTGTTTATCGTTTAGAACAACAACTGAAGTCGCTTAAAGCTTGTCCGTTGACGGCTAAGTTTGGTGGGGCTACAGGTAATTATAATGCTCACCATGTGGCTTATCCGGAACATGACTGGAAGGCGTTTGGTGATCGATTCGTAAGTGAGAAGTTGGGTTTGGTGCGTGAAATGTATACGACTCAAATTTCAAATTACGATAATCTGTCGGCGGTGTTCGATGCGATGAAACGTATCAATACCATTATGATGGATATGAACCGTGACTTTTGGCAGTACATCTCTATGGAGTACTTTAAGCAAAAGATTAAAGCGGGCGAGGTTGGGTCAAGTGCTATGCCTCATAAGGTGAACCCGATCGACTTTGAAAATGCTGAGGGTAATTTGGGATTGGCTAATGCTATTTTTGAACATTTGGCTGTTAAATTGCCGGTTTCTCGTTTGCAGCGCGACTTGACCGATTCTACGGTGTTGCGTAATATTGGGGTACCATTCGGACATGTGTTGATTGCTATGCAAAGTTCATTGAAGGGGTTGCGTAAGCTTTTGCTTAATGAAGTAGCGATCTCTCGTGATTTGGATGATTGCTGGAGCGTAGTGGCTGAGGCTATTCAGACCATCTTACGCCGTGAGGCTTATCCGAACCCTTACGAAGCATTGAAGGCTTTGACTCGTACAAACCAGGCTATTAACGAAGAATCGATTAAGGCGTTTATTGAAGGGCTGGATGTGAGTGAAGAACTGAAAGCTGAATTGAGAAAGATTACTCCACATAATTATACAGGGGTATAATAATTATATATAATGATATGAATTCGGCCGTGAGGCCTAGTTTTAATTTTATTCGAATAAAAGATGAGTACAGAAAACGAAGAATGGCGCAAGAAATCTTATAATAATGAAGATTCTGCTGCCGGCCGTGATGGTAACAGAAATTACAACAGAGAAAGACAGGGAGGGTATAATCGCCCGTCGTTCAACCGTGAAGGTGGTGATCGTCCGTATCGCCGAAACTACAATTCTAATAATGAAGGCGGACAGCGCTCTTATGGCGATCGTCCTCAACGTCCTTCATTTAATCGTGAAGGTGGACCACGCTCTTATGGCGATCGTCCTCAACGTCCTTCATTTAATCGCGAAGGCGGACAGCGCTCTTATGGCGACCGTCCTCAACGTCCTTCATTCAATCGTGAAGGTGGACAGCGTTCTTATGGTGATCGTCCGTATCGTCCGAGACCATATAATCAAGATAGCTCGCGTCCTATTCGTCGTTCGGCTGACTATGATCCGAATGCTAAATATAGCCGTAAGAAACAGATTGAATATAAGGAGCAGTTCATTGATCCTAACGAGCCGATTCGTTTGAATAAGTACTTAGCTAACGCAGGGGTTTGCTCTCGTCGTGAGGCTGATGAATTTATCATCGCTGGTGTGGTTTCTGTTAATGGTGAAGTGGTAACGGAATTGGGTACTAAGATTAAGCGTACCGATATCGTAAAATTCCACGAGGAGACAGTGAGCATCGAGCGTAAAGTATACGTTTTGTTGAATAAACCAAAAGATTGTGTGACAACTTCTGATGATCCTCAAGAGCGTCGTACGGTGATGGACTTGGTTAAGGGAGCTTGTAACGAGCGTATTTATCCTGTTGGCCGTTTGGACCGTAATACAACTGGGGTTTTGTTGTTGACTAACGACGGTGATTTGGCTTCTAAGTTGACTCATCCAAAGTTCTTGAAGAAGAAAATCTACCATGTTTACTTGGATAAAAATCTAACAAAGGCGGATATGGAGCAGATTGCAGCTGGTGTTCAGCTGGAAGATGGTGAAATTCACGCTGATGCTATTAGTTATATTGAAGAGGATAAACGCGACGAAGTGGGTATCGAAATCCACTCTGGTAAGAACCGTATCGTTCGTCGTATTTTTGAATCATTGGGATATAAAGTAATGAAACTTGATCGCGTCTATTTTGCAGGGCTGACTAAAAAGGGCTTGCGTCGTGGTGATTGGCGTTACCTTACAGAACAAGAGGTGAACTTCCTTCGCATGGGCTCGTTTGAGTAAAAATATAATGTATAAATAAAGTATTATGGAAAAAATTAGTAGAACAAAGATTGTTGACCTGCTTAAATTAGACAGTTTTGGCGAGATGGTCAATGTGAAAGGGTGGGTTCGTACCCGTAGAGGTAGCAAACAAGTTAACTTTATCGCGTTGAATGACGGTTCTACAATAAATAATGTGCAAATCGTTGTCGATTTGGCTGGCTTTGATGAGGAAATGCTGAAGTTAATCACTACCGGTGCTTGCTTGAGCGTAAACGGAATACTTACCGAATCGGTTGGTTCTGGACAAAAAGTTGAAGTGCATGCGCGTGAGATAGAGGTGCTTGGTTCCTGTGACAATACTTATCCGTTGCAGAAAAAGGGGCATTCTATGGAATTCTTACGTGAAATTGCTCATTTGCGTCCACGTACTAATACTTTTGGAGCGATATTCCGCATCCGTCATAACATGGCTATGGCTATTCACAAATTCTTCCATGATAGAGGGTTCTTCTATTTTCATACACCTATTATCACTGGATCGGACTGTGAAGGTGCAGGTCAGATGTTTCAAGTCACAACGATGAACCTTTATGATCTAAAGAAGGATGAACAAGGTTCTATTGCTTATGACAATGATTTCTTTGGAAAACAAACTAGCTTAACCGTTTCTGGTCAGTTGGAAGGAGAGTTAGCTGCTACGGCTTTAGGCTCGATTTATACGTTCGGACCAACGTTCCGTGCCGAAAATTCAAATACACCTCGCCACTTGGCTGAGTTTTGGATGATCGAACCTGAGGTGGCTTTTAATGAGATCAAAGAGAATATGGATTTGGCTGAGGAATTCATTAAATATTGTGTGCAGTGGGCTTTGGATAACTGTGCCGATGATGTGAAGTTCTTGAATGATATGTTCGATAAAGGTTTGATTGAAAGACTTCAGGGGGTACTGAAAGATGACTTTGTTCGTTTGGCTTATACTGACGGTATTAAGATTCTTGAGGAAGCTGTGGCTAAAGGGCATAAATTTGAATTCCCGGTTTATTGGGGAGTTGATTTGGCTTCTGAGCATGAACGTTATTTGGTTGAAGAACACTTCAAACGTCCGGTCATCTTAACTGATTATCCGAAGGAAATTAAGGCTTTCTATATGAAGCAGAATGAGGATGGTAAAACGGTTCGTGCAATGGACGTGCTTTTCCCAAAAATTGGTGAGATTATTGGGGGCTCTGAACGTGAGTCTGACTACAATAAACTTGTTTCTAGAATCGAAGAGCTGGATATCCCAATGAAGGATATGTGGTGGTATTTAGATACCCGTAAATTCGGTTCATGTCCTCATTCAGGTTTTGGATTAGGCTTTGAACGGTTGTTGTTATTCGTTACCGGTATGTCGAACATCCGTGACGTTATTCCGTTCCCGCGTACACCACGTAATGCTGAGTTCTAATTAGAAGAGACTATAATATCTTAAAAAAAACTGTTTTAGTTTAAACTGAAACAGTTTTTTTTTGTTTTAATGGTAGTAGAGTGTTGAATCTTTAAATTGTGCTGCCATGAAAATACATGTTTTATTTACGGTTTTGTTGGCTTTCTTGTGGGGAGGGCCGGCTGCTTATGCTCAAGGAAATGATGATTCATATAAACCGGCTGATTTGAAAGGAATCTGGCAGTTGTGTTATTATGTGTCTGAGCGACCTGGTGTACCGGGAGAATTAAAACCTAGTCATACGTTTAAAGTGTTGAGCGATGATGGTAAGATTGTGAATTTTATGTTGAGGCCGGGATATGATGCAATTATTACCGGATATGGTACTTATCAACAGTTAGCCGATCATTTGTATAAAGAGAGTATCGAAAAAAATATTCGTTTGCCGATGCTTGATAAAAAGGATAACCTGATTGAATTCGAAATCGTTGATCGTGATTATCTTCATCTGAAATATTTTATTCAGAAAGATGTGGATGGTAACGAGCTGAATACTTGGTATTATGAGACTTGGAAAAGGTTGAGAATGCCTGAAATCTTCCCTGGAGATATTATTCCGTGATTTTTAGTTTTATTCGCTCTTTTCTTTGTTATCATGAGCATTCGTTTTTTCGATGCTCATGATAACAAATTCTTTATGTTGGTCTGCTTCTTTTAAGTTTTACCTTGTCTGTCAATTGAATAAACCAAAAAAAGGATTAAAGTCTTTGCCGTTTCAAAGAAAAGCAGTACTTTTGCAAGCCGATTATTATCAAAAAAGGATAAGAGATTAATTCATAGCAGATTAATATTCCTTTGTCCGGGGAAGATTGATGTGTGGTGAAGATTTTTTTTTAGTAGTAACATTTTAAAAACAAAATTAAGAGTGGATACTTTAAGTTACAACACCATTTCTGCAAACAAAGCAACAGTAACAAAAGAATGGGTTATTGTTGATGCTACAGATCAAACATTAGGTCGTCTGGGAGCGAAAGTTGCAAAATTGTTGAGAGGTAAATACAAACCAAACTTTACTCCTCACGTAGACTGTGGTGATAATGTCATTATTATCAACGCATCTAAAGTTAAATTAACAGGTAATAAATGGAATGACAGAGTATATTTGTCTTACAGCGGTTATCCCGGTGGACAAAAGGAAATTACTCCTGCCCGTTTGATTGCTAAACCTAACGGTGAAGATAAATTATTGAGAAAAGTTGTTAAAGGTATGCTTCCTAAAAATAAGCTTGGTGCTAAATTATTAGGTAACATGTATGTTTATGCAGGTAACGAACATAAACACGATGCGCAAAACCCGAAAATGATTGATATTAACTCATATAAATAAGATATAAATGGAAGTAGTAAATGCATTAGGCAGACGTAAACGTGCGATCGCACGTATATTCGTAAGCGAAGGTACAGGAAAGATTACTATTAACAAGAGAGACCTTGCAGAGTACTTTCCATCAAGTATTCTTCAGTATGTAGTTAAACAGCCATTAACTAAATTGGCTGCTGCTGAAAAATATGATATTAAAGTAAACTTGTGCGGTGGCGGTTTTACCGGTCAGTCTCAAGCTTTGCGCTTAGCTATTGCTCGTGCTTTGGTTAAGATCAATGCTGATGATAAAGCAGCTCTTCGTTCTGAAGGCTTCATGACTCGCGATCCTCGTTCTGTTGAACGTAAGAAACCGGGACGTCCGAAAGCTCGTAGAAGATTCCAGTTCAGTAAACGTTAATATCTGCTGGAGGAATCTCTGGAGAGTGCTACGTTTAGTATCTAAACTACCGGGACTCTATTCGATGACTACCCGGCGGTTGGTTTAGAAAAACAAAAAAGAAAGTAAACGATTAAACAAAAACAAAATGTCAAGAACAACTTTTGATACATTATTAGAGGCTGGTTGTCACTTCGGACACCTTAAGAGAAAGTGGAATCCGGCAATGGCTCCTTATATTTTCATGGAACGCAATGGTATTCATATCATTGACCTTCATAAAACTGTTGCAAAAGTAGACGAAGCTGCTGAGGCTTTGAAACAAATTGCAAAATCAGGCAAGAAAATCCTTTTTGTTGCTACTAAAAAACAAGCAAAACAAATCGTATCAGATAAGGCTGGATCGGTTAATATGCCTTATGTTATTGAACGTTGGCCGGGTGGTATGTTGACTAACTTCCCTACTATCCGTAAGGCTGTGAAGAAGATGGCTACTATCGATAAGTTAACTAACGATGGTACTTATTCAAATCTTTCTAAAAGAGAAGTTCTTCAGATTTCTCGTCAACGTGCTAAATTGGACAAAACATTAGGTTCTATCGCGGACCTTACTCGTTTGCCATCTGCATTATTCGTTATTGATGTAATGAAAGAAAATATTGCAGTTCGTGAAGCTAATCGTTTGGGTATTCCAGTATTTGGTATCGTTGATACTAACTCTGATCCAACAAACGTTGACTTTATTATTCCTGCAAATGATGACGCTACAAAATCTGTAGAGGTTATCTTGGAAGCTTGCTGTGCTGCTATCGCTGAAGGCTTGGAAGAAAGAAAAGCTGAAAAGATCGATATGGAAGCTGCTGGTGAAGCTCCTGCAAACAAAGGAAAGAAAAAATCGTCTAAAGTAAGACTTGACAAATCGGACGAGGAAGCTTTGAATGCGTCTAAGACTGCTGCTTTCTTGAAAGAAGACGAAGAGGCTTAATAGAAATATAATGTGCCAATTTGCTAACGTACAGGCGTCTTTTCGTCTGTATATTGATTGGCAATTGGCACATTTTTTTGTTTTGAAACTAATTACTCATTTAAAATAGAAAGATATTATGGCTGTAACAATGGCTGATATAACCAAGCTTCGCAAAATGACTGGAGCTGGTATGATGGATTGTAAAAACGCATTGACTGAAGCTAATGGCGATTTCGACAGTGCAATGAAGATTATTCGTGAAAAAGGACAAGCTGTTGCAGCAAAACGTTCTGACCGCGATGCTTCTGAAGGTTGTGTTCTTGCAAAAGTAGAGAATGGCATAGGGGCTATGATCGCTTTGAAATGTGAGACTGACTTCGTAGCTAAGAATGAAGATTTCGTTAAATTGACTCAAGATATCTTGGATGCAGCTATCGCTAATAAATGTCAAACATTGGATGAAGTATTGGCTCTTCCATTCAATGGCATTACTGTCGCTCAGGCTGTTACTGACAGAAGCGGTATTACTGGTGAGAAGATGGAATTAGATGGTTATGCTATCGTTGAAGGTCCTGCTATCGCTGTTTATAATCACCAAAACAAGAACTTCCTTTGTACAATGGTTGTTTTGAACAAAGAAGTGAGCACTCAGATTGGTCATGAAGTTGCTATGCAAATTGCCGCAATGAGTCCTATCGCTATTAGCGAAAATGACGTTCCTGCTGATGTTCTTGAGAAAGAAAAAGAAATCGCTGCAGATAAAGCTCGTCAAGAAGGTAAACCTGAGAATATGATCGAACGTATTGCTATGGGTCGTATTGGTAAATTCTACAAAGAAGTTTGTCTTTTGAAACAAGAATATGTTCAAGATGCTAAGATGACAGTAGAAGAATACTTGAAATCTAATGATAAAGATTTGACTGTAACTGCATTCAAACGTTATACATTAAGAGCTGAGTAAATATACTCTTATAAAAATAATAAAAAAGGCTATTCATTGCGAATAGCCTTTTTTATTATTTATCCACCGACTCCCTTGGTGCGTTTATAACCTTCTTTGATAAGGAGATCAATAATCTTTTGTTTAAAATCTCCTTGAACGATGATCTCACCGTCTTTGGCACTACCACCAACGCCACACTTTGTTTTCAGTAGTTTACCCAGTAGTTTTAAGTCATCATCGCTTCCGATAAATCCTGTGATTAGGGTGACTGTTTTCCCTCCTCTGTTTTTTTTATCTAGTTGTACTCTGAGATTTTGGTTAGATGCGTCTAATGTCGCTTGTTCTTCAGTTTCTTCATTATCGTAGTTAAAGTCTGGATTAGTAGAATACACTACATTTAGTCGACTTTTCCAATCATTTTGTTTCATATCACTTGTTCTGTTGATTCGATTCAAAAGTAATATTTTGATCGATATCTTGCAATAGATCACTCTGATATCTCGTCTTTTTTTGATCGTTAAGAGGCTAAATTTCTTGTTTTGATAAGTTTCTTGTGAATGATTTTGAAATAAAATTTGTAGAAATTATGTTAACCTTATTGAGTATCGCCGACTATTCTAGAAAAAAATCGTATTTTTGTATGCTATAATTAGAAAATGAAACTAGATGACCACGCTCCCAAACATAAAGTCTAAGGATTCCATAAAGGTGCCGGAGCCTACTTTACGCAGGTTACCGTGGTATTTGTCAAATGTTAAGCTCTTGAAAAAGAGAGGCGAAAGGTACGTTTCTTCTACGCAAATCTCTAAAGAAATAAATATAGATGCTTCTCAGATTGCTAAAGATCTTTCTTATGTTAACATTTCAGGACGTACTCGTGTTGGTTATGAAATTGATACCTTGATTACGGTTCTCGAAGATTTTTTAGGTTTTAAAGAGATACATAAAGCTTTTTTATTTGGTGTGGGTAGCTTAGGAGGTGCTTTACTGCGAGATTCTGGTTTGAAACATTTTGGACTAGAGATTGTTGCAGCGTTTGATGTGAACCCTGCTTTAGTTGGCACAACATTAAATGGCATTCCTATTTATCATTCAGATGAATTTCTTGAGAAGATGAGTGAATATGGGGTGCATATCGGTGTACTAACTGTTCCTATTGAGATTGCTCAACAAATCACTAACTATATGGTCGACGGAGGCATAAAAGCCGTATGGAATTTTACACCTTTCCGTATTCGTGTACCGGAAGATATTGTCGTTCAGAACACATCGCTTTACGCTCATTTGGCAGTCATGTTTAATCGATTGAACTTTAACGAAATTAGAGAATGAAAATTATTGCGGTAGGAATGAACTATGCGCAACATATCCAAGAGTTGGGTAATACGCAAGTTGACAATGAACCAGTCATTTTTATGAAGCCGGACTCGGCTATATTGAAAGATAATAAGCCGTTTTTTATTCCGGACTTTTCTTCTGAAATACATTATGAGACTGAGTTAGTCGTTCGGATTTGTCGTTTAGGCAAGAATATAGCTCCACGTTTTGCCTCTCGGTATTACGATGCCCTGACGGTTGGTATCGATTTTACGGCTCGTGATTTACAGCGTAAATATAGACAAAATGGATTGCCTTGGGAGTTAAGCAAGGGTTTCGATTCTTCTGCAGCAATAGGCACATTTATTCCTATTGAACACTATGCTGACATTCAACAGCTTCAGTTTAATCTTGATATTGATGGAGTAACGGTGCAACAGGGATGTACAGCCGATATGATTCATCGTGTTGATGATCTGATCGCTTATGTAAGTCGTTTTGTGACGTTGAAGATTGGTGATTTACTATTTACGGGTACACCTGTTGGCGTAGGTCCTGTTACCGTTGGACAGCATCTTGAAGGATACTTAGAGCATGAAAAGTTGTTAGATTTTCATATTCGTTAAAAGATTTGATGTCATGAAAATTAGAGTTGGTTTTGGATTTGATGTCCATCGTTTAGTTGAAGGACGTGAGTTGTGGTTGGGTGGTATCCGCCTTGAACATGAATTAGGTTTGCTTGGACACTCTGATGCAGATGTTTTGATTCATGCCATTTGCGATGCATTGCTTGGAGCTGCTAATTTACGCGATATCGGCTATCATTTTCCTGATAATGCCGGCGAATTTAAAGATATCGATAGTAAGATTTTACTTCGAGAGACAGTTGCTCTTATTCGTGAAAAAGGGTATGAGGTAGGTAATATTGATGCCACAATTTGTGCCGAACGTCCGAAATTGAAAGGAGTTATTCCCTTAATGCAGCAAACGTTGTCTGAAGTCATGGCGATTGACTTGGATGATGTTTCTATTAAAGCCACAACGACCGAGAAACTAGGTTTTACCGGTCGGGAAGAAGGAATCTCTGCCTATGCTTCTGTGCTTCTGATGAGAGTGTAAGTGTTTTTAAATATTTATTTCCCTTCCTTAAAGGTGTTGAGCTTAACGTGAGTTAGTCGAGTGTATTTTATACCATTGCTGATATAGGTTCGTAATACGTGAGCCGCATTAACAAACAGTACTTCACCGATGCTATATGCATGCTCTAGACTAGGTATAGTGCATGAACTAGCACTTGGATGTTTAGCGTGCCAATGAATCACAACGAGGTTTCCCGATTGATCAATTAAGGTGAGCACTTGTTTGATGTAAAAAAGTTCTCTCTGATCGATAACTCGCGTCTTGTATGGGTTATCTTCTATCTTAATGCGAATGATCTTTAGAATCAAATTCGTGAGCTTCTCTTTCGGTTGACCGATATATTCGCTTTGATGTTTTGTGGCTTTGTTTATTCTTAATAAGAGATCTTGATGAACCGAATTGTAAGCTTTGACTAGTTGCAGGAATCGTTCTTGTTTAGGTCTTTGAGCTTTAAATTGGTAGACGATCCAAGATAAATAGGAGGGATCTATCCGAAAAATCTCATGTATAAAATGCCCCTGATACTTTCCAAATCCAATGAGATCATCACTATTTGTACACATTCGTTTGGCATTGTATTCCGCAATGATGATGCTGCGACGCGAATAATAGAGCATTGTGCTTGCAGAGCGTAACGATTGGTAAATGTCATTCGACAACTCATCGATATAGAGGATGCACTGACGTTCGACTAAGGGGGAGTAAAACCAAAGTGAGTAATTGGGATGATTAGGTCGAGGAAGCACAACGAAATAAATCCCAACCTCTTTGAAGGATGCTTTGTTGCGATTATACTCATTCAGTTTTGCATATAATAGGCTTTGTTCTGCTGGAGGAATTCCCGGTATGTGAGGATTATTTTTCATTTTAAGGTTCTTTTTTATCTTACAAAGCCATTTAATCTATCAAAGTTACTTTTTTATTGTATGAAAAACAATCAAAAATCACACTTTTCTATATGGCTTTGTACCTGGAATTCCCTACATTTGCATGAATACATCATAGAAAGTAAGAATGAAAGAACGAAATAAACGCGTCCTTGTAGGGGTAAGCGGGGGCATTGATAGTACAGCTACTTGCTTGATGCTTCAAGAACAAGGGTATGAGGTGGTAGGAGTTACTATGCGTGTTTGGGGAGATGAACCCCCGGAAGCTCGTGAGATGGCTGAGAAGCTTGGCATTGAACATTATGTGGCTGATGAACGGGTTGATTTCAAACAAATCATTGTTAAAAACTTTGTGGATGAATATCGACAAGGGCGCACGCCGAACCCATGTGTTATGTGCAACCCTTTGTTTAAATTCCGTATCCTTCAAGAATGGGCCGATCGGTTAGATTGTGCTTGGATTGCTACAGGGCATTATGCTCGTTTGGAAGACACTAATGGAAAACGTTACATCATAACAGGCGAAGATGATAAAAAAGATCAGTCATACTTCTTATGGCAATTGAGTCAAGACGTTTTGAAACGTTGTCTATTTCCTCTTGGCGAATACACGAAAATAGAGGTTCGCGAGTATTTAAGGCAGAAAGGTTTCGAAGCCAAATCCAAGGAGGGAGAAAGTATGGAAGTTTGCTTTATTAAAGGGGATTATCGTGATTTTCTGCGTGAACAATACCCTGATTTGGATCGTGAGTTTGGACCGGGGTGGTTTGTGAACGCTTCGGGGGTGAAGTTAGGGCAGCACAAAGGGGCGCCTTATTATACGATTGGGCAACGAAAGGGATTGGAGATTGCACTTGGAAAGCCGGCTTATGTTTTGAAAATTAATCCGGAAAAGAATACGGTGATGCTAGGAGATGCTGATCAGTTGATGACCTCCTACATGTTGGTTGAGCAAGATTTGATTGTTGATGAAGAAGAGTTGCTGGCTTCAAAATCTTTGGCTGTGCGTATCCGTTATCGCAGTCGTCCATTGCCCTGTGAAGTTAAACGTTTGGATGATGGACGATTGTTGGTCCATTTTAGAGAACAAGCTTCTGCTGTAGCTCCTGGTCAATCGGCTGTGTTTTATGATGGGTGTCGAATGCTTGGAGGCGCTTTTATCTCTTCTCAACGGGGTATAGGCTTAATTATTGCTGAAGAAAATAGAGAGAACAGTTAACCTTATATTTGATAAAAAGAGAGATTCTAGATGAGAAAAGTACTATTAGTCGCATTGGTCTTGATCACAAGTATCCATGCATTGGCACAATTTGCACCTACGGATACGTTGAGGTATCGAATTCGTTTAAAAGATAAAGCCGCAACTCGTTATTGTTTGAACCATCCTGAGGCATTTCTTTCCGAAAAAGCCATAACACGGCGTTTGAAGCAACATCTGAGCATTGATTCTACCGATTTGCCGGTTTGTAAGGTTTATGTTGATCAGATCCGAAAAACTGGTGTGCATATCATGTTAACAGGCAAATGGGATAACTTTGTGACTGTATCTTGTAATGACAGTACTTTGATCTCTGAGGTTACTAAACTCCCTTTTGTCCGTTCTACAGAACGGGTTTGGAAAAATTCATGTGTGAAGAAAGCGATGAAACGTGATTCGTTGATTGATTACTCGCAACGTAAAGATGACTTTTACGGATTGGCGGCTAGACAAATAGAAATTAGTCGCGGGGAGAAGCTACATCAAGCCGGCTTTAAAGGTCAAGGTATGACCATTGCGGTCATTGATGCCGGTTTCCATAATGCTGATCGCATTGAAGGAATGAAAAAGATTCATGTCTTAGGCGTTAAAGATTTTGTGAATCCGACAGCTGATTTATTTGCGGAGAGCAGTCATGGATTGGGGGTGTTGTCGTGTATGGCAATGAATCAACCTCATCTCATGATTGGTACTGCTCCAGAAGCATCGTATTGGCTTTTACGGAGTGAGGATGAATATTCGGAGAATCTTATTGAACAAGATTATTGGTCGGCAGCCGTTGAGTTTGCTGATAGTGTAGGGGTGGACGTTATTAATACCTCCTTGGGTTATTATGCTTTTGACGATGCTTCGAAGAATTATAAGTTTCGTGATTTGGATGGGCAATATGCTTTAATGTCTCGTCAAGCCTCTAAAATAGCCGATAAAGGGATGATATTGGTTTGTAGCGCAGGAAATTCCGGCGCCGGATCATGGAAAAAAATCACTCCTCCTGGGGATGCAGAGAATGTTCTGACTGTAGGAGCTGTTAATAAGGAGGGATTGTTGGCAACATTTTCATCTATCGGAAACACTGCCGATGGACGTATTAAACCAGATGTAGTGGCTGTTGGATTCATGGCTAATGTGATGGGTACTAATGGTTGTATACGGTTGGCCAATGGTACTTCTTTTGCTTCTCCTATTTTATGTGGTATGGTGGCTTGTCTTTGGCAAGCTTGTCCACAGCTAACTGCAAAAGAGGTGATTGAGGTTGTTCGACGTGCAGGTGATCGAGTAGTGTTTCCTGATAATATCTACGGATATGGATTGCCCGATTTCTGGAAAGCATATACGAGTGTGAAAGAAGAATCGAAATGAGATGAATGCAATTTCATTATTCGAATTAAATACGTTGGTTCGTAGAGGGTTAGAGGAATGTTTCCCTGATGAGTATTGGATACAAGCTGAACTAAGTGATGTGCGAAGTAATGCTACAGGACATTGCTATTTGGAATTTATTCAGAAAGATCCTCGTAATCAGAATCTATTGGCCAAAGCACGAGGGATGATCTGGAATCATGTTTACCGACTTATCCGGCCTTATTTTGAGGAGAGTACGGGACAAGCCTTTAGCTCGGGCATTAAAGTACAAGTCAAAGTTTCGGTTCAGTTTCATGAACTTTATGGCTATAGCTTGACAGTGCTTGATATTGATCCAACATATACTGTGGGGGATTTAATTCGTAAGCGTCGGGAAATTCTGCACTGTCTTGAAGAAGAAGGAGTGTTGACGTTAAACAAAGAACTTCGTCTTCCAACGCTTCCTCAGCGAGTGGCCGTGATCTCTTCTTCGACCGCAGCTGGTTATGGTGATTTCTGTCACCAGTTGTTAGATAACGACTTGGGATTCTCTTTCAGTATTGAACTCTTTCAAGCCTATATGCAGGGAAGTCAAGTTGAAGAATCTGTTTTGAAGGCACTCGATCGGATTAATAAGCGTGTTCATGAGTTTGATGTCGTGGTGATTATTCGTGGAGGAGGTTCAACTTCCGACCTTTCTGGGTTTGATACTTATTTATTGGCTGCGGCTTGTGCTCAGTTTCCTTTGCCTATTATTACCGGCATTGGACATGAAAGAGATGATACCGTTATCGATATGGTCGCCCATACACGAGTAAAAACGCCTACGGCGGCAGCGGAATTGTTGATTTCTTATCTGTCACGAGCTGATGAACAACTCAAGCGGCTCTCTCAACAGTTTGTTGATGGAATTTATAATTTAGTTGCTTTTGAACGTAGACGATTGGAAGAACGGGTGTCTCGTCTGCCTATGGTGGTTGCTAAACGCCTATCCAATGAACGATTGGTTCTGCTGGCTTTGAAAAAAGATCTTAGGCAGATAGCTCATCGCAATCTGATGTTCGGGCATCACCGTCTTGAACTTTATAAGCAAAAGATGGCCGATGCATCGCCGCAGCGTATGCTGGAACGCGGGTATAGCTTAACCTTGAAGGATGGTAAAGTGCTAACTGATGCGACTGCCGTTCAGTCGGGCGATCGACTGATAACGCGGGTAAAAGGTGGAGAAATTACTTCTATTGTAGAATAGTTTATTTTTAATCAATGATTTAATAAAAAATACGGACTTATTTTTATGGCAAAGAAGAAAGAAACTTACTCACAAGCCATTGGAAGACTTGAAGAAATTGTTCGCCAAATCGATAATAATGAGTTGGATATTGACATTTTGAGTGAGAAAATAAAAGAAGCCAATGAAATTATAGCTTTTTGTTCGGCAAAATTGTCAAAAGCCGATGAAGAAGTTGAAAAATTGTTGGAAGAAAAGCGGCAGTCTGAATAATAAAACTTATTTTTGTGAAATAATGTGAAGCGCATAACTAATACATATTGATATGAAAGAAATTGACTGGGCTAATCTGTCGTTCGGATACATCAAGACAGATTACAATGTGAGAATCAACTTCCGCAATGGCGCGTGGGGAGAATTGGAAGTCAGCAGTAGTGAATACCTTAATCTACACATGGCTGCAACTTGTCTTCATTATGGTCAGGAAGCTTTTGAGGGCTTAAAGGCATTTCGTGGTAAAGATGGTAAAGTACGTATTTTCCGTCTGGAAGAAAATGCTGCTCGTCTGCAATCGACTTGTCAAGGTATCATGATGGCTGAATTGTCGACCGACCGTTTTAAAGAAGCGATTCTAAAGGCTGTGAAACTGAATGAACGTTTCATTCCACCTTATGAGACAGGGGCGTCTCTTTATATTCGTCCGCTATTGATCGGTACAGGTGCACAAGTTGGTGTCCGTCCGGCTGATGAATATATGTTTGTGGTGTTTGTAACTCCGGTTGGACCTTATTTTAAAGGTGGTTTCTCAACTAATCCGTATGTTATTATCCGCGAATATGACCGTGCTGCTCCTCATGGAACAGGAACGTTTAAAGTTGGTGGTAACTATGCAGCTAGTTTACGTGCTAGTAAAAAAGCACATGATCTAGGTTATGCTGCAGAATTCTACTTAGACGCTAAAGAAAAGAAATATATTGATGAATGTGGTGCTGCCAATTTCTTTGGTATTAAAAACAACACCTACATTACTCCATTGTCTTCATCTATTTTGCCTTCTATCACCAATAAAAGTTTGATGCAATTAGCTGAAGATTTGGGCTTGAAAGTTGAACGTCGTCCGATACCGGAAGAAGAATTGTTGACTTTTGAAGAGGCTGGCGCTTGTGGAACAGCAGCGGTGATTAGTCCGATTCAACGTATTGATGATCTTGAGAATGATAAGTCGTATGTCATTTCTAAAGATGGAAAACCAGGTCCGATTTGTACAAAACTATATAACAAACTTCGTGCGATCCAATATGGTGATGAAACTGATGTTCATAATTGGGTAACTATTGTTGAGTAATTTTGTAATAAATGACTTATCGCATAACAACCCTTGCAGAGAATTTAGTCTACGGAAAGGGCTTACAGGGAGAGCATGGGCTTTCCCTGTTTGTTGAGACTCCGGACTGCCGTTTGTTGTTTGACACCGGTGCGTCCGATCTCTTTATACATAATGCTCGTTTGCTGGGTATTGATCTGAGTCAGGTTGATTATTTAATTCTTTCTCATGGACATCGCGATCATACCGGGGGCTTACATCATTTTCTGAAAGTAAATTCTAAAGCGAAAGTTATTTGTAAAAAGGAAATTTTTTATCGGAAGTTTAAAAATGATCGAGAGAACGGAATGAGATCCTCTTCTCTTTTTGATCAGTCACGTTTTCAGTTTGTTAATCGGACAACAGAGATTGTACCGGGTGTTTATGTTTATCCCGAGTGGCCTATAACAGACCCGACGGATACACATTTTGAACAATTTTTGATTGAGAAAAACGGGAATCGCTGTCCCGATACTTTTGAAGATGAGTTGGCTCTGGTTTTAAAGAGTGATCATTCGGTATCGGTCTTAAGTGCTTGTTCTCATCGTGGCATAACAAACATATTGCGTGTTGTACGAGCTGATTATCCGCAATTACCTTTTGATCTGGTTTTAGGTGGATTTCACATTCGTATGGCTGGGGACAGTAAATACGCTCCAATCAATGCCTATCTAAAGCAATATACTCCGAAGCGTTTGGGTGTTTGCCATTGTACGGGTGTTGATCAATACGCGCTGTTTCATCGTGATTTTGAACAAGAGGTGTTTTATAACCATACAGGTTGGGTAGAAACGATTAAATAATGGGAAAGAATAAATTAGAAAAGTTTGCCGACATGGCAAGTTATCCGCATGTCTTCGAATATCCGTATTCAGTAGCGGACAATGTGCCTTTCGACATGAAAGGACAATGGCATCAGAAATTTTTTAAGAACGATCATCCGATAGTCCTTGAACTAGGATGTGGGCGAGGTGAATATACCGTTGGCCTGGGACAAATGTTTCCCGATAAGAATTTTATTGGTGTCGATATTAAGGGTGCGCGCATGTGGAGTGGGGCAACAGAATCACTCAATGCCGGAATGAATAATGTTGCTTTTTTACGCACGAATATTGAAATTATCGATCGTTTCTTTGATCAAGGAGAGGTTAGTGAGATTTGGTTGACTTTCTCTGACCCGCAAATGAAAAAGGCTACCAAGCGTTTGACATCAACTTACTTTATGGAACGTTATCGTCGTTTCTTGGCGGACAATGGACTCGTTCATGTCAAAACGGATAGCCATTTTATGTTCACCTATACGAAATATATGTTGGAACATAATCAACTACCTGTTGAATTCATAACTGAGGATCTCTATCATTCAGGATGTGCCGATGATATTTTAGGAATTCGCACTTATTATGAACAACAATGGCTTGATCGCGGTTTAAATATCAAATATATTAAGTTCCGTTTGCCGCTGAATGGTGAGTTAACTGAACCGGAGGTTGAGATTGAACTTGACGATTACCGAAGCTATAACCGTAGTAAACGTAGCGGACTTCAAACTAGTAAATAATTACAGAATAATATATATAAGTATGACTCTTTATCCGAAATTGATACTCGACGCATTGGCAACAGTGCGTTATCCGGGTACAGGTAAAAACCTGGTTGAGGCCGGAATGGTGGAGGACAACATTCGTATTGAGGGAATGAAAGTTTCATTTTCTTTGATTTTTGAAAAGCCGACCGACCCATTTATGAAGTCGGTTATTAAAGCTGCGGAGACAGCTATCTTGACTTATGTTGGCAAAGATGTAGAGATTGTGGGTAATATCGGTGTGAAAACGATACAGACCGCTCGTCCGGAAGTTGGAAAACTATTGCCGCAGGTTAAGAATATTGTTGGTATCTCCTCTGGCAAAGGTGGGGTAGGAAAGTCGACGATCTCAGCCAATCTGGCTGTTGCTTTAGCCAAGCTTGGCTACAAGGTCGGTTTACTTGATGCCGATGTGTTCGGCCCTTCTATGCCTAAGATGTTTCAAGTGGAAGACGCACGTCCTTATGCTGAAAAGATTAATGGCCGTGATGTGATCATCCCGATCGAAAAATACGGTGTGAAATTGTTATCCATCGGATTTTTTGTTGATCCCGATCAAGCGACTTTATGGAGAGGCGGTATGGCAAGCAATGCTTTAAAGCAGCTGATTGCTGATGCCGATTGGGGAGAACTCGATTATTTCTTAATCGATTTGCCTCCAGGAACAAGCGATATTCATTTAACTGTAGTCCAAACGTTGGCTATGACTGGCGCTATTGTGGTTAGTACTCCTCAAGAAGTTGCTTTAGCCGATGCCCGTAAAGGGATCAACATGTTTACGAACGATAAAGTGAATGTTCCTATTTTAGGCTTGGTTGAGAATATGGCCTGGTTTACTCCAGCCGAATTGCCTGAAAATAAATACTATATTTTTGGTCAGGAAGGTGCGAAGCGTTTAGCTGAGCAAATGAATGTGCCTTTGTTGGGACAGATTCCTATTGTACAAAGTATTTGTGAAAATGGGGATAAAGGAACTCCGGTCGCTTTGGATGAAAATACCATAACCGGACGTGCTTTCCTTTCTTTGGCGGCTAGTGTTGTTCGTCAAGTTGATCGCAGAAATATTGAAAAAGCACCAACCCTAATTGTAGAGTTACATAAATAAAATAGATTTAGCAAGAGCACAGTCGTGTCTTGATAAACCATTGGTCGGTTAAGCTGATATGTCAACTTAACCTGCCAATGGTTTTTATCGTATCTTTTATCTTGTCTTTAAACTCTAATGATTTTTCTTTTCTGAAAGAATCTAGTTACTAATTGGTGAATAGCGATTAAATGATTTATAAATCATAAGTCGTTTGTTTTGATGTGGAGTTTTGGGTGAATTTGCGGTTTATGAGGTTAGGGGATTGCTTTTATAACCTATTATCTTTATATAAAAGCATTTAGGACGTTTTTAGGATAAAAAAGGATGGAAAAGGATGAAAAAAAGATGAGTGAGGACAGACGTTTAAGATATTTTTGACCACGAATTGATGTAGATCAAGTCTGCCAATTCGAAACTTACAAGAGAAAATATTATTAACGTTTAAAACCAACATTATTATGAAAACAAGATTTTCCTTACTTCTATTATTATCCGCATTTATTTCATTGAGCTTATTTGCGCAAGAGAAAAAAATTAAAGATAGACGAACTAATCCAGACCTTTATTATTTAGAAGAGTCGGAAGTTGCAAATAGTTTAGAATTGCTTCCTCCTCCTCCCGCAGCCAATAGTATTTTGTTCTTGTATGACAAAGCACAATACGATTGGGGAAAACTACAAAGAGACACTCCAAGAGGAGACCAAGCGGCACAAGATGCACGTGTAGATGGTAATGGAGTACCTTTTGCTTTTTCAGAAGCATTTGGCATTGAGATCTCTAAAGAAAAGACTCCGGAAATTCACAAACTGGTCATTAATATGAGAGAAGATGCAGGTGATTTAGCAACACGTCATGCAAAGAAACACTACATGCGTGTTCGTCCGTTTAGCTTCTTTAAAGAGATAACTTGCAACCCTGAGCAACAAGCCGAACTATCAACCAATGGTTCATATCCATCGGGACATACCTCAATTGGTTGGGCTACTGCACTTGTGTTATCAGAAGTCAATCCTAACAGACAAAATGAAATTTTGAAGAGAGGTTTTGAGATGGGACAAAGTCGTGTGATTTGTGGTTATCACTTCCAGAGTGATGTTGATGCTGCTCGAATTGTAGCGAGTGCCGTTGTTGCGCGTCTACACTCGAACGAAGCATTTATGTCGCAGTTGAAAAAGGCTAAAGATGAATTTGCAAGATTGAAGAAGGCAGGTGCTGTGAAACCTAGTGAAAGAAAATAAGAATACAACTAATAAAGAAGTCGATAGATTATGAATAAGATAAAATTATGGGGAGTTTTGGGATTATCACTACTCTCTTTTCAAGCGATGGCACAAAATGAAGATGTGTTGAAGGTTACTCCTACAGGTCGAATTTTGATGGATGCGGGGATGTATAATTCCTCTAATGAGAATTTTGTTGATGGTGTTGCTATCCCCGATTTGAGAGCTGGAGTTAAAGCAACTTATGGCAAATATAAGGTGAAAGTTGATGTCGGTTATGCATATGGTAAAGTTTCTTTGAAAGATGCTTTTGTAGAAAGACGCTTTTCGAAGTCTTCATTATTACGTGTTGGTAATTTTGTTCACCAGTTTGGTTTACAGAGCGCCACAAGCTCATCAATGAAAGTTACTATGGAAGAACCGGCTAGTAACGAAGCATTCTTTAATTCCCGTTTGCTTGGAGCAATGTTCGTTTATGATAAGGAAGCCTTCTTTGGTACGGCAAGTGCCCATGTTGAAAGCGAAGCCATAAAAAGACAAAGTAACGAGTTGGGATCAACGGCCTATGGAGCAATGTCTCGTTTAGTTTATCGCCCATTGCGTGAAGATGGTGCCATTTTCCAGATTGGATTGTCCGGTGCATACGAGAAACCACGATTTAATGCCGATGCAGCATTGAACCACTCTAGCTTTAGCCTAGGTTCTAACTTTCCAACACGTATTGCAAAAGTTAAAGCCATTGGAGCAACAATTACAGACGCTGAAGGTTTGTTTAAATTTACTCCTGAGATTGCCGCAGCCTATGGACCTATGGCATTAGAGACTCAGTACTACTATCTGCAGATTGATAGAAAAAAACAGTTGCCAAGTTATAAAGCCAGTGGTGCATACGTAACCTTGAGAGGATTGATTCTTGGAGGAAATTATAAACATTCTTATTCGGATTGTGGCTTTGCTACTCCAGGTGCAGGATCTTTAGAGTGTGTATTAGGGTATAACTACACCGATATGTCTTGTGTGAAATCGGATATTCGTGGAGGTCGCCTCAATGATGTTTCATTTACAGTTAATTACTATTTGAATAAATGTATGATTTGGCGTTTAAGATACTCTTATACTGATGTGAAAAATCGAGAAGGTTTTGAGAATCAAAATATGAGTGGTCTTCAGACTCGATTCCAGATCATCTTTTAATGATCGATTGATATAAAGTGTGTGTAATATAAGGGGCAATACAAATAGTGTAAATTAGAGGAAGTTTAGGAAATGGTTAGAAAATGGGCTGAGACATTGCTGTAGCGCAGGTCTCGGCTTTTTTTATTATTGATTGGATAAAAACAAATCGTGCAAGTGTATTAAACTTGGGTGATTCTATATTAAACTTTTGAGAGAAGTTTAACCATCTATATTAAATAAGAGTTAAACGACATTTAAACAAATGAGAAACGTCGTTAGGTAAATCACTAGGCTCGAGTACTGCGACGCAGGTGGGATTGC
>JBKEDO010000001.1:0-131832 GCA_047975405.1 Bacteroides sp.
TCACTTTCCGATACAGAAATGGTGGAATATATTCTGCAATACCATGTCGTTTGTCACTTCTCCTGCAATATCGCTCAGATGGAAAATACATTCGCGAATATCTTGACTAAGGAAGTCGCCCGAGATTTGTTGTGTCAATCCGTTTTGAACGCGCTGTATGGCATCTAAGGCTTTAGTCAGAGCCTCGTAATGACGAACATTAGTCACGATGATATCGTTTTGCGTGATGGATGGCAAATGAGCGGCCGAAACGAGTTGTTGTTGTAACTCTTCTGTTTGTAGGCGCTGTTTGGCAGAAATAAATGCGGCATCGGTCTGATCTTTGGGGAATAGAGGATAGACTGATGAGGCTAAAAGGAGGTCGAGTTGTTTGCGTTGAGTCTCGTCGATCAAATCTGTTTTGTTGAAAACAAAGATGACATGCTTGTCTTTGCAGCGTGGAAGAATCTGTGACGAGAGTTGCTCTATTTGTGCAGTGGCATCGGTTGAGTCGATCATCCATAAGACAATTTCCGCTTGGTCGAGTTTCTGGAAAGTGCGTTCTATTCCGAGGCTTTCAATCGTGTCGGTTGTTTCGCGGATACCTGCAGTGTCGATGAATCGGAAGGTGATCCCCCCAATATTGACGGTATCTTCAATCACATCGCGAGTGGTACCGTGAATATCGCTGACAATCGCTTTTTCTTCATTGAGTAAAGCATTGAGCAAGGTCGATTTGCCGGCATTTGTTTCTCCAATGATGGCCACAGGCACACCATTTTTGATGGCGTTACCAACGCTGAAGGAATCTACTAAGCGAGCGATGACTTTCTCGATATCATGTGCTAATAGTCCGAGGGCAGAGCGATCGGCAAATTCGACATCTTCCTCACTGAAATCGAGTTCGAGCTCAATCATGGAGGTGAAGTTGAGGAGCTTGCTTCGAAGGTCTGCGAGTTCTTTCGAGAACCCTCCACGCATCTGACTCATAGCCAAACGATGGGTAGCGGCTGAGGAGGAGGCGATGAGATCGGCCACTGCTTCGGCTTGACTCAAATCCATTTTCCCATTTAGAAAGGCGCGTTGGGTGTATTCACCGGGTTGAGCCATCCGACATCCATTTGCTATCAGAAGCTGCATGACTTGTTGTAGGATATAGGCCGAACCGTGACAGGTGATTTCTGTACTGTCTTCTCCGGTATAGGAGTGAGGGGCGCGAAATAGGCTGACGAGTACTTCATCGATGATCTCTTCATCTTTGATGATACGACCGAAAGTAAGGGTGTATGGCGATTGTTGTGCGAGCGTTTTTCCGGCTTTCGCAGGGGTAAATATGCGGTCGGTTATTTCAATGGCCTTTATTCCTGATACTCGTATGGTTCCAATAGCGCCTCCTTGTGCAGTTGCAATGGCGCAGATCGTATCTTGATTGATCATGACTAGTCTGTTTGATGATTTGTTTGCAAAGATAGTTATTTTCGGGGAAATTTTAGGAGTCTTATCGAAGAGACGTTTCATGTTGTGATGAGGAAGGATTAAAAAGGAGAAAAGACTTGTCCTCACTTTAAAAGAGTAAAGCCGTTTATGCTTACAATGAAAGGGCATAAACGGCTTATATCAGAATCTTTGCTCATCTTAAAGATGTAGCATAGGTATAGGACTTAAATACGATCAAGAACGGTTTGAATCAGGGTGTCGATGGTGTTTTTATACCCTGTGTTGGCTTCCTTGATGAGACGGTTGGCGATTACCATACAAACTGTTGTTGCTTTATGTCCCATTAGACGGCTTAATCCTGCCAAGGCAGAGCTTTCCATTTCGAAGTTTGTGATTTTGTGGCCTTGGTATTCGAACGATTCGATCTTTTCATTTTGCTTTGGATCGGCTAGGGGAATACGTAACTCGCGGCCTTGAGGACCGAAAAATCCTCCGGCTGCTATCGTTACTCCACGCACCATGTCGGTTTGTGCGATGCGGTTGATCAGTTCTTCATTAGCATCGATCACGTAGGGAGCTGGAGCGCATAAGTTGCCCGACCATCCCATGTGATTGAGAAGAGCCCGCTCGAAAGCTAAGTCGCAAACGCTGTTTCGGCTGGCATAGAAGTTGAGTAGACCGTCGAATCCGACCGATTTTTGTGAGCAAATGAAGGTACCAACGGGTGTATTAGGTTGTAACCCTCCACAAGTGCCGATGCGAACAAGCTCCAACTGACGAAAGTTTTCTTTCTCTTCACGCGTGTTGAAGTCGATGTTGGCTAGAGCGTCAAGCTCGTTCATTACAATATCGATGTTATCACAGCCGATACCGGTAGAAACAACAGTGATGCGTTTCCCTTTATAAGTTCCTGTGATCGTTTTGAACTCCCGACTTTCAACTTCGCATTCTTTTTGATCGAAGTGCGAAGCCACAAGGGCAACTCTCCCGGGATCGCCTACTAAAATGACTTTGTCGGCTAGCCATTCGGGTTTAACATGAAGATGGAATACAGAGCCGTCTTCGTTGATTATGAGTTCTGAGGATGGAAAATACTTCTTCATACGTACTAAATCATTAAATTAAAAAATATGTTAGCCTCCGATGGAGACAATAAAGCCGAATTTTTGTGCAAACAACACTCCTTTATTGATTAGGAAATAGCTGTTGGCACAGAAACCCGGCTATAGTGGTCGGATGCTTAACCGCTTATTTGCTTATAGGCTGGTTGTTGTTAGCATTAGCTCCTGGTTTTGCTATGGTTTCACGCATTGAAGTATCTGCTTCAATGTTTTTCATACGATAATAATCCATAATGCCAAGATTGCCATTTCTAAAGGCTTCGGCCATCGCTTTAGGGACTTCGGCTTCAGCTTCGATGACTTTAGCGCGAGCTTCTTGAGCCTTTGCTTTCATTTCTTGTTCGGTTGCGACAGCCATTGCACGACGTTCCTCTGCTTTGGCTTGAGCGATATTTTTGTCAGCATTGGCTTGATCCATTTGAAGGGCAGCTCCAATGTTACGGCCGATATCAATGTCGGCAATATCAATGGATAAGATTTCAAAAGCTGTACCGGCATCCAATCCTTTGCGAAGAACAAGTTTGGAAATAGAATCCGGATTTTCAAGTACAGACTTATGATTCTCAGATGAACCGATGGATGAAACGATACCTTCGCCTACACGAGCCAAAATGGTATCTTCACCTGCTCCACCAACTAATTGACGAATGCTGGCACGTACGGTGACACGAGCTTTAGCGATCAGCTGAATACCGTCTTTTGCAACTGCTGTTACCGGTGGAGTGTCGATCACTTTAGGATTGACAGACATCTGAACAGCTTCAAAAACATCGCGACCGGCCAAGTCGATTGCTGTTGCCATTTGGAATGATAACTCGATATTCGCTTTAGAGGCTGATACCAAGGCATGAACTACTTTCTCAACGTGTCCACCTGCCAGATAATGGGCTTCGAGTTCGTCGCGAGTAATGGTTTGTAAACCAGCTTTGTGTGCTTCGATCATGCCTGGGACGATCACATAAGGAGGGACATTACGTATTCTCATCAGAAAGAGTTGAACTAATGAAATGTTCACTCCGGAAACTTTGGCTGATAGCCATAGGAAAAATGGAACATAGTGAAATAGAAGGACTAATATGATAATTCCTCCCACAATCAAACCAAAGGTAAGATAAAGCGTTTCTTCCATAATTGCTTGTTTTAAATATGTATTACTGTTTTTCTACTAGAATGACACCATCGGTGATGCGGTTAACAACAATAGGGGTTTTTTCATCGATAAATCCACTCATCGATTTGACTTCAATGATACGACCATTGATCTCGGCGTATCCTATTTGTGCTAATCGAGTTGTACTGACTCCTTTGTCGCCTTTCTGAATGCTTCTTGAAGCGCTATTGTCGACTTTCGAATTAATCTCTTTTTTCAGTGCTAGCTTGTCGAGCGTTTTCGATCGTATAAAGAAAACAAGAGATCCTATGCAGGCTACTGCCGATATGCCTAGTGTAATAAATCCACCGGCTACACCTAAATGGGCGAAAGCGTAATAATTGGCATACAAGATGCAGATACCGGCAGAAACACCGGCAAGACTAATGCCTGGAATCACAAAAAGCTCTACGAGGAATAATAGCACTGCTGCTAAAATGAGTACGGCAATAATAAGGATGTCCATAATTGGTGTTATTTGAGTTTACTTTTTTCAGCGTCACGTATCTTTTTTGCAAGTGTAGTCAATTCTTTTGACATTTGCAATACTCTTTGCTCTAAATCTAATATCGCCGGTGCTAGTTTGGATTTATCGGCTTTATTCGATTGGCTATAGGCATTGCGCTGGCCTTCTAAACGAACTTCTTGTTGTTGTAAATCTTTGTCCAACTGCTGATATTGAAGAAACAGTTGCAGGGCTTTTGGCGATTGAAAATCTTCTTGCTGAGTATAAGTCTGACGATCATCAATGATGAATTCAAACTCTTTTTGATTCATTTTTTTAGGTTTATCCTTTTGCACTTCTTCCAATCGAGCTTTAGCTTGGGCAACTTCTTTTGGGTCTTTCCACGTTTCTTTTAATGAATGAATCTGAGCCAGACGGATTAGTTTACTTAGTTCCATCGATTCATAATTATAGACTTGTTTTGAAGAGTTAGGGATAAAGACATAAACACAAACCTTTCCTTCCGGTTGGTAGCGATCGGAAGCGAACCAGCCTAAATTGTTGTACTCGTCAATGACATACATATAGTCATTGAACGGAGAATTGAATGGCATTCCTACATTTTCCGGATTGAGGTAAGTGTCAGTATTGGTATTATATCTAGTCACATAAATATCGTACCCCCCGAGTCCTTCTCCATCGGTAGCATAATAGATGGTTACTCCATCGGTCATTACGAACGGATAATTTGTATTCCCAGAAGTGTTTATGCTCTCCGGTAGTTCTTTTCCTTTACTCCATTCGTCGAGTAATTTTGTCTGAGTATAGATGTTAAAGTTCTTTCTACCTTTATCGCTGTAATAAACTTTACTTCCAATTTCAGTTTCGTAAACCGTTCCCGGATGTGTTCCGTCGGTGTTCTGGAAATAGTCGTTATAAGTGAACAACTTTCCCGATTCCTCACTAATCTTGTACGTGCTTAAGAAGTCTTTTTTATCGACTACAAAACTGTCGATGATGCAGACGTCTTCTACACCTTTAAGCATGCGTAGGTCTGACCGACTCTTATCTAGAAGTTTTTCGGCTTCCTCAGTCGATTTTTTACGTTTGCTTAAGGCTTCAATATAATCCTCATAACAACCGATCGCATCTTCGAAGCGGTAGGTTGCGTGATAAGCTTGGGCCAGATAAAGTTCTCCTCCTGTCGTACGTCTTTTGATTGCCTTTTCAAAGTACGGGATCGCTTCTTCTGCCGCGTTGGTATTCAAACAACAGATGCCATACCAGAGATTATACAAACCGTTGTTGGGTTGCGATTTGACCTGTTTTAAAAAGATAGGTTTCGCTTTTTCGTACTCTCCTTTATCTAGAAGAACCTTTGCTTGTTCTATATTCTGGGCAAAAAGGCCAACAGATAGTAGACAAAATAGTGATAAAATATATTTTCGTTTCATAGATTCTTGCTTATTGTTTCTTATTGTTCAAAATTACAAAAATATTAGAAACTATCCTTTTTTTCGTGATTCTATTATGTTAATTCTTCTTTAAATCGGTCTTTTGACGTACTTTTGCAATCGTTTTTTTTAAAGCTATGGGGAAATTTACAGAAGAAGATAAAGTGGTGCGTCGCATCGAGAAAAGGTTTAGTAAGGGGGTAGTCGAGTATGGGTTGATTGCCGATGGGGATAAAATTCTAATCGGTCTATCTGGTGGAAAGGATTCATTGGCCTTGGTCGAGTTGCTGGGGAAGCGTTCGAAGATTCATGTGCCGAAGTTTTCATTGGTGGCTGCTCATGTGATTATGAAAAACATCCCATATCGTAGCGATTTGGATTACCTGCGCGCACAATGCGAGGCGTACGATATCCCATTGGTCGTGTATGAAACGGAGTTTGATGCTTCGACCGATACCCGTAAGTCGCCTTGTTTCCTTTGTTCATGGAACCGAAGAAAGGCTTTATTTACAGTCGCTAAGGAGAATGGATGTAATAAGATCGCTCTTGGACATCATATGGATGATATTCTTGAAACCCTCTTAATGAATCAGACCTTTCAGGGGAGTTTTGGCACGATGCCACCGTTGATGACGATCAAGAAGTTTGAGATGCAAATCATCCGACCGATGTGTCTGGTGCATGAAGCTGATCTTATTGAATTGGCTACTCTTCATCAGTATAGAAAACAAGTTAAGAATTGTCCTTTTGAGTCGGAATCTAATCGTAGCGCCATAAAGGAGATCTTTCGGCAGTTGGAACGTCTAAATCCCGAAGCGCGATATAGCTTGTGGAATAGCATGTCGAATATACAAGAAGAGTTTCTACCTGCTGTGGTGCGTAAAGATTAAACTGACGAAGTGATGAATAATGAACTAACGAAGTGATGAAAAGTTTATATACTATTGGATTATTGATGGTGTCGAATGTCTTTATGACGTTTGCATGGTACGGTCACCTTAAACTTCAAGATATGAAGTTGATTACTCATTGGCCATTGTGGACTGTCATTCTTTTCTCTTGGGGAATTGCTTTAGCAGAGTATTCTTGTCAAGTACCGGCCAATCGGATTGGATTTATAGGGAATGGTGGCCCTTTTACCTTATTACAACTTAAAGTGATTCAAGAAGTGATCACCCTCTCGGTGTTTACGCTTTTTACAACCTTACTTTTTAAAGGAGAGTCGTTGCAGTGGAACCATTTAGCAGCATTTGTCTGTTTGATCCTTGCGGTCTACTTTGTCTTCTTAAAATAAAGCACAAACGCCATTGGTGGGCGTTAAATAATAAACAGGATTTCCCCATTTGATGTTAAAAGAATCAAATGGGGAAATCTTGTTTATCGACGGAGTTGAGTTTATACTATAACCTTGGTCGACAGAGGCAAACTGTTGTTTGGATGATCAAACTACTGTTTACTGATGTATTTTTTCATACCTTCGGTAAAGAAGGTTTGTAGTTGTCCGCTTTCGTCACTATAAATAAAGTAGGCTTCAATATCTTGATGAGCTTGAGTAAAGACTTTAGCTTCTTCTAATCCCATGACCATAAACGAAGTGGCTAAGGCATCGGCTGTCATGCAATTCTTTGCAACCACTGTCGACGATAGAATGCTGTGTTGCACCGGATAACCCGTGCGAGGATCGATGGTGTGTGCATACTTTTTCCCGCCTTTATAATAGAAATTCCGGTAATTACCCGAAGTCGCTATCGCAATATCCGACAATTCAAGTATGGTTTGTATGTCTTGGTTTACCGACAAAGAATCGTCAACCGGTTTGTTGATTCCTATTCGCCACGATTTCTCTTTGGGATTTTTACCCTTAACAACAACTTCACCACCAATATCGACCATATAGTTTGTGATGCCCTTTTTCTCTAAGTACTGAGCAATCACATCGACAGCATATCCTTTGGCTACAGCACTGCAATCGAGCATGGTGCGTGGATCGGTTTTAATGACTTTACCGTCGACTAGCCCCACTTTTTTAAATCCGACAAACTGTTTTAAACTGTCGATCATGAGCGAATCGGGAAATTGTCCCGCTTTAAAGCCAAAGCCCCACGCATTAACTAGAGGGGCGACAGTGATGTCGAAAGCGCCATTGGTTTCTTCGGAGATCTGTTTCGAGAGGACAAAGCAATTCTGAAACAAGCTGTCGACCGTTATATCTTCATTGCGATTTACACGACTGATTACCGATTGTTCGTTGAAAGGAGAAAGTGAATGATCGAATCGTTTTAATTCCGCTTCAATCTCTAGTTTTAAGTCACCGTCGTATTGGTAAGTGATGTTGTAGACCGTTCCGAAGACCAATCCGTTGATGCTGTTATAAGGCGTTGCTTCATTTTTCTTCGTTAGAATCCAGATGGTTCCAAATAGAAGGATGACAAGCCAGATGAGATTTTTTTTTGTTTTCATATTTGAGCGTTTAATGCCTTAAAAGCAGAATGAACCTGTGAGATGTTATTGTAAAAAGAGATGCTCTATAAGAATTTTGGTGCCGATCGAAAATAGAATGATACCTCCCCAAAGCTCTGCACGTAGTTTTTTGGCATAGCCGCAACTACATTTTATGCCAAATAGTAAACCGATAATCGACAAGATAAACGATACCAGACCGATGATGAGGATGGGGGAGCTGATCATCGAAAATTGATTAATTCCGATAAATGCGAAAGATGCTCCGACAGCCATGGCATCAATACTCGTCGCGATTGACATGGTCAGGATAATCTTGGGATCTTTGGGATTAAACTCTTGACGGCATTCTTCATCTTTAAACGACTCGTTAATCATTCGTCCTCCAAGAATTGCTAAGATACCGAATGCAATCCAATGATCGATGTTTTGAATCAGGTGACTAAAAGAGCTCGCTCCTAACCAGCCTAAGAGAGGCATCAAAGCCTGAAAGAAACCAAACGAAAAGGCCATGATCAGAATCGGTTTCCATTGAATGCGTTTTAAAAAGATGCCGCTGGTGATCGATACGGCGAAACAATCCATTGCTAGTCCGATGGCAATTAGCCAAATTTCAAGTCCCGTCATGTGTAGTTTTGTCTGCTTTAAAAGGGTAGTTGATAAATAATAGAATAGGTGATGCCTAGGTTCGTCGTGGCATATTTGCCAAATCCCGGTACATACCACAAATTGCCAAAGTCGTTGGAAGATGCCGATAGCTTATGCTTCACTCTCAGTGCCCAACCCATATTCAAATTCTTATAAATGTTGATCTTTACCCCGGCTAAGACCTCTAGCCATTGCATTGATCCTTTTATGCCGGTTTGCTGAAAGGGAAGGCTGCCTCCCCAAATCTCGTCTTGAAGAGGTGGGTTGTTGATCTGATCTTTCCAGATCGGGTCATTTTGTGGTAGTGAAGCAACATTGTAGTTGAATGAAGTAAAGGCATAACGAAATCCGACGTATAGAAAGTTCTTTTTATTTTTTTTCTTCGACATCGTGTTATAATCCATTCCGATACGAAAATATGGAGCGGATTTACTTTTGTAATGTATTCCCGTCTCATTCCAAGTATCAGCACCTCCCATCCCGAATTCTATGGCAGGTATGTATTTGTTTTTGAGATTAACCTTAAGGCTAACCTCCGAACTAAACTCCTCTGATCCCAATAGATAGGCACCCGGGCCAAACAAATCGACCCCTATGGAAAGTCCGTTAAAGAACGGAATACTATCAGGAACCACTACTTTTTTCTCCTCAACTTTCGGTGTAGTGCGTTTGTGCGGAACCTTGCGAGGTTGTTGTTGCTGAGCATACACCGATGTCCCGATGGTGAAAAAGAAAATGAAGCTAATCGCGATATTTATAGAATAGGTCCAAGTTTTTAATATCATTGGTGTTGGCTTGATTATTTACAATTTTAGCTGATTCTAATTGTCTTATAGTCGATTCGTTTTTGCCGATGTTTACCTTTTCAATGGTTTGTTTCATGCTATAGCCACATTCCATCGATAGGAAATAAGGGGTATTTTTATGGATCACATACAAGGTGTCGACCTGGTTGGGCTGACGGGTATAGTCGTAGTGAAGAATAAAAGCTGTGGTGTCTTTGGTAAACCGCAAAGGCAACATCATGCTGTGAACTTTTTTCTGATTATTGATGATAATCTCATCGGTGCCTAACGCACGTACGGTAACCGAGTCCAAAGTATCTGTCAAGACAGCTTGATTGTCGGGATTGATCTTATAAAGATTGCAATAGATCATGGGGCGACCGGACTCGGAACAATTGGTGTCTTCCGAACAAGAAGTGTTGATGCTTATGATACAACACGTGACTATTAAAGGTAGAACGACCCGGAGTAAATTCTTCATAAGTTGTAAAAACGATATAATGGGTTATTAAATCTTTTTCTCTATCTGATAATTATTTCTTTCCGGAGCATTCCGCGTGATGAGTTCACCCAAGAAACCGGCTAGAAAGAGTTGGGTACCAATGATCATCGCCGTAAGCGACAAGTAAAAATAAGGTGATTCTGTGACTAGGCGATAGGGCCATCCCTGATACATTGCATACAGTTTGCCTAATCCGACAATGGTGACTGCAAGAAAACCGAAAATGAACATCAATGAACCGAGCAGTCCAAAGAAGTGCATCGGTTTCACACCGAACTTCGACAAGAACCATAGTGACAGCAAGTCCAGATAGCCATTAATGAATCGGCTGAGTCCAAATTTAGTTTGACCGTATTTCCGAGCTTGGTGATGTACCACCTTTTCGCCTATCTTTGCGAATCCGGCATTCTTGGCTAGATAAGGGATATAACGATGCATTTCGCCATAAACCTCAATAGCTTTCACGACCTCATTACGATAAGCCTTCAACCCACAGTTAAAGTCGTGTAAGTTTTTAATTCCCGATATTTTGCGGGCCGTAGCATTGAATAACTTAGTCGGCAGTGTTTTGGAAAGCGGATCATATCGTTTCTGTTTCCATCCGGAAACTAAGTCATATCCCTCTTTCATAATCATTCGATATAGTCCCGGAATCTCATCAGGACTATCTTGTAAGTCGGCATCCATGGTGATAACCACGTCGCCTTGTGCCTCCTCGAATCCGCAAAAAAGTGCCGGCGATTTTCCATAATTACGACGGAATTTGATGCCTTTTACGGTCGATGATTGTGCCTGCAATTGTTCTATTACGTCCCATGAGTGGTCGGTGCTGCCATCGTTTACAAAAATAACTTCATACGAAAAATTATTTTCTTTCATCACTTTTTCGATCCACTTATAAAGTTCCGGAAGAGATTCCTCTTCATTGTATAATGGAATGACAACTGATATATCCATCTTTATACTATTTTGTGAGTTGTTCGAGTTCGAGGTTATTCGTTAGTTGTAGGCTTTTTCATGATCACTAAAGCCGTTGGAAAAGCTAATATCGTGCCGAAAATTACATCCCACGACAAGAGTTGCATGGTGATGTCAATTGGTTTCAGCGTTTTAGCAGTTTCTATCATCTCTTCTATGATTTGTCTGTTGACTTCCATGCTTGGTGTATCGGTCAACATGGTGTTCCAGATTTGAGTATACGATTCGATGACATATCCTTGATCAATATATTCAAAATAGGCATAATGCGCAATCGCCACAAGCAGGGAGGCAAACATATACATCAACACCGTAAAGAAAAAGGCGTGTCCAAAAGATATTGCGCCCCGACAAATTTTATCTCTGTAAGTCTTTACAAAATAATAACCGATGAAAGGTATAATTAAAGTCAAAGCCAAAAAGAGTAGAGATAAAAAAGGAATAGTTAGTGCAAAAGGGAATAGAATGAACTTTAAGATCCAATAGATTCCGATGTATGTACCAAACTGCATGGCATATTTGTGTAAGTAATTCCTGCTATTTGTCATATGGTCAATAATTGTTATTATGGTTGCAAAGTTATAAATAATATTGCTTGCTAAGAGGTTTGTAGGTGTTTATTTGTGATTTTTTCTTTTTTTAGCTTTGATTGATTTCTTTTGAGGTTAGGGCATGAGTTCCTTCGAATTTAGCGTTTCGCAATCATTTGAAATGCAGATGTTTGCTGATTTTTATGATAAAAAGTTACTGTTTTTATTGCAGATTAAATATAAATAACTACCTTTGCAACCGCAAAACGGGTAAGTCCTATACGGCCAGCTCCCTTCAAATCCTCCAGGGCTTGATCGCAGCAAAGGTAGTCGGTTGTAGCGGCGCGATATAGTAAGCTTACCCACCCGCCTCTTTAGCTCAGTTGGCCAGAGCACGTGATTTGTAATCTCGGGGTCGTTGGTTCGAATCCGACAAGAGGCTCGAAAAAAAGAAGAATTGATTCAATCGATTCTTCTTTTTTTTATGCCTTTAAAAAGAGTTGTTACGGGTAACGGCGGATCATACCGAAATTCTGAGGGATTGTCCTGTTAAGCATAAATTTTAGATAACCTGAATAAGAAGAATGCCACATCCCTGACTCCTCTTGCCGAGTCATTTTTATAAACCGATCTTTTGGTCGCCTTGATATTAAATATCTTCTCTTAGAGTTGTATTTTTGATTTTTGCCGGTCATCTTGTCTCATTTTCTTTGATTTAATTATTCTCTGTTATCCGTTTATGCTCCCAAAAACTAAAAGACTATGATTAATAAATCCGACCACATACGCTAATCCTTTTCCTTGCGATAGCTAATTCGTTTGCCTATAGTGTTTCTTTTGTTTGCCTATAGGCAAACTTTCGTTCGCCTATGGCGTTTCTTTCGTTCGCCTATAGGCTAACGAAAAAGCTGTTGCAAATTGACTATTTAGCCTTTGCCATCAAAAAATCTATGGATAAGAAAAAGTTATGTGTTAATAGAGCTTTGTTTTATCTTTGTCTTTTGATGGCTTTCAACGCCCAAAAAGAAAAGCCAAACAGAGGAGCTAACCGCGTATTATCAATCGGGTTGTCCTTGTTTGGCTTTAATCTGTTTTTAAGTTAGGCTTCTATCTTATAAGCAAACGATGTGTTTGTTTATTTCAAGCGCTTGTAACCATATACGGCACGTTCACCAAGTTCTTCCTCGATACGGAGTAATTGGTTGTATTTGGCCATACGATCCGAACGACTTAGTGATCCGGTTTTAATTTGTCCACTGTTGGTTGCTACAGCAATGTCGGCAATGGTTGCATCTTCAGTCTCTCCCGAACGGTGTGAAGTCACTGTGGTGTATCCGTGACGGTGAGCCATTTCGATAGCGTCGAGTGTTTCGCTGAGCGAGCCAATCTGATTAACCTTGATTAAGATAGAGTTGGCACAGTTCGTTTCGATACCACGACTTAGGAATTCCACATTAGTTACAAAGAGGTCGTCGCCAACGAGCTGGCAGCGTTTGCCAATGCGTGCAGTAAGCTTTTCCCAGCCTTCCCAGTCGTTTTCACTCATACCATCTTCGATCGAATCGATTGGGAAATTGTTGATGAGGTGCTCAAGATAATCCACCTGTTCGTCGCTAGTTCGTCGTAGTCCTTTCTCACCTTCAAATTTGGCGTAGTCGTATATGCCGTCTTTGTAAAACTCTGAAGCGGCACAGTCCATGGCGATAGTCACATCTTTTCCGGGTATATATCCTGCTAATTTGATTGCACATAGGATAGAGTTGATCGCATCTTCTGTACCTTCCAAGGTTGGAGCAAAGCCACCTTCGTCACCGACTGCTGTACTTAGTCCACGATCTTTAAGCACTTTTTTCAAGGCATGGAAGACTTCGGCACCCATTCTCAATCCTTCTTTGAATGATGTTGCACCAATGGGGCGAATCATGAATTCTTGGAAAGCGATAGGGGCATCGCTGTGCGATCCACCATTAATAATGTTCATCATCGGAACAGGCATCACGTAGGTGTTGGTTCCTCCAATATAACGATAGAGAGGGAGCTCTAGATAGTTGGCTGCTGCTTTGGCTACAGCAAGTGAAACGCCAAGAATGGCATTTGCACCGAGTTTCGATTTGGTTTTAGTACCGTCGAGCGCAAGCATGGCATGGTCAATTTCTCTTTGTTGGAGTGCAGACATGCCGATCAAATGTTTGGCAATAATCTTGTTCACATTATCGACCGCTTTTTGTACGCCTTTACCTAGATATCTTTTTTTGTCACCGTCACGAAGTTCTAAGGCTTCATGCTCGCCGGTTGATGCACCCGATGGTACGGAAGCGCGTCCTACTACACCACATTCTAACATCACATCCACTTCAATGGTTGGATTACCTCTTGAATCCAAAATCTCCCGAGCTTTAATTTTTTCTATTCTCATTGTTTTTCGATTGTTTGTTAATAGTTAGCAAATATATGAATGAATACCTATTTATGAAATCGCTATGTGTAGGTATAGATTGCTTTTTTTCATCCCTTTTTGTAGGGATGCAATCGAATATATAACAAAGGAAATGCCGGGATTGTTTCAATTAGATTTGCTTACCTAAATAGCCGCCGGCTAGAACCGCTACCAAACCAAGTCCTATGCTTAGTAGTGTATAAAGGATGAAGGTGCCGTAGAAATGACCTTCGATGAGGCTTAAGCCATCGTTTGAAAAGGTAGAGAAGGTGGTGAACCCTCCGCATAGCCCAACAGTAAGTAATAAGCGTAGTTCTAGCGAGAGGTTGAAACGTTCCGATAGGGAGTAGAATAGTCCGATTAATAGGCAACCGATGATGTTGACACAGAAGGTTCCCCATGAAAATGGAAACAGTGAAGTCGACATCTGTTTATTGATAAAGATCTGTGTCAAGTAACGTGCTGTACTTCCAATTCCACCGCCGATGAAAATATAAATCAGTTCTTTCATATCGTTCTGTATTTTACCGACTGCAAAGGTACTGTTTTTTATCGTTTTTCTCTATCGAATTTTCCCGAACATTGCTTGTGAGGAGTTTGTTTTATCTGTTGATGACTTTCCGTTGATCTACGCAAACGTTTTCGATGACTTCTTAAACGTTCTATTGATGGGGAAAAAGGTATTTTCACATAAGTAACTATCTTTGTCCTAATATAACTAACTATCTATTAATTCTTTTTATTCATAAACATGAAGAACCTAAGAACTTTAATCGCAACATTTATCTGCTTGCTGCTCTCTTTCTCAATGAGCACGATGGCTGTTGCTGAGAGTATTACTTCACCAAATGGTAATTTCAAACTGAACTTTACGGTTGATCAGCAAGGAGTACCGGTTTACGAACTTTCTTATAAAGGGAAAGAAGTGGTCAAACCGTCTAAATTGGGCTTGGAACTTAAGAATGATCCGGGATTGATGAACGGATTTTTATTGACCGAAGCTAAAACTTCTACATTCGATGAAACATGGACTCCGGTTTGGGGAGAAGTAAAACAGATTCGCAATCATTACAATGAGTTGGCAGTAACGCTTAATCAAAAGGAACAAGATCGTCATATCGTGATTCGTTTCCGTCTGTTCGACGATGGATTAGGCTTCCGTTATGAGTTTCCTCAACAGAAAAATCTGAATTATTTTGTAATTAAGGAAGAACACTCGCAGTTTGCTATGGCGGGCGACCACAAAGCATTCTGGATCCCGGGGGATTATGACACTCAAGAATATGACTATACAGAATCTAAATTGTCTGAGATCAGAGGTTTGATGAAGAGTTCTGTTACTGAGAATGCTTCTCAGCAAACGTTCTCACCAACAGGGGTTCAAACTGCATTGCAAATGAAAACGGCTGATGGATTGTACATCAATCTACATGAAGCTGCTTTGGTGGATTACTCTTGTATGAATTTGAATCTTGATGATAAAAATATGATCTTTGAGTCATGGTTGACTCCGGATGCTGTAGGCGATAAAGGCTATATGCAGACGCCTTGTAAATCACCTTGGCGTACGGTCATCGTTAGTGATGATGCTCGCGAAGTGTTGGCTTCGAAAATGACCTTGAACTTGAATGATCCTTGTGCTTACAGCGATGTTTCTTGGATTAAACCGGTGAAATATATCGGTGTTTGGTGGGAGATGATCACCGGAAAGAGCACTTGGGCTTATACAGATGATGTTTACTCTGTGAAATTGGGTGAAACAGATTATGCGAAAACAAAACCAAATGGTCGTCACGCGGCTAATAATGATAAGGTAAAACGCTATATTGATTTTGCTGCGGCTAACGGATTCGATCAGGTTTTGGTGGAAGGCTGGAACGAAGGTTGGGAAGATTGGTTCGGAAAATCAAAAGATTACGTTTTTGATTTTGTAACGGCTTACCCTGATTTTGACGTGAAGATGTTGAATGCTTATGCGAAGAGCAAAGGGGTGAAGATCATGATGCATCATGAAACATCCGGATCGGTTCGTAACTATGAACGTCATATGGATAAGGCTTACCAGTTTATGGTAGACAATGGCTATAACGCTGTTAAGAGTGGATATGTAGGTAATATCATTCCTCGTGGTGAGCATCACTACGGACAATGGATGAATAACCATTATTTATATGCTGTGAAAAAGGCTGCGGAATATAAAATCTGTGTCAATGCTCATGAGGCTGTTCGCCCAACCGGATTGTGTCGTACTTATCCGAACTTGATTGGTAACGAGTCTGCACGTGGTACTGAATATGAATCATTTGGTGGAAACAAACCTTTCCATACAACAATATTACCTTTCACTCGTTTGATGGGTGGACCGATGGATTATACTCCGGGTATCTTGGATACTAAGATGACTTTCCTTACAGGTGACCATAGCTTTGTGCATACCACATTGGCTAAACAATTGGCGCTTTACTTAACTATGTATAGCCCATTGCAAATGGCTGCTGATCTACCTGAGAGTTATGAGCGTTATGCTGATGCTTTCCAGTTTATCAAAGATGTAGCAGTAGATTGGGACAACAGCAAGTATTTGGAAGCAGAACCGGGTGATTATATCACAGTGGCTCGTCAGGCAAAAGGTACCAACAACTGGTTTGTAGGCGGTATCACCGATGAGAATCCTCGTCAGTCGAACATTAAACTTGACTTCTTGACTTCTGGTAAGGTTTACGTGGCAACATTGTATGCTGATGGTAAAGATGCTGATTATATTAAGAAGGCGGATTCTTATCAGATTAAAAAGGGATTGGTGACTAGTAAATCTAAATTGTCTGTTCGCTTGGCTTCAAGTGGTGGCTTTGCATTAAGCTTGATTGAAGCAACAGCTGCCGATAAGAAGGCATTAAAGAAATTGAAATAAATATTTGTTTATTACTCTTGTGATGAAAAAGGGACACTTCGTTTTGAAGTGCCCCTTTTTTAATAAATGACTATTTCGTTTGATTTTTTGTTAGCCTAATGTGTTTATCACTAGCTCTTTATTGCGTTTGATCGGATAGGTCTTTCCATAAAATTGGATGGTGGTATCCGGACCTTCAATGAGATTTACTTTAATTTCTTTCTGTCCGACTTGGATTTGGAATCCATATTCGCGGAAGTAAAGTTTGAAGGTGTAGTGATTCCATTTCTTGGGTATTACAGGGGCAAAACTTAATCCTTTAGTATTGATGGTCATACCGGCAAAACCTTGTACGATGACTAGCCAACTTCCGGCCATACTGGTGATGTGTAATCCTTGCTCTAGCTCGTTATTATAATCGTCGAGGTCAAGACGAGTCGCATGGAGGAAAAGCTTGTAGGCCTTTTCGACTTGTCCGATGCGAGCAGCTAAAATGGCATGCACAAAAGGAGAAAGAGACGATTCATGCACTGTACGCGGCTCGTAAAAGTCGAAATTCCGCTCGATAGTCTCTGTGTCGAATAGGTGTCCGAAAAGATACATCCCTAAAAGCACATCACTTTGTTTGATATAACATGAACGTAAGATGCGATCCCAAGACCAGTGTTGATTGATTGGGCGTTCGTTAGGGTCGATATCTTCAACGGTGTTTAGCTCTTTGTCGAAATAGCCATCATGCTGCACGATCACGTCCAACTCTTTATCTTGTGGTAAGTAGAGGTTGTCGATGATGTTTTGCCAATGGCTGATTTCTTCGGTTTGGAAATTTGTGATCCGACGGACATGGGCGTATTCTTCGGGATACTCTCTAGATACTTTCTCGAAATGTTGTATGGTCGAGAGTAGAGTCTGCATGCACGAAAAGTTGGTATACCAGTTGTTGTCGATATTGTTTTCATATTCATTTGGACCGGTTACTCCCAAAATGACGTATTGTTGTTTGGCTTGCGAGAAAGAGACTCGTTGAGCCCAAAAACGACAGATGGCAATGAGAACTTCTAAGCCGTATCGTGCCATATATTTTTCATCGCCGGTCATGATGACATATTGAAAAATGGCATAAGCAATGATATTGTTGCGATGAATCTCTTCGAAAGTAATTTCCCATTCATTATGACATTCGTCTCCATTGATGGTTACCATGGGGTAGAGGGCGGCTCCGTTTTTAAATCCGAGCTTTTTGGCGTTCTCTATGGCTTTGTTGAGTTGATAATAACGATATAGCAATAGGTTACGGGCCTTCTCGTGCGGACTGGAGAGGAGGAAAAAGGGCACACAGCAGAGTTCGGTATTCCATTGGGTATTACCCCCATATTTTTCGCCTGTAAAACCTTTTGGCCCAATATTTAGTCTGGAGTCATCTCCGCGGTAACTTTGATTGAGCTGGAAGATGTTGTATCGGATGCCTTGTTGCGCATCGTCGTCTCCGTCAATGATGACATCTGTTTCCTCCCAGATGGTTTGCCAAACTTTACGGTGTTCATCGACGATTTTATCCCATCCCATTTGTTTGGCCTCTTGACATTCGTTGATGGCCCGATCGACTAGGAGCTGGCGATCATAATAGAGTGAGGCAACAATTGAAGTGTATTTGATCAAGCTTAGACGATCATTGGGTTTTATCTCGGCACCGGTACTAAATCCAACGAGCTTTTCTTTTTCAATTTTAATGGGATTACTTCCCATTTCTTTACTGTTTCTAAAGAGTTGATAGGTCATGGCACAGCAGAGTTGCGAATCTTCTCTTTTGGTTTGAGTCCAAAGGTAAGCGTGATCGCTAGTCGTTTCTGTGCGTAAGATGTTCCACATTTTTTCGTTGAAGTTCGACATCTCATGCTTGACATCACCATTGATATAAGGAACAAGTGAGATTTTTCCTTCATAATTGAGGGACGTGACGCTATATTTTATGGCACATAAGTTCTGGTTGGCCATACTATTGACGTGTTCGACGTGAATCGATAGTTTGTGGCCTTTCGGAGAAGTGACCTGAAAGTCTCGATAGGCGATGCCCGATTGCATATCAAGCCGTCTCTCGAATGTATCCACATCCCAAAGTGCCAAGTCTAGCTCTTCGTCTATGAGTCGTACATAGATACCGCTCCAATCCGGTGCATTTGGGATGCGAGAAAAGAAACGAGGATAACCGTTTTTCCACCAACCAACGCGAGTATGGTCTAAAAAGGTAATGCCGGCTACATAAGATCCGGGAAGGGTGTCGCTACTATATGTTTCTTCAAAGTTACCCCGCTGACCTAGTCGCCCATTACCTAAACTGAAGATACTTTCCGATGACCGTAAATTATCGGCATGAAATTCGTCTTCAATGACTTGCCACACATCTGTTTTGAGGAATTTTCTCATGACCTGTTCGTTGTTTTGACTATTGAGTGGGAAAGGTACAAAAAAATAATGCATCGGATGAAATAAACGATGCATTATTTTAATATTTATACACTAATCTGCTTTACTCCTTTTCTGTATGGGCAGTGGTTTCTTTAATGAAATGAACGCAGACTGCACCAATGATAAGTAGCACGCCGGCAAGTACAAGCATGTCTACTTGTCGTCCGCCAATGAGTCGTAAAAGACTACCGCCTAGTACAGCTGCTGCAATTTGTGGAATGCAAATGGTACCATTGAAGAGTCCAAGGTAAGCTCCCATATTTTTTCCTGATATGGAATTGGTCAAGATGGTGAATGGAAGGGCTAACATAGCTGCCCATGCACAACCGATCAGTAGATAAGAACCAAAGAGTAAATACTGGTTCGTTAAGAATAAGGTGGATATAAAACCGATTCCTCCCAAAATCAAACTTAGGGTGTATGCGATTTTTCGTGATTTAAATAGAGGTAATACTACGGCCCAAACGACCGATCCAATGGCTTGTACGGCAAATAATACGCCAACCCAGTTGCCGGCTTCTTGGTCATGAGCCGATTGAACGTCTGTAGTGTTCCATACCGTATCGGCTATGGCGCCATTGGTGTAGGTCCACATATACATGAAGGCGGCCCAACAGAAGAACTGAACCAGACCGACAGTCCAGAATACTTTTGGAGCATGACGTAATAGAGAGAAAAAATCGGTCTTTTCTTGCTTTTCACCAGCGGTGATCCCGTGAAACTCTTCAAATTCTTTTGGAGGCATCTCTTTGACTTTGACTGTCGTATAAATGACGCACAAAATCAAGATTGCTGCACCAATGTAGAAGGAATAGATTACAGAGTCTGGAATCATTCCTTTATCGGCTATATTACTGATGCCAATCCAGGTGAAGATAAAAGGGAAGAGGTAGCCAACCAAACTTCCGGCATTACACAGGAAGCTTTGAATGGAGTAAGCCAGACCTTTTTGTTTCTCGTTGACCATATCGCCGACCAACATCTTAAAAGGCTGCATAGCCATGTTGACCGATGTGTCTAGAAACATGAGTGCTACTAATCCAAAAACCATGGCGGTGGAAACCGTCATTCCAAAGCTACCGGAATTGGGTAAAAGGCACATCACGATGACTGCAATTAGGGTGCCTATGAATAAATAAGGAATCCGTCGGCCAAATCGTGTCCAGGTCTTATCACTAGCTGACCCGACAATGGGTTGAATAATGATTCCTGCCAAAGGCGGGAGAATCCAGAAATAACTGAGGTTATGAGGATCGGCTCCCAAGGTCGCAAAAATTCGACTAATGTTAGCACTTTGTAGGGCATACGCAATTTGTACACCGAAAAAACCAAAGCTGATGTTCCACAGCTTCCAAAAACTTAAATCTGGTTTTACTTTCATGGTGTTAATAGTTACCTCATGTTTTTTCTTGTCCTGTGTTTGTGAATGGCATGAGGATGATTAATAGGTTAATTATTTATTGTTTTTTTATTCTTAATTTGATCGTTTTATTTGGTTGTTCCTCTGACCACAAGATTGGTTCGCACAATTCTGTTTGTTTTCTTAGAATCGGTGTTTTCTTCGAGTTTATCGATGAGGAGATTAATAGCACTGCGACCGACTTCTTCACCGTGTTGTTCAACTGTGGTGAGTTTGGGATCGGTACTTTGAGCTATCGCTCCATCTGTAAATCCACATATTGAAACCTCTTCAGGTACTTTCAACCCAACGAGTTTGCAAGAGTATAAAATTCCAGATGCTGTTTCGTCATTGATGGCAAAGAATCCGTCTGGTCTGTCGGGTGCTTCTAAGAGGTCTGGAGTGATCGCAATGGCTTGCTCGCGGGTGTCACAAAGCTTAATCATATTCTCATTAACCGGAATACGATACTTCTTCATGGCATCTAAGTACCCGTTTTTTCTATTTTTGGTAATCTCGAGATGGGGTGAAGCCCCATAAAAGAAAATCCGTTTACAGCCGGTTTGAATCATATACTCTACAGCTGCGAATGCTCCTGCATAATCGTCGACGACCACGCGCTCGGTATTAATGCCGGTACAGATTCTATCGTAAAAAACGATCGGAATATTGTTGTCTATCAACTTCTGATAATGATCGTATTTAGAGGTGTCTTTAGCTAATGAAGTAATGACTCCGCAAACACGTGCTGCCAAAAAAGATTGGGTAATTCTGACTTCATTGTCATATTGCTCATTGCTTTGTGCTACAAGAATATTATAGCCTTGCTTAGCCGCAATTTCTTCTATTCCACTTAATACGCAGGAGAAGAAATGATGGACTAATTGCGGAATGATGACCCCGATAGTATTGGAACGACTTGTACGTAGGTTTAATGCCAATACGTTGGGCTGGTAATTGTGCTCCTTGGCGTATTTATGCACTGCATCTCTCGTCTCTTGGCTAATGTCGGGATTATTCTTCAAAGCTCTCGATACGGTAGACGGCGATACACCTAGTTCGCGGGCAATATCTTTGATAGTAATCTGTGCTTTCTTCATAATGGTATTGAGTTTCAGCCAAAGGTACTTATTTTTGAGAATATTTTGATATAAACAGTGTTTACTTACTCTCTCTATTTGCAAAAATAAACGAAGCTTTTATTGTATGACTTCGTTTTTGTTATTTCTGTCTTTTAATGAAACGCAAACGTTTGCATTTTGCGTTATTGCTTCTCTTTTTAAGTCGTGCGGAACTGGATGATCTGGATTGTTCGTTGATTTGTTGATTTCTAGCTTAACTTTTTTATCTAAAAATTGTTATTACATAATGTAGGCGTACATATTATTAATATAATCTTTCTTTACAGAGCTGTTTAGTGCAAACGATTGCAAGTATGCAATAGCCGTTTTTATGTGTTTTGTGTATTGATAAATAGGTATATATCATATTTTTGTCCCGAATGTAACGCATATACGGCTTATAGAAGCCTTTTGATGTGCAAAATTTTGAGAAATTATTAATATTATATTGTTAACTTTAATTTTTAAGATGCATGAAGCAAGTTAATCTTAGAATCTTTCGAATGATTCTTCCCTTGTTATTAGGGCTATTCTTGTCAGTAGGCGCTTATGCTCAGCAAATCACAGTCAAAGGACATGTGAAAGATGCGACGGGCGAGCCTATCATTGGTGCGAATGTTCTTGTAAAAGGAACAACGACGGGTACAATAACAGACTTTGATGGAAACTTTACTTTAAATGCTCCTCAGAACGCTACTTTATCCATAACTTTTGTTGGTTATAAAAATGTAGAAATTAAGGCTGCGAAGTCGGTTATGGTAATTATGGAAGATGATTCACAAGTCTTGGATGCGGTTGTGGTTATTGGTTACGGTACAGTTAAGAAGAATGATATGACTGGTTCTGTAACTGCTATTAAACCTGATAAAATTAGTAAAGGTATTACTACAAGTGCACAAGACATGATGACAGGTAAAATTGCCGGTGTGAATGTCGTTTCTAGTGGTGGTACTCCTGGTGGTGGTGCTACAATTCGTATTCGTGGTGGTTCTTCTTTGAACGCAAGTAATGATCCGTTGATCGTTATTGATGGATTGGCTATGGATAATGACGGAGTAAAAGGCTTGTCAAACCCATTGTCATTGGTTAATCCTAACGATATTGAAACGTTTACTGTTTTAAAGGATGCTTCTGCTACAGCAATCTATGGTTCACGTGCATCAAATGGTGTTATCATCATCACAACCAAGAAAGGTAGTGCAGGTTCTGCACCTAAGGTCTCTTATGATGGTAACGTATCGGTCGGTTTCTTGAAAAGTAAAATGGATGTAATGACTGGTGATGAGTACCGTAAATATGCAACAGCGGTGTTTGGCGAAGGCAATTTACCTTACGCATTGGGTACTGCTAATACAAATTGGCAAGATTTAATTTATCAATCAGCGTTTAGTCACGATCATAACTTAACGGTTTCTGGTGGTTTGAAAAATATGCCTTATCGTTTCTCTTTGAGTTATACAAATCAAGAGGGTATTCTTAAAACATCTAGCTTTGACCGCTTAACTGCTTCTATGAATCTAGCTCCGGCTTTCTTTGATAACTACTTAAAGTTTAATATCAATGCAAAGGCGATGTTTGCTAGAAATCAATATGCTGATGGTGGTGCTGTTGGCGCTGCTGCTACAATGGATTCTACTCGTCCGGTAATGGATAACTCGTTAACAACAATGGGAGGTTATTTCCAATGGACAAATCCTGCTGAATTTAATGATCCGAATTGGCTTCTTACAAATAATTCTTTAGCTACTCAAAATCCAGTAGCTCTTTTGAATCTAAAAAATGATAAAGCGAATTCTAAAAGTTTTATTGGAAATATCGAAGCTGACTATAAATTCCATTTCTTACCCGATTTACGTCTCCATGGAAATTTAGGTGCTGACTATTCTGAAGGTGATCAACATACTGTTAATTCTAAATATTCATTTTCGAATAATTATTATGGATGGGATGCTACTGCATATGAATATAAATATAACATTTCTGGTAATATCTATATGCAGTATATGAAAGAATTCAGACATCAAATGATTGATGTAATGGTTGGAGCCGAGCAACAACATTTTAAACGTCAAGGTTTTACTTTAGGACAAGGTACTAATCCTCTTACTGGTGATGCTAAAGACTTGAAAACAAAATCTAATACTGCTTATGCTTACCATTCATCTCTTGTGTCATATTTTGGTCGTGTAAACTATACCGTGTTGGATCGTTACTTATTAACAGCAACTGTTCGTCGTGATGGTACTTCGCGTTTTTCTAATGCCAATGGTAATCGTTGGGGTACTTTCCCATCAGTTGCTTTAGGGTGGAAGATTAAAGAAGAAAGTTTCTTAAAAGAAGTGTCTGTATTGTCTGATCTGAAGCTTCGTTTAGGATGGGGTGTTACAGGTCAGCAAAACGTAAATGACAATGACTTTCCTTATTTGCCACAATACATTATTAATAAGGATGGCGCTTACTATCCAATCGGTGATGAGTTTTTACCGACTTCTCGTCCTAAAGAATATAACAGTAAATTGAAGTGGGAGCAAACCTCTACATGGAATGCCGGATTAGATTTCGGATTCTTGAATGGCCGCATTGCTGGTACGGTGGATTACTATTATCGTAAAACAAAAGATTTGATTAACTCTGTTAAAGTTGCTGCTGGTACAAACTTCAACACAGAGGTGTTAAGCAACATTGGTTCTTTGGAAAATCAGGGTATCGAATTTGCAGTTAATGCAAAACCGATCGTAACGAAAGATTTTGTTTGGGACTTGGGATATAACATTACTTATAATAAGAATAAGATTACAGAACTAACAGGTGGACAAGATCCAAGTTATTATGTAGCAACAGGTGGTATCTCTAAAGGTACTGGAAATACAATTCAAGCTCATAAAGTAGGGTATCCTGCTTCTTCATTCTATGTTTATCAACAAGTTTACGATGTAAATGGTAAGCCATTGGAAAATCAGTTTGTGGATAGAAATGCTGATGGACAGATTGATGATAAAGATCGTTATATTTATAAAAAACCGACTGCTGATGTAACAATGGGTTTAACTTCGAAGATGACTTATAAATCGTTCGACTTAAGTATTGCATTGCGTGCTAGCTTGAATAATTATGTTTATAATGATGTGTTAGCTAATCAAGCGAATGTGGGTGAAACCGGATTATGGTCTACCTCAGGATTCTATTCAAATCGTCCTTTAGAAGCTTTAAGATTAGGCTTTGAAGGTAAGGGTGATTACTTTAAGTCAGATTACTTTGTACAAAATGCTTCTTTCGTTCGTTGTGATAACATTACGTTAGGTTATTCATTTAAGAACTTGTTGAAATCTAGTACATATGGTTATAAAGGAATGCAGGGACGCGTTTTTGCAACAGTACAAAATCCATTCGTTATAACTAAATATAAAGGTCTTGATCCTGAAGTTTATGGAGGTATTGATAATAATATTTATCCACGTCCTACTACAGTATTGTTGGGTGTTAGCCTTCAGTTTTAATTCGTTTAATTTTAATAAGATACTATTATGACATTTAAATATTTAAAATCATTGATTCCTGCGGCAGGCATGGTGTTGGTTTTAGGAACGACATCTTGTGTAAACGAATTGGATATAAGTCCTATTAATCCGCAGGTAAATACAGACTTTGTTCAAGATGAAGTTTTTGTAAAAGTGTACGCGACTTTAGGATTGACAGGTCAAGAAGGTCCTGCTGGTTCTGGTGATGTTGCCGGCATAGATGAAGGAACTTCGGCTTTCTATCGTTTGATTTCAGTAGCTAACGAGAACCCAACTGATATGGTTCATTGTTGCTGGGGGGATCCAGGTATACCGGAGTTTAATAATATTGCATGGGGAGCTTCTGATAATAAAATCGAAGGATTATATGGTCGTTTGAATTTTGATGTGACTTTGTGTAATCACTTCTTGGAGAAGACAGAAGGTCTAACTGATGATAAGAGTGTAAAACAGCGTGCAGAGGTACGTTTTATGCGTGCATTGAATTTGTATTATTTGATGGATTTATATGGAAACGTTCCGTTCTCTGAAACCGTATCGGAAAAGTTGCCTGAACAAATTAAGCGCGCAGACTTATTTAAATATATTGAGCAAGAACTTAAAGCTATTGAACCGGACATGTATGAGCCAATGCAAGCGCCTTTTGGACGTGCAGATAAGAGTGCAACATGGTTCTTACTTTCTCGTATGTATCTAAATGCAGAAGTTTATACAGGTACTGCACAATGGGGTGATGCTATTACTTATGCAAATAAGGTGATTAAAGAAAGTGGACGTTCATTGTGTGAAAATTATGCTCAGCTATTTATGGCCGATAATGATCAAAATCTAAAGGCTAGAAATGAAATTATTTTCCCGATTCGTCAAGACGGTATCATGACTCGTTCTTATGGTGGTTCGTTGTATGTTATTGCTTCGACTCATACAAACGGTATGAATTCTTGGGGAACTTCAGAAGGTTGGGGTGGTATTCGCGCTCGTAAAACACTGATCGATAAATTCTTTGTTAACACTCCTGTTCCTATGGATGCTGATGAAACTGGAATGGTAGCTGCCGCTAATGATGATCGTGCGTTATTCTTTGCAGGTGGGGATCGTAAGTTGGAAATTGAAAATGTTAATAGTTTCAAAGATGGACTTTCTTTAACTAAATGGAGCAATGTACGTTCGGACAATGCATCATCTAGAGATCCGAAATTTACAGATACAGATGTTCCCTTTTTCCGTTTAGCTGAGGCTTATTTAACTTTGGCAGAAGCTACTTTGCGTAATGGTGGTCCTGAGAAAGACGCTTTAGATGCGGTTAATGAACTTCGTCTACGTGCTCATGCTTCTACTTTTGCAACGATTACGTTGAATATGATTTTGGATGAGAAAGCTCGTGAGTTCTACTTTGAAGGTCAACGCCGCACAGACTTGGTTCGTTACGATTATTTCACAACAAATAAGTATCTTTGGGAATGGAAAGGTGGAGAGAAGGCTGGTACAGCTGTAAATTCGAAATTTAATATCTATCCAATTCCTGCATCAGATTTGAATGCTAATAAGAACTTGGTTCAAAATCCTGGTTATTAATGGGTGTCTTACGATTAACAAATAAGAAGATGAAAAATATATATAGTATTTTATTCCTTTTAGCAGCTTTGATTGGATTTTCAAGTTGCGAAAATGATCGGGATTCTAATCCCACACTGAATGTCCCAGATTCGTTTGTTTTAAATACGCCTGCTTATGTATCGGGGGTATATGATTTGGAAAACACTCAATCTGTTTTATTAACTTGCACTCAGCCTGATTATGGCTTTACCGCTGCAACGACTTACAAGGTTCAAGTGTCTTTAAGTGAGGAATTTGCAACAAGTTATACTTTACCTACTACCTATAATACAGCAAAAATGTATGTATTAGGAAATGAATTTGCTATTGGAGTTTGTACTTTAATGGTTGATGCTAAGGGGTATGATGAAAAGAATTTCCCAACAACTATTATTCCTATCTATGTGCGCCTAGTAGCTAATTTAGGATCGGTTAATGCTGTGGTTAACTCTAATGTCATTGAATTGCCTCAAGTGAAACCTTATTTTGCTCTTCCACCAATGGTTCAACCTGAAACGATGTATATTAGTGGTTCTACTATTTTTGGTGCAGGCGATTGGAGTAAGAGTTATGCAATGGTTCCTGTTAATGGCAATGCTGGTAAGTTCTGGGCTTTGCAATACTTTGGCACTAAGGATGGCGGAAGTGTTGATATTAAGTTTAATTCAGTTAAGGATAATGTTGAGGGAACTCCATTTGGTGCAGATGCACAGATTGATGAGGCGTCTAAAGCTTTGGCTGGTATTACTACCGATGGCAAATTGATGGTAACTAAACCAGGTTGGTATATCGTTGTGGTAACCACTGAAATTGTTGGACGTAACTATGTTTTCCACTTGGAATTCTTGGCTCCTAATGTTTACTTGTTTGGTCCGACAACCCCTGGTGCTGTTTGGGAAGCTAAAGAAGAAAACTTGTTTACAGTTCCTACTGGATTAGGTGAGTTTATTTCACCAGCATTTACAAACGCCGGTGAACTTCGTATGTGTGTTCAACTTCCTAGCATTGACTGGTGGAGATCTGAATTTATCGTATTGAGTGATAAATTGGCTTACCGTGGCAATGGTGGTGACCAAAAACGTGTAAATGTTGTTGCCGGACAAAAAGTCTATATTGATTTCACAACTGGCGAAGGTTCTGTTAAGTAATTATCTTTAAAATAAGAAAAACATGAAAAAGACTTTATTATATACTATGATGTTCTTATCGGCCTGTTTGACGGCTTGCAATGAGGACTTCAATAAAGATGTGGCAGACCCACAATCTTACCCACAAGAGGACGAGCAAACCGTTGACGGTTTTACTGTTCAAAAATCGGATAAATTCTCTACTCTTGTTCTTACCGAGGATATATTAACTGCTAATGCACCAATAGAAGCTTTTAGCATCACAGCTAAACCAACTTTGGCCGAAGGTGCCACCACTAGTTTACGTTTAGTGGCTGCAAAGACAAGTGAATTTACAGAAACTAAAGAACTAAGCAGTAAATTGATTGAAGGAGTAACGACTATTAATCCGAATGACTTGAATGAACTAGTTAAGGGTTTCTATGGAAAGGCTCCTAATGCTCGTGAATTGTATGTACGTGCGTTCATTTACATTAATGATGGGACTGCTTCTTCTATGGTGCCAACTCCTGTAACATTTGGACCGATAACAGTAACTCCTGTAGGTCCTGTTATTGAAAGTGCCTATTATTTGTATGGTGCACCAACAGGATGGGATAAAGATAATGTCTTGAAATTCTCTCAAAGTGGTAAAGATGTTTACGAAGATCCAATCTTCACCATCATGTTCCCTGCAGTGAAGGACTCTGAAACTGGAGAAGTTGCAGATTGTTGGTTTAAGATTGCTTCTCAGTCGAGTGTTGATGCTCAGAAAGCAGGTGGCGATCTTGAATCTGTCGGAATTTTAGGTAGTGCAACTAATGGTGATGACGCTTTGGAAGGTTCATTGGTTTCTGAAGGTGCTCAAGCGATGAAGATTGCTAAGGGTGATTATCAATATATTCGTATTACATTGAATATGATGGAATACACTTATAAGATTGAAACTCTAAATGTTTCACCTTATCTTTGGGTTCCTGGAAATCATCAAGGTTGGAATCCTGCAACAGCTTTACAACTTTACACTTCTGAGATGGATATGATTTATACCGGATTCATGTATTTGGATGGTGGATTTAAATTGACAGGTCAAAATTCATGGACTGGTGATATCTATGGTTACAGTGAGTTTACTACTGTTTCGAATATAGTATCTAATGACGGCGGTAACTTGAAAGTTGATCCGGGTTTCTATTATTTGAAAGCAAACTTAACTACAAAGAGTTTTGAGGCGACTAAAACAACTTGGGGACTTATTGGTGATGCTACACCTGGTGGTTGGAGCACTGATACTCCTATGGCTTATAATAATGCTGATAACACCTGGAGAGTAACCACAACATTGGTTGACGGAAGCTTTAAATTTAGAGCTAACAGCGCTTGGGATATTAATGTCGGAGGTACTCCTGCTAAGTTGCTACCGAGTGGTGATAATATTTCTGTTACTGCAGGAACTTATGAGATCATTCTGCATTTAGGTAATGATTCTAATAGCTCTTGTGAGATTATTAAGAAATAAGGTTCGTTAATAAATATAAGTATCAATAGAAGCTGCTTCGGTTTCCGAGCAGCTTTTATTGTCAAATTTGAATAAAAAGTATATATAATGAAGACCGTACATCACTTTTTATCCGTTTTGTTTTTTCTATTGATATTCTCTTCTTGTTCAGAGAATAGAGATTTCCCAATACCAACCCCTCCGGATGTTGTTTTGCGCGATGGGTTTAATTATTCAGAATCGTCACCTGATGCAGATAAAGCTTTAACTATTACGTTTAAGGCTGGATCAACATCTGCTCTTTACGGGTATTCGGGAGATGTTTATTTACACACGGGAGTTATTGTTGAAGGAACATGGATGTTTGTCCCGGCTGCATGGGATGAAAATATTAGTAAATGCAAGATGACGAAGGTTGAAGACAATGTCTGGAAGATTGATCTTTCTCCTTCTGTTCGTCAATGGTTTGGTTCTGGTGAGACAGCTGTCGTTAAATTAGGTTTCGTTGTTCGCAGTGCGGATGGTACTAAAAAAGGAGTCGCTAGTGATACTTTCCTTGATTTAACAGATTCTAAATACACTGCTTTCACACCTGGTGAGATTAAACAGTCTACTTTGCCATCTGGGGTCGTAGCTGGAATTAATGTTATTGATCATGCGACAGTCACTCTGGTTCTTTATGATAAAGATAAGAACGGTGCGCATAAAGATTTTGCATATGTTGTTGGTGATTTCAACAATTGGAAGTTAAGTAATGACGACAAAAGCCAAATGTTTCGTGATGATGTAGCAGGCTGTTGGTGGATTACATTAACCGGTTTGGATGCGACTAAAGAATATGCTTTCCAATATTATGTTGGAACGACAGGGAAAGAAACCATTCGATTGGCAGATGCTTACTCACGTAAGATACTTGATCCTAATAATGACAAGTACATTTCTTCAACGACCTATCCAGAGAATATGACTTATCCTGCCGGGGCAATTGGTATTGCTTCAGTGTTTAAGATTAATGAAACTTCTTACAATTGGAAAGTCTCTAATTTTAAAGTAGCCGACAAAGATAATTTGGTTATTTATGAATTGCTTTTGAGAGACTTTACTTCAACGGGTGATCTTAATGGAGCAATGGCAAAACTAGATTATATTAAATCGCTTGGCTTTAATGCGATTGAACTCATGCCGGTGCAGGAGTTTGATGGGAATGATAGCTGGGGTTATAACCCTTGTTTCTTTTTTGCCATGGATAAAGCTTATGGAACCGATACCATGTATAAGCAGTTTATTGATGCTTGTCACGAACGTGGCATCGCTGTGATTTTCGACGTGGTTTATAACCATGCGAGTGGTAGTCATCCGTTTGCAAAGCTTTATTGGGATAGCAGTGCTAATAAAACAGCAGCAAATAACCCTTGGTTTAATGTAGATGCTCCACATCCATATAGTGTATTCCATGATTTTAATCATGAATCGCCGTTAGTACGACAGTTTGTGAAGCGCAATCTGAAGTTCTTATTGGATGAATATCATATTGATGGATTCCGTTTCGATTTGGCTAAAGGATTCACTCAGAAAAGTAGTACAGAAGCTAATGCTGCTAATTATGATGCTTCACGTATTGCGATCTGGAAAGATTATAACGCTGCGATCAAGAATGCAAAAAGTGATGCGATTGTGATTCTTGAATTGTTTGCGGAAGATTCGGAGGAAAAAGTCCTGGCTGCTGATGGTATGAAAGTGTGGCGGAATCTAAATAACGCTTATTGTCAATCGGGTATGAGTTGGAAAGATGATAGTGATTTTTACCGCTTATACACAGGAGCAAATAATATGACTTTTGGCGCTTACATTGGTTATATGGAGAGCCATGATGAAGAACGCGTGAATTATAAGATTAAATCGTATGGTAATGGCGATTTGAAGACGAACAATGTTAATCGTTTGAAGAGTCTTTCGACTAATGCAGCTTTCTTCTTTACAGTTCCCGGGCCAAAAATGGTGTGGCAGTTTGGAGAGATGGCGTATGACATTTCTATCGAACAAGGTGGACGTACAGGTAAGAAACCGATTCACTGGGAGTATTTAGAGTCGAATAAAGCTTTGGTCGATAATTACACGAAGTTAATTAATTTTAGAGTGAACCATCCGTCACTATTTACCTCTGCATCGACTTTAGATTGGAAAGTTGGTTATAGTGATTGGGATAACGGTCGTACGTTGACTCTAACCTCTGTGGACGGTAAGAAGTTGCATGTATTTGGTAATTTTACCATCAGTGCAATGAACTATACTCTTCCCGCAGGTATGTGGTACGATTACCTCGGGACTGGCTCAACGGTTCAAGGTGGACAAACCATCTCTGTTCCGGCGCATGAGTTCCGTTTATATACTAGTTTTGCTCCTCAGAATTGATTTATAAATCTTATTGGGCAAGATTAAGATAAAGGTTAATCCTATTTGTTTTTAGATTATAGACCTTGTATTACGTTTATTATAATATCGTAATGCAAGGTCTTTTCTATTTATTTTGCTCAATTAAAAGTCTATTGTGCATTTTTTACATCCTTTTCTTGGCAAAACCAAGCGTTTGAGTAATTTTGCAACCTGATAGTTAACCGGATAGTTCAGATAGCAAGAATTTACTAGACGACTACTGGCTGCTAACTTGTAGAAATACTAATACTAAAATTAATAACATGAGTTTGAAAATTGTCGTATTGGCAAAACAAGTTCCTGACACTCGTAATGTTGGGAAAGATGCCATGAAAGCCGACGGTACTATTAACCGTGCGGCACTCCCTGCCATCTTCAATCCCGAAGACTTGAATGCTCTTGAGCAAGCGCTTCGATTGAAAGATGCTCATCCAGGCTCAACCGTGACTATTTTAACGATGGGTCCCGGTCGTGCGGCTGATATTATTCGTGAAGGATTATTCCGTGGTGCTGATAATGGTTATTTGTTGACTGATCGTGCTTTTGCCGGAGCTGATACGTTGGCTACATCATATGCTTTGGCTACTGCCATTCGTAAGATTGGTGAGTATGATGTGATTATTGGTGGTCGTCAAGCTATCGATGGTGATACGGCTCAAGTTGGGCCACAAGTTGCTGAGAAACTTGGATTGACTCAGATCACTTATGCTGAGGAAATCTTGGGCATTAAAAATGGACGAATCACAGTGAAACGTCACATCGATGGTGGTGTGGAGACTGTCGAAGGACCATTGCCAATCGTGATCACGGTCAACGGTTCTGCTGCTGCTTGTCGTCCTCGTAATGCAAAGTTGATCCAAAAGTACAAACATGCGAAAACCATCACCGAAAAGCAACAAGGCAACTTAGATTATACGGATTTATACGATAAGCATGATTATTTGAATCTAGCGGAGTGGAGCGTATCTGACGTGAACGGTGACTTGGCTCAGTGTGGATTGTCCGGCTCGCCAACTAAAGTTAAAGCGATTCAAAATATCGTTTTCCAAGCTAAGGAGAGCAAAACAATCGATGCAAACGATCGTGATGTAGAAGATCTTATTGTGGAACTATTAGCTAATCATACTATCGGATAATTATGAACAACTTATTTGTATATTGCGAAATAGAAGATGGCATCGTCGCTGACGTTAGTCTTGAACTTCTAACTAAAGGTCGCTCGTTAGCTAATCAGCTCAACTGTCAGTTGGAAGCGATTGTTGCCGGATCGGGATTAGAGGGTGTTGAAACACAAATCTTACCCTATGGCGTAGATAAACTTCACGTTTTCGACGGTGAAGGACTTTATCCTTATACCTCTTTACCTCATACTTCAGTTTTAGTGAACTTGTTTAAGGAAGAACAACCACAAGTGTGTTTGATGGGAGCTACCGTGATCGGTCGTGACCTTGGGCCACGGGTCTCTTCTGCATTGACTAGCGGGTTGACTGCCGACTGTACATCGTTAGAGATCGGTGATCATGAGGATAAAAAAGAAGGTAAGACGTATAAGAACTTGCTGTATCAGATTCGTCCGGCGTTTGGTGGTAACATTGTGGCTACGATTATCAATCCGGAACACCGCCCACAGATGGCAACGGTACGTGAAGGCGTGATGAAGAAGGCAATCCTTGCACCGGATTATAAAGGTGAAGTGATTCGCCATGATGTGAAAAAGTATGTGGCTGATACAGATTATATCGTAAAAGTCATTGAACGTCATGTTGAAAAGGCTAAAAACAATTTGAAGGGTTCTCCGATTATCATTGCCGGTGGCTATGGAGTTGGTTCGAAAGATAACTTCAATCTGTTGTTCGATTTGGCTAAAGTGCTTAACGCTGAAGTCGGTGCAAGTCGTGCGGCTGTTGATGCAGGCTATGTGGATCATGATCGTCAGATCGGTCAGACCGGAGTAACCGTTCGCCCGAAACTGTATATTGCTTGTGGTATTTCCGGACAAATCCAACACATTGCGGGTATGCAAGAGAGTGGCATTATTATTTCGATTAATAATGATCCGGAGGCTCCAATCAATACGATTGCTGATTATGTAATCAATGGAACAGTAGAAGAAGTGGTTCCGAAGATGATTAAATATTACAAGAAAAATTCTAAGTAAGCAATTGAAGTAAATGATTATGAAAAGAGGTTTTTCATTCGTTCTTGTGATGATTTTGTCCATGGGCGCTTATGCACAAGATACGATTTTTGTGAAAGGCTCGGAATGGGTTGATCGTTCGATGGCTAATGCTTATGCGCTAGCCACTAAGCAAGATGGAGGCTTAACTAAAGTGGATCGATTTACTTTGGACCATGTTTTGCTTGGTCGGACCTTCTATTCTAAGTATGGCAAAAAAAGTCAGAAAAGAATAAAAGAAGGTAAATCCATATTTTTCTATCCTAATGGACAAGATAGTTTAGTTCTTAATTATGCTGATAATCGCTTGGTGGGAAGTCGTGTGGCTTATTATCCAGACGGTCAAACCATGATGGAAGTGAATTATGTTGATGGAAAAAGAGAAGGTAAATTGCATACTTATTACCCTAGTGGTTGTTTAGAGCGTGAAGAGTGTTACGAAGGGGGAACTTGGAAATCGGGTAAACTGTTTGCTGAGGATGGTAGCGTGCTGCCTTATACCCCTTATGAGCGACTGCCTGAGTTTCCGGGAGGAGTATTAGAATTACAATCCGTTATAAGGAAGTTTTTGATATATCCGGAAGATGCAAGAAGAAAGCGCTTGCAAGGGCGCGTATTGATTGAATTCGTGATTGATCGAGATGGACGGATGGTTCATCCGAAAGTTGCAAAACCCACTCATTCTTGTTTTTGTGAACCGGCTCTAAAGCTTTTTGAAGCTATTTCATTAATCTATACGTGGACGCCCGGTATACAAAATGGAAAACCTGTTCGTGTAAAATACACAATACCTATTTCATATCGTTTACGCAAATAATTAACAAATTAATATGGCTAATTTTTATTTAGATACTCCGGAACTCAAGCATCACTTGAACCATCCGTTGATGAAGAGAATTGTTGAGCTGAAAGAACGTAATTACACCGATAAGGATCAGTTCGATTATGCTCCGATTGATTTTGAAGATGCTATGGATAGCTACGACAAAGTATTGGAAATTGTCGGAGAAATCTGTGGTGACATTGTGGCTCCTAACGCTGAAGGCGTTGATCACGAAGGCCCGGTCTGTGCCGATGGTCGTGTGGCATATGCTAGCGGAACTGTGACTAACTTAGAAGCTTGTCGCAAAGCCGGTTTGATGGGTATGGCGATGCCTCGTCGTTTTGGCGGCTTGAATTTCCCAATCACACCTTACATCATGGCTGCTGATATCGTGAGCCGTTGTGATGCCGGTTTTGAGAACTTATGGGGATTGCAAGATTGCGCCGAAACTATTTACGAGTTTGCGACTGAGGAACAAAAACAACGTTATATCACTCGCGTTTGTCAAGGTGAAACCATGTCGATGGACTTGACTGAACCGGATGCGGGTTCCGACCTTCAGGCGGTGATGTTGAAAGCAACCTATAGCGAAAAAGATCAGTGCTGGTATTTGAATGGTGTGAAACGTTTCATTACCAATGGTGATTCTGATATTCACTTGGTGTTGGCTCGTTCGGAAGAAGGCACACACGATGGTCGTGGACTTTCAATGTTTATTTACGACAAACGTAACGGTGGGGTGACTGTTCGCCGTATCGAAAACAAAATGGGTATTAAAGGGTCGCCAACTTGCGAACTTGTCTACAAGAATGCTAAGGCGGAACTTTGTGGCGATCGTAAACTTGGTCTGATTAAGTATGTGATGGCTTTGATGAATGGCGCTCGTTTGGGTATTGCCGCTCAATCGGTTGGTATTTCTCATGCCGCTTATAACGAGGCGTTGGCTTATGCTAAAGATCGTAAGCAGTTCGGTAAAGCGATCATTGAATTCCCTGCGGTATCGGAGATCTTGGCTGTGATGAAAGCAAAATTGGATGCTTCACGTACGTTGTTGTACGAGACTGCTCGTTTCGTGGACGTTTATAAAGCGTTGGACGATGTGGCTAAGGAACGCAAGTTGACTCCTGAAGAACGTACCGAACAAAAGACTTTTGCTAAGTTGGCCGACTCGTTTACGCCTCTTGGTAAAGGATTAGGAAGTGAGTTCGCTAATCAGAATGCTTACGACTGTATCCAGATTCATGGGGGGTCCGGTTTTATGAAGGATTATGCTTGCGAACGCATCTATCGTGATGCGCGTATCACTTCTATTTATGAAGGAACGACTCAGTTGCAAGTGGTGGCTGCCATTCGTTATGTCACTACCGGTGCTTATCTGAATCGTATGAAAGAGTACGAGATGATGGCTGTGGCTCCTGAATTCGAAGGCTTGAAGAACCGCTTGAAAGAGATGACCAGCAAATATACGGCTTGTGTGAACCAAATAGTGGAGACTAAGGATCAGGAACAACTTGATTTCTGTGCTCGTCGTTTGGTTGAAATGGCCGGATACATCATTATGGGACATCTGTTAGTTCAAGATGCTTCTGCTGATGATTTGTTTGCAGAGTCGGCTCAGGTCTTTGTACGTTACGCTGAATCTGAAATTGAAAAGCATTTCAATTTTATTCGTAAGTTCGATAAAGACGATTTAGCATACTATCGTAAATAAATGAACTTGATTTATTACATTCGATGATGGTTATTGTTTAAAGACAACAAAAAAGAATCATCTAGATTTAAAAGGCACCTCAATAGGGTGCCTTTTTGCTTATCGTTAACTAAGTGCTTGCACGCCCTATTGCATCTCTTTTATCTACGAACTCAGTGTTATTAGTCGTTTCGCCCTTTTCATTAATCGCTGCGAAGGTTTTGTCTGTTGAGCCTTCGAACGAAGGCTCTTCGGCCCTCGAACGAGGGCTCATGGGTTTTCGTTCGAGGGCTGAAGAGCCCTGCTTCGAGGGCTCAATAAATGACCTTTTAACGGCAACTAAATGTGCTTTGGGGTGAAATAATTTAGATTAAACAATCTCTTAAGGACACTTTAAAAAAAAGTTATGGGGCTTGTCTTATTGATTTCTGATGAGTGAAAGGATGGGATGACCGATCGTAGGGTTTTATCCTTTAGGTTTTACTTTTGTCTTTATACTACCCTTTAGGTTAATGATTATTTCTAACGAGGGTATCAATCTCTAAAAGAAAATTTGTAACTTTGTGTATGAACATGGCATGGCATGATGAAGAACTTAAACCTTTTAATCGGTTGATTGACCTCTTTTTAGCTTGGGGAAAATGCTTTCGCTTTATTCCATAAACAGCTATGGTTCGCTTGTATAACATAATCCTATTAAATAAACGTTTTGATTTATGTATCGTATTCTAATCATTGAAGATGAACAAATCATAGCTAAAGGCTTATCGAAGGTCCTTGAGCAATATGGCTTCGAACCTATTATTCTGGAAACATTCGATCAGATCGATCAAAAAGTGATGGAAATTAATCCACATCTGATTTTACTTGATATTAACCTTCCTTATTATAACGGATTTTATTGGTGTTTAAAGATCCGAAAACAGACGCTTTGCCCCATTATCATCATATCGGCAAAGAATGAGAATAGTGACCAGGTGATGGCTTTAGAAAATGGCGCCGATGATTATATCTGCAAACCGTTTTATAACGATATTGTCATTGCAAAGGTACGTAGTCAACTTCGTCGGTGTTATGGTGATTATAAGCCGGAAGAATCTCATTTGATTTTTGAGAAAGAGGGCTTTCGTTTGGATAAGAGTAAGTTGGTCCTTTATTACGGACGCTCCTCAGTCTTTATTTCTCCTAAAGAGATGGTTTTGCTGGAGGCCATACTGCAACGGTTTCCTAATGCTGTCCGACGAGAGGTTTTGCTTGAGAAGGTGTGGGATAATCAGACTTTTGTTGACGAAAATACGTTGAATGTGAATATTGCTCGTGTGCGGAAGAAACTTCAAGAGGTGGAATTCGCCGGCAGTCTGGAGACTGTCCGAGGATATGGCTATAAGTTAGTTTTACCGGATGTTAAACCGTCATGAACTTGATTCATGGTAAAATGTGTGGATGATGCGATTGTTTTTTAATGAAATAAAAGGATTTATTGGGTGGCTGCTCTTTCAAATGGGATTGCTGTGGCTGTTCTTCTTCATTGGCGATTTGAATGATCGTCACACGTTGTTTTATTTCTGCTTTCTAACCATTCTGTCTTTTGCGTTTTGTCTGTTACTTTATTATCTTAAACGTCGAGCTCTTTTTTCTTTCTTGAAGCGAAAAGGAAGAGATGAACTCAATGAAGACTTAGGAAATTCACTCTTGGCGAGGGTTGTTAGAGATAAGTTTACCTCTCAGATGAAAGAAAACATGGAGGAACTTGTCAAGTATCAAAAGATGCATGACGAGTATCTTTTATTTATTAATCAATGGGTGCATTATATTAAAACACCTCTTTCGGTGATTCGGGTGATCACACAGGATCATGAAGACAACGAGGAGGCTATCCAGATTCAAGCTGAGAGTGATAAAATATTGCACGGCGTAAATATGGCTCTATCTTTTGCGCGGTCGTCGAATTTTACGAATGATTTGAAATTTGAGCGTCTGGATCTTAAGGTTGTTGTTCAAGATGTCATCAATGATCTGAAGCGATATATGATAAAAAAGCAAGTTTATCCGGTTCTTGAGATTCAAAACGACTGCTTGATTTATTCCGATCAGAAATGGTTGTCGTTTATTATTTATCAGTTGCTGACGAATGCGATAAAATATTCCCATGAAGGAGGGAAAATTAGGATTTATATAGAGCAGATAGAGGATATTCGTTGGCTTTGTATTGAAGATCATGGGGTAGGAATACCTCAGAGTGATCAAGCTCGGGTCTTTGATCTGTTCTTTACCGGTAGTAACGGAAGAACCTATGGGGAATCGACAGGTATCGGACTTTATCTGGTGGATAAGATCTGTCGGAAGATGGGTTATCGGATAAACCTCAGAAGTCAGCTGAACTCCGGTTGTACCATAGCTGTCGGACTGACGGCCGATCAAACCATCGATTGCTTTTAAGTTATTGGGTAGAGCAAGCCCTACCCAATAACAATGTAACAATAATCAAACGTAACCAATCTATTTAGATAAATAACTTCTTAAGGCTTTGGCAAAGTTCTCATCGGATGGGCGTAAGAAATCAGATTCCAAGACTTTCCCTTCTTTATTTAATAATATAAAGCGAGGAATACCTTTTACGCCATAGTGTTTACTGATCGCATCAGCCGCTTTGCCTGCAAAGATTTGGGTTCCTTTTAATTTCTTATCGTGGACAAATTGACTCCAAACTTCTTTTTTTGAGTCTAAAGAAATGCCTAGAAATACGACATTCTCTCCTTCGAATGCTTCTTCTTGTTTTTGTAGTGAAGGAATTTCACCTTTACACGGACCGCACCAAGTTGCCCAAATGTCGATGAGGACATACTTTCCTTTTAATTGATTTAGACAAACCTGTTGCCCATTTATGTCTTCACAACTGAAACTAGCTGCAGGCAGTTCTTTAATCTTGCTGATATAGTCCTGTGCTGCTTGACGCTTCTTCTGAGTTTCTTGTATCGTTGCCAATAAATCTTTATCATGAACCTTTGTACTTACGATGGTTACATAGTTATCCCATTCGGGAGTGGCTGCTCCATATTTCTGGTAGGCCATTACGGCTAGTTCATTATAGGTGTCTTTATTGGTTAAGTTTGAAAGTAGGCATACGTATGAGCGTGGGTTCAATGTTTGCTTCTCGCTTTCATTCTGTGGGAATCGGGTTATTCCAATATGTTTCATCAGAACCTCTTTTTCTTTTAACTCATTGACGTTATACCATATTGTACTTAGAAGCATTTCGATATCATCGGTGGTCTGGGCGAGGTAAGGAGAGTTGATATTAAAGGGCTCTTTTAGTAGAAAGTCGATCGGTATTTGTTGTTGTTTTATTTCAACATTACTGAAAAGAGGTTGTAGTCTTTTTCTTAAAGAATCATTGGTGTAAAAAGAATAATAAAGTAGTCGGTAGCTAAAGGCTGTTTGTTGGAGATAAGTGTTCATCCATGTGGATAGGAACGGATGGCCTTTTCGGACTTCTTCTATTATTTTTTGAGCTTGTTTTTTAGTGTTTTCGATTTGATGTTCTGTATCGCGAAGACTTAAAGCCAGCTTCGTCATGTCTCTGTAGGGCTCTAATGTTTTCAACGTTTGGGTAAAAGCATAAAGTTGTTCTTGCGATTTAGCTCCTGCTCCGTGGAACAGAATCTTACTGTTTTTAGTCGTGTCTACTTCTATGCTGAATGCCGTGTTACTAGATGCGACATAGGTGTATAAGTCCGGACTAAAGAATAAAAGTCCAATCTCAGGTTGCTCTTTCTGTAATGTAAACGAAAACTTTCCATCATTGATTTTTAAAGTCGAGTTCCGACTGGCGAGATTTCCGCCGAATCTTATGAAATAAATCTCTGAAGTGACTTGTTGCTTCATTTGCCCCTCTATTTTGATTTTGGTCTCTTGACCAAATAGAGTGGATAGGGTTGTTGCCGTTAGCAATATTGTGGTAATAATAGTTTTCATATTTACTTTTATTTTTTACTTAACGATTTTAATAAATGCTTATTGTAGTTTTTCTGGAATATAAAGAAGAATATGATTTGAATAATGAGGACGATGATATAGACTTTTATTACAGGAATTGATAAACAGAACTCATCATAGCTGATATTTTTCAACGCTTTTAATGCAAATGAGGTGTGCAACAGAGCCAAGACGTTGGGGATGAAAAATAGAACAGCCATTTGTATTTGTGATGATCGGGTGATCTCTCTCTTTGATAGGCCTATTTTATAAAAGCTTCCATATTTTAATCCGTCCTGTTTTAAGTGGTTAAAGAACTTAAAGTATAACATTGCACCTGCGCATATAAAGAATAAAACGCTAAATGATATGGCGAGAAAAAGGTAAAACCGTCTTTGATAAATGAAGGCATACTGAGTTGCTTTATCTGACTTGATATAGGCGTATCTGTTTTTTTTATCTTTATGATTGTAGATCTTTTCGCTGAGTCTATAGAGTTCTTTTCCTCCTGATAATCCTTCATTATGATCGAAGACATTGATTTGTAAAGGCTGATAACGGTTATCCAACTGTTCGTAGAGGGAGTCGGATATGATAAAGGCATTTGGTTCGTATAGACTTCGAAAGAGTCTAGAATCGATTTGATCTTTAATCTTTAATAGGTCATTATTAATCTTGATTGTATCTGTTTGATGCAATTCCTTTACTTTGATTTTAACGGGCTTGCGAATCAATTGGATACATTCATGACTTTTGTCAAAGCAAATGTTCGATTGATGTGGAGTCGAGAGCTGTCTGAAATTCGATTCGGAGATGAGCATTTTTTTGTTTTCCCAAGATTCTATCTCTGCCATCTTGACTGTAATAGTCCTGCGACTGAATTTGACTTTATTTGCTGTTAAGATTTGTGCAACTGTATCGGCATAGTTGGTGCTTGTGGTAGAATCGGCAACTATAGCTAATGGATAGGCATCTGTCTGCCCTCTTTGCAAATCATTGTAGGCTATCGAATAAAAGGAACTTAAAACGACCAATCCGACAGTCATTATGATGGTTGTCAGGAATAATACAAGTGAGAATTCTTTAACTCGATAAGAGAGATCGGATATCCAGAGCATATGGACTCCTTTATAATAGAAGCCTTTTCTCTTTTTAAATAATTGTAATAGGTAAGTCCCTGCTTGATGGTAGAAAAAGAAGGTTCCTATAATGACGATGAGGGTAACCGGAATGACGAATTGCACAATGGTCTTTTCAGTAGTCGTATAGGCTAAAGTGTATCCTGTTGTCAGCAGGAGAAATGATAATCCTACAATAAACTTGTTCAGCTGCAATGGCCTCTGAACCTTCCGTCCTAGTTGTAAGATTTGTTTGAGTTCCATTCGCTTTAATGAGAGGTATGATAAGGCCGTTATGACTAGATATAAGGTGCCGAAATACTTTAAGGTATATATCATCGGCTCTATCGGCCAATATAATTCTATTGGTTCTAGATCGAGTAATTTGGCTATAAACATGAAGAAGAGCTTAGCCAGGATGAGGGCGGATAAAACTCCGGTAATTATGCCGCTACAATAAATAAAAAGGCTTTCTCCAACATGCAATAGGTTGAGTTGCTTGTTCTTCATACCTAAAATCTTCAATAAGGCATAATCTTTGCTTCGTAAACGGATATAGGTGTAGGCTGAATAAATGATAAATAGCGAAAGAAAGATAAAGACGACAATATTCATCCCGGAGGCACCTTCTTGGAACTTTAAATCCATACTGTTCAGTGGGATTTGCGGGTGCTTCAATAACATAGCCGTTATAAAAAACACCATAACGGAGAAGCTCGTGGCAATATAATAACCTTTAAGAGTACTAATATTGCCTTTTATGGAGTGGTAGATAATGGTTCTTAGGGTCATAATCAATGGGCTTATAGACTAGAATTAAAATAAGAAAGGACATCTAATATTTCATTGAAAAAGTTTTTCTGACTTTCCCCGCGTTCTAATTTGTTGTACAACTGTCCGTCTCTGATAAATATGACTTTCTGACAATAGCTGGCGGCTTTAGGGTCGTGGGTAACGAGTAAGGTGGTCACCTTTTCCTTCTCATTAATTGAGGTAAATAGATCCATTACTTTATTGGCACTTTTACTGTCTAAGTTCCCGGTAGGCTCATCAGCTAATAGCAATGAAGGGGTATTGAAAATAGCGCGACCTATCGCAGCACGTTGTGCTTCTCCTCCAGATACCTCGTACGGGTATTTGTTTAAGAGGTGGTGAATTCCTAATAATTTAGAGACTTGATCTAAGCGTTCTTCAATGGTCTGGAGTTCGGTCTTACTTAAGATCATTGGAAGGGCTATGTTTTCACTTAGAGTGAGTGAATCGATTAGGTTATAATCTTGAAAGACAATGCCAAGCTCATTCCTTCTAAAATTGGAAAGTTGAGTTTCCGACAACCGGTTGGGGTTTACGCCGTTTATGCGAATATCGCCTAAGGTCGGCTTATCAATTGTTGCTATTAGATTTAGAAGTGTTGTCTTTCCACTTCCTGATGGCCCCATGATTCCGATAAATTCGCCTCTTTCAACTGATAAATCAATATTGTCCAAAGCTTTGGTAATATTCCGCTTACCGTAATGTTTGCTGATATTAGATAGATGTAGTATCATATGCTTAAATATTATATCATTTTACGATGCAAAGAAATACCAAAAAAGTATACGGGAAAATTGATTAATCTTACATTAATCTTACAAAATTGTAAGGTTCTCGTTTTTGTTAGATATAAGCTCGAAAAACCTCGAAAACCGATTAATATTGGACTGAAATAAAAAAAATATTTGCTTTTTAGTCTTATTTTCTTTATCTTTGTATTTCTAGAGTACGGCGACAGACTGTTTTTTTATAAGAAATATAATTTTTCTAGCTGTTCTTCTTCAGGTATTTTTTTCAAATATCTATCCATTTTTTAGCTGCTCGGTCTGTTCAATTAACATGTTTATTAATCTTTCGGATACTTTAAGTATTTCCGTCTAAAAATCAGAACTTTATGAGATATAAAGAACGATTTCTTTTTTTATTTTTTTTCATTTTCTGTTTTCAAATCAAAGGGGGCGCTCAAGATAAGCCTCAAGTTAAGTTAGGTGGTGCACTACGTTTTAATTATAATTATTCCGATTGGAATTCAAATAATAGAAAACGTGGAGGGGATCTAGGGTATGATGTGCTTCGTTTAGACGTTGATGCCTCTTATAAACGCCTAAGTTTAGATCTTGACTATAGATTTTATCCATCTTCATCAGGAGGAGGAATGCTGAAGCATGGTTTTATTGGTTATGATTTTAACGATCACCACAATCTAAAATTTGGATTAGCACCAGTACCTTTTGGGCTTAAGCCTTATACTTCAAATAGCTATTTTTTCAACATTAATTATTATCTAGGCTTTGAGGACGATGCCGATCTTGGAGTGAGTTATCATTATCAAGATAAGCATTGGGGGGCTTCTTTGGCTTTCTTTAAAAATGCTGATGTTCTTGATTTCTCTTCGGGACGTGAGGCTTCGCCCGATCGCTATGGCTATGATGTTGGAGGACGAAATAAAGAGACGAACCAGCTCAATGGGCAAGTGACCTATCAGTTTGGAACGACGTGGAAACAACAGTTGGGCGTTTCCGGACAATTAGGCGGACTTTATAATCTTGATACGCAAGAGATGGGAACGAGTGCCGCATGGGCCTTGCATTATATGGTTGATTATAAACATTGGAACTTAAAAGCCCAATATACTGGTTATAAGATGAAACCTCGGAACAAAGTTGGCGAAAGTCGTGAGAGTGTGGCAATGATTGCTTATGGTCTTGATTATCAAATGGCTTCAGAAGCGAATACTTATTCTATCGCCTTGGCTTATAAAATACCGATCAACAAAGGTATACTCGATGAGATCTGTCTGTATAATGATTTTAGCATGATGCAAAAACAGACCGACGGGTTTAATGATAGCTATCAGAATGTAACGGGGGCAATGTTGACTATGGGACCTATTTATACTTATGTAGATTGGGTCGCAGGGAAAAATCAACCTTGGTTTGGCGCTGATTGGAATACAGCTTTTGCAGAAGGGATCGATTCTAAATGGCACACGCGGGTAAATGTGAATGTAGGTTATTATTTTTAATTGATTAAATGATACATATTGAATGAGTAAAATAGAAATTAAAAACTTAGATGTTGTCTTTGGGCATGATAAACAGCGGGCTTTAAAAATGCTTGATGAGAATAAGACTAAGGCAGAAATTTTAAAATCGACAGGATGTACTGTCGCGGTCAAACATGCAAATTTATCAATTAATGAAGGAGAGATCTTTGTGATAATGGGGCTCTCTGGTAGTGGAAAGTCGACTTTGTTGCGCTGCATTAACCGATTGATTCGCCCAACCTCTGGTGAGGTGGTGATTAATGGTGTCGATATCTCTAAAGCTTCAGATAAAGAATTATTGCAAGTACGTCGTAAAGAACTTGCCATGGTCTTTCAGAATTTTGGATTGTTACCTCATCGTACGGTACTTGAGAATATTGCATTTGGTCTTGAACTACAGGGGGTCAGCAAAAAGGAACGCGAGAAGAAAGCGGAGGAAAGTATGCTCTTGGTTGGCTTGAAAGGCTACGGATTGCAAATGGTGAGTGAACTTTCCGGAGGTATGCAGCAACGTGTTGGTTTGGCTCGTGCCTTAGCCAACGATCCGGAAGTGTTATTGATGGATGAGGCTTTCTCGGCTTTAGACCCACTGATTAGAGTGCAAATGCAAGACGAGTTGTTGACGATTCAGCAACGAATGAAAAAAACGATTGTGTTTATTACTCATGATTTAAATGAAGCCATTAAGCTGGGTGATCGTATTGCGATTATGAAGGATGGAGAAGTGGTGCAAGTCGGCACTTCGGAGGAAATCCTCAGTGATCCAGCGAACGATTATGTTGAACGCTTTGTTGAACATGTCGATCGTACGAAGATACTGACGGCATCTTCTATTATGATTGTAGAGCCTGTGACGGCTCGTGTAGAAAAAGAAGGACCTGAGGTGCTTATACGTAAGATGCGTGAGAAAAACCTATCGGTACTTCCAGTCGTTGATGCGAACAAGAAATTGCTAGGTGAAGTGAGACTGAAAGATCTGCTTCGGCTTAGGAAAACACAGACTAGAAGTATTGATTCTATCATACGTGCTGAGGTGCATTCTATTTTGGGGGATACTATACTTGAAGATGTATTGCCTCTGATGACTAAAACGAACTCACCGATTTGGGTGGTTGATGATAATCGGACGTTTCAAGGTATTGTTCCATTGACCTCACTGATTATTGAGGCTACTGGAAAAGATAAAGAAGAAATCAACGAAATTATTCAAAACGCAATAGATTTATGATAAATATAGGAAAATATATAGAGATCGCTATTAATTGGTTGACGGAACATTTTGCTTCATTTTTCGATACGCTCAGCTTGGCTATCGGAGGATTTATTGAAGGGTTCCAACAAATCTTGTTTGGCATTCCTTTTTATGTCACCATATTGGTCTTGGCCTTTTTAGCTTGGTTTAAAGCGGGGAAAGGTACAGCAGTATTTACCGTTTTGGGCTTATTACTGATTTATGGTATGGGCTTTTGGGAAGAGACGATGCAAACCTTGGCTTTAGTTTTATCAGCAACGTGTTTGGCTTTGTTGCTGGGAGTTCCTTTAGGTATTTGGACGGCAAACAGTTCGAAGTGCGATAAGGTGATGCGTCCGATCCTTGATTTTATGCAAACGATGCCTGCATTTGTGTATCTTATTCCTGCGGTTCTATTCTTTGGATTGGGTACTGTGCCCGGGACATTTGCTACGATTATTTTTGCGATGCCACCGGTCGTACGCTTAACCGGGTTAGGTATTCGTCAGGTGCCTCTTAATGTGATAGAAGCGTCGCGGTCGTTTGGCGCAAATCCTTGGCAACTCTTGTTTAAGGTACAATTGCCATTGGCTTTGCCTACTATCCTTACCGGAATTAACCAAACGATTATGATGTCACTTTCGATGGTGGTTATCGCGGCAATGATTTCGGCCGGCGGACTTGGTGAGGTTGTTCTTAAGGGAATTACGCAAATGAAAATCGGATTGGGATTTGAAGGTGGAATAGCCGTCGTTATTTTGGCTATTGTGCTCGATCGTATCACTCAAGGTATAGCCAATAATCGTAAGAAGACGAATTAGGTTTGAGTGCCGGATCATGGTACATTCCATGGATAAAGAAGTGTATAAACTAATGATTAAAAAGAATTAAGATGATGATGATAAATAGATTGAAAGTTGTAGGAGTAATTTTAGTGGCCATTCTTTTAATAGTTGGCTGTGGAGGTAAAAGCAATTCGAAGAAGATCAATATTGCTTATACGAATTGGGCAGAAGGAATTGCTATTACCCATGTAGTTAAAGCGGTCTTTGAAGATCAAGGTTACGATGTTAAGTTGTTGAATGCTGATGTTGCACCGATCTTTACTTCGCTTTCGCGTCAGAAGACTGATGTCTTTCTTGATGTTTGGATGCCAATTACTCATGCCGATTATATGACGCAATACGGAGACAAGTTAGAAGTTCTAGGAGATGTTTTTCAAAATGCACGTATCGGATTGGTCGTGCCTAGCTATGTGAAAATAAGCTCAATCGAAGAATTGAACCAATTTAAGAAAGAGTTTGGAGGAGCAATTGTAGGTATTGATGCCGGAGCCGGTATTATGAAAACAACAGAAAAAGCAATTGATGCTTATCAGCTGGATTATAAATTGATGACTTCAAGTGGGCCAGCGATGACGGCTTCATTAAAGAAAGCAATCGACGACAAGGAATACGTGGTGGTTACAGGATGGACTCCACACTGGATGTTTGACCGTTTTGATTTGAAAGTCTTGGAAGATTCTAAGAAAGTTTACGGAGATGCCGAGAAAATACAGGCAGTGGCTTGGAAAGGTTTCACCGAATCTGACCCGTTTGCCGCTGAGTTATTGAGTCATGTTCGTTTTTCAGACGCTGAGATCAGTTCATTGATGACAGCAATAGAGGAGTCGGAGACTACTGAAGATGATGCCGCTCGTCAGTGGATAGCGCAACATCGTGAGTTGATTGATAGTTGGATTCCTCAACTTCAAAAATAAAAAAAACTAAGAGATCGATTGAATCACGACATTTCCTCTGCAAATTATTCTTTAGAGAATAGTATGGAAGTGTAAACCGATTATGAGATCTCATGATGTTAGTTTTGTTTAGTGTTATTTCTTTAAATAGACAGAAAGTTCTCATTACTGTGTATTGAGACTTTCTGTCTATTTAAGTTTTAGGAGCATGAGAATTTGGTCTTTCCTTTAAGAAGTCGATCGATTTGATCTCTTTTCATTGATATTTCAGTAATTTTGCCTACTGATAGATCATGGACGAACGTAAGATTATACATATTGATATGGATGCTTTCTTTGCATCTGTGGAGCAACGAGATCATCCTCAGTGGCGCGGGAAACCTTTGGCTGTTGGATATGAGGGTAGCCGTGGAGTCGTGTCTGCTGCAAGCTATGAAGCTCGGCGATATGGAGTGCGTTCGGCTATGTCGTCCATCAAAGCTAAGCGATTATGCCCTAATCTGATTTTTGCTCCGGTTCGCCATGATGTTTATAAAGAGGTGTCACGGTCTATTCATGAGATTTTTCACGATTATACTGATATCATTGAGCCTCTATCTCTTGATGAAGCTTTTCTGGATGTGACAGAGAATAAGAAGGGAATCTTGCTGGCTGTTGATATGGCTAAAGAGATCAAAAAGAGGATACGTGAGGAACTCGATTTGGTGGCTTCTGCAGGGGTATCGTATAATAAATTTTTAGCAAAGATTGCTTCTGATTATCGCAAACCGGATGGATTATGCACCATTCATCCTGATCAGGCCTTAACTTTTATTGCGCATTTACCTATTGAGTCGTTTTGGGGTATCGGACCGGTTACGGCTAAGAAAATGCACCAATTGGGCATTCATAATGGAGAATTACTGCGTTCTTGCTCATTGTCCATGCTAACTCGCCACTTCGGAAAGGCTGGGGCGCTATATTATGAATGTGCCCGCGGCGTTGATCTTCGCCCTGTAGAGGCTGTTCGAGTGAGAAAGTCTATTGGTTGTGAACATACTTTAGAGAAAGATATTTCATATCGTTCATCTGTAATCATCGAACTTTATCATGTTGCTGTTGAACTAACCGAACGGTTGAAGCGCAAAGATTTCGTAGGGAATACCCTTACCTTGAAGATTAAATATCATGATTTTAAGCAAATCACACGTAGTGTGACGCAAGAACATGATCTTACAACTCTCGATTGTATTCTTCCATTAGCTAAAGAGTTATTAAAAGAGGTGTCGTTTGAGGATCATCCAATACGTCTTATCGGCTTGTCGGTCTCCAATCCTAAAAAAGAAGGTAACGAACAAGGACGTTGGGAACAATTGAGTTTTGAATTTAGTGATTGGGAATGATCTGGACGTTTTGATCAGCATATTCGTATAATTTTCTTCCATGCCTTAGTTGTAAAGTCGTTATTTTTGCTCGGTATAAAACAAAATCAACTATGAACATGAAAAAACATTTACGCGTTTGGATAACATTGTGCCTTTGTAGCATTACGCTTATTGCACAAGCTTATACCGAACGTAACTTATTGCAGCAACTTACCAATGAGGCTCGATTAAAAGAAGTGCTGTTGACTCATCAAAAATGGGTTGCTTTTCCAGCTTATACCGACCGAGTGGCTTGGGATGGCTTGATGGGAGAAAACAAGCAGCGCTTAATTGAAGCAGGTGAGAAATTATTTAACTATGAGTGGCAATTGGTTCCTGCTACAGCTTATTTAGAATATGAGCGAAGTGGCAACCGAAATGTGATGCAAGATCCTTATGAGTCTAATCGTCGGGCATTAAATACCCTGATGTTAGCCGAACTTGCCGAAGGAAAAGGACGGTTTATCGATCAGCTTATTAATGGAGTATATATGAGTTGTGAAATGACTTCTTGGGTGTTGTCGGCACATCTTCCTAATCAAAGTTCTAAGCGCTCATTACCAGATTTTCGGCAGCAGATCATTGATCTTGGGTCTGGAGGTTATGGTGCTCTGATCTCTTGGATTCACTATTTTTTTCACGAAAGTTTCGATAAGGTTAATCCGGTGATTACTTTGCATCTAGAGAAAACGATTAAAGAGCGTATTCTTGATCCTTATATGAATGATGATTCGATGTGGTGGATGGCTTTTCAATGGGAACCGGGTCGTATCATTAACAACTGGAATCCTTGGTGTAATTCAAATGTTTTGCAGTGCTTTCTTCTGATGGAGAACGATACTGAGCGGTTGGCAAAAGCGGTCTATCGATCAATGTTATCGGTCGATCGATTTATCAACTTTGTTAAGGCTGATGGTGCTTGTGAGGAAGGTCCTTCATATTGGGGACATGCTGCTGGAAAATTATATGATTATTTGCAAATCTTATCGGATGCTACGGGAGGCAAGGTCTCTTTGTTTGGTGAACCTATGATCCGTCGGATGGGGGAATATATTTCTCGTTCGTATGTTGGTAAAGGATGGGTTGTGAATTTTGCCGATGCCTCGGCTAAGGGGGGAGGCGATGCTCAGTTGATCTATCGTTATGGTAAGGCTGTTGCGAGTGATGAGATGATGACGTTTGCAGCTTATTTACTTAACGGTAAAAAACCTTATGCGACATTAGGCAATGATGCTTATCGGTCGTTGCAATCTTTACTTTGTTATAAAGGGCTATCGGAAACTCCCGCAGCACATCGCATGCCTGATATTACTTGGTATCCGGAAACCGAGTTTTGTTATATGAAGAATCATAATGGATTATTTGTAGCTGCCAAAGGAGGATTTAATAACGAAAGTCATAATCACAATGATGCCGGTACTTTCTCTTTTTATGTTGACCAAACTCCAATGCTTATTGATGCAGGCGTTGGTACCTATACTCGTTTAACGTTTAGTAGTCAGCGCTATACGATCTGGACAATGCAAAGTAATTATCATAATCTACCGATGATTAATGGTGCTGCTCAGAAGTATGGACAAAATTATAAAGCTAAGGGAACAATATGCAATCAAGGTAAGAAACAATTTGTAACTGATATATCAGGAGCTTATCCTGCTGAAGCTCAGGTGAAGAATTGGTTGCGTAAATATACTCTAAAATCTAATCAGTTGATTATTGATGATCAGTTCGAGCTGAAAGCATTTAAAGCCTCTAATCAAGTTAATTTCTTAACTTGGGGAGAAGTGACATTCCCAAAGAAAGGGATTATTCGTATTGAGGTAGAAAATAAAAAGGTGGAGCTTTCTTATCCTGAAATCTTTGAACCTCAATTGGAAACAATTCGTTTGGATGATTCACGCTTGTCCGATGTTTGGGGAAAGACGATTTATCGTATCATGTTGCATACCACCGATCAGTCATTAAAAGGGCATTATCGCTTTGTGATCAACAACTTGAATTAATTTTATCATTTTAAAAGAATACCGTTTATGAAAAAAGTACTACTACTTACTCTTTTAGTCATTTCTGGGGTTTCTATGAAAGCTCAGAACGAGATCGAGAACGATAAGTTTACTACAGAAGTGAATGCTGTCGTGAAGAATCCGAATAAAGCTTCTTCTGGCGTTTGGTTCGTTGTAAATAATGAAAAGGAGGGGGCGACTACAATCACTTGGCAAGGTAATACGGGTGATAAAGCTTATCCATATGCAATGAAATTCGATAATCGTGAAGCTGATAAAGACTTATCGTGGTACAAGGCTTTTGTAGGGCAACGCATCACTAAAGAGTTGGAGAAAACTGTTTATAACCTCACATTCTTTGTGCGTACTAACCAATCCAATGCCTCTATCTCGGCTTATATAAAGCAATCGGTTGAGGAAAAGAGTGATAATGGTAAGTATAATACGACATTTTTTGTGCGCGATCAATACGATGCTCAGTCACAAAAGAAATCCTCTGCTGCTCAATACAACTATAATGTAAAGCATGCTGATAAGTGGACTAAAGTTAGCGTTGATTTTGATTTATCACAATTGGTCAACACCGTTAACAGTCAAAGTTCTACTCCAGATTTACGGATTACTACTACTCCCGATCATGCAGCTATCTTGAAAGATTGTTATATTGCAATCCTTTCTCAAACTAAAGGTGCTGTAGTGGAAATTAGTCAAGTTACTTTTCAAAAGAAGAAATAGATCATCTTAAGATCAATCATTTGGTCGTTTATCAGTCCCTAATTATAAAAAGCTCCATCTTCTGTTTATTCAGAAAGATGGAGCTTTTTATTTTTTAGTTAATGTTGGATCTTATTTGATTCCTAGCTTATTTCTTAATCCTTTGGGTAATGCGTTTTTGTGAACCATCACATAAATTGTTTTGGCACGTACATAGCTTTCGGACATATTCAAATAGCCTCCGAATTTATTGCCATCGGCCGACCACGAATTCTTGGTCATGTAATACTTCGTTCCATTTTGATCTTCAACGATACCTGTCAAATGCATTAAGTGATCATCGGTGGTCACAAAATGTTCATAACCTTTTTGACGAAGTTCTGGAGTCACTTCGACTTCAGGGAAAGGATGCTTGAATTTAAAGACTTCTTTCAAACGATCTTGAGGCTTCATCTTTTCAAATTGTGCGCGATCGGTACTTGAATATTGGTCGACATCCTGAACTTCAGGATTGATGGCGACTCCATTAGAATATGAAAAACCTCTTTCGCTGACGTCACCATCCCAACAAACGGTATACCCGTTGGTCAATGCGTGATCTATCACTTCCATCATGTCCTCCAAAGGTAAGTTATACATTAATTCGTGTTCCCAGTTGTCGGGTACTTCAGGCGCGAACATTTGATAATAAGGTTTATGAGTGAAGCTTGTTACCTCTACATAATCATCCATATTTAATCCCAGGCTTTCAGCAAACGATTGTGGAGTATATGTTTTTCCTTTATAGGTAAACTGCTCCGGAGATTTCCCTAAATAAATATCGAATAGACTGTTGACTAGTTTATCGTATTCCGGACTTTGGCTTCTCAATGAGACCGATGTTTCGGCTATGGTATTAAGATATTTCGATAATTCACGGTGATTGTGTTTGGTTTCGTTGTAGTTAATGCCCGAATAAATCTCTTCCGGTACGATACCCACTTGTTTGTAAGCGTTCTTGAACGTGTGCGATAGGCTACCTTCTCCCAGATTTCCTTTTCCTTTGCGTAGATAGTTATCTTCTAATTGATTTAAATATTTCTGACGAACAATAAACATCTCTGATAAATCATACTCCCCTTTACCCATTCGGAGTAGTTCCGATTCGAAGAAGGAGGTTGAGGCAAAACACCAGCATGTGCCGCTCGATGCTTGATTTTTAACCGGAGTAGCTTGCTGAGAAACTACTGTCTTAAACTGATATCCGGGCTCTTGAGCATATAGACTGCCTATAACAAACAAGGTGGCGATGGAAATCATCAATTTTCTCATAGTCATAATTTTTATTTAACCTAATAGTTACGCTTTTATAGAAAAAGCGTTGATAACGAAAAACTCCTACAAAAATAACAATACTTTTCATTAATCCCCTTTCATAGAGCGATTTGTTTCAATAAAAAAAGGGCTGTTCATAACGAACAGCCCTTTCTAGCTATAATATTGTTTTTCGTTTACAAAGCAGACTGCTGTAATAGCAGTTTTTGAAGTTGGCCATTTAAGGCTTGACACATAGCACCATTTCCCATTGCTTGATAGCGTTTAATACGGTACTGTAACATCACAATCTTTTCGCTTGAATTCTTTTTCATAATTTTTCCTCTTTTTTGCTCCCCACGTTTTGAAGAGCGATTATTATTTTCCTTTTAATTACACTGCAAAGATACGAACTTTTTTGGATTTCCATGTTGTAGAACATGAAAAAGGCCTTTTATTTTCCATTATTTATTATTAAAGGCCGTTTTTTAACAAGATGTTACATTTTTGTGACATAAAGTCGACTTAAATGAGAGGGGGAAACCGACTTTTCGAAAGCGTTCTATTTCCATTCCGAAAATAATCTGTTATTTTTGTGTCCTATTCTGTAACAACCTAACTGAAGTGAGATTTAGAAAAGATGAAAACACTGATTCGTTTGTTATGCCTTCCGCTATTATCGGTTTGGCTTTGTAGCTGTGGTGAGACCCATTTTCTTAAAGATGAAGGATACCGCCAACAAGTTTTTGATGACTTTGAGAGTAAGAAGAACGATTTACCTCATGGTGAATTGTTCAATGTTTGTTCTCGTACCGACTTGACAACCCTCGAAAAAGAGGCTTTAACTTTCCTATATGCTTATATGCCTATAGGTGATGTAGTCGATTATTCGGGTGATTACTATTTAGAGAATGTACGTCTGTCGCAACAGGCTCGTCAGGAAATGCCGTGGGGAAAAGAGATCCCCGATGGAATCTTCCGTCATTTTGTGCTTCCTATCCGTATTAATAATGAGAACTTAGACGATGCTCGTCGTGTGTTTTATGCCGAACTGAAAGATCGCGTGAAGAATTTATCGATGAAAGATGCTATTCTTGAAGTGAACCATTGGTGTCATGAGAAGGTGGTTTATCATCCGAGTGATGCTCGTACGAGTTCCCCATTAGCTTCGGTGAAGACTGCTTACGGACGTTGTGGCGAAGAATCGACTTTTACAGTGGCTGCTCTTCGCTCGGTAGGTATCCCGGCTCGTCAGGTCTATACACCACGTTGGGCACACACCGACGACAATCATGCTTGGGTAGAAGCTTGGGCAGACGGTAAATGGTATTTCCTTGGAGCGTGCGAACCTGAACCGGTACTTAATTTAGGTTGGTTTAATGCTCCGGCTAGTCGTGGAATGCTGATGCATACTAAAGTGTTTGGACGGTATAACGGTCCTGAAGAGATTATGCTTGAGACCCCGAACTACACTGAAATCAATGTTATTGATAACTATGCCCCGACAGCTAAGACGACGGTGACTGTGACCGATGCAGACGGTCGGCCGATAGCCGATGCAAAGGTTGAGTTTAAAATCTATAATTATGCCGAGTTCTATACCGTAGCGACCAAATATACGACTGTAAAAGGACAGACTTCGCTGACTGCCGGTAAAGGGGATATGTTGGTCTGGGCTTCAAAAGAAGGTCAGTTTGGTTATACAGAAGTCTCATTTGGAAAGATGGATAGTGTGACTATTGCTTTGGATAAGAAAGAAGGAGAGGCTTATGCATTAGATATTGATATCGTTCCTCCTGCCGAAGGAGCTAATATGCCTGAGGTGACTCCTGATCAAAGAAAAGAGAACGATCGTCGTACGGCTCAAGAAGATTCTATTCGTAATGCCTATGTCTCGACTTTCATTAACGAACAACAAGCCCATGAGTTTGCACAAAGCTGTGGACTCGATACGGCATTGGTTACTAAATATTTATTGGCTTCTCGTGGAAATTATGCAACCTTACAAGCTTTCTTGAAAAAGCAAACAGATGAGGTCGCAAAGCGTAAAGGCATGGGATTGTTGGAAGTCATTTCTGCTAAAGACTTGCGTGATGTCTCTTTAGAGGTACTAGATGATCATCTAAATTATACGATTTCGTTTGAAAAGATGGTTGCCAATCGCACTGAGGCTCAGCGTTGGGAGCTCTATAGTCGTTATGTGCTTAATCCACGTGTCGCTAATGAAATGATTACCCCTTACAAGGCCTTCTTTACGGAACAACAGTCGGCCAATCAAAACTTCCCGACCGATTTAAGACAATTGATTGATTGGTGTGGTAAACAGCTTACAATTAAAAACGATTTGAATATCCAGCGTATTCCAATTTCCCCTATAGGTGTGTGGAAAACCAGAGTAACCGATAGCTTCTCACGTGACATCTTCTTCGTTTCCGTGGCTCGTAGCTTAGGTTATCCGTCGCGTATCGATGAGGTGACCGGTAAGTTGCAATATTGGAACGAGGCCGGTTGGGTCGATGTGAACTTTGAGTCGGCCGAAGCTCAGTCGGCATTGAAGGGCAAGTTAGTGGCAACCTATCATGTTGTTCCTTCGTTGACTGATCCGAAATACTATTCTCATTTCACCTTGTCGAAGTTTGATGGCGGAACGTTTAACTTACTCAACTACGATGAAGGCGATGTCGATATGGGCGGTGGTGCAACATGGTCGAACCTTCTAAAGAACGGTACAATGCTTGATGCCGGTTATTATATGCTCGTGACCGGAACCCGTTTGGCTAGCGGCGCCGTATTGTCGAATGTGACTTTCTTTACCATCGCACCGAACCAAACCACAACCGTTGACTTGGTGATGCGTGAGAAAAAAGACGAAGTACAAGTCATCGGTAGTTTCAATTCTGAGTCGACTTACGAACCTGTTGGACAGGGAGCTTTACAAAGCATCTTGCAGACTTGTGGTCGTGGCTACTACGTTGTTGGCGTACTTGGTGTCGGTCAGGAACCGACCAATCATGCTTTGCGTGATATCGCAGCATTGAGTGGAGAGTTTGAGAAATGGGGACGTCGCATGGTTCTTCTTTTCCCATCGCAAGCCCAATATCAGAAGTTCAACCCTAAAGAATTTAAGGGTCTACCATCGACCATTACTTACGGTATCGATGCGAACCATGCTATTCAGGAACAGATCATGACTAACATGAAACTGAATAAAACGACCTTGCCTGTCTTTGTGATTGCCGATACGTTCAATCGTGTTGTCTTTGTTTCACAAGGTTACACGATCGGTTTGGGCGAACAGATGATGAAAGTCATTCATGGATTATAAGATATAGATCAATTTAGATCAAAGAAGATCCCCTTATTTTAGCTTATTAATTCAGCTAAAATAAGGGGATTCTTATATCCGATTGAACGCTGTCATTCGTTTAAACGGGACGGTTGAAATAGCGTCGATTTTTTATTCGATCGTTTCCTAATTGAAGGTTTTTCGTTTAGGCGTTTATTGCTCGATAAACTGAGGTAAAAGTGCTTTCTTGTCTTTATCAACCGGATAAAGCGCTTGCTCTTTTTTGAGACGTTTAACCATGAGTTTAAACAATTCTTTAGCTTTCTTTTGTTCGGTTTTAGCTACATCCTGCTTTTCGAACGGATCGTTCTTTAAGTTGTACAACTTATAGTAAGGAGCGTTCGGCTGTTCCGGATGATAATAATAGATTAGCTTCCAATCGTCTTTGCGATAAGTGGTGAAGTAACTTCCTCGATGTTCGTGAGGGAAATGCATCAGAAAATCCGACCGATGTGATCGATCTGCTTTTCCACTCAACAACTTCTTCAAGTCCGCCCCATCGAGTACTTGCTGTTTCGGGGCTTGTACCCCGGCTACCGAAAGTACGGTCGGGTAGAGATCCATAACCGTAGCCATCTGAGTCTGTATAGCTTGTTGTGCTACCGGATAGCGTTTCTGGAACTGATTTTGAGCTTTTGGATGAGCCCAGCTGACGATGAACGGTACTCGTACACCGCCCTCATATTCCGAACCTTTCTTTCCTTTCAAGGGAGCCGATGAACCATAATCGGCCGCCTCACCTAGCGGAGCATCGCCACCATTGTCGCCCAAAAAGATGATCAACGTGTTTTCCGCTACACCCAACTCTTCGAGTTTGTTGAGTACATCGCCCAACGACTTATCCATTCCTTCAATCAGTGTAGCAAATGCCTTCGCCTGCTGATTCTTATCTCCTCCTTTATAATGATCGATAAACCGCTCATCGGTTTCGAACGGAGCATGTACGGCATAATGTGCCATGTTCAGATAGAATGGCTGTTTGGCTTTGACTGCCTTCTCAATCTCCTTATTCGCTTCTAAGGTGAGGGCATCCGATAAGAACGTCGATGTGCCGTGATAAGCTTGCAGATCGGGTACTGCCCGTGCGCGCTGACCTTTAATCCAGCCGTAACCGTTCTCACCGTGGTAACTTCCCGGGTGACCGATCGATGAACCGGCAATGTTTACATCGAAGCCAAGATTGGTCGGATTTTCTCCTTCACTATGTAGACAGCCGAAATGTGCCTTGCCTACGTGGATGGTTTTATATCCGGCTTCTTTTAACACCTGTGGATAAATATGGTCGGCAGCTGTTAGCCCTTTCCAGTTCCATTCCGGCGGTCCGTAAGTGGTTCGGTTATTACTCTCGGCATTAATCCAGTTTGTTGTTCGGTGGCGTGCCGCATTCTGTCCTGTCATGATTGATGTTCGCGAAGGTGAGCTGACGCTTTGCGCGTAGAATGTTGAGAAGCGGATGCCTTGATTGGCCAATCGCTCCATGTTGGGCGTGCGATACCAATCGTTCAGCGGCTGTCTCATCGGCTCTCCTTTGCCATTCGTGATAAAAGGCACAGATGTGTCCATCAATCCCATGTCGTCGACTAGAAAGACGACAATATTCGGATGATCCTGTGCGTTCACTACAGACTGACAGGTGCACAATAGTGCACCGATCATTCCGTTTTTAAGGTTTCTATTCATGTGTTTTACCAATTAGGGTTTTGTGTTAGATTATCATTTAGCGATATCTCTCGTAAAGGTAACGGAAATAGATAATGCTTGTTCGATTCAAAGGTACGACTTTCTCCCTTTTGTACAAGAATAAATCCGTCTTCTGTCAGATTAATATCCTTTCCGGGAATAATACTAGGATAGGCCGTAGCATCAAATTTAGCTCCTAAGATGGTCTGAGGCAATTCGGTCTCGGCCGTTTTCCAACGGATAAGATCATCGTATCGGAACGATTCGCCGCATAATTCGACTCTTCGTTCTCTTCTGATCTCTTCGCGCAGACTTAATTGATGTTGGTCGACAAAGCTATTGGTCAAGTCGGGCAGCTGATTAGGATCACCTTCGAACCGTTTTCTTAAGGCATTGATCGAAAGGTTTAAATCCTCATCCGAGATGGTTTCATCGATTTCATAAACCGCTTCGGCGTAAGTTACCAAGACCTCTGCATAGCGAATTAGAATTTCGTCAATTGTCGATTTCATATTTGTGAAGGCATCTTCATCGCCATACTTCTTAAACATATATCCCGTTCTGGTCTGGTTGGATAAGTTTGGGATGAAAGGTGCTCCTCTAAAGCTGTCTCCCGGTTTCCAAATGGTTAGTGCCATACGTGGGTCTCTATTCTCAAACTCTTGTCCTAAAGGTAGGTAGGTGGTTGAATAAGTCGATTTACCGATTGGCAATCCGTCTTTACAAAGGAATGCGTCGGCCAGGTGTTTCGTCGGCTCGTGAACGAAATCGACAATTGTAGCTCTGATTCTACCGTTATAAGTATTAGCTTCGTCGGAATATCTATACGATAGGATATGCTCATTCGAATCTTCTCCCGGAGCTAAAAATAGGTTTCGGTAATTGGCATATACACTATACTCCCGGCTGTCGATCAATCGTTTGCAAGCTTCCTTGGCTATATTCAAATAGGGCTTGTGGTCGGTTCCCCCATGAAACTTGTAATAAGTTCCATAATATAAAGCAATGCGTCCCATCAAGGCTTGAGCGGCTCCTTTAGTGATGCGTCCCACATCCTGAGTCATTTGACTTTTCAGAGGAATGTGTTCTTCCGCAAACTTTAAATCGTCGAGAATACCATCTAGGATGACCTTTTTATCAACCCTATTTCCCTTTAATTCCTCCGAACTCAAGCCGAGCGTGTGCAAGATATAAGGCACATCTCCAAAGCGTTTAATCAAGTTAAAGTAGAAATAAGCCCTAAAGAAACGGGCTTCTCCTGCATATCGGTTTTTAATGTTATCGCTGACTTCCGCTTGCTCGTAGTTCTCGAGGAAATTATTGACGATCCGAATCTCATCGTAAGCTTTGGTCCAAATGTCGTCGGTATTGCCCGGAGTGTGTGTGCCCGAACTTACGTTATTGCCTGTATTCGCGAAACAATCGATACTTTGATTGTCCAAAGAATATGGACGGTTCATATTCTGATATAAAGTATTTAAAGCTAAGCGCAGATCGTTTTCTGTTTTCCAAAAACTTCCAGGTGATAGAGACGTCTTTGGTTCTCTATCCAAGAAATCATTGCAACTTGTCATGGTGAGCAAGGCAAATAAATATATTAATGTACGTAGTTTCATAGTTCTTTAATTAAAATGCAAGGTTTAAACCAAATGAAAAACTTCTCATGATAGGATACATCACGCCACTTGTGGTGGTCAGCTCCGGATCGAAATTTTTATTTAACTGACTGAGTTCTGCTAGATTATCTCCACTGAAGTAGAGACGACAGCGAGTGATGCCCAGCTTGTTGATCAAACTCTTAGGTAGTGTATAACCAACCTGTAAGTTTTTGAGTCGGACATAAGCTGCATTTTGTAACCAATGATCGGAGGTCTGATAATTGTGTCCGGCACCGGCATAATGTCTTGGAAGCGAAGCATTCGGATTCTCAGGTGTCCAATAATCGTTATGCATCGTATAAGAGAAGTTACCCCAAGTGACCGAGAATGGAGCCATGATCTCTTGATTGATGTAGAAATTACGTTTTCCTACTCCTTGCAATGCGAGACTGAAATCGAACCCTTTCCATTCGGCATTGAGATTCATACCGAAGATGTAACGTGGCATAGTCGTACCTAAATATTTCAAATCGTTTGGTGCAGAGATCTTTCCGTCTTTATCTTGATCGATGTATTTGATATCGCCCGGGCCGGTGATTGCTTTGTTGTAAACGGCCGACTGGCTGACTTCTTCTGCGGTTTGGAAATAACCGTCGGTTTCATAACCAAAGATTGCTCCCAACGAGTAACCTTGTATTTTCTGATTGATTCCCTGTGTGAATCCATTATATTTCACGCCATAGTCAACCAGTTTGTCTTTTTGATCGGACAAGTTGAAGTTTACACCGTACGAGAAATCTTTAATTTGATCTTTCCAACCGATCGAAACTTCCCAACCTTTGACTTCCAACTCTCCGTAGTTGCCTGTTGGGACATTGATTCCGATGACACTCGGCACCTCGATGTTGACCAACATATCCTTATTCTTCTTGATGAAATATTCACCGGTCACCGACAATCGGTTGTTTAGGAATCCCATGTCGATAGCCACATTTCTCATCACGACGGTTTCCCAAGTTCGTTCTTCCGAAGGGAGTGTCCCATTGACAGCCCATTGTCCTAGACCTGAAGCAAACGGATAGTACCCACCGACCGTATATTGTGCAATATGATCATAAAGACCTAAGCCGTTCTGGTTTCCAAGCTCACCCCATGATAAGCGTAATTTCAGATTAGAAAAGACCTTTTGATGTTTCATGAATGCCTCTTCCGAGATTCGCCATCCGATAGAAGCAGATGGGAATATTCCCCAACGGTTTTTCTTAGAGAAGCGTGAAGAACCGTCGGCACGGAAGTTGGCCTCGAACAAATATTTTGAAGCATACGCATAGTTCACTCGCATAAATCCTGAGGCTAAAGCCCATTCATTCTCATCCGCATTGTTCGACCATCCGTCGGTAGACCCGAGTTTCAGTGCCGGTAATAAGTTGCCGACGATGTCGGTACGTTTAGCCGATAAATCCTCATATTTATTCTCTTCCACAGAACATCCTCCTAAAATCTTTAGATCGTGAACCGTGTTGATCACCGTATTATATTCGGTCAAGAATTGTCCGGTGAGGTATTGACTATTCGAGCTCTCTTGAATAATATTGTTCGGTCCGTATTGTCCGGCTCCCATTGAGATCAGTCCGTTCGGACCATATTTCCCATATTTACGTCTGAACTCTTTAGTCTGATTATTACGGATGATTGCTCCTCCAGTTGCTTTGAGCAACAAACCCTTTAATGGCTTATAAGACAATGAGAAGATTCCCTCTATCTTTTGTTGCTTAAAGACTCCTTCTCCGCCTTCACTCATGGCTTGTATCGGATTACCCTGCATTCTGTAACGAGCGTAATTTCCGTTGTAATCATAAACTGGCATGTTAGGGCCTGCTTGGATAAAGGTTATATAAGGAATAGACCATCCTCCGAATTGTGGATGATATTTCTTATTCGTACTCACATAGTTTACTTTACTGTTGAAGGTCAGTTTGTTCTTAATGATGTCTACTCCGACGTTCGACAAGAAGTTGATACGATCGAAGTTGTCCGGTCCGTATTCGGAGAACATACCGTCCTGATCGAGCCAACTGGTCGAGAAGAGATAGTTTAGGTTGTCCGAAGCCTTCGATACTGATAAGTTGTGGTTCTGTTGGAAGCTATGATCCATCATCAAGTCGATCCAGTCGTTATTTGCCGTATAGATAAAGTCGTTGCCCTTGGGTAATGCCACAACCGACGGATCTTTGATTGCTTCTAGAGCTTCTTGAGAAAAGTTAGTCGCCAGTCCGGCATTAGTAAACGCCTCATTCGATAAAAGAGCGTGACTGTAAGCATCGTTGCTTTTGGGTAATCGGGTAGGAGTGTTGAACGAAAAGTTGCCATTATATTCTATTCTGGGTTTTTCCGATTTTCCTTGTTTGGTCGTGATCAAGACCACACCTTCGGCTGCCCTTGCACCATAGATCGCTGCCGATGCAGCATCTTTTAATACCGAGATCGTCTCAATGTCTTGTGGCGCGACATGGTTGATATCGCCCGGAAGCCCGTCGATGATGACAAGAGCGCCACCACTATTGATCGACGTGTTTCCACGGATCTTTAAAGACGAGAATTCACCCGGCTGTCCCGATCCCGATTGAATGGTAATACCCGACACGGCTCCTTGTAGCGCATCCGTTGCACTCCTGATCGGACGATTCTCGAGGGTTTTGCTATCCACTGTCTCTACCGATCCGGTGAGGTTTACTTTCTTTTGCGTGCCAAATCCGACAACGACCACCTCATTAAGCGTTTGCGTATCCTCTTTTAAGATCAGGTTGAATTGAGTTTTGTTACCAATCTTGACCGTTTGAGTGATATAACCAATAAATGAGAGTTGAATCTCATTTCCTCTGACCGATGATAAGGTGAATTTACCATTCAAGTCGGATACGGTGCCGTTGGTTGTCCCTACCTCGATGACCGATGCACCGATGATTGGTTCCCCGTTGCTATCTTTAATGACTCCCGTGAGCGATCTTGTTTTCTGTTGTTGATCATGGTTTGTCATAGCGATTTGGCTCTTTCTCTTCAGCACAATATTCACATCCTTTACTTCATAAGTCAGCCCCGACTGCTCGAAAGCTTCTTGAAGTAGTGCGCTGACCGATACTTCATGTGCGTGTAGTTTTACTTTACGGTTCAAGTCGACATCTTGCTTGCTGTAGATAAACAAGAACTCCGTTTGCTTCTCGACCTCCTTTATTACTTGAGAGATTGTGAGCACTTCCTTTTTGATCGTAACTGTTTTGGTTTGAGCTTTTATGCCTAGTGCATAAATGTTGAGTGTAAAGAGCAGTAAAAAAAGATTTGTAATTTTAAAAATACGTAATAAACGTTTTGATGGCACAAATTTAGGGGTGTTGAAATCCCTATATAACTTTTTATTCATACATTTGTTTAGTATTAGTGTTAGAACTAAGGTTTGTCTAGATTGAATATCTAGGATAAGTAAATGAGATCAAAGGATGTGAGCGCATTCTTTGGTCTTTTTTTTGTGGGGCTATGTGCTGTTTTCCATGATTGTGATTTAAGATTAATATTCGATTTAAGTTTATTCGTCCGTCTGATAACCAAGGTGATGAAAAGTCTATTTGATGATGATCACATTCTTCTCTTCATCTCTGGTATAATCAAATGGGGTATGTGTTCTGATTACTTCTAAAGCATGATTGACTCCGTCGCACACTCTGAGCTTACCGCTAAAGGTCTTGTTGACGATCGATTTTTTCTGCACAACAATCTGAATATCGTAGTATAGTTCGAGTTTCGTAAAGAGTTTATCGACCGAGATCTCATCGAAACAAATCAGCCCGTCTTTCCAAAGGTAATAATCATAATTGCTTATTGCCGATTTCTTAAGTTGGCCATTATGATAAGCAACCACTTTGGTACCCGGCTTTAACACGGTCTGTAAGGTTTGTGCCGAATCGAGGATCTCTACACATCCTTCAAGTAATGAGGTCTCAAAGTAATTGGTTTGTCGGTACGATGATACATTGAACTTTGTGCCCAGTACCCTGATGTTATGTTTCTGGGTATGCACAATAAAAGGATGGTGCTTATTTGAGGTGACGTCGAAGAAGCCTTCACCGGAAAGTTCAACATCGCGCGTGCGACTATTGAACGTTGTCGGGAAAGTTAGAGTCGATAGGGCATTGAGCCAGACTTTGGTTCCGTCGGCAAGCGTGATCTGGGCCCGTTGTCCTGCCGGGACATAGAGGGTTTGTATTGCGACTGTAGATGAAGACTGTTGCTTGTTGAGCAAGAATAGATTGCCGACCGTCAACAGGACGATAATGATGGCGGCGACTTTCAATGCCGGATGATGATAGATGGATCGGTGTTTGATTGGGGGCGATAGACGACGCGGCTCTTCTTGGGGCTGTTGCCACAGCATTGTTTCATAGAAGCGGCGCATGGTGGTCAGTTCCTTGATCCGGTTGGCATCTTCGCTAAGCCATTGGCCGATTAACTCATTTTCAGATGGAGAGGTTTCTCCTTTGATATATTTTTCTAGTAGTTCGTTCTTCATGTTTAAGAGGTCTTTCTGACGATAAGACACCTCTCGTCTCTTCCCCCCTAGTGCCAACTCCTTATTTTTATAAGAAAAAAATAAGAAGGTAATAATAATCTTTTAGATTATCTCGTAAAGCCTTCAGTGCCTTGGAGATATGGTATTCTACTCCTTTAACACTAATATTGAGTTCGGCAGCGATGTCGTCATATGTTTTGTCCTGGAAGCGACTTAATTCGAAGATGAGTCGTGTGCGTTCGGGCAAGTTGGCTAAGATCATGTTCAGACGTTCCCATAACTCTTTCGATAGGAGTTCCTGTGGGTCGCAAGCTTCCAACGAGCTGATTCGACTATTGAGCTCGATTTGCGCTTCTTTGGAGATCACTGCCAAGGTCTCAGTTTGATATTGTTGTTGTCTCAAATGGTTGAGTGCTCGGTTTCTAAGACAGGTCATCAGATACGCTTCGGGTACTTCTAGACTAGTCTCTTTCGATTTTTCCCATAAGGAGATGATGGCTTCAGACACAATATCTTCGGCCAACTGATCATTCTGCACGTACGACTTGACGAACAAAAATGATTTTCTATAATATGTGGAATAAATCGTATTGAGATTTAACATTGCATTAGATCGTAGTAATCCCCTAAATTTGTTTTAACTTTAATTTCTGACTGCTGTCGTCGTGTTTATTCATCGGCTCGGAAGGGTCGTGAATAGTCCTGCCGTGCGATTAGACTGAGGCAAAGATATTGAAATATTGCAAACTATTAATAAATCTTCTGTTTTTTTGCGAAACGGGACAGCGAGTCGTCTTAGCATTGATTATCTTTGTATCCGTAAAAATGATGTAAACGATATGAAAACAAAAAAGATGACTCAGCGTGATTACATCAAAGCCAATCGCAAAGCTAGTCGCGAGGCAGAGATCGAACAACACACGCGTCCTGTTAATTTTTGCAGGGTACACCAATCGAAGAAAGTCTATGACCGTAAGCGTAGTAAGGCAGAGTATAAAAAGGCTCTGCCTTCTTTTTTTTACCTCTATTTGTCTAGGTTGTCTTTCTCTCTCTAAACTTTCCCGATCTCTTGCTTCTCTTTTTTTCTAATGGTATCGGATAAAAGCGTTTGGTGTATAGATAAATGATTTTCTGATTGGATCTTGCTTGAGTTTCTATGGGGGTTCTTTTATTCTCTTGCGAGAACACTTTGAGCTCTAAAGGATAAACTCCCGGTGTCATTAGGTGAAACTTTCGGTTTCATTTATTGGAACTTTTAGTTTCTACGGTTGTAATTTCTTTTTCTAAGTTTGAAACTCTGTTTTCGTCTATTTGAAACTGCTGTCATCACCTATTGGGAATTAGTTAGGATGCTTTGTTGTGCTTCTTGTGAGTGAGGTTTTATGGCTAACTATAAACATTATTTCCTTTTTATTCATGGATTAGTAGACTCTTGTGGTTCTACAGTCCTAAAAAGATAGACTAAATCGTCTGAAGAATATCTGATCGAGGCTTTCTTGATGATTATCGGTTTGACCGGTCGGCTGGTCTGCTCGACGATGCTAGCTTTGTCTTGTTTTTTAGTGATTAGAGACTTTTTTGAAGTTAGGTGGGCATCTGATACATAAACCCCCAAGACCATCTGTGTCTGAGAAGATTGGGATCGTCTTGGGGGGATATTGAGTCTTTAGCCTTTAATGCGATGTTTTCAAGTTACCGTAAGGCTTCTATGATGGTTCTCACTTGCTTGACTGTGGTGACTTGTCGCTTATATTCGTCGATTTGAACGACACCTCCCATCGATACGGCTTCGTTTTTATATTTCATTCCGCTTTTTAGGGTTTCTCTGGCGGAAAAATGGAACTCTTGTATATCAGCTTCTTGGGCAATCTTGGAAATATTGGCTTGATTGACTCCGCAACCGGCCATGAGGTTGATGCGTCCATTGGCTTGTTCTTGAAGAGCTTTTAGCAACGGAATGCCTTTGAGGGCATTTGCTTGTTGCCCGGAGGTGAGAATGCGGTTACACCCCAAGTCGATTATTTGCTCCAACGCCACTTTGGGATCTTTACAAACATCGAAAGCGCGGTGAAAGGTGACCGATAGGCCTTGTGAGGCTTTCATCAACTTATTCATAAGGGGGAGATCGATCTCACCGGAAGGGGTGAGGCAACCGAAAACCACACCGTCGACCCCAATCTGTTTCATCATTTCGATGTCTTTCAACATGGTGCGGATCTCAATAGGGGTGTATAGAAAATCGCCTCCGCGGGGACGGATGATGACGTGTAGGCGAGTGGTGGTGAGGAGTTCGCGAGCAACACAAACCTCGCCGCATGAAGGGGTTGTTCCGCCTTCAGGAATGCCGGCGCAGAGCTCTACACGATTGGCTCCTCCTTCTTGTGCAGCCAAACAGCTTTCTACCGAATTGGCGCAAATCTCAAACTGATAGTGTTCCATGGCTAAAAAGGGTTGAGGGTTAGACTAAAAAAGGGCGAAATGATTCGCCCTTCTTAATTTGTATTCTGATTCTGTTATTTTGCAAAACTTACTGCACGGGTCTCGCGGATCACAGTGATCTTTACTTGTCCCGGATAGGTCATCTCGTCTTGGATCTTCTTTGCAATCTCGGTCGATAGGTTTTCAGTTGCCTTATCGTCGATCTTGTCGGCACCAACAATGACACGAAGTTCACGACCGGCTTGGATCGCATAAGTCTTCGTTACACCCGGATAAGACATGGCCAATTGTTCGAGGTCGTTCAGACGTTTGATGTAGGCTTCTACAATCTCACGACGAGCACCTGGACGAGCACCTGAGATGGCGTCGCACACTTGAACGATAGGAGCCAATAAACTGGTCATCTCTACTTCGTCGTGGTGAGCACCGATCGCATTGCAGATGTCGGCTTTCTCTTTATACTTCTCGGCAAGCTTCATACCTAACATAGCATGTGGCAATTCCGGTTCTTCATCAGGCACTTTACCAATATCGTGGAGAAGGCCGGCGCGTTTTGCTTTCTTAGGATTCAATCCAAGCTCTGAAGCCATAACAGCACAAAGGTTAGCTGTCTCACGAGCATGTTGCAACAAGTTCTGTCCGTATGATGAACGGTATTTCATCTTACCGATGATACGGATCAATTCCGGATGCAAGCCGTGTATGCCTAAGTCGATTGTGGTACGTTTACCTGTCTCGATAATTTCTTCTTCTACTTGTTTACGTACTTTAGCCACCACTTCTTCGATACGAGCCGGGTGAATACGTCCGTCGGTAACCAATTGGTGCAGAGCTAAGCGGGCAATCTCACGTCTTACGGGGTCGAAAGCTGAAAGCACGATAGCTTCCGGAGTATCGTCTACTACGATTTCTACACCGGTAGCAGCTTCCAAAGCGCGGATGTTACGACCTTCACGTCCGATGATACGACCTTTGATTTCATCCGATTCGATATGGAACACGGTTACTGAGTTTTCAATGGCTGTTTCTGTTGCTACGCGTTGGATGGTTTGGATCACAATACGTTTAGCTTCTTTGTTGGCTGTAAGTTTTGCGTCGTCTACAATGTCGTTAATATACGATTGAGCCTGCGATTGAGCTTCACCTTTCAACGACTCGACTAAGCGTTCTTTAGCATCTTCGGCCGATAGTCCGGAAATGGCTTCTAGCTTTTCGATGCCTTGTTGTTGAAGCTTGTCAAGTTCTTCTTTCTTTTTGTCGATCACCACTAATTGGTTTTCTAGATTCTCTTTTACAGCTTCGGCTTCTAGCTTCTTGCGCTGAATTTCTTCTTGGCGTTGGTTAAGCACCATTTCACGCTGTTTAAGCTTATTCTCGGCTTGTTGAATCTTCTGGTTTCTGATGGAAACCTCTTTTTCCAAATCGGCTTTCTTGTTCAAGAACTTCTCCTTTACTTCCAGAAGCTTGTTCTTCTTGATAACTTCGGCTTCAACTTCGGCTTCTCTCAGAATGTTATCGTATTTATTCTTCAGTCCGTACTTGAAGAAGAGGTACGATAGCGTTCCTCCGACGAGGAAGCAAGCAACGGATGTGGTTATAATTGCTATCATTTCACATTATTTTAATTTAAATATAAATAAAACGCACCACCAATCATTCGGAGGATCTATTCCGAATAGTTAGTAGTGCGTGGAGTTTTTCTTGTTTTATCGGGTTAGGCTTGCTTCGATTTCTTATTCGTTTCTGAAATATTCTTCAAGCGTTTCCGTTAATTCTTTTAATTTGGTCGTGTACGGAAGTGTGTCATTCCGATCGGCTAACTGTAGCTTTTCTAATGAAAACTGGTAAGCGACCATGGCCATAATCTTTTCCGGACTGACGTTTGGATAACATTCCCGGTATTTATTTAGCCTTATATCAACCTGTTTAGCTGCCTCTCTGATGATCTGTTCTTCTTTAAGTTGAATAGTCAGAGGGTAATTGGCGTCTCCAATTTTTAGGTTTATTTTTATTGTATCGTTCATACATCTTCTTATTTATTCACTTAATAAAGCGATGCATTTATCGACCTCACGCACTAGTTTTGACAATCGCTGTTTGGTCTCTTTAACGTCGCCGTTGTTGAGACTGATTGCCGAAGCTGATTTCAAATTGGCGTAATTTATTTCCAAAGTGTTGTATTCAGCTTGTAACTTTGAAACGTTCTCTTGCTCTGCATGTAGAAGGTCGATTAATTTGGCGTTTTCACGCTTTAGTTCATCATGCAAATAGATCAAATGCCGAAGCCTGGCTTCAAAGGTACTTAATAACTGTTTGTCTTCTTCTGTCATTATTACACCAAAATTCTACACAAAAATACAATTAACTCTGATATTACAAAAACTTTTCTATAGAAATTACTGGTTTTTGCCAAATTTTAATTGGGTTCGATGTGAAACTGAAAAAGAAAAAGCCTATTCACCGATAGATCGTAATTTTTAAATCGTTTGCTGATGTCTTTATGCTAGACGGTGTTGAGCTCCTGAAAATGATGTAGGAGAGGGGCGTGGAAAGTCGGGAATGCGGGTGGGGTACGATGAAAAGTGGTGACTTCATTCTGATTGTTATCCGATTTTGCTTATTTTTGCTGTTGGTCTTTTTAGTGATCATTTTATGGAATAAAACAATGGTAAAGATTTTAGTAACGTATGCCGTTCAGGAAGAACTGGTAGAAATTAAGTGGCCGGATGTGGAATTATATTATGTACGCACGGGCATAGGTAAAGTGAAATCGGCTTTTCATTTAAGTGAAGCGATGAATCAGATACAGCCTGATTTGGTCTTGAACTTTGGAACGGCTGGTACGGTGAATCACCGGGTTGGTGAGGTGTTTGTGTGCTCGACGTTCGTGGATCGTGATATGCAGAAACTTTCGGACTTTGGTTTGGAATGTGAGATCGATGCTTCTGCGCTTTTGGCGGAGAAAGGATATGCACTGGACTGGAATAAGTCGGGATGTTGTAATACCGGGGACGGATTTTTGACGGAATTGGAACATGTTTCGGGTGATGTGATCGATATGGAGGCTTATGCGCAAGCTTTTGTTTGTCGGTCGAAAGGGGTACCTTTTGTGTCGGTGAAGTATGTGACTGATATTATCGGTCAGAATTCGGTCAAGCATTGGGAAGATAAATTGGCGGATGCTCGCGTGGGACTTGCGGCTTTCTTTAATGAAACGTTGAAGGGGCTCTGATGTCGGAAGTCTAAATTTGGATCCTAGAACTTGAGAAGGAAACATGAAAAAAATAATCCCTGCTGAAAAATCAGCAGGGATTATTTTTGTTTTGCACGGGAGGAGAGGCTCGAACTCCCGACACCCGGTTTTGGAGACCGGTGCTCTACCAACTGAGCTACTCCCGTGTTTGCGGTTGCAAAGGTAGTATAATATTCTGAATCTCCAATAGGTTTGTTAAATTAGTCGCTAATTATTTTATGTTTTCCCATTCTGCAGGTTTAAAACCGACCCATACAGCGGTCTCGGTGACTACAATTGGGCGCTTGACGAGCTTTCCGTTCGATGCCAATAGAGCGATCTGTTCGTTTTCACTTAACTGAGGGAGCTTGTCCTTGAGGTTCAGTTCTTTATAAACTAAACCGCTAGTGTTGAAAAATTTCTTTATCGGAAGTTTACTTATTGATATCCAACGTTTAAGCTCGTCTTCTGTGGGATTATCGTCTACAATGTGGCGACTAGTGAACTCAATTTGGTGGGTTTCTAACCATTTTTGGGCTTTCTGGCAAGTGCTACAAGCCGGATAGTGAATAAATAGAGGTTGCTTCATCTGACTTTTATTTTTATATATGATTATTATAAGAGATGTAGATCTTCAAATAGCGTTCGGTAATGAGAGGCTTTTTGCTCAAGAGCCAATGGATAGGCTCGCGAAGAGGAAGGCATCCGGTAGAGTCGCATCGGGCGGTCGATGAACCGAAAATCGGCATAGTGTCCCACAGCCGGATCGGCAACATCGATCTGTTGTCGAAGGGTGTCGGTCGCTTTTTGCCCTGTAGTGACGATGGCTTGGCATTCGGGTAATTGCTTCAGCAATTGTTGAATGTCGGTTGGCGTTATGATGTCCAAAAACTTGTCGGAGGCATTGTCTTGCAAGCGACAAACTTGACTTCCGGTGTCGAAGAGGGCAATATGTTTCTCTTTAAGAAAGGTGATGATGCTTTCTTTGCAAAATGCTTTACGGTCGGCTGTGAGGAAATGGTTCTTGTCTTCAAAGAAGAGATGTCCCATGATGCGCCACATGTCGTTATTCAGATTGGGATAATAAAATTCCATCGACCACCGTTTGCGAGGTGGTGGAAAACTACCGAGCATTAATAAACGGGTTCCGTCCGGTAGGAAAGGGGATAAAGGGTGATTTTCTATAATCATTATGAGTCTTTAAATTTCAAAAATATCTTTTTGTGTTTTATCTAACGAAAATATTTTGTTTTTTGCATGTAAAGTCTCTGCTTTTTTAACTATTTTTGCACTTTATTTTAAAAAGTATATCATATGAAAAAACTTCTTTTTGCTATTCTAGTTACTTTTTGTGTGTTTTCTTCTGTGTCTGTGTCTGCACAAAACATTCAATTGCATTACGACTTCGGACGCTCGCTTTACAGCAATGATATGAAAGCACGTCCTTTGATGACTTCAACTGTTGAAAAGTTCCAACCGGACCAATGGGGTAGTACATTCTTCTTCGTGGATATGGATTATGCTTCTGAAGGGGTACAATCGGCTTATTGGGAAATTGCTCGTGAATTGAAATTCTGGAAGGGACCTTTCTCGGCTCATATCGAATACAACGGTGGAGTAGTGAAAGGTTTTTCTATTAATAATGCCTACCTTGCCGGTATGACATACACTTATAACAATGCCTCTTTCTCTCGTGGATTTTCTCTTTCGGCTATGTATAAGTATATCCAGAAGAATTCGTCACCTAATAACTTTCAGCTGACTGGTACTTGGTATATGAATATGTGCGATAATTTGTTGACGTTCTCTGGATTCGCTGATTTCTGGCGCGAAAAGACACCGAACACAACTATGCAGTTCTTGTCGGAACCTCAGTTCTGGGTGAATTTGAATCGTATTAAAGGAGTAAACGAGAAGTTCAATTTAAGTGTAGGATCGGAAGTGGAGTTGAGTCATAACTTTGGCGGTCGTAAAGGATTTTATGCTATTCCTACTCTTGCTTTAAAATGGACGTTGAACTAAGATGAAGACGGATTTGATCTATGGCGTTGAAGAACGCCCACCCTTTAAAGATGCGTTTTTTGCCGCATTACAACATTTGTTGGCTATTTTTGTTGCGATTATTACTCCTCCGTTGATTATTGCCGGAGCGTTGAAGTTGGATGTTGAGAAAACCGGTTTCCTGGTTTCGATGGCGTTGTTTGCCTCGGGAATCTCAACTTTTATTCAATGTCGTAAGGTGGGACCGGTAGGGGCTCGTCTGTTGTGTATTCAAGGCACGAGCTTTTCGTTTATTGGTCCGATCATTGCAACGGGGTTGCTCGGTGGTTTGCCTTTGATCTTCGGGGTCTGTATGGCAGCTGCTCCTATTGAAATGGTGATTAGTCGCACATTTAAATATATGCGTAATATTATCACTCCGTTGGTTTCTGGTATTGTTGTGCTATTGATCGGGTTAAGTCTGATCAAAGTTGGTATCGTGGCTTGCGGTGGTGGTTATGGTGCTATGGAGAACGGTACGTTCGGTACTTGGGATAATCTGTCGATTGCCGGTGTTGTTTTGTTGAGCGTATTGTTCTTTAATCGTTCGAAAAATAAATATCTGCGCATGAGTTCGATTGTTCTTGGTATTATCCTAGGCTATGGCTTGGCTTATGCTTTGGGTAAGGTGAACATGGATACGCTTAATGCGGAAATGCTTTTAGGTATCAACGTGCCTATGCCTTTTAAATATGGACTAGACTTTAATTGGTCGTCGTTCATTGCTATTGGCTTGGTTTATATGATTACGGCTATTGAGGCAACGGGTGACGTTACGGCTAATTCTATGATTTCAGGATTGCCGATTGAGGGTGAACCATACTTGAAGCGGGTATCCGGTGGCGTATTGGCCGATGGAGTTAACTCGTTCTTGGCTGGTGTCTTTAATTCGTTCCCTAATTCTATTTTTGCACAAAACAATGGTATCATTCAGCTGACTGGTGTAGCGAGTCGCTATGTGGGTTACTATATTGCAGTGATGTTGGTGTTATTGGGATTGTTCCCTATCGTTGGTGGGGTGTTCTCAGTCATGCCTGATCCAGTGCTTGGAGGTGCAACGTTGTTGATGTTTGGTACGGTGGCTGCTGCGGGTATTCGTATTGTGGCTTCACAGAACATTGGCCGTAAGGAGACCTTGGTATTGGCCGTCAGCTTGTCACTTGGTCTTGGCGTGGAATTGATTCCTGACGTGTTGAGTCAAGCGCCTGATGCCATTAAGAGTATTTTCTCATCGGGTATTACTACGGGTGGATTGACTGCAATCATTGCGAATATGGTGATTCGTGTGAAAGAGTGATCGATTTGAAAAGATAAAAACCGATTGAAGAAATTGGTTGAAGCGACGAGCAACTGACTATTTTCGGTTGCTCGTCTTTTTTATTGGAGATGGGAGTTATTCAACTTCTAGATTACTAATCCGTTCGGTCGGTTCGAAATCGAATGGCGGATAGTTGAATAAACTGAAACGCGGTTCGGTTTCTCCCTTGGTGTAGTTCCACAATGTGGCATAGTCTTCGGGATCTTCTCCCATGTTGAAGAGTTGTCGCAGATAGGCTGCCAACGATTTGTTTTCAACAATATAGACTTCTCGCATCTGATCAATGATCGGACTGTGCCGACGTGTGGCGTCGTGGTCGAACTTGAGTAGGCGTTTGCCTTCTTCGGTCATGCCGACTAATTGGAAGGTCATACTTTTCCCAATGGCCGGTAGGTTGAGTACGCTACGGTCGGTGGCAAGGAAAGGCAAGTGATGCTTTTTCATGAACCGACGAATGTTTTCGGCAGTTTCTTTACCTTGCTCGAGGATGCGATAAAGCTCATCGGCTTGATCTTGGGTCATAGCGCCATAGATCTTCTCTTCGAGTTGTTCTTGCATCGAACGACTGTTTGGAGTAAAGACAGCATAGTTCTCGTTGAAACCTTTGACTGAGAAGGTATAATAGCAGACTACGCCTAGCTGGTTTAGCGTTTGACGCAACTTGGCTGTGTGTCCTCTGCGTGATGCGGCAACATTGTAAACGAGCTGATTGGTAATGATCCAACCGGTCGACAGAATTTTACCGATAGCTTCTTTAGCTTCGGGAGTAACCTCCAATGGAGTCTGGAAATGGGTTTGAATGACGAATTGCTTGATGCCGACGGCTGATGCTTTTTCTTTGAATTCTCTTAGAATGTCAATAAGCTCGTCGTTGATCCTCATGGGGAGGTAAGCGAGTAATCGCGACCCTAAACGTACGCGTTGTAATTCGGCATATTTCTCTTCATCCGGGCGTTTGGCATTGGCCTTCTGTTTGCGAAACGCCATTCGATATACAGCATCGAGGATATGTTTTAAGGTCTTGTTCTGACTCATTAAAGCATCTCCTCCCGTGATAAGGATGTCTCGTAATTGCGTATCCTCTTCAAAGTAGGTCATCAATCGGCGTAACTTTTGTTCCCAGCTCTCTTTAGGGCGAAGGCTGTCGAATTCAAAGTTTAGCCGTTCGCTTTGAAAATCGTACATGCGTTGACAAGAGGCACATAACCCTCCGCAGGCACGTCCCATGGTGTCGGGGATTAAAATGGCAACTTCCGGATAACGACGGTGGATGTTATGACCATCGGGTAGTAGCCAGCCTGCCGCATTGGGCTTTCCCGCTTCTACAATATCTTCTTTCTCCCAAGCATGAATATCGCCATAGGTCTGCACGAGCTCAGGCGAATAAAGGATATAACTTCGTATGGATTCGTCGTCATATCCTTTTCCTCTTATATTTAATAAGGATAGATAATAGGGAGTTGCAAAGAAAGGCATTCCTTTTTTCTTGGCGCGTGTGAGCAGAAACATGGTTTCTGGAGAGAGAGAATGATCGAGCAGGCGATTTAACTCTGTTGGGCTTTTGATGGCCATGGAGAGTTGGAAGCGAAAGTCGTTCCACCATTCGCTGACTAAATGGTATTTTTGTTCGTAAGAGAGACCTTCTTCAAACTGAAAACGTGCAGGAGTTTTTGATTTGCGGTGTTCAATGCGATGAATAAGTAGATGTAACATACGTTCCTTATTCTCTAAACGAATCTCTCTAACTTCAGGATCGAGACCGGTTTTCCATCGATCGTAACTTTTCTTCAATTGAGTTAAAGAAGGTGGGGATAAGCGGGGATGATTTAATCGATCAAATTGTTTGTATAGATCAAGGTATAAATCGGTAGGGGCATCGGCGTTAGTGGATGTTCCTTTTAAAAAGTGATAAAGTAGACTGATAGTTTGAATTTTTATATCTTTTCCGGTAGATAATTCATGAACGACTCTACCGTCGTTGTCAATAAGAATTCGAATTTGCTCACTTGCATCACAATTTTCGATATCAGAAGTCTTTAAGTAGTGGTTAAGCTGGCTTTTGAACTCATTCTCTGAGGAGCTTTCTAGAGCAAGCTTAATCAGCTCAGGGTGGTTTTGTTGATAAAGGAGTTTTAGTTGTGATGGTGTAAGTGAAAGCATTTTCTTTTGTTTCATACGCAGTTGGTTTTTGGGGTTAATAACTTAAAATATGCATAAATATAATAAAAAAGCGGAGTTTTTTCAAACCCCGCTTACCATATCGTACTATTCTTTACGATTATTTTTTATTTAATAACATTCAAAATCTGACAATTTTACTTTTCAGAGTCATTCTTCTTAGACTTTGGCTCCTTTTTTGCCAACATAATGATATTATAGACATATTCCGTAATCCAAGCTTCTGAATAACCCAAACGTTCTTTGTATTGACGTACAGCCATTGCTGTTTTATGAACATCATCGGCTTTCCAGACATTTTTGGTACAGATGTCGTGTACGGTCTTTTGAGTCATTCCATATAATGCTTTTTTGAAGATAGACGGCATACGGAATTTCCATTGCATCAGATTACCCATCAACATCATTAAGTCGTTCGAGAATCCTTGGTACATAAATAAGTAGGACTGTATGTCATTTTGGTGACGGCAATTACTCTTTACCGAATGGTCGATCTCTTTAAAGAAGCTTTCACTTAAACCATAATCTTGCATTAGCATTTTACGTGAAGCTGATTTTTCAGCTAATCCGAGTTTACCGTTTTGTGTGGCAACCTTGAATAGACGTTTGAAATTGGCTACATCTGGTAAGAAACGGATATTCGTTATGCCAAGGTTGACTGCAATTGACGATTGGAAGTAAACTCTAGTCAGGGAGGTGAAGTCTTCCACATTGCCGACTTTGGTCCCGTCATCGGCTTTCTTTTTAAATAAGTTGCTAAATAATCCCATTATAAATTTAGAATGTTTATGAGTTATGATGTTCTATTGTCCCCATCGTCTCTTTGGTTAGTAGCATTTGGTTGTCAATAGGTTTTGAATATTAATCTGTTTGATTTAAGTCCTATTTGACTTTGAACCAAACAAAACTGTACAAAGGTACTAATTCTGTTGATTTACACCAATATTCTATTTCTCTTTTCTACATTAATTTATAATAGAAGAGCCGATTTTGTCTTTCTTCTAAACTTTTAATGTGTCATTGTAAGCTTGTTGGGAGATCGTTTGTGCGTTGGAGTTGATTGATTCGATCGGCACGGGGCTATCTCCTATTTTTTGAGTTGAAAATAGAACTTTCGATCGCGATACAACGGTTCTACAATATTGAAGCGTATAAATTTGGCTAAAAGGTTCTCAATGCTTCGGCGTGAGAGTTTAGTTAATCGGCTATATTGGTTAATTGACAGTGAAGGTGAGTTTTCTAAAATGGTCAGTAAAGCGTGTTCTTTATCGGTGTATTTTAAAAACTGACCGGTAGGTGCAACAGATTGTTGCCAAACCTTTAAATGTACAGTTGTGGCTAAAATATTTTCGTCTTTGATTCGCAAGTAAGCCAATAATTTTCCGTCTTCGTTTTTGGCATAAACCGGTTTATGAAGACTCTCTTTTATGTCGGCAATCAAGATCTGACGACCTTCAATGTGATAACTTTGAACTGCGTATTCAACTTGAGGAACGCAATAGAGTTGTGCGGCAGCTTCGATCATGTAAATTTCTTCTTCCGAACGGATGCCGGCTATTTTCCCATTGTCTTTTACTCCAATTAACAACCGTCCGCCCTCTGTATTGGCAAATGCGGATAGTGTTTTCGCTATTTTGCGTGTATCTGAAATTTCAAATTTGAAGTCTTGTTGTTGATGCTCTCCCTCAGCGATTAATGCGTGTATATAGTCTGTCGTACTCAAAGCTTTCATGTGTACAAAGTTATATAAAAATTAGCAAACGGCTTTTTTTTGTTATTTTTTTATTCTTTGTCCCAAAAAAAATAATCTTTTTATACGTTTATTTCAGGAAAGAATGTATTTTTGCCCATCATTATTAACGAAAGTAATAAATAGGATTATGAAAGAATTGGTAGAACAAATAGCAGCTTTGTATGCAGATTTTGCAAAAGATGCTAACGCTCAATTAGAGAATGGAAACAAAGCAGCAGGAACTCGTGCTCGTAAAGCTTCATTGGAAATTGAAAAAGCAATGAAAGCTTTTCGTAAAGAATCTTTGGAAGCTTCTAAAAAGTAAGCATTCCATTTCTGGAAAAGATCAAGGCTGCATCTGTATTATACAGATGTAGCCTTTTTTAATTCATTTATTAATAGGTGGTTAACTTGTTTTTATTGAAATAAGTTGCCGGTCTATAAACAACCTTTTATCTTTGTCGACTGTTCACTCTTTAACAAGTGGAGATATCGGGGACTAAAAGATGGATGAGAAGGTCTTAAATAAACTGAAGATTTTAGCTGAGTCGGCAAAGTATGATGTATCGTGCTCTTCTAGTGGAACAAGGCGTGCCAATACGAAAGGTGCTTTGGGAAACACGGTTGGAGGATGGGGAATCTGTCATAGCTTTGCGGAGGATGGGCGATGTATTTCGTTGCTCAAAATCATGCTAACCAATTATTGCATTTACGATTGTGCTTATTGCATTAATCGTCGGAGTAATGATCTTCCAAGGGCAACATTCTCAGTATCTGAATTGGTTGATTTGACGATTGAATTTTATCGTCGTAATTATATCGAAGGACTCTTTTTGAGTTCCGGGGTAGTACGGAATCCTGATTATACGATGGAACGTTTGGTCCGTGTGGCAAAAGATTTGCGTACTGTTCATCGGTTTAATGGCTATATTCATCTTAAAAGTATTCCGGGGGCAAGCCGTGAATTAGTAAATGAAGCGGGACTCTATGCTGATCGACTGAGTGTGAATGTCGAAATTTCGAACGAAGAGAGTTTGAAATTTTTAGCTCCGGAGAAAGATCATCAGAGTGTTTTTGCTCCCATGCATTATATTCAGCAAGGGGTTCTGGAGAGCAAAGAGGAACGACAGAGGTTCCGTTATGCTCCACGTTTTGCACCTGCCGGACAAAGTACCCAGATGATTGTTGGTGCAACTCCTGAGTCGGATCATGAAATTTTGAAACTCTCATCAGCTCTTTATGATCGGCCAACGATGAGGCGGGTTTATTATTCGGGTTATATTTCGGTGAATAGTTATGATAAACGTTTGCCGGCTTTGAAACAACCTCCTTTGGTTCGTGAGAACCGTTTATATCAAGCCGATTGGTTGATGCGTTTCTACGCTTTTAAGGTTGACGAGATTGTCGATGAGGCATATCCTAATCTTGATCTGGAGGTCGATCCTAAACTTGCTTGGGCGTTGCGACATCCGGAGTTTTTTCCTGTGGATGTTAATAGAGCCGACTATGAGGCTATTCTTCGCATACCAGGCATTGGTGTGAAATCTGCTCGTTTGATTATTGCTTCTAGGCGATATGGAAAATTGGGATATTATCAACTGAAGAAGATCGGGGTGGTGATGAAAAAGGCACAGTACTTTATTACTTGTCAGGAATTGCCTACACAAACCATTCATGAGTTGAGTCCGCAACGGGTGCGTGGATTACTTGTTCCAAAACCCAAAAAGACTTTGGATGAAAATCAACTGACGTTTTCGTTTTATGATGATTTATTATCTGATACGTATTCCTCTGTCACCGATTAGTAAGTCATACTCTGTTTTTTAACCGACCGATGAAGATGAATAAAGAAGATCGCTATATCGTTTTTACTTTTGATGGGACTTTTGAAGGACTGTTAACTTGTGTGTTCGATGCTTATGCTCGGAAAACATTCCCGTCTTCTATTCTTTTTGAAGAAGATACTCTACCGTTGTTTTATGATGAGGTGCATCGAGTGATGACAGATGAGGAGAAATCAGGGCGTGTATGGAGGGGCTTGCAAAAGAAGCTATCCCCTTCGGCCTTGGTATGTATCACTCAGAGTTGGCTATCCGAACGATCTGGAATTAACGATTTGTTATTTCGATATATGTGTAAAGCTATCGACTCAAAACGGTCGATAGAAACAAACTTCGCCGATCCGGATGTCCTGGAATTGGCTCAAATCTGGAAGAAGGTGGATTTTGAACGTATTCGTTTATTGCAATTTGTGAGGTTCCAGAAGGCCGTGGACGGTACGTTCTTCGCGGCATTTGAGCCTGATTTTAATGCACTTCCGTTGACTATTGAACATTTTAAAGATCGTTTCGCTGATCAGAAATGGTTGATCTACGATTTGAAAAGGCGATACGGTTTCTATTATGATTTAAAGACGGTCGTTCGGGTCTGTTTTGACGATCATAGTCGGGAGTCGCATTTACTTACAGGGATGCTTGATCGAACACTGATGGATGAAGATGAATTACTTTTTCAGAGGTTATGGAAGACTTATTTCAAATCAGTTGCTATTAAAGAACGTTTGAATCCACGTAAACATCGGCAGGATATGCCGGTTCGCTATTGGAAGTATCTCACAGAGAAGCAATTGTAGTCTTTTTTAAGACTCTTTTTCGAGGATTTAATTTTTATAAAAGAACTTTTCGTCTCTGTAGACTGTTTTTTTAAGATGAAATAGACTGAAGATGAATATTGCAATAACAGGAGCAACAGGTTTTATCGGTACGATTCTTACTTCGTATTTGAAACGTACGCAAGGGGTAACGATCATCCCGCTTAATCGACCTTTTTTTTATGATGGCATGGAAGAACGTCTCATTCAAACGTTATCTAATTGTGAGGTGGTGATTAATTTGGCCGGAGCACCAATTAGTAAGCGATGGAGCAGCCGGTATAAGAGAACGTTGTATGATAGTCGTGTTGGGGTGACCCGTAAACTGATTCATGCGATGGAACAAGCTACGGTCAAACCAAAACTTTTCATTTCGACTTCAGCTGTGGGTTATTATCCCTCGAATGGTCGGTTTGATGAGAGCATAGATGCTTGCGGAGAAGGTTTCCTTTCGGAATTGGCTTTCGACTGGGAGAAGGAGGCAAGCTATTGCCCTTCTGAGATTCGTCTTGTCATTACTCGTTTTGGCGTGGTTCTCTCGCCTAAGGGTGGAGCTTTGAAACGGATGTTGCAGCCATTGCGCCTGACCCGGGTTGCGACTATTCTAGGTTCCGGTCGTCAAGTTTTTCCTTGGATTGGTATTGATGACCTTTGTCGGGCTATGGATTTCTTTATAAAGAATGATTTTACACATGGAATTTATAATCTTGTATCCCCGGTTCAGACCACTCATGGGGAATTGATCCGAAAGTTATCTAAAGTGTATGGAGCATGGTTGGTGATAAAGATACCGGCGATTTTGATTCGTCTCCTTTTAGGAGAGGCTTCTTCATTTATCCTTGAAGGGCAGGAGGTCTATCCGGAGCGACTCATCAAATCCGGCTTTTCTTTCTCCACGCCGACTATAGAACATTTCTTAGAATCTATTCGTTCTTCAAATAACAACCAATAATTGCCAATTATGACTTATTCAATCATACATCAGCCGGATCAAAGTTTGTTCAAGGTTGAAATAGACGGACGCACAGCTTTTGCACAGTATCGGCTTATCAATAATTCACTTGATATTCTTCGAGTGATGGTACCTAAACCTCTAGAAGGACAGGGAGTTGCAAGCGCTTTGGTTAAAGCTGCTTACAACTATGCGGCAGAGCATCAGTTACGTGCTAAGGCCACTTGTTCTTATGCCGTGAAATGGTTGGAACGCCATCCGGAATTAGTAGAATGATTGGTATCGGTATACTAATGCTTCCAGCGTTTTAGATGGGGGAAGAACTTTCTCATATTTTCGATAGCCTCTTCTTTGGTTACTTTAACTTCGGCGGTTTTATTATACTCGTCGACATATTCCGCACAGTGGGCGATCATCTCCTCCATGGTGCAGTTCGCTGTGAATTGTCCTTTTTCATAACAGTAATGACAGTAGTCTTCGTTTTTCAAACCATTCGATTCTGATCCGAATGTTTGTTCATCAATGGGCATACCGCAACTTTGGCAATATTTTTGTTCCATAATATAAAGGGTTAATGAGTTGAACCGGATAATAGATTTTATTTTTATGAATTAACCTTTGGTTTTGATGGGCATTCTCTTCCAAATAAACTGTGGAAGCATTCTCCAAAAGAACACAATAAGTTGATACCTATAGTCAATAACAATGACCCGTCTTTTTTGATCGATAGCTTTCAGTACTTTTTTAGCAACGGATTTTTTATCCATCAACAACGGATATTGTTTCCCATCATTTAATAAATCGGTTGCCACAAATCCGGGACGGATATCGGTAAATTGGATGTTGAGTTTTTCTAAATGAGCCAATTGTTCTAAGGCATCGATATAAATATTCTGAAATCGTTTGGTTGCAGAATAGGCTGGCGCAATTCCTAAACCTTTAGTGCCGGCTACAGAACTGATAATGGCTAAATGTCCATGATGCTGAGCCTTGAAAAAATTGAAAGCTACTGTTGTCATCCGTGTAAAACCGAGGGCATTGGTCTGAATGGTTGAAAGTTCGATGTCGGCTATGAGATTCTTATTCTGAAAGCCTATGCCCGAACTGAGTAAGAAAAGATCCATTCCTCCCAAACGTTCAATGAGGGCATGGAATTTTTCTTCAGATTTTTCTTCAGTAACATCAATCGCTTCTATTTCTATGCGGTCTGGAAATTCCTTCTGAAAAGCTTTAAGACGTTCTACTCTTCTTCCGGCAATGCCAATATGCCATCCGGAATTTACTAATAAACGTGCAACCTCTTGACCTATTCCTGATGTTGCTCCTATAATGATTGCTCTTTTCATAGCTGTGAATGCATTGATGTCTTTTTTACAAAGATACATCATATTTTTTAATATTCGTTTTATGAACCGTATGTCGCTGCACTTTATCCTTGCTTGTTGAAAAAAAAAGCTTGAATTGACGATAATCACAAAGGGATTAGTTAAATTTGCCCTAATTTTGGTATTTAGTTCTTGCATATAAACGTATGAGTGAATATTTATCGGGCAATCAGCCATATAATCGTTCTGTATCTAATAGTATGATCAATAAGAAAATGATCGGAAGGGTGTTGGGCATTTTGCTTTTCATTGAAACGGGAATGTTTCTAGCTTGTTCTGGCATTTCTGTCTACTATAACGAGAGTGATTATATTTATTTTCTATACACTAGTGCTATCAATGTCGTATTTGGTGGGCTTTTATTACTTTATGGACGTGGTGCAGAGAATAAAATGAGCCGGCGCGACGGCTACTGTGTGGTGAGTCTATCCTGGCTTTTTTTTACTCTATTTGGGATGTTACCTTTTTATTTTAGCGGGAGCATTGACACCATAACTAATGCTTTTTTTGAAACAATGTCGGGGTTTACTACAACGGGGGCCACGATTCTTGATGATATTGAATCTCTTTCCCATGGTATGCTTTTTTGGCGATCACTGACTCAGTGGATCGGTGGGCTTGGTATTGTATTCTTTACGATCGCTATTCTTCCGATATTCACGAGTGGAGGGGTACAGCTTTTTTCTGCTGAATCTACTGGTGTTACTCACGATCGTACTCATCCCAAAATTAATGTGATGGCTAAATGGTTGTGGAGTATTTACCTTATTCTAACCATTTCTGAGACTGTATTACTCCTATTGGGAGGAATGAATTTGTTTGATGCTGTTTGTCATTCTTTCACAACAACTGCAACCGGTGGTTATTCTACTAAGCAAGCGAGTATATCGTATTGGAACTCACCCTTTATAGAATATGTTGTGGCGTCATTTATGATTTTGTCCGGAATGAATTTTTCTCTATTTCTAATGTGTTTGAAGGGGAAATTCGGACGCTTCTTTAAAGATGAGGAATTGCGTTGGTTTCTAGGTTCATTATTCTTGCTAACAGGTATTATTACCGTTGCCTTGGTGTTTAAGAACCATTATGGTTGGGAACTTGCTTTTCGTAAATCTCTTTTCCAAGTTGCTACAGCTCATACGTCGTGTGGATTTGCGACCGATGATTTTAATTTTTGGCCTCCATTCACTTGGTTGCTTTTATTCATTGCGATGATTTCAGGAGGATGTACAGGGTCAACAAGTGGTGGAGTTAAAAACATGCGTTTATTGATTGTTTATCGTTCTGTACGTAATGAGTTTAAGCATTTGATCCATCCTAATGCGGTTCTCCCTATTCGAGTAAATCAGCAAACTGTTTCTCCATCAATTGTTAATACGGTTTTGTTATTCTTTGGCTTTTACTTGATTATTGCTTTCATTGGTTGGACTGTTCTTCTCTTCTTAGGGGTCGGATTCGCTGAATCGATTAGTACGGTCTTTTCGTGTATGGGTAACGTTGGCCCGGGTGTTGGAGCCTGTGGCCCCGCTTATTCTTGGAATCTGCTTCCAGATGCAGCCAAATGGGTTCTTTCGTTTTTAATGCTAATCGGCCGTCTGGAACTTTTTAGCGTTTTACTACTTTTCTATCCCGGATTCTGGAAAAGTCATTAATGGAAGAGTTAAAAATCAGCCTTTTTTTCAACGTTTATTCTTTCTTGAGTGATGGGGTGGATAAAGCTCAGACTTTCGGCATGGAGAAATAGACGTTCGCCCTTTTCTCCATAAAGTTCATCACCGATGATCGGACAATAGAGTCCTTCTTGATGAGCAGCGTGTACTCGAAGTTGGTGTGTGCGTCCTGTCAAGGGTTGAAATAAGACTCTAGTCTTTCCGTTTAAACGATCTAAAACCTGGTACTTAGTGATCGCAGGTTTTCCTTGTTCCTTGTCAACGATTTGTCTAGGTCGGTTGAGTGGATCTGAGGACAAAGGGAGAGTAATAGTCCCTTCTTGTTGAGCGATTACCCCATCAAGTAAGGCAACATATCTTTTTTTAATGGTTCGGTTCTTAAATTGCGCTTGTAGTTTCTGGTGTACCTCTTTGCTTTTGGCTGCTAAAAGTAATCCGGAGGTTGCCATGTCGAGCCGGTGAACTAAAAGAGGGCCTGTGGCATCCGGATAACGTGTTTGTAGAAATTCTAGTGCTGAGGGTAAGTGAGCCGATTTTCCGGGAACGGAGAGAAGTCCGGCCGGTTTGTTTAAAATGACGATCCATTCATCCTCGTAGACTATTTCCAAGTCGACTTCTTTAGTCGAGATGCGTGATAGAGGATTATCTTCTACATCTAATCCTTGTAGCATGTGCCCTAAGATCGGTCCACATTTTCCTTGGCAGGAAGGGTAATAGATCCCATGTTTCCTAATTTCTGTTTTAGGTGAATTGCCCCACCAAAATTCTGCCATAGCGATTGGCCTAAGTTCGTTCTCGTAAGCATATTGAAGTAATTTGGGAGCAGCGCACTCTCCGGCACCAGAGGGCGGAGTCTTCTGAACCGTTTGTTCAAATATGGCGCAAAGGTCATTTCTATCGCCTCTAGCATTGAGAAAACGAAATTGCGAAAACAAACGTTGTTGAAGAGCAAATGAACGTTGTTTACGTTCAAGTTTAAGTTTGCTGATGATGGCTGTCTGTTCGGCTATCTGATCTATTTGAGCTTGAATGCGTTCTTTCCAAAACCTTTCTGTACGCTTTTGTTCTGCTTTTAGAAATTGACTTTCTCGGATTAAAAAGCTTTCTTCCGAGTCTGTGAGTCCCGTTTTACGCTGTTCGTCTCTGTTTTTCTTTGCTTGCTTCGATTGTTCTTTAAGCTGATCCATCATTTCCTTGAATGTACTTTGATTATCGCAGAGTTGCTGTTTTTGTCTGATGAGATCTGGGGCTGTTTCTAGTTGATGAATGTTTTGATTGATGAGACTGATTTGCTCCTCTTCAAGTTTGAAAAAACCTTCCGGTTTGAGTAGATCGTAGACTGGCGGTACAAAATAGTCATGAGTATTGGTTCCATCTAAATGTCCTGAGAATGCCGCAAGAAATCCAATCTCTTTTTGTGGTGTTTCTATGATTAAGACTCCAAACATTTTACCTTTTAAAAGTTCAGTCGTCCATTCCGGACGAGTAGAAATATACTGTTTAACTTCCTCTGAGGCCCTAATGCAAAGAGGATGTGGAGTATAGTGAAAAGGATAAGTGAACTTTTCAGGTAAATCCAGAGGTGAGACTGGGGTTTGAAAGTAGTGGACCATAACTATTGTTTATAACTGCAAAGGTAGAGAAAATGATAGATATTATTTATATTTGCTCTTCGAAAACAAACATAGAATATCGACCTTTAAAACTATTTTAGATCATGATGAAGAACTTTTTTATTTTTGCATTCTTATTTATTGGCCTTAATCTAAGTGCCAAAGGGAAAAATGAACTTACTGTATTGCAATGGAATATCTGGCAGGAAGGTACTGTTGTTCCTGGTGGATATGATGCCATAGTAAATGAAATTGTGCGATTAAAGCCTGATTTTGTTACTTTTAGCGAGGTGCGTAACTATAATAAAACGCGCTTTAATGATCGTATTATCCAATCACTTCAAGCGAAAGGGCTCACTTATTATTCTTTTTATTCATACGATTCTGGGCTATTAAGTAAATATCCATTGACCGATAGTCTGACTGTTTTTCCTCATAAAGGTGATCATGGAACGATTTATAAGTTAACGACTTTGGTTGGAGGACATCCCATTGCGGTTTATACCGCTCATCTTGACTATCAGAATTGTGCCTATTACAATGTGCGTGGCTATGATGGAATCACTTGGAAAGAGACGGCCTTGCCACAGTCTGTTGATGAGATATTACAATTGAATGTTGCTTCACTGCGTGATGATGCTATTCGTCTCTTTATTGATGATGCCCAGCAAGCCGTTGCAAAAGGATATAATGTGATCTTAGGAGGTGATTTCAATGAACCTTCTCATCGGGATTGGTTAGAAGAAAATAAGGATCTTTACGATCATAATGGCTTTGTTGTTCCTTGGTCAGTGACGACGTTGTTGGAAAATTCGGGATTTGTCGATGCTTACCGCAAGGTCTATCCTAATCCGTTGACTCATCCGGGTTTCACTTATCCATCGGATAATTCGTTGATGAAAGTTGGAAAGCTGACTTGGGCTCCTAAATCGGATGAACGTGAACGTATTGACTTCATTTTCTATCGTGGAAAGAATATTGAAGCTCGAAAAGCAGTCATTTTTGGGCCAGATCGTTCTATTGTGAAGAGTCAGCGGTTGAAAGAACACACACAGGACCGATTCTTAAAGCCATTAAATGTTTGGCCAACAGATCATAAGGCTGTTCTGGTGACTTTTAAGCTTCGTTGATGAGGCTTTCGTAAGTAGAAATACATGATCCTTTAAATTGGGATGGAAGAACATTTTTGAATTAGAGATGATGTTCTTAAATGGTAATGCGGTACATAGATATTTTTATCTCTATGTACCGCATTATGAGATTACGACCTTTTTGAAAGGTTTACAATCAATAGCTAAAGGTATATCGACATCCGACTTTTAATCCGAAACCCGGTTGAGGAATATTCCCTAAATCGTAGTAAGTACTATTGAATAGATTATTCATTTCAGTGTAGACCACCCAATTTTTATGTTGCCAGTTGAGTTTGAGATCAACCAAACAGTACGGAGCATAATCTTCGCTATGTGTCGGTTTTAAGTTCTCATATTTAATATAAGCCCCGGCACGATCTTGCCAACGAGTATACCAAGTTGCACTCATACCTTTGAACAGGGAGTGAGTGATCTGTCCTGTAAACTTGTGTTTTAAGTAGTTGAGCGCGTAGTTCGACAAATAACCTTTACTATCCTTTTTTTGATGAATATAAGCGTACCCAAGTTCTACTTTTTGAATGAAGAAATGGGGGCTAAAACATTGACGCGGCAAGAACGTGATGTTGCTTTCCAATCCTACATTATCGAGTTGAGTGAGGTTTTGGCTCTCCCATAAATCATCCGGATTAAGTTTAACCCAGTCGATCATATCTTTCCCTTTGTGATAGAATCCTGCTAAGTGAGCTTTCAATGCCGGAGCATCATACTTTACTCCCATTTCAAAAGCTTCACTCTTTTCCGGTCTGAGATGAGGATTCCCTTTATTAGTCTTGCTTTCGTAATATAAATCGGTAAAGGTGGGCATTCGTAGAGCTTTGTTCCAACTACCGTATAAACGAAGCTGGGGGGTCAGGCGGTAACTGACATCAATGCCGGGATAATAGCTGAGGTCGTTATTCAGCGCTGTGTTATAGTTCGCTAAGACACCTAACGACACAATCAACCGGCTGACTTCTATTTGATGTTCGAGGAAGTAACTGATGTTTGTGCGGTTATCACTTTTTGTATAATAGTTGCCTTTCTCAAAAGGAACTTCTATCGGCTCGTCGAGTGGGTGCCCCAAAACATTACTCCTAACACCTTCATTGCGAAATTCTACACCGGCAGAGGTACGGCCTAGACTCCAATCGGCGGTCGCATTCAGATTGGCCCCGAAGACTTGAGTTTCGTGATAGTTGTGCCCTTTGTACCAACTGGCCGGTTCACTTCTGAACAGTTCGAAACGGTCGAAATGACGGGTCCAATACACTTTTGGAGTGAATCGTATTTTCCCGTGTGTTTCTGCGCCGACCGAAGCGAAAAGACGTCGGGTGTGATCGTATTGATTCGGATAAGCAGCGGTGTAAAAGCTATTTGCTCCATATCCCTTGTCATTGTATCCGGCTTGGAAATTAAACTTAGCTTCTTCGGTACGAAGTTCCGATTGCCAAAATAGGTTGAGAATCTTATAATCGGTATTATCAGTATAGCCGCCCGATGACTGATAGCCGGCCGATAAGCGTTGATCGAAATGAGAAGTGGTATGATTGATGCCGGACTCCAGTTTCCAAGTTTGGTGTTTGGCTGCATAAGCTTCGGCGGTCACACGGTTCTCTTGTCCGGTTTTTGTAATGATATTGATGGCACCGGCAAAAGCACTTGCTCCGAAAATACGGGAAGAGGGTCCGGAAATGATTTCGATCCGTTCGATATCGGAAAGATTGACGGGTAAGTCGAAACTATAATGCCCGGTTTGTGGATTGGATAGATTGACGCCGTTGAGTAAGACGGCTATTTGGTCGAAGGTTCCTCCTCGGATAGAGATATCGGATTGTGTTCCTCCTTCGCCTCGTTGACGGACATCAACGCCTGTGGCATACTCTAGTAGATCTTGGATACTGGTGACGGGCGCCGCCGCGATATCACGGGCAGTGAGTACCGTCACAATCTTTGCGGCTCTGTTGATAGGCATGGCCGAGCGTGAGGCTGTGACCTCTACTTCTTCCAATTCAACCGATCCGTTTTCGACAGGATGCTTGGGCTGAGCCTTCACCTGTGCCTGAGCAGAATCGTTCAGTGCAAAAAGGAGAGTGGCCGTCGCTACCATGCCGATGTTGACGATTTTGTGCATGCTTCTGAAAATTGCATATCCTTTGCGGTCGAAACGACGAAAGCGAATAGCTCTTGTAGCATGCAAGGTTAAATACTTCATGTTTATAGAATTTAATTCGGGTACAAAAATAAGAGGAATTTCTTGAAGTATGGCTATCATGCAATGATTTTGATTAGATGATACTTCTTGAAGTTCAAAGATAAAATAAAGAGCCACAATCTGAATGGTGGCTCTTTATGATTAAAAACGATAGAAAAGATTAAAGACAACAGCCTACACTGCTATTTCTTTTTTAAGAAGGATGTTGGATAACTAACAACGTCAGGACGTTTCTTTTTTCCTTTCTCGTAGATCCAGGTATCAAATGTTCGTTCTCCTTCTTTTAAGACAAAGATCCGACTTCCGGGTAGCTTATCACCATAAGTATTTTTTCCTCCGGAAGCACGTCCATATCCTAGCGCAATATGGTAAAGAGTGGTAATATAGTCGTTAACGTGGTCGTGTCCGACGAAAATCCCCATCACGTCACCACATTCAACCATATTGGTGAACAGTCCGCTGTTAAGCTTTCCGGAACATTCGTTTTCGTCTTTTGTTCCGTAACGTTTACTATCCATTGATGCCCATCCTTGAGCATGTTCCGGTAACGGAATGTGGAAGAAAGCTAATGCCGGCAACGGAGTCCCATTATTTTGTTGGGTTAGTTTCTTACTTTCACTAACATACCAATTGATTTGTGAACGATCGAACCATCCGTATCCGTCTATGCCTTTAATCCTAGAGTATGAGTTTGAGTCTAGGCAATAGAGCACCGACGAGACTTTTGTCGGATCGGTAGAGTTATAGATCCGTACGATATGATTACCTTCACCTGCAATTCCTTCAGCGACATCTTTAAGGATGCAGTAGGATTGACGACGGATAATTTCAATAATGTCATGACGTTTTACAGCATACTCATCGTCGTGATTTCCTAAAATTGCTGTCCATGGTGTTTGATGATTAGCAAGTATTTGCGCGATTTCACTCCATCCTTGTTCCACTTCGTTCATTGTGGTATTATCTCCGGTGAATACCACCAGATTGGGATGTTCTGTCTCTAGCACTTCTTTAATCAAATCTTTTACAACTTGATTCTTAGCTTGATCTTGTGCGAGGTGCATGTCTGTAAACTGAGCAATTTTAAAGGTTTGGTTTGGGTTGAAATAAACTTTATCGGGCGCATTTTGGGCTTTTAGATTCCATCCTGTTGCGATTAAACAGAGGCATAAGAGAAGTTTTTTCATGATTGTTCTTTTTGTTTATTATTTTGAGGTTTGTATCCACCAAGGAGTTTGGTGCGTGTTTTCGGTTTCTACACCAAATTGTCTGTTGAGTGCTTCTTTTACATGATCACCATTGACGTTATATTCGCTTTGCGGATACATCCAACGTTTAGGAATATTCGTGCCGACCGGACGTCGGAATTCCGGATAGTTCGTCCGCAATTGTTCGTAATATGAATCCCAATTCCCCTGGTAAAAGTTTACTAAATATTTCTGCATGATGATGTATTCTATTTTTTGTTTAGCGGTTGTTGCTTGGTCTAAATCAACTAACACTCCTTGAAGATAGGAATTTAGTGCTGATTCATTCAAATATTGTGCTTGTTTTTTTGCGTAAGTCTCGAAGAATTTGAAAGAAGCCCGAATCCCGTTTTCATAATAGGTTTTAGCATGACCATTAATCCAACCTCTGACGACCCCTTCTGCTAAGATTTGTTGAAGTTCCGCATAGCCCATCAGCATGGTTGGTTCAACGATCGGATCGATTCGGTATCGATCGTTGATTGGTGAGATCGTACCTTGGCTTACCTTTATGATGGCATCGCTATAAGGAGCAGCCGGATCGCCTCCTTCGTATGAAGTGAAATCATCAATGGCTTTACCTTCGGTTCTTGCTTGATTGGTTTGAGCACTGAAAATAAATAATCGGGGGTCTTGGCGCTCGCGTAAGCGTTGAATGAACGTGTCGTCCATATAATAGCCCGACCATTGCGCATTGAATTGAGGGTAACGGTTGCCTTGTTGATCGAGATAAACCAATTGCCCATTGTCTGCTAAACTCTCCATCAAAGGTTGACTGGAAGCTATAGAGTTGAACTCAGAGGAAATATTAAGTTGACCGACAGTCGACTGGTTCGATAAGGTCATTAAAACTTTTAAGCGGAACGAATTGATCAGTTTGCGCCATTTAAAACTATTACCCTGATAAATAATATCGCCTCCAATGATCGTCTCATTATCTGTTAGGAGTTTGTTTGCCTCTTTCAATTCATTCAACAGGCCTTCAAAGACAGCTTCTTGAGCATCGTATGTTGGGGCATATACAGCTTCCGATTCACCTTTTAGGGCTTCGCTATAAGGAATATCTCCAAACCGTAGTGTTAATTCATAAAAATAGTAAGCCCGAAAAAATTTGGCTAGTGCCATATAGGTGGGATCATTAATGCGTTCCGCTTCTTCATACATTTTTTGCACATTACGTAGATCATTATATGGATCGAAACTACCACGCGACCATTTGTAATATTGTCCTTCGTTTTCTCCATCAGCTTGTATGACCATCTTGGTGGCATACATCGCGCTGTTTCCTCGTGTGAAGGCTTTCATACACAATTGGGTTAGCAATAGTTTAGGATGGGTCTGAGTCGGATTGTTGGGATCGAGATTCATCTCTTCGAGGTTACTACATGAGAAAAAGAGTAGAACACTCAGGATAAAGACCATTATTTTTTTCATTTTACTCAATTTTTTTAATGTCGTGATGGTGTTTAAAACTTAACATTCATACCGATGCCGATATAGCGTGCAGTTGGATCATTTGCTCCTCCGTCATTGCTATCGCCTGTATAGTCGGGATCGACATAAGGCACCTTTTTCCAAATGGCAACATTATTGGCAAAAAGAGTGGCGGATAATTCTTTTATTGGGCCATGTTTGGGTAAGATCTTCTTGAAATTGTAGGTCAGTGCGATTCGTCTTAATTTGATATAGGTACGATCGAAGACATTGGCAAACTGACTGTTTTCTTGTGTGGTGACATAAGCGCGGTATGGATAATTCTGACACCATTGTTGCCAATCGACTTTTGTTGTATTTTCTTTATATGTACGAGAGTCAGAAATAATATGGCCATTAATATCACGTTTAACTTCACCGCCGGTGATGACTACACCCTCAGGGATATATACCGGTTTGCCTTCAAGATATTGTTCATCGCGATACTTAACCGATTGGGGATGTCGTCCGCCCCACCATAGTTTTTGAGTTAAAGTAGAAGCGATAACTCCTTTATAAGCCCCATCCAGATCAATAGCTAATGTGAAATCCTTATAACGTATGATGTTTTGTAATCCCATTCTAAAATCTGGTTCGTAGTGACCGATATAACGACTGAATGGATCTTTCGTGGGCATACCGTTGGCATCGAGTATAACCCTACCGTTGGCACTCTTTTCCCATTGCGTTCCATAAAAGGAATCCGCTCGATCGCCAACTTTTAAGTCGCCAAATTTTGTCATCTCACCGTAAATATCGGTGAGCTTTCTTACCGAACGACTCCAATTCAAGGTGAAGTCCCATCCCCATTCTTTTTGTTTAACCGCTTGCACATTAGCCATAATTTCCCAGCCATTCGTGGTATAGCGATTTCCGTTAACTTTTCGTTTAGAGAAACCGGAAGCTTCTGAAATATTGAGATCGATGATTTGATTCTCGTCGATTGTACGATAATAGGTCAAGTCGAATGACAGTCGGTTGCGTAAAATGGCTGTCGATAAACCGATTTCATAAGACGTCGTTTTTTGTGGTTTGATTTGATAGTTTAGTAACGCAGAAGGGTAGTTAACAGATGGATTTGAACCGTAATTATTTCCTTTATTGTAAGTTGATACGATCTGATAAGGATCTAAATCGCTTGAGACAACCGCCCACGAGCCATAAGCCTTTAAGTAATCGATAAATTTAGGAAGTTTGATATATTCTGAAACCATGGTACTTAGGGCAACCGATGGATAGAAATAAGAATTATTTCCTTTGGCTAACGTCGACGACCAATCGTTACGTCCGGTTAGGGTTAAAAAGGCATATTTATCAAAATCTATATTGATAGAGCCATATATACTGCGAATCGATTTCTCATTACGGTTGGCGTCAGTGATGGCCGGACCTTGAGTGTTTTTAATACTGTATACAAAAGGAACGATCAATCCGTCGGTTGACTGATATTCTTGACGGTAGGTGCGGTAGAAGAGAGATGTTCCTGCATTGATGGTGAATAAAATATTGGCTGGTAAGTCGTGTGTGTATGTGGCCAAAAGGTCTGCATCAACATTCGTTTGACGACTATTCCATACTTTATAATCTCCTTCTCGTGAGTCGCCGTAGTTCATATACGTTTTAGGCACCTTCATCTCTTGAAGCGTATTCTTTTGTCGGATAGCCGATCGGCCTTGTAGGTTTAGGTTAGGCCAGATCTGATAGTTTAAACGTAGCTGCCCATCGACAACATCCCGATCTTCCGATTGTTGGAGTTCTTCTGCGGCGAAATACGGATTGTTATACCAAGCGTAGTTATAGTTCGCTTGACGATAGCCTTCTTGTCCGGGGACATACGGATGCTTTTGTAGCTCTTTCCCATTCACATCGTCTCCCATCCATACGACAATGGTATACATGTGATTCCTTGGCCCATATCCATAACGTGGATAACTTGGAGCAACGACTTTGTTATAAGATAAATTGGCATCTAATTGTAGGTTTTGTGCCAAGTCGAATGTGGAGTTAAAGTTTAGCCCTCCCGTATGCATGCGTGTTGAGGGTACTTGCCCCTTCTGGTAAGCATATTGACCGTTGACGAAATAACGGGCTTTTTGTCCCTTGTAAGCCACAGAAATCGTGTTGTTTGTGACAAGACCTGTTTCTAGAAAATCATTTAGGTTGTCGTGTGAGACCCAGTCGATAGGGACACGTTCGTAGCGAGATTTGTCATCATATTGAGTGCCTTTAACATCGCCCCACCATGGAATTTCTTTTCCGGTTACCTTATCTCGAATCGGACTATTCCATTGTGCAATTTTCAGTCCCGTATTCAGTTTAGGTCCCCAAGTCATGTCGCCGTCCGATATCCCTCCGTCGGCTCCGTCCCAGAATTCATATTTCCCATTCGAACCGCTACCGTATTGACTTTGTGTTTCCGGTAATACAGTGAAGCCGGCAGTCATCATCGTATGGCTAGAGAAGTTGATTTCTATCCCGTCTTTTTTGGCCGATTTGGTCGAAATCAATATCGCCCCATTTTTCCCTCTCGAGCCATATAATGCAGAAGCGGCTGTTCCCTTCAAGACATTAATATTTTCGATATTATCGCTTGATAGATCGTAGAAATCAGTTTCAACCGGTATACCGTCGAGTACAATAAGTGGGGTGTTGCCACGTAGTTTAAAACTAGGAGCTTGAAAAATACCGGTGGGGTTGGCGACTAATAATCCGGCTACTTGTCCCGATAAGGCCGATCCCACATTTAAGCTTGGGGTAGCGTTTAGTGTTTCACTGTTGACTTGTTGGGTGGTATAACCAATTTTCTTTTTTTGCTGCTTGATTCCGATAGCGGTAACCACCACTTCGTCGATAGCTTGTACGTTATCCGATAGTTCTACGTTGATGGTCGTTTGATTTCCAACTGATCGTTCGACGGTATTGTACCCAATGTATGAAAAGACCAGAAGAGTGTTTTGAGGCACATCTATACTGTATTTTCCATTTATATCGGTTATGGTGCCGTGATTACTTGCTTTAGCTTTGATGCTGGCTCCAATGATCGGTCCCATTTTGTCTGTAACGATTCCGGTGACTTTAATGGTTTGTGCAATACTCCATGATGCACAGAGAATCATACTGAGAAAGGATAGATAAAATCTACGGTTCATAATTTAAAAGTGTATTAGTGTTTGAGCATGACAAGCCTAGGGATGAAAGTTGTTTTCTCATCCTTGCTTTGTCGTTAAATAGGTTTGAAATGAATGAAGTCTCTAGGCGATTAGATTTCGATCAGTTTAACTTTGTCGAATACTGCATAGAGATTGGAAAGTTTTCTGTCACAATTAGTTAAGGCTTTCTCAAAAGATTCGGTTTCAGAGTCGAAAGCTGAAATAGCCTTTTTAAGTACTTCCTCAAAGCGAATCGTGGCTTGATCTTTATCGATCTTATGAGCTTTGACTTCTTTCTTGAGTTGTTTCTCGATGAGGCGAACTGTTTTATAGATGGTTGGTTTCCGGATAATATTCCGTCGTCTGGGGTCTCCGGGGACCACCTCTTCCTTAGCGACATAGAGTTTTAAGAAGGTATTGTATAGGCAACCTGCCGTACGTCCAAAATAGTAATTGTTCTCGGACGATAACTCTTCGATTGTTGGTGGCGTAATGATTGAATAGAATTCCCAGGATTCTGTCTCTATCACAGAATTTTCGGTGTGTACTTTGCGTGCTGATTTGTCTTTATCCGGAGCAGGTTTTGCTATACTCATTGTTATCCCTGTTACCAATAAGACCATTGTTAGAATTAAACATCTTTTCATAAAACTATTTTTTTATTACGCTGCAAAGATCAAGAAAGGATGTTGCGATTTGGTGTCGGGGAGATTACGTTTGAACGTAATATCTAGTAAGAATGCATTAACGCACACGTTAACAGGTTATTGAGTTAAGTGTGCGTTATTCTTTAAGCTTAAACATGAATGGTTTTCTGAAGTGTGACCGATTCGGTTTCACAACTTTCGTTTTCCGTTGCGATCTGTCGTTTGAATCTTATATAGAAGAAGATGCCTGCAGTAGTCAGTCCCAATGGGAATCCATACCAAATACCCGATACTCCCCAATGGAGATAAAATCCAAAGAAATAACTAGCCGGTAGTGATACCACGAAATAGCTAAACAAGGCAATCCACATAATTGGTTTGACATCTTGTATTCCACGTAAACTGTTTGAAAAAGCGATCTGTATACCATCGCCTAGTTGAAAGATCCCCATAGGAATGAGTAACATCGTCACTAAATCAGCGACTTCTTCCGATGAGGTGAATAGATGGATGATTGGACTCTCAAAAAGGTAAATTAGTCCGCAGGTGACGATGGATAAACCGAAGATGAGCCCATACCCCGTGTATGCTAAACGTCGTACATTAATCCTATCGCCTTGTCCATGTGCATTACTGACAAGAATCGTTATAGCCGATCCCATACCTGTGTAGAGCATAAAACAGATCTGTGAGATGGTCATAGTCACCTGATGCCCTGCCAGTGCGGTGGTTCCTAACCATCCGACCATGACAGCACTTAGTGCAAAAGCGGCGCTTTCCATGCCCATCTGTGCGGCTAACGGGTAGCCGATATGGAAAAGTTTCTTTTGACAATCGGGATTAAGCTTCGAGGTTTTGAATGCTTCAACATATACTTTGAATTTTGAAGCATGGCGGAGATAAGCGTAGAAAATAATCACCATCAATACGCGTGAGATTAATGTACTTAATCCGGCACCGAATAATCCTAACTCGGGACATCCTAATTTACCATAGATCAGTCCGTAGTTGCCGATAATATTAAGTAGATTACCAGTTATCAGAATAATGGTTGATACTTTAGGCTGACAGATTCCATCGGTGAACTGTTTTAAAGTATTGAACATCATTACAAAAAGGGTAGAAATGGCTACAGTAATAAAATATGGACGGATCAAGGGTAATAACTCTTCCGGTTGTCCAAAACGGTCGATTTGGAAATAGATGATCCCCATTACGAGGAGTAAGAGTACGGCTAATAGCAAATTGATATATAGGCTGTTTTTTACAGCCTGTCCGATGCTTTTTTGATCTTTTTTGCCGAATAGCTCTCCAATAATCGGAGTCAGTCCGCATGAGAAGCCTATGCTGATAAAGATGAATAGATTGATGATATTATTTGCAAAAGCCGATGCTGCAAGTTCTTGGATTCCATAACGTCCTACCATGATGTTGTCGGCAAAGCTGAGTATGATGGCTCCGGCTTGTCCAATCATGATGGGTACTCCTATTTTAAGAAGTTTGTTGATATGTTGCTTATAAACGTTCATTGCTATTTGATTAGAAAATAGTAAAACAATAGCCTATCCTGCATGAATAGATGATGCTGGATCGGTTTTAATAAAAATTAAAGTTGAAATGTTGAAAGAGTGACCTCGAAGTTAAACGGAGGTAAATCCACTGAACCACTGCATACAGATCGCATGACGCTTTACTGCTAAATGCGCCAATCGACTACGTTTATGTTTTAATATCTGTTGCATGGTGAGAAGCAATTGTTTTTTGATTTGCGCTGCAAAGGTAAATAATATGCAGTTTTTATGCAAACAATTTATAGTTTTTTTGTTTTGAGAGATAAAGGATGAAGGTAATCTTTTGAATAAAAGGAGAAAGGTTAAGCTTTAGCTGTTGAGGTTACGATTGGTTATTTAGAAAACCAATCTTCGTTAGGTTTTATGTGATATACTTTAGATTCTAAAAAAGATAAAAGTATAGTCAGGCTATAACTTTGGTTGAGTTGGCGAAATATGACTGTGGATAATTCTCCATCTGTTATCTTCCAATCGATACACTTCTGTGCAATTCTCTTTCCAGATGGTTTGACCTAGGTAAATATGTAGATTATAAGAAAGAACCGCCATAGAGTCTGATACTTGTACGTTAGGGTTTATCATTTCGAATTTATCGACTCTTGTTGTTCCCTTCATACTTTCATATAACTCTTTTATCTTTTCCCAACCATCTAGACGAAATTCTTGAGATGGATCGAAATAAGAGAAATCTTTCGAATAAAGATTTAAAAAAGGAGAAGGATTGCCGTTAAGCCACGCTTGCATGGCTGTCTTTTCTAAAGCAATAATCGTTTCTGAAATTGTTTGTTTGTTCATGACGTTTTACTTTCGTTGAAGTGGCGTTTTGATAATCTAACAAAGATAATATTCTTTTTTTACCGGCAAACTCTTTCTGAAAGATAATCAGTGATTTATTGTAAGTGTGGGATGTCCTTTTATAATCTTCATCCCACACTATCCATCGTTATTGATGATTCTATTTGATCCTATTGGCTGTTACACGAACATAGACTTTGTGGCATCCATATCCTTTATAATCGATGAGCCCTTCGTTGATGTAACGATTCAGATCGGCCAACGATTTATTCTTGAGTAATCCGGTGATCGATGAGTAATCTGCGCGCGTCATAAAGGGATGGGTTTGCAGGAAGCTGAACATGCGACTTTGGCGTTCGGCTTCTGAAAGTACCGATGAGTGTCGTGAACCGTTCCGGGCGCGTTCCACAATGATCGGGCCGGATTTTCGTTGAAAGTCGGACGTGGGACGGAACTTGACTTTATTGAATGTGATCGACGGAGAACGAATCTCTTTGGGATTAGTGATCGGACGCGAGGTTAGGGAGGTGGAGAAGAAACCGATGTGTCCGAATTCAACATGATATCCTTCTTCTAAATAAAAGGTAATTTTGTCTTCAAAAGCCTTCAGCATCCCTTCAAGATCGGCCGGGGTAAAGGTTGACGCTTCTGAAATCTCACGAATGATTTGTTTGTTTGAGATGGTTCCTTTCGATACCACACGTGGGAAAAGGCGTTTTTCTTTTTTCTCTCCCATTTTTGAGGGCATTTCTCTGAATTCATATTCTGCTGCCATAAGTTATGATTTAAAAATTAAACGTTGAAAAATTTCCTGATACGTTTTCTTTAAGTCTTTTTGCGGCAGGTGTAAAGAATAGGTGACTGGCACTAACCGTTGAGAAAGGCTACGGAGTTGAGCCCTCGTTCGAAGGCTCTTCGGCCCTCGAACGAAAACCCATGAGCCCTCGAACGAGGGCTGAAGAGCCCACTTTCGAGGGCTCAACAAATCGTCCCATAAAGATAATTAATTTGGCTGTGATAACCAAAAAATGTACGGATGTTTTAGGTTAATTGCAGTGTGGTTTTGAAGTGATTTATTGGGTGATCAAACTTATTTTACCTCCACTGATTTCTTTATCGTCGGTATAGAGTTCAAAGGACAACTCAGAGCGGTTATTTCCGGTACAATGGTTAGGTATTTCGACTTTAAAGGCAAGCTCTTTGTTTAAAATTCGTGCGCTTTCCGATAGAGAGAGCTTTTCACCATCGAGTTGAAGCTCTACTTTATCGACGGTTATGGTTGCTCCTGATTTTAACATGGAGAACTTGAGACCTTTAGCTTTGATCAGGTCTTTCAAAGCGACGTTTACGGTCTTTCTTGAGAACCCTTGGGTGAAGTCTGAACTGGTCCATCCTCCAATAACTGTTTCGTTGGTTCTTGAATTGATATGGATGGATTTCGCTTTATCGATAAGTTCAATGGCTCGGTCGACCCAGTCGGATGGAATGTTGACCGAACTCAGTCCTTTTTGCTCTTCGACCCACTTTCTTTCCCAAGTCGCAAAATCGAACGATTTTCCGCTACGTTTTTGTTCAAAGTAGTGTTCCCAACGCGGGAGATAATAGTCTCTAATGAGTCCTGACCAGATACGTGCGGCATAATCATCAACCGGTGGCCCCCATATGGTTACAATTCTTCGGGCATTGCGTTCGTAATAATCGGCAAGTTCTTTCGATGGATAACCTTTTTGTCGTGCGTAGTTGAGCCAAGTCGCCAGGTCTTTTACCGGGTGAGTGGCCAATAATTGATCTGCTCCTTTCATCAGTTCAATAAATTGTTCTTCTAGCTGATAAGCACGATTCTTTTCTCCATAAAGATAGGCTTCTTCGATTTGCTGAGAAAGTAGTTCTATTTTCCCGCCTAAATAGGCAACCGTCCATTCTCTGAAATCGTCTACAAATAAGGGGCTTTTTTTTAGTCGGTGGGCTGCTTCTGCCAATCGTTCGATGCCTTCATAGAACGCTTTATTTGCGTTAATGCTGCCTTGTCGAACTAGTCCGGGACGGAATTGCCAATTGTAACGTGGGTGGTCGGTAAAGGAGCCATAAACCGATTGTTGCATTTTCTTCCAGAAATCATCCAACTCTTGCGGGTAATCGCCATATCGCGATAGGGAATAATTCTTTAACCAGGCATTTAAGTCTATTTCTTTTTGGGACCAACCTGCATCGGCAATCAACTCGTAGATGACTTCGTTATTTTCAATGCCTTCAGGAGCCATCCCATAACCTATGAGCTGACCTCTATTCTCTGATCGCAAGGCTTTTAGATGGGCGTTGGCGTAGAATGAGAGTATGCCTGTCATTCCGGATTTGCCACCCATATTGGGAATGAAACTATAGATCCAAGGTTTGTGATAATATCCTTTATAGAAGTCCCAGTTTGTCCCATTGTGCCAAAAGCACTCGTTATAGTCGACCGCTAGATCGAGTAATAGCATCTTCTCATCGGGCACACGGCTAACTAGGGCTTCTAATGTTTTGTAGTCCCAAATGTGCCGCTGATACCCAAACATCCAACCTTGCATGATCCAGACGGCCTCTTTATTGCCGTCTTTTATGGATCGGTAAACGGCATCACCATACTCAGACAATAGTTCATATCGTTTCGGGTCGTCTTTAGGCGGAAAGGGAATTTCCAACTCATTAAAACTGTCTACCAGATAATAACCGTTTTTGCCAAATTCTTTTTCCCACTCTTGAATAAACATTTTCCCTATTTCATGGAATAGTGGTTCTTTGGGCGAAAGCATCCAGTTGTGGAAAGCTCCTCCCCATGACGTTTCTATAATTTCTATTTTGGGGAAAATACGTTTCATTTCTTTCGGTACAAAACCGGCAAACCCCGGACATATCGGTTTCATCCCGAGTGAACGCATACGGTTTAAAATTTGATGTTGTAATTTAATCTGATCTTTATGCCACTCTTTAGGCATTGGACCGTCTATCTTACTTATATTTCCCATGCGCATCCAAGGTAGATGTGCCGGTCCGACAAAATAGTTCGCTATTTCAGAGTCACTTAATCCCAATTTCTTGAAGACGCGTGCCGATATCGCTTCATTAGCCACTAGAGCTAGAGGCATATCGATACCGTGTAGTGCCATCCAATCAATTTCTTTTTCCCAACGGTTCCAATTCCAATAAGGCATTGAATAGCCATAAGTCACGACATTTAAATAGTAGTGATGTTGGTAGGGTGACACAACCTTTCTTGTTGTTCCGCTTTCCCAATTTTTAGGAAGATCACATCTGTTGCCTGTCCAACTGGAAATGCCATAACCATTCTGACGGATGAAATCATAATATCCGCGAACTAGTGCTACACTACTGCTTCCTTTAATGAGCAGTTTGTTCCCTTTTATCTCTTGTTCAAAAACATCGCATTTATCGGTTTTAGGTATGGGCTTAAAGAGTAATCTTGTTGACAATGCCGGATGATTACGTTGAACTAGTTTTTGAACTTCTCTGATGTTTATTTCTTGAGCCTGAGATAGTAGTGTGTGACTCAGAATGAAAAATGATAGTAATAAATGAATGTTTCGTTTCATGTTTTCTTAAGGTTTGTTTTTCTGATTTAAAAGAGAGGCAACTTTCATAAAAGCAAAAATAATAAGAAAAAAACAAAAGGAAGTCTTTTGTCATGAAATGCTTTGTATTATAAAAAAATCAAAGCAGTTTGCGAAAATCTCAAGATGCGGGATCGGTCTTTTCGTCGCTAGTCGGGGTACTGAAACAGTTGATGTACCAGTTTGGTGGACTATGCTCAATTTTATGTTCAAGTGCTATCGTTTTTGCTTATGGATAATTTTGTTGGTTGGATGCTGAAGAAAAATTCTGCCCAATAAACGCCATTAAAATTCCGACACTCGCCTCTTTTTGAATACCTTTTTAGGTTTATTATCGTACTGATTTACCTCAAGAAGAGTCTCATTAAAATGGGAAATCATCAGATTGTGGTGCTTGGTCCTCCAAGCGAAGTTTTGAAGGTTATTTGTATTTTTGTTACATTTGCAACTAATTTTAATATGACTTACTATAAACTTATTTTTATGAATTTAATTTTTATTGTTTTTGCTTGTTTCTTTTTACTTCGATTAATTTCATTGGGCATCTCTATTAAAAACGAAAAACGGTTGATTAGGGAGGGGGCTGTACAGCATGGCAGAAAAGTGTCTCTGTTGCTCACTTTAGTTCATATCGCTTATTATTTTTCTGCGCTTTATGAGGCCTATTCTGGAGAAATCTCGTTTAATGTGTACTCGTATTGGGGCGTTGGTATTATGTTTTTTGCTTATGTCATGTTGTTTTATGTCATTTATAAACTGCGTGATGTGTGGACCGTAAAGATTTATATTGCACCGAATCATCGAATAGACCGGAGTTTTTTGTTTCGTACCATCAAACATCCCAATTATTTTTTAAATATTGTCCCTGAACTGATTGGAGTAGCATTTCTTTGTAATGCATGGTATACGTTATTGATAGGTTTCCCAATATATGTTGCCTGTTTGGGCGTTCGAATTGCTCAAGAGGAAAGAGTTATGAGCGAAATTTGATTCTTATTTTAAATATTTAATATCTTTGTAGTCGTAAGAGATATTGGGATTAAGAAATATCATTCGCCTTTTAATCTAGTGTTCTGTGAACCATGAATGATATTTGATTCTATTTTTATGCATATATGGCTTGTGATATAAATAAACTGATTACTCGTTTACACGACTTTTACGATTTTAGAGATAAAACGATCCTTTCGGTAGGTGCCGGGGGTGGACAACTCATTGAATATGCTCGATTTGCTAAGAAAATTTGGGCGATTGATGTGGATCGAGTGGCTCTTGATCATCTCAAAACACGGGTGGATGAGAAGGGATGGTTTCATAAATATGAATTGATCTATGGCGATTTTTTAGATTTTCAACAACAAGCAGATGTTGTCTTATTCGAGTTTTGTCTTCATGAAATGCCATTCCCTGCTAAGGCTGTCGAGCATGCGTTGTCATTAGCTCCGGATGTGTTAGCTTGTGATCATATGCCCAATTCAGACTGGGCGTATGTGGTTGATGAGACAGAGAAAGCAACACAAAGCTGGGACGCTTTGACTTCTTTTAGTTTTAGAAAGCAGGAAGAGTTTGATGATAGGCAGCTTTTCGACAATTATGAGGAGTTATATCATAAAGTTGCTGTACAAGGGGAACGAGCCATTGAGCGAATTCAAAGGTATAAAGATCAGAAACCAATCTCTATTTCAATGAAGTATGGATTTGTGTTGGTTTGATGCTCGTTGATTGAATGGATTGGATAGTTTGGATTTATTGATAGGTATTTAAATGATTAATAATATGGATGCTTTTAATGCGATAGGCGAAGAGTTGGATTTATATCGATTGATTTTTAAAAATGTGTCTTATTATGCTCTTTTGGTAGATTCGTCTTTTAAGGTCACTTTTACTAATTATTACGACATTAATTCTCAAATACCTAAAACCGAAACCATCGTTTTGGGAAATATCCTTCGTTGTAGGAATGCAAGTGATGCCGGTGAGTGTGGCAAACATCAAAATTGTACGAAATGTGTTGTTCGGGAAAGTGTTACTAAAGCCTTTCGCACGGAGAGTAACTTTAGTGATATCGAGACTCAAATGAAGCTTTATGATGAATCCCTAAATGTTATTGATGTGGATGTTGCGGTTAACGGTACCTTGATTTCCTGGAAAGGTGAACCGCATCTGTTAGTTTGTGTACGCGATATTACAACTCAAAAGGCTCTACAACGTCGCTTTTTACAGAAAGAATACCTTCTTAATAAATATAAACGCGAAAATAAAGTTTATCAACGGTTCATTCATGAGTATTCTGCCAATATGGAAGATGCTTTGCAAGATATTCAGAACTGTCATCCTCATGAAGAGGAGAAAATATTGGAAGAAACGATAATAGGGTGTTCTTATTTGCCAACTATCTTAGTTGTTTCGACTGATACTTCATTTTTGCGCTTATTAAAAAACTTTATTGGACGTCAGTATGTCTTGAAAGTAGCACAAACGCTTGAAGAGGCCTTAACGTTGTATATTAACATTAAGGTAGATGCAATCCTTATTGATGCTTCTTTTAATCGAGGTGATACTCTTCTACTGATCGATGGGATTCATGGTTCCGGAGGAAAAATGCCAATTCTTAAAGTCGTTTTACCGGGTGAAACCTTTGTAGGTGATTGTGATCGGGTGTTGAATATGCCTCTGACACAACAAATGCTCGAAGAGACCTTAGAACAACTAAGAGTCTAAAGATCGTTTCCCGATCTATTTCTTAGATTGGGAAGTTTGATCGTTTTTATGCTCAGTATTTGTTGGCTTCTTCTTGCCATGCTTTTTTGTTTTTTCCCATGCAGCCTTTCGTTCTGCATATTTTTCTAGTTGCTTTTCTAAATAATTATCAGCCATTTTCTCGTTTTTTTATCGGATCACTCTGATCTGTACCACAAAGATAGTACATTTGTTGGGGAATTTGAAATCTTTTATGGTCTTGTTCTTATTGTAATAGCTTATGATGCAGCAAAAAAAACCGATGGAAATCTATCGTAAGAATATTGAAGCCGCACAAGCGGAGTGGTTTGGAGTTAAGAAGCGGATTTATCGGATTAGTTTGATACGTGTGTTTTTGTTTGGACTTGGATTGATTGGAGTCATTCACTTCTTTTCTCAAGGATGGGAAGTTGTGGCTTTAATCGGAGTGAGTACTTTTCTCCCTTTTTTAGCCTTAATGAAATGGCACAACCGGTTGTTTCATAGAAAAGAATATCTTGAAAAGAAGATAGAGGTTAATCAACAGGAGTTAGAGGCTATGGAGTATCGATTTTCAGCATTCGATTCGGGAGAGGAATATGTTGATCCCAAACATGTGTACTCGTACGACTTGGACCTTTTTGGCGAAAATTCATTGTTCCAATCGAGCAACCGTACATCGACGTTCTTTGGTAAACGGTGTCTGGCTTCTTGGTTTAATCATCACTTAACGGATCAAGAGGAAATTGTAAAACGGCAGCAGGGAGTTCGAGAGTTAGCTTTAGAATGGAAGTTCTGGCAGCATTTGCGAATCTTGGGATTATTGTCCAAAAGTAAAACAGATGATCAGAGCCGATTGGACTATTGGATGAAGTCAAGGATGTTGTTTCGACAGTCGCGCTTTTATAGATGGCTTCCGAATGCAATACTTGGGATTAACGTATTGATGTTGCTTCTCGTGTTACTCGGTTGGGCAACATGGAGTCTGTTTGGACTCTTATGGGTTTGTTTTGTGATTTATAGTATCAACTTTTCTAAGAAGATTACTCAGTTACAGACGGTTTATCAAGATAATCTAAAGATTTTGTCTACTTATGCCGAGATGATGGCATGGATCGAGAAGAGAAAATTTAATCACGAAACTTTGCAAACGGTTCATCAGAAACTTTCTGGATCTGAAGGAGCTGCTTCGGTGGCTGTTGCTCGGTTAGCCAAGTTGATGAATAGTCTTGATCAGAGAAATAATGTCTTGGTGACTGTACTATTAAATGGCTTGTCGTTTTGGGAGATGCGTCAAGTTCTTCAGATCGAGGCCTGGAAGAGTGAATATGCCGATCGGCTCATGGGATGGTTAGAGGCAATGGGTGAGATGGAGGCCTTTTGTTCACTGTCTGCTTTTGCTTTTAATCATCAGGAGTATACTTATCCGACGTTGTGCTCTGATACTTTTCGATTTCATGGGAAGGGATTAGGACATCCGCTTCTTCATCGCGATCTCTGTGTGAAGAATCCTGTAAATATGATCGGTGAGCCCTTTTTTGTGATTGTCACCGGAGCGAATATGGCGGGTAAGAGCACTTACTTACGAACGATTGGGGTGAATTATCTTCTGGCCTGTATCGGTGCACCGGTTTGTGCCGATGAATTGGAAGTGTATCCGGCTCAACTGATGACGAGCTTACGAACAACCGACTCGTTGTGTGATCATGAATCTTATTTCTTTGCAGAGTTAAAGCGATTAAAGATGATTATCGATCGCTTGAACAGCGGGGAGAAGTTATTTATTGTCTTGGATGAAATTCTGAAAGGAACAAACTCTTTGGATAAGCAAAAGGGATCATTAGCTTTGATCAAACAGTTCGTTGCACTAAAGGCTAATGGGATTATCGCGACACACGACTTATTGTTAGGTACGTTGGCCGACGTTTTTCCGGATAATATCTCAAATTATTGCTTTGAGGCAGAAATTAGAAATGAAGAATTGGTGTTTGCTTATTTGTTGAAAACAGGGATTGCTCAGAATATGAATGCGTGCTTCTTAATGAAGAAGATGGGTATCGCCGTCGTTGATGAGGAATGAAGTGACAGAAGCCATTTATACCCTTCTTTTTGAATGCTGTATAAATGGCTTCTCGTTTATTGTTTTGAATCTCTTAAATTCTTATAAATGGCGTTCCGGATAAAGTTCGTTCCACCACTGTGGGCGATCTTTTAAGAATCTCTCAAACCAAGCCATAATTGAATTTTGCCACTTCACTTTCTTTTCATAATCGAGAACAAAGTGGTTTTCCCCTTCTACCGTTATAAATTCAACGGTCTTGCCTAATATTTTTAAGGCATTGAACAGTTGAATGCTTTCTCCAATGGGCACATTGGTGTCGACTGTACCGTGAAGTAATAAGAGTGGGGTGTTGATCTTATCCGCATGAAACAGTGAACCTTGTTGAGTGAATAGTTCAGGATTATTCCAAGGGTAGCTGTCGGCTGCTGCTACACTATTATAGGAGTATCCCCAGAATCCTTCTCCCCAATAACTGGTCACATTGCTAATGCCGGCATGAGAGACCGCTGCAGCAAATAGGTCGGTTTGGGTTTGTAGGTATTGAGTCATGAAACCGCCGTATGAAGCACCTAAACATCCGATACGTTTGCTGTCGACAAAAGGATGGGCAGCACAAAAGGCCTTGGTACCTTCGATGATATCTTGGGCTGTACGTTTTCCCCAGGCGTTGACGTGGCGTGCAGAGAATTCCTGACCAAAGCCAATAGCACCGCTAGGTTGAATGACATAGACCACATAGTCGCGCGATGCAAACAGTTGAGCGCCATAAGGACTAGTTATGCCACGTGAAGTTGGAGTGGTTCCGCCGTAATAATAGACGATTAGAGGGTATTTCTTAGCCGGGTCAAAATTGGGAGGTAGACAGATTTTACCGGTTATGGTCGTTCCATCTGATGATTTAAAGTTCCATTCGTTGGTTTTTCCCAGTTCGATTTGACTAAGTATGGGTTGCATGGGGTCGGCTAATAAACGCGACTCTTTCTTTTTAAGGTCGTAAAGATAAGCTACGCCACAGTTGTGATCGCTTTGACCGGTATACGCTGCTACCGAAGGATTGGTTAACGACAATGAGAACTGATTGGTAATATCGGTCTTTAAAGGAAGCTTCTCAAACGATTTGCTCTTAGGAGAGTAGCGATAGATAGTTTTGCAGTCCCCATCGGTCGTGCTAAAATAGATGCATCCGTCGCCATGATTCCATTGCAAGAAGCTGACAGTTGGGTCAAAATCCTTCGTGATGGGTGTGATATGGCGAGTAGATAAATCCATGATGAACGCTTGGGTGTCGAAATCATTTGCTATAGGTTGATTACCACAGTTTTTTCCGATGCCACCAAATGCTTCAGGACTAGCGGTCAGAAGAAGTTGTTTGCCGTCTGGTGAATAGCTTGCCCCGCCTAAAAAGGGTTGATCAAAGAAGAGCGTATCGACCTTCATGGTTTCGAGGTTGATCTCAAATAGAGAAGAGACATCGAAAGGACGCACGGTAATATTTTGTTTGGAACTTCCGTATAGTAATCGTTTCCCATCTGCGGAGATGTCTTGTAGATAGGTGTTATGGTAGCCGTAGGTTAAGCGTTCGGTTGTTCCACTATTGATGTGGTAGACGGCTAAGAAATAACGATCACGGTGACCGGGAATACGATCATCGGGGTTAACTATTCGTTTTAATGGGCCACTCTCTTTTACTCCCTCTTCTTTAGGGTAATAAATAAGGTATTGCTCGTTGGGTGACCAGGTGAAATTCTCTTCCGGAATGTTATATAGAAGAGTTTGTTCTTTCAGAGTTTCCGGATTGAGAGTCACCACATTGTGCCCGTATTCTCCTTTTACAGTGTAGTAAAGAAGATCGCTTTTAGGCATCCACCGCATGTTTTCTGTCGCATTGGCAAGAATGATTTTTCCACTTTTGACCACCGATAACTCGTACTGAGTGTATGAGCGTTTAGAGGAATAGGTATGCTGATATCTGGTCAAGACATATTTTCCACTTGGAGAGATGGAAACCGAACTAACACGGTCGCCATACATCGTGTCATCAAGGGTGAATCGTTTTTTGCTTTCTAGATCAGTATAACAAGCGACTGTTTCGTAGGTCGGATCTTTTAGAAGCTGACAATTTAAAGTCGGGGCAGCTTTGTCGGCAGCCGTAGAGAGTAATTTAATGGTCACGTCATAATCTTTTTCCGGATCGAGTTGAATGGCGATTTCTCTTGAGGATCCTGTTGACAAACTATCTTCTGCACTGTCTTTAACTGATTTTGAGACGCCGTCAATGAATAGTTCCCAACGTACGGGAGAGGTGATTTTTAGTTTGCCTTTTAGAAAATGTTCGGCGCGTAGGCGGGTGTGAATCACATAAAGTTGGTTTTCTTTGTCCGCCTTACTTAACTTTAAGCATCCTGCCGTGTCGGTCGTCATGATTTGGACTTGTTCGTTTGGCAAGTGGAGTACAACGGGACTTTGCAATAACGCTTTAGTGCTGTATTTCTCGCCTTTGAGATTAATACTGTCGTTCATGATAGGAGTGCGTACAGTAATAGCTTCTCGCACTTTGTACTTTGTGATCTTCTCCTGGGCATGCATCGTGACGCCAAGTGAGAGACAAAGGCCTAAAAGAAATGTAATTTTTTTCATAAATCGGATTTATTTAGTGAGTTTCTAGTAGCTTATTTTGTCGAGTATCTTATTTAAATAGGCAATAGCAACACCATAATTGGTCATTGGTATGGTTTGTGATGAAGCTTGTTTGATTCGGCTCAGTACATATTTACGATTGAACATGCAAGCCCCACAGTGAATCACTAGATCGTATTTTGATAAATCGTCAGGAAAATCGGTGCCGGCTACCAAGTCGATGGTTAGGGCTTGGCCGACCTTTTGACGAAGTAATCTTGGGAGTTTCACGCGACCGATATCTTCTTCCAGTGGAGCATGCGTACAAGCTTCTGCAATTAATACTTTCGATTGCTCGGTCAAGCGATCGATCGCTGCAGCACTCTCTACATAATAATCAATATCACCTTTATGTGCTGCAAATAGAACAGAGAAAGAGGTGAGCAGGCTTTCCGCCGGCTTTTGCTCGTACACCGTTTTAAAGACTTGCGAATCGGTGATAATCAGTTTGGGAGCTCTGGATAAGGCTTGCAAGGTCTCTTGGAGTTTATCCGTAGTACAACTCATCACCAAACATTTTTTATCGAGCAACTCTCTTAACGTTTGCACTTGAGGAAGAATCAACCGCCCTTTGGGAGCTTGTATATCTTGTGGCATGACGAGAAGTACTAAATCGCCTTCGGAAACCAATTGCCCGGTGATACTCTGTTGGTCAAAATCCTCCGGCAGTTTCTCTAGGATGGACTTCCGAATGTTTTCAATACCCATAGAAGTCTTGGCGCTGATCAACAAAGGAGACAGTCCACATTCTTGTTCTATTGCAGAAGCTAATGACGCGACGTTTGGACGGTTATCGATCTTATTTAAGATTAAGATCACCGGAATGTGCTTTTTTCTTAACCGATCGATCCACTGTTTTTCTTCCGATAAGTCGACGATTCCGTCATTTAATGGGCCGTCACCACAAAGGAGTAGGGCAACATCTGTTTTCTCGATCGCTTTAAGTGTACGTTCTACCCGCATCTGTCCCAGTTCGCCTTCATCATCGAACCCCGGGGTATCAATGAATAGACAAGGCCCTATGCCATAGATTTCCATGGCTTTCAATACGGGATCGGTCGTTGTTCCCGGTGTATCGGATACGATTGACGTATCTTGTCCGGTCAGAGCGTTGACCAGAGATGATTTACCACTATTTCGTCGCCCAAGCAAGGCAATGTGTAGACGATTGGCCGAAGGTGTATTGGTTAACCCCATAGGTTTGTATTGTTCATTTAAAATCGGAAATCACGTTTACCTGTTTGAATGGCTTGTAAGTTCCTGATTGTTATTTCTTTGATTTTAGGATTAGGAATCTTCTCTAATTCCTGTTCAATCAACTTTAATCCTTTCTCTTTTGTGTCTGTCGATGCGTAATCTTCTAAATACTCCATGAGTGTCATGAGAGCATTAGGACCACAACAGTTGCCGATCTGTCCCGATTTTACTAATGCCATAAAGCGATCTCCTGTGCGACCTTCGCGATAGCAAGCAGTACAAAAGCTTGGAATATGGCCTAAGTCGACTAGCCAATTGACGATCTCATCTAAGGTACGTTTATCGCTAATGTCGAATTGTACCGATTGGTGGTCGGGTGTGCGATGTTCGGAATATCCTCCGACGCTGGTGCATGATCCCCCGCTTATTTGTGAAATACCTAGTTCGAGTACTTTCTCACGCGACTTTTGCGATTCTCTAGTCGATATAATCATTCCGGTGTAGGGCACAGCGATACGGATAACCGCTACAATACGCTGGAACATTTCATCGGGAATGGCATCTGTAAATGATTCAGCCTCAATATCGTCCGCAGGGCAGATGCGAGGAACACTGATGGTGTGCGGTCCTACTCCGAAAGCAGCTTCAAGATGCTCGGCATGCATGAGTAATCCTACGAAGTCGTAAAGATAAGTATTTAATCCGAACAAAACGCCTAATCCGACATCATCTATTCCGGCTTCCATGGCGCGATCCATAGCTTCGGTATGATAGGTGTAATTGCTTTTTGGACCTCTGGGGTGTAATTCTTCGTACTTTTCTTTATGATAAGTTTCTTGAAAGAGAATATAAGTCCCGATACCGGCTTCCTTTAGTAGACGGTAGTTTTCAACTGTTGTAGCAGCAATGTTGACATTAACTCGACGGATGGCTCCATTCTTATGCTTAAGGCTATAAATCGTCTTTATAGATTCCAAAATATAGTCGATAGGAGCGTGCTTAGGATCCTCGCCGGCTTCTAAAGCCAAGCGTTTATGTCCCATATCTTGAAGAGCAATCACTTCCTGTTTGATCTCCTCTTGAGTTAACTTTTTCCGTGGAATGGTCTTGTTTTTGACATGAAACGGACAATAGGTACAACTGTTGACACAATAATTGGATAGATATAATGGGGCGAACATCACGATACGCGATCCATATAGCTTTTGTTTGATTTGTTTGGCTAGATGAAAGATCTTGTCCAACAAGTCTTGGTCTTCACATTCCAATAATAAAGCAGCTTCACGATGGCTTAACCCTTTCCCTAAGGTTGCTTTCGTAATGATCTGCTCAATTAAGGTACGATTATTTTTGTGAGTCTGAACATAATCTAACGTGGCGATAATTTCGTCATGATTAATAAATTCTTCTGCTTTTGACGAGGCTGCATTATAGGTCATAACTTTGAATAGTTTAATTTAGTCTTTATAATCCCCTCTGTTGAAAGAAATCTGATAACCGATGGCATCCAATTGCTTTTGTAAGAGGGCTAATCCTTCGGCGGCTTCTGCGCCGAGTGAAGCTTTGTTGTTGTATAATGCGTATTTGTGACGTGTAGTTGTAGGCGATAAATTGGGCATTACGACATTGGCACCGGCCAATATCCCTTTAATGCGTCCATCGGGACTTAAGCTTGCTAAAGCAGTTGTAGAGGGAATTAAAGCTTTAGGGTGAATTAAGCGAAAGATGGATAGAAGAAGCAGGGTTAGCTCTAAAGACCCTGGTGGTGAAGCGGCGAACGGCGTATCTTGATGAGGTAAAAATGGACCCATACCAATCATTTGAGGTTTAAATTCCTCAATGAAACGAATGTCAGCGATTAAATGTTCGATGGTTTGTCCGGGGCTACCTACCATGATCCCTGTTCCAGTTTGAAAACCAATGGTTTTGAGGTTTCTGAGGCATTGAATACGGTTTTCTCCCGACATTTCTTTCGGGTGTAGCTGTTGGTAATGATCTAAATCGTAAGTTTCGTGCCTTAATAGATACCTATTGGCTCCTGCCTTATAGAAGCGTTCGTAAGTCTCGTATGACTTTTCTCCCAACGATAGCGTGATCGCACAGTCGGGATAGCGAATTCTGATTTCTTTAATAATCTGTTCAATCTTATCATTTGTCATTACAGGGTCTTCACCACCCTGTAATACAAATGTGCGAAAGCCGAGATCGTATCCTTGGGAACAGCAGTCTAATATGTCTTCCAAATTCAGACGGTAGCGTTTAGCTAAGGGGTTTCCTTTACGAATGCCACAGTAATAGCAGTTGTTCCGACAATAATTACTCACTTCGATAAGTCCCCGTATATAGATATTATGTCCAAACTGCTCTAAGCTAACAGCTTGAGCCTGTTGATTGGCATAGTCTAACGTTTCTTTATCAAAGTTAGTGAGTAAAGTCCGATATTCTTCGTCTTTTAGATGATGTTCCCGTTTTAATTTATCGATCCATTGTTTCATAAGATTCTTTGCGCTTAATCAAGGCTTGAGCTAACTGACGACGACCTGATATGATATCATTATGCGTGCTTGGACCGGTGATGCATCCACCTTCACAAGCCATCACCTCGATGAATTGTCCTGCAGATTTTCCGGTTTTTGCACAAGCTTTTAGTAACGCAATATTCTTTTTATTGAAATCGGATAATTGGATGGCATTGATTTTCTCAGCTTCATCTTTCAAATAAGCTTTTACAGCTCCCATCACGCCTCCGGCTTGAGCAAATCCGTGAGCTTCACGTACAGAAGTATGAAGAATAGAGAATGGTTGAGCGTTCTCTAGTTCAATGTCCATACCGGAAAGTATAGAACCTAACTCTTCAAATGTCAAGATGTAATCTACGGCTTCATCGCGTTGAACTTCTCTGCGTTTGGCTACACATGGGCCAACAAAGACGATTTTAGCATCAGGATGTTTCTCTTTCGCTATTCTAGCTGTATAATACATCGGAGAACCTGTTGAAGAAACATATTTCTTCATATCCGGGATATGTTTATCCACTAATTCGATGTAAGAAGGGCAGCAAGAGGTGGTCATGAACTTTTGACCCTCTTCTAACTTCTCTAAAAGTTCTTCTGCTTCATGACTTGTCGTCGACATTGCCCCTTCGGCAACTTCGATGATATCAGTGAAGCCGATTTGTTTGAACGCACCATACACCTGCTCAATAGAGGTGTTGAACTGACCCAATATAGCGGGAGCAACGATAGCGACCATTTTTTGTCCTTTGCGAATGTTTTCTAAGACATCAAAGGTCTGGGAGATTTCAAATATCGCTCCAAACGGACAGGCATTCATACATTTTCCGCAATAGATACATTTATCTTCGTCGATATGCTCTTTCCCATTTTCGTCTTTACTGATCGCTTTTACCGGGCAAGACTCTTCACAAGGGATAGGGATATAAACAATAGCGTGGTAAGGGCAACTCTTATGACAGATACCGCAACTTACACAAGCATCATGGTCGATCATGGCTTTACCGTCGCTTTTAAAACGAATTGCATTTTTGGGGCAATTCATGAAACAACTTCTAGCGACACATCCACGACAAAGATTGGTGACTTCATAGTTGATTTGTACACACGATGAACAAGCTTCATCTATGACGCACAAAATGTTTCTCTTAATAGGTTCTATGCGATCTAAAGCTTTCCGAGCATATTCTGACAGAGGAGTTAGTTCGTCAGTTTCGTCACTCATATCAAAACCTAATAAAGGGAAGGATTTATATTTCCATACTGCTCGCTCCTTATGAACACAGCAACGTCCCAAAACTTTGGAATCGCGAGGGCTTAGTTTGATGGGAAGACGATCGATTTCTTCGATTAATTGTTCTTCTTTCCAAAGACGAACTAGGTCCGCTAATAATTTGTGACGGACAATCATTATGTTATTTGTAAATGCCATATGGTTTGTTTAGGGTTATTAAGGTCTGCAAAGATAGAAATATGTTTGCAAAAACTCACTGCAAGCCTTAAAAAATCGTATATTAAATGTTTATATATAAGCTTTTGTTGTCTGTTTTTTGTTAAAAAGTCAAAGTGTTAAAAGAGTTGATCTGTTTTTAATGGTTTTGCAATATTTTTGTTGCATGTTTATGGTAGTTTTGCGATAAGAACAAAACAAAATGTCTATGAGAACTGAATTTTATTTAGAACAAAATGGTAAGTTTAATATAATTGTTATTCTTATGACTCTTATCGGAGTTTTCTTTTTGGCTGGCTTATTCTATTCGCTCATTCATTCGACTCAAATCTATTGAACGTTCCAATTGGGCATTTGAACTTTATTGTATATTAAAGGGCCAATGATATACTAGTCGGTTGAGGATGGTTAAGGAATGAACTATTTGCTAAATAGTTCTTGTTATTAGCATATATAAATAATACACTTCCTTCTTTGATAGTATCAATGATCGGTTTAGTTATCGATTGAGGAAGAGCCGGACAACCAAAACTACGTCCTAATCGTCCAATTGATTTGGCTACAGAAGGATTGGCGTATGTTGCACCATGGACTACGATGGCACGCTGTTTGGCATGATCGTTAATGCCTTTTTCCAATCCATTTAAGATTAAAGAATAGCCATTTCGTCCTTGGTATGTATTCTCGGTCAAGTAAAATCCCAATGAACTTTGATAAGATCCATCTTTATTGGAGAATGACGTGGCATAATTTTCGCCACTGTTCTTTCCATGTGATACCACAGAGGAGTAAAGTAATTCTTTCTTTTCTATATCAAACACAAAAAGCCTTTTTTCGGTCGATGGTTTTGAGAAATCAATCAGCGTTAGGATTGGTTTATGTTTTTGCTCAATGCACTTGTATCCTGCAATTGCTTTTTGGAATGCAACAAAATTAACGACACCTGCTAGATTCATCTCTTCAAATAAACATTCGCCCGATAATTCAGACAATGACGATGAAGACGGCTGTTCGCTAGATAGAGTCTTATCATGGGGTAAATGATAAGAAGGAAGGAAAATAAAAGACAGTAATATAAATTTCTTTAGCATACGATAATAAATACGTTGCAAAGATACTATTTTTATTCTAAAACGAAAATAATCGTCTCATTTACAGGAGCCCACGAGAAAATAAATTTTGCGTGGGAGGTTGCGTTTCTAACACACATGTGCGAGCGGGGAGTGGTACCTAGCGAATAACTATATTCTATGGGGGACTTATTTGGAACATTTACCGGTATGCCGTGAATATAGGCCCCGTCTGTAAAACGATTAGCGAATGGAGCATATCCTCCGGTTTCTTTCGATCCATCCTTTAAGAAAACCATTTTGATTTTTTTTTCTTGCAGGACGTACATTCCTAATGGAGTCTCTTGAGCGTATGGGGGGCGACGTCTTCCTGTAGTAGCAGGATTCATACTACGAATCATCCAACAGCCGGCTTCTTTTCTTTCCAACGTGATAATGTTTTGGTTGTTTCGGTCTATTACAATGGCTTTATTGAAGAATATACTATCAGAAATCTCCTTGACATATTTTAGGGGGATCCTCCATTTTTCACCTATATATATCGGGGTTGCAGTTACGAAATCTCCTGTCTTTTCAAAAAGCTGTGTCAAATCGCCGTCCTGTGCATACCGTTCGGGCGTGATGGTATCATCGAGTAGGTATAGAGGAATCGATTGGTAGCGTTCTGTGCCAAGAGTATCGGCGATGCGTCGATAACTATTTCTCTTGAACTTCTTGACTAGGGGAGCTTCACCATTCCTGTTTTTGTAGTTCTGAAGTATGCCCCACTGATGAGGCTCCTGCTGTATATTTTCCAATAGAGCCAATCGCTCTTTTATCTTTTGCCATTGAAAACACCGGGTCGTGTCTTTATAAGGATAGATGCTGTCTAATGTGTACTTATCATACAATAAATCGTGCGTTAATTGAATGTCAGATGAAAGATAAACTTTAATTCGCTCGTTGTCATTCTTCTCTTTTGTAATGGAATCTGTGGACCATTGAACCGAATCGGTGTCTGTAACCGAAGTTGATGATCTCGAAGGTGTGCTCCATTGACACGAGTGGAGAGATAAGCCAGTGAGGATTATGATTATAAAAAGGTATCTATCAATCAGTCGCATATCAATATCAGTCTTATTGAATGATGAATTTTAGCAAATATATACTTTATTAATTAGTTTAATTGGGTTTTGTTTTATAAACAGTGCAAAATTGTTGTCCTTTCTCAGTAAAATGGATGACTGACGAATTGACAGCCCTCGACTGACAAACAAACAGACTTATGCTTTGGCACAGTTTTAGTATCTACTTATCCGTCTTTGAAATCGCAAGGACGTAAAACTATATCCATTTAAGTATAATAAATTAAAAATAAAAGAAACTATGAACATTAAACCATTAGCAGACAGAGTACTTATCCTCCCTGCGCCTGCAGAAGAAAAAACAATTGGTGGTATCATCATTCCAGATACTGCGAAAGAAAAGCCTTTGAAGGGTGAAGTTGTGGCAGTTGGTCACGGCACTAAAGATGAAGAAATGGTATTGAACGTAGGAGACGCAGTTCTTTATGGTAAGTATGCCGGAACTGAACTTGAAATGGACGGTGTTAAGTATCTTATCATGCGTCAAAGCGATGTTCTTGCCGTTTTAGGATAATTCGGAATGCTTTCTTTTAATTCGTATATTTAAAATAATAGAAAAAATAGTAAACTATGGCAAAAGAAATATTATTCAATATTGATGCTCGTGATCAGTTGAAAAAAGGTGTAGATGCTTTGGCGAATGCTGTTAAAATCACACTTGGCCCGAAAGGACGTAATGTTATTATCGAAAAGAAATTCGGTGCTCCTCACATTACTAAAGATGGTGTGACAGTAGCTAAAGAAATCGAATTAACAGATGCTTTCCAGAATACAGGTGCACAACTTGTTAAGGAAGTGGCTTCTAAAACAGGTGATGATGCTGGTGATGGAACAACAACAGCAACTGTTTTGGCGCAAGCTATTGTTGCTGAAGGTTTGAAGAACGTTACTGCAGGGGCCAGCCCAATGGATATCAAAGGTGGTCTTGATAAAGCTGTGGTTAAAGTTGTAGAATCGATCAAAGCTCAAGCTGAAAAAGTGGGCGACAACTACGACAAGATCGAACAAGTGGCTTCAATCTCGGCCAATAATGATCCGGTGATTGGTAAACTGATTGCAGATGCGATGCGTAAAGTATCGAAAGATGGTGTGATCACTATTGAAGAAGCTAAGGGTACTGACACAACTATCGGTGTGGTAGAAGGTATGCAGTTTGACCGTGGTTATCTATCAGCTTATTTCGTAACCAATACAGAAAAGATGGAATGTGAGATGGAGAAACCTTACATCCTGATCTACGATAAGAAAATCTCTAACTTGAAAGAATTCTTACCAATTCTTGAACCGGCTGTACAAAGCGGTCGTCCATTGTTGGTTATCGCTGAAGATGTAGATAGCGAAGCTTTAACGACTTTAGTGGTTAACCGTCTACGCTCTCAATTGAAGATTTGTGCGGTTAAAGCTCCCGGATTTGGTGACCGTCGTAAAGAGATGTTGGAAGACATCGCCATCTTGACCGGTGGTATGGTGATCAGCGAAGAGAAGGGATTGAAGTTGGAACAAGCGACTCTTGAAATGCTTGGTACTGCTGATAAGATCACCGTATCTAAAGACAATACAACAATTGTTAATGGTGCAGGTGAAAAAGCAAATATCAAAGAACGTTGCGATCAAATTAAGGCACAGATTGCTGCAACTAAATCGGACTACGATCGTGAGAAATTGCAAGAACGTTTGGCTAAATTGTCTGGTGGAGTTGCTGTACTTTATGTTGGTGCTGCATCGGAAGTTGAGATGAAAGAGAAAAAAGATCGCGTAGACGATGCTTTACGTGCCACTCGCGCAGCTATCGAAGAAGGTATTGTTCCTGGTGGTGGCGTAACTTACATTCGTGCAATCGATGCATTGGAAGGCTTACAAGGTGATAACAGCGATGAAACAACCGGTGTAGATATCATTAAACGTGCTATCGAAGAACCTCTTCGTCAGATCGTTGCTAACGCCGGTAAAGAAGGTGCAGTAGTTGTTCAGAAAGTACGTGAAGGTAAAGGCGACTTTGGATACAATGCTCGTCTTGACATCTACGAAAACTTATATGCAGCAGGTGTTGTTGATCCGGCTAAGGTGACTCGTGTTGCTTTGGAAAATGCAGCTTCTATTGCAGGTATGTTCTTAACAACAGAATGTGTTGTTGTAGAAAAGAAAGAAGATAAACCGGAAATGCCAATGGGAGCTCCAGGCATGGGCGGTATGGGTGGAATGATGTAATCAAGAACACCTCTTAAATAATATGATGAAGAAGGCATCCTTTTAGGGTGCCTTCTTTTGCAATAGATATAGCTGTAAGTATGATCGATAGTATTGTCGCTAATATCTTGTCTTGAAAGCCCTATTCTGGCAGGTTTTGAACGCCTTTTTATGTCGTTTTGGCAGAATATATGCCATCTGCTGGATTGTTTTCTTTTGGCATACCATTTGCTTTTTTATCAGTGCTTACCTAGAATATAAACTGGAGTAAGCACCTAAATTAATAAATAGAATAATAAATAAAAATAATAATAATCATGGGAAAAATTATTGGAATTGACTTAGGAACAACAAACTCTTGTGTTTCTGTATTTGAGGGAAACGAACCGGTTGTAATTGCAAATAGCGAGGGAAAGCGTACAACACCTTCTATCGTTGCTTTTGTTGATGGTGGTGAACGTAAAGTAGGTGATCCTGCTAAACGTCAGGCGATTACAAACCCAAAACGTACTATTTTCTCTATCAAACGTTTCATGGGAGAAAATTGGGATCAAGTTCAGAAAGAAATTAACCGCGTACCTTATCAAGTGGCAAAGGGTGAGAATAACACCCCACGTGTTGATATCGACGGACGTTTATATACTCCACAAGAGATCTCTGCAATGATTCTTCAGAAAATGAAGAAAACAGCTGAAGATTATCTTGGACAAGAAGTAACAGAAGCGGTGATCACTGTTCCGGCTTACTTCTCAGATTCACAACGTCAAGCTACAAAAGAAGCCGGACAAATCGCCGGGTTGGAAGTCAAACGTATCGTTAACGAACCAACAGCAGCTGCTTTGGCTTATGGTCTTGATAAGGCACACAAAGATATGAAAATTGCTGTATTCGACTTAGGTGGTGGTACATTCGATATCTCTATCCTTGAGTTCGGTGGCGGTGTATTTGAAGTACTTTCTACAAACGGTGATACTCACCTTGGTGGTGATGACTTCGACCAAGTGATTATCGATTGGTTGGTTCAAGAGTTTAAGAACGATGAAGGTGCTGATTTATCAGCTGACCCAATGGCTTTGCAACGTTTGAAAGAAGCTGCAGAAAAGGCAAAAATCGAATTGTCATCTTCTACAACAACAGAAATCAACTTGCCATATATCATGCCGGTAGGTGGTGTGCCTAAGCACTTAGTAAAAACGTTGAGCCGTGCTAAATTCGAATCATTAGCTCACGGATTGATTCAAGCTTGTCTTGAACCTTGTAAGAAAGCAATGAACGATGCCGGTTTGAGTAACTCAGATATCGACGAAGTGATCTTGGTAGGTGGTTCATCACGTATCCCTTCTATTCAGAAATTGGTAGAAGATTTCTTCGGAAAAGTTCCTTCTAAGGGTGTTAATCCTGATGAGGTGGTTGCAGTAGGTGCAGCAGTGCAAGGTGCGGTGTTAACGGACGAAATTAAAGGTGTAGTCTTGTTGGATGTTACTCCATTGTCAGTAGGTATCGAAACTTTAGGTGGTGTAATGACCAAATTGATCGATGCTAATACAACAATCCCTTGCAAGAAGAGCGAAACATTCTCTACAGCAGCTGATAACCAAACAGAGGTAACCATCCACGTCTTGCAAGGCGAACGTCCGATGGCTAGCCAAAACAAATCTATTGGTCAGTTTAACTTGACAGGTATTGCTCCTGCACGTCGCGGTGTTCCTCAGATTGAAGTCGCTTTCGATATTGATGCTAATGGTATCTTGAAGGTTTCTGCTAAAGATAAGGCAACCGGAAAAGAACAAACCATCAGAATTGAAGCTTCAAGTGGTTTGAGCAAAGAAGAGATCGATCGTATGAAGGCTGAGGCTGAAGCTAATGCAGATGCTGACCAAAAAGAACGTGAGAAGATCGACAAGATGAACCAAGCAGACAGCATGATTTTCCAAACAGAAAATCAGTTGAAAGAATTGGGTGATAAACTTTCTGCAGATAAGAAAGCTCCAATCGAAGGTGCTTTGCAGAAACTTAAAGATGCTCACAAGGCTCAAGATGTAGCTGCTATTGATGCTGCAATGGCTGAGTTGAACACAGCATTCCAAGCTGCTAGTGCAGAGATGTACGCACAAAGCGGTGCACAGCCAGGTGCTCAAGCAGGTCCTGACATGAATGCCGGCCAACAAGAAAGCGCTGACAAACATGGTGATAATGTTCAAGATGCTGACTTCGAAGAAGTGAAGTAAAAGACGATTAGAAATAATCAACAAATAATAGAATGAGGGTGTGTCTGTTTTGACACACCCTCATTTTTTTGAGATTTTATAGCATACACTATGTATCCAAGAAGGAGATATATTGCATTTGCGTAACATCTGGAAAGGACTTGTTTCTATAATTATTCAGACCATCTTCCCGACGTCAGAAGAATAATGAAAACAAATCATCTATTGATAATAAAATAGATGGTGCATTGTTGACTCCTTGATAATCTCTAATTCTGCTTGTACCTTCTGAGTATTTTATGATAGAAAATATCGCTCCTATTGATTATAAGGAAAGGATCAGATCAGGCAATAGAACAGCCGTTTCCGGTTCGTCTTTGGGTGCTTCTTTGGACTTCCATGCCACGACGAACTGAACAGATGCGGATTTCACCTTGTATCCTCTTCCTTCCCATTCTGATAATGTGTCTTGCATTTTTAATGACAATTTTGCTACCGGTTTGTTAGTTAGTGTACTGTAAAACACGGAGTCATTGTATCTCAAAGCATCGCCACTTCTTAGTGTCAAGACCTCTCGTTTGAGTTCTTTGAAGAATCCCAGATAGACATCTTTATGAGAAAGTTGTAGAACAATTTCTTCGGGCATTGTATATTGCTTTTGGCTGATGAAGTTTTGATCTGCAGTCAGATGATTAAAGCAGTCACTGTTTGTATGTATCGATAGCCGATTTTTGGCACGAGTCATTCCCACATAATATCGACGCATCAGATGGGCATCTTTCAAATAATTGTCGGATATGAGCATATACACGTTGTCGAACTCTCTACCCTTGGCTTTATGAATGGTCGATATCACAACATCTGCTCCTGAAACATCGCAGAAGTCTTCCATTGACGACTCAAATACAAACTCTTTGAAGTCACTCAAATATTTTTTTTTGCTGGTTTGCTCAAATAGCTCCACACAACGCTTAACATAGGCCAAACTCTGGCTTCGGTTATAAGTGGAAAAGGTGGTCTCTTTGGCATTTTCCCATAATTCTTCCGGAATGAGAGGGGTTTCGAGTCCTTTGTCTATATGTCTTAGAAAATACCTCATCTCGGCCATATTTGCAAAGAGAAAACCTTCAATAGATTGTATTAACTTGGCGTTGATCCCACATCTTCGTAAGAGAGCCATTAGGATGACGGCTTCTTCGTTGGTTTGGGTGAGTACACACGAGGTGCCGTTTGTTTGATGTTGAACCAGTTCTTCAACGAGAGGCTGATACATGTACTTAGAGTGATGACGGGTAACTGTAACCGAACCTTCCTCTTTTTTCATCGAGAGAATGGGTTGTTTTTTCATTCGTTGACTAATGCCTTGCACATAGTTGTTGGTGAAATTCACTAGATGGCGTGTACTGCGATAATTCTCAGTCATCTCAATAAACCTGCTCCCGTGCTTCTGTGTCAATTGGTACATATATCCGGAATCAGACCCACGGAATTCATAGATATTCTGGTCATCATCACCCACTGCTATTACACGCATGTCCTCGTTGTTGTTCATGAGAGCTTCCACAAGTGCATATTCTTCACTGCCCATGTCTTGAGCTTCGTCGATGACGAGTACGGTCTTGCCTATTTTGTTTGGTTCCACTTCTCCTTGGTTAATCATCTCAGCTGCCTTTGCAACAACACTCTTAGCGTCTTCAAGATTGCCGATCCGTCCTAAAAGATCAAAGCAATAGGAGTGAAACGTTTTGATCTCAACAAAGTGCGCGGCGTTGCCGATCAGATCCATTAGTCTTTGTTTGAATTCTGTGGCGGCTGCTCTTGAAAAGGTTAACATGAGGAGTTGCTCGTGCTTGACATCTTCAAGTTGTAGAAGTGATGCGAGTTTGTGAACCAGTACGCGGGTTTTTCCACTGCCCGGACCTGCTGCGACAACGATGCAAGATGAATCTTTATCAGAAATAATCTCCATCTGGCATTTGGATAACTGACCAAATAACTGTTTATATTTATTAGGGGTTAAGTTTCGCTGTATTTCGCTGACTCTTTCCCCTTTGAAATATTTGGTGACAAACTTTTTGTAGTCCATCTGGAAGTAGTCTTGAACATATTGCAAAGCTGAATTATAGTCCTTTACCATCAAATTGGCATATTCTCCTACAATATGGACTTGCTGAATCTTCTGTTTGTAGAACTCATTAAGCATTTGGTAATCATCCAGCTTATATCTCAACTTGCTATCCTTTATTCGTTGTATATTCATGGCATTATAAAGGACTAAGAAGCCACCTTCGATTTTAAGTGCGCCAATTTTCGATAGATACAGTAGTGCCTCTTCTACATCTGCTAACTGCAAGTTCTCAAGTCCACCAAAAAGAGATTGGGGAGTTGATTTTATTTGATTTAGAAGTTCTAGTACGGAGAACTGAACAGCCTCGTTTCGTGAAGTCGATTTTTCTGTATCAGCGACTATTTTATAAAGCCATTCCACTGTGAAGCGGCTGATCTCCAATCGTTTTTCAAAACGTTGGAGGGTTGATTCAAAGTTTGATTGACGGCTGATTTCGATGTGGTGGGCTGCATCTTCTTTTTTACGAATATATCCTTTGACGGTGAGGAAATAAAGTAGAGTTCGAATGTCTTTTTCAGTGGACGTCTGGACGCCGTCGTTTACAGCATTGTCATTCAGTTGCCTGCATGATATTCGCAAAGATTCGTCCGGAATATGGTTGAGGATGTATCGTTCGAGTTTTGCAAAACGTTCCAGAAGGGTTTGGGATTTTCGTTCTGATTCACCTGTATCCAATAAATAGGCCGAAAGATCCTTTGTATCTGCCAATATACCTTCTTGGCGCATTCGATTGACAACAGAAACGACTTCGTTCTTCCTCATTCCTAAGATGTCTGCCAGATAATCAATTCGCGATTCTGCTTCTGAATCTTGAGCTTTGGCTATATGTTTCTGTGAAATCAACGATTTGATGACTCGAACAGCTTTTTCTATTTCATCCTTGTTAAACAAGGGTGATTCTAATAGACGCTTTTGAGCTTCATCCATATTCTTTACCGTGATCCCCGTGGCATAGACATGAGGCACATTATTTCCTCTGACCAAATATCCACTTTGTTCCAAGGTCGCCAAAGCTGTTCGTACGCGGGTTTCGATATCAGATGCCGAATCATCCCATCCGGCCTGTCGTGCAATTTCTAATGCCGAACAGTTCACTTTCATGCGTTGCTTGGTAAAGTCTTTTATTGCTTTCCAGACTTGCTGTATTTCGCTAATGCTTAGCTTGGTCTGGTTCAATAGAATAAAATGCTTATCTAGGTCGTTGTCGCTATAAAGCACATAGCAACGTGCACTGAGACCGGGATCGCGACCGGCCCTACCTGCTTCCTGAACATAGTTTTCGAGTGAATCGGAAATATCATAATGCACCACCAATCCAACATCTTTCTTGTCGACTCCCATGCCGAAAGCTGACGTTGCCACGATGATGTGCACTTGATCATTCATGAATGCATCTTGGTTGGTGATCTTTTCATCAGATTCCATTTTGCCATTGAATGGTAATGCATTATAGCCATCACGAGTCAGCTTGTCGGCTAGTTCTTTGGTGCGTTTAGTACGTGATACGTAAACAATTGTCGGACAATTGGATTCTGACACAAGATCCCTCAGTTTTAAATATTTGTCATCGTCATTTTCGGCATGTATGACGGAGTAATGCAGATTTGTTCTTGATGCTGTTGAGGTAAACAACTCTAAGTCTACATTTAAGGTCTTCTTGAAATAGTCACAAATGTCTTGCACTACTTTTTGCTTTGCTGTAGCAGTGAAGCACGATACCGGGATCGGATCTTTACAAGTTTTCTTTCGCTGGTATTCCCGAATAAATTTACCAATGTAGAGATAATCGACTCTGAAATCTTGTCCCCATGAAGAAAAACAATGGGCTTCATCGATCACGAATCTTACGACATGGCGTGCCATCAAGATTTTCTCGATGGTTTTTGAGCGAAGCATTTCGGGAGATAGATACAAAAGTGAAGCTCCTCCGTCTTGTACTCTTTGTATGGACAGCGCCCTTGTGATTGGATCTAATAGGCCATTAATAGTCACGGCATCAGTAATACCTCTATCAGCAAGGTTGTCGACTTGATCTTTCATTAGCGATTGCAAGGGTGAGATCACGACCGTCAGTCCATGTACCGAATGGCCTGCCATAAGTGCCGGTAATTGGAAGGTCAGCGATTTCCCACCGCCTGTAGGGAATATTGCCAGTAATGATTTACCTTTCACTGCTGCTTGGGCAGCTCGTTCTTGAAGGGGCTCACCCTCATAGGTGCGGAATTGGTCATATCCAAAGAAAGCCTTTAAGTTATGGAGGACATCTAGTTGGGTGTTACAGTATATACATCCTTCTTCGCAAGTTGTTTGACGCAGGAGTTTCACCACAAATTCTACTCTCGGGTAATTGTAGAGTACCCATCCTGGAGTGATTGAGCGATGGTCGGTCGTGTCTATTAGAGCCAATGCATAGGCTAATTCGCACGGATATTGTTTGATTAGCGTGTCAATATCAGCATTTTGGCAGATTTTTCCGACGTAAAGGGCTTTTATGAGTTTAGATATTCCTTCATCGATATGTTTTGCACCGACTATGCTAAGAAATCCTTCAAATTCTTTTTGCCCCTTTAGCAATGATGCAAATAATTGGCGTTTTTCGTCCGACAACGAATGCCACCGCGCTAGTTCATCTTGTAGTAGATCTTTTGCTTTCTCACAATCATTCACCGGATTATTCATCTGCTCACTGACCAATTTATCATCTTTCAGAAGTTTATGATAAGGGCGTTCCGGGAATAATAAAGGCGAGATATAAAGGGTGTCGACTAGAAACCAGCGGTATGTTTTACCAGTGAACAAATATTTGGCATCATGATGAATGATATTGTGCCCACAGATATAGTCGGCATCCTTAAGAAATTCAAACAATTCCTCTTTTGATGTTTTATGATATATTGCTCCATCATACCGTATGGCTCCAATATCATGTATCTTATGATCCTTCAAACCTATCTCAACATCGACTATGGCATAACGTAGAGAATCATATGATGCAGATGCAATGTTATGACTAATGACATTGTTTGTGTTTTCAGCTTTCTTATTTCCTATGAGTCTGCTCCATATTGACATATGTTCGATATAATAATAAGTTGTTTTATAATTTAGATTTATGATGTACCTGCTGGTTTGTTTATTATTGCTCGGGTATAAGACCCCAATATTATTTACAAAGGTAAGGATAAAACCGAAGAGTTTGTTAAATCTTTCATTTTCTTTTGATTTTCAGTGTTTTCATTTTCTTATTTAATTTATAAAGAAAAAAGAGGACTCTTGGTTAAGAACTGTGGTTGCTTCTGATTGCTTATTGCCGGGGCGTTATAGTTGCAGCATATTATTTCCATATTTTATTAACATTTCCACCACATCTCTTAAAACATGTTATAAAACATGGGTTTTCCTTTGGAAAATTTGCGGATGTCGCCAAAAGCCGTACCTTTGTAATGTGTTTTTCATAGTATTAGATTTAAGGTTAACAAAGGTTGGAGTACAGCGGTACTCCTTTTTTTTTGCCCTAAACTTTCGTTTGTTACACGATCGATACTCCCTCTCCATAAATCATCTTTTCTTCTTCTTTAAAAGCACCTCTTTCGGATGTCTTTGATTTTATTTCCGGTTATTTTTTTCCTTATTCGTAGACGCTTTGACTGCAAGGACTAACTTTTTGACTGCAAAGGCTAACTGCTCGATTTGCGAGATCTTAATCGTTTGCCTATAGGCGAACAAAAGAAACACCCTAGGCGGACGAAAGTTTGCCTATAGGCAAACGAAAGAAACACCCTAGGCAAACGAATAAGGCTTCGTAAGAAAAATGATTAGCGTATGTAACCTAATCCATTAGTCTTACTCTTTTATTTTAAAGGTTTTCAGACTCTTAGGTTTTACAAAGATAACCTTTTGATGATGAATTTGTTTTTTAATAGAGGCTGTCTGTTTCTCTATCTAGGGTGAAATAACTGTTTGATTTGACTTGATTGACTGTTTTTTTGAGTCAACTGAAAAAAAAGAGGAGAAAAGGATAGGGTATTGACTCGATGATCACTCATAGGTATAGAAACGCAAATTTTAACCCTTAAAAATATACCGATATGAAGACTCTATTATTTACTAAGACGATGCTTTGCTGGCTGATCGCATTATTGATAGGTGTTTCGCCTGTTTTTAGCCAGGATAGTGCTAGTGACAGTTTTATTACTGTTAGTGGTATTGTGAAAGATAAACGTACAAAGAAAACGTTGGAGAATGTGAACATCAATTTGCCGGGCAGTAATATTGGTACGGTGACTAATGCGGACGGTGAATTTACATTGAAAGTTAAGGCGGAACAAGCCTTTCAGCAATTGGAAGTTTCTCACATCGGCTATGCGAACCAGAAGGTGGCATTCGATCGGGAGAATATCTCTGGACTGTTGATTTGGATGGTGCCAAATGCTAATATGCTCACGGAGATCACGGTCTTCGGTAATAATCCTCGGGTCATTGTGGAGGCAGCTATCGATAAGATCGGGAAGAACTACAGTTCCAAAAGTAATATGTTGACGGGCTTCTATCGCGAGACGGTTCAGAAAAGACGTCGTTATATTAGTATTGCTGAAGCGGTTGTCGACATCTATAAGACCCCTTATAAGGATCGTGATATTACCGGTGATCGGGTTCAGATCTTGAAGGGACGTCGTTTGTTGAGTCAAAAGGCGAGTGATACATTGGCTGTTAAATTGGTGGGAGGACCGAACTTGTCGATTTATTTGGATATTGTGAAGAATCCGGAGGCTTTGTTGAGTAAGGAAGATCTTGGTAACTACGATTTCTGGATGGATGAGCCGGTTAATATTGATAATCGAGTACAGTATGTCATTGGGTTCAAACCTCGACTCATTCAGATGTATGCGCTGTTCTATGGCAAGTTGTATATCGATAGAGAACGGTTGTCAATCACCCGTGGAGAGTTTAATTTGGATATGAGTAATAAGTCGAAGGCGATTGAAGCTATTCTTCAAAAGAAACCGTTCGGATTGAGATTTAAACCTCAGGAGATGTCTTTCTTGGTGACTTATAAGGAGAAGAACGGAACGACTTATCTGAATTATATCCGTAACGATATTCGCTTCAAATGTGATTGGAAGAGAAGACTTTTCTCAACCGGATATATCGTGCTCTCGGAAATGGTGGTGACCGATCGGAAAGAAGATCAGTTGACTAAGATTACCAATAAGATGTCTTTCAATCCAAAAGAATCGTTCTATGACAAGGTGACCGAATATTGGAATAAGGATTTCTGGGGTACGTACAACATTATCGAGCCTACAGAATCGTTAGAGAATGCGGTTAATAAATTGAAGAAGCAATCGCGCTAGATATCAAATAGTTTTGATTATATTTGGCTCTACGATAGAATAAGGACTGATCGATATGCTTGACGATTTCTTTTTAGTGAAGAAAATAAAAGAGGGTGATATAAAAGCTTTTGAAACTTTGTTTCGAAGATATTATTCCCCTCTTTGCTGGTATGCTGCAAGCATCACCGGAGAGCTCGTTGTGGGCGAAGAGATTGTCGAGGAGTTGTTTTACGTCTTATGGAGGGATCGGGCTGAGTGGTCTGTTTTATGTTCGGTGAAGAGTTATCTATATCGTGCCGTGCGTAATGAGTCGCTTCAGTTTTGTGCTCATCAACAAGTGCGTGATCGGTATCGTGAGCAGATCTTATCGTCCGATCATGATGATGACGTCGTCGGTCCACAAGAAGAGATGGAATATCAGGAGTTACAGCAACTCATTGATACGACTTTAAAGAAGTTGCCGGATAGGAGATTGAGAATTTTTAAGATGCATCGCATGGAGGGCAAGACTTACGCGGAGATTGCGACCTTGCTTTCTTTATCAGTGAAGACCATCGAAGCGGAGATGAGTAAGGCCTTGCAAGCTTTACGTAAAGAGATTGAACATTATATTCAACCGATATGATTGATAAACAAAAATATGAGAATAGAACTGACCGAGGATGGAAACGACTTCATCATCGTTTGGTGGAGGACCGTTTGATCGAAGATCGATTGGCCAGTGAAGTTGAGATGAAGGTTACCGATCATCGACGGAACATGATTCCCATGGTGAGTTGGAGTATTGCTGCTGTGGTGGCTATACTCTTTGGGTTGGGTGTTTATACTCTATATTTCTCTCATAATGAGGTGGAAAAGGTGAACTATATTACTCAACAAAACGTAGATCCTTATCAGTTGGTCGAGACGTTGCAGGATGGGTCGATCGTTTATCTGGCGAAGGCGTCGACATTGAGTTATCCGGAAACTTTTGCTGCCGATAAAAGAGAGGTTAGCCTGGTTGGAGAAGCGTATTTCGATATCACCAAAAATCAAGCTCGTCCATTTTATATCCAAACAGGACAGGTTAAGATTAAGGTCTTAGGTACGGCTTTTAATGTGAAGAGTGAGACAGCTGATGATTTTAAACTGGATGTGGAACGGGGGATTGTAAAGGTGTCGTTGGGAGGATCTTCTCAGGCGGTTTATGTGAAGGCGGGGCAGTCGGCTACGTTGATCAATAAGCGATTGTATCTGAGCCCGACAGCCGATGTCACGGTCTTCGATCATCATAAGAATAATATTCGTTTCAAGGATGAAACATTGGCTGATATTCTTCGTATCGTCAATATGAATGCTGGTGAAGGAATGATTCATCTGGATTCGGAGACGTTGACGAATCGGAAGATGACAGTTGTGTTTTCCGATATTTCGCCTCAAACGGTGGTTCCTTTACTCTGTGCAGCATTGAACTTGACGTCTAGAAGTGATGGTCATCAGTTTTATTTATCGGAATCTGTGGTTGGCGAATGAATAGGGACTGATGATTGAATTTGATCATTGGGTGTGTTGCATCGTATTGATTTGAGTGTGTTTAATTGGATTTTCTCTCGTATGATAATATTTCGTATGATCTTGTCTGGTTTAGAATGGTTTCATCATTTGGCTCGTCGTTTGGCTTTGCCTGCTTTGTTCGGCTTCCTATTGGTGGCGCTGACTCCTGTTTTTGCACAAAAACAACCCTCGGATGGCTATTCGCTCGATCGTACAGTTTACTTTTCAAAAGGTAAAGCATCGATATATGCTTTACTTGGTGAGATTACCGAACAGACGGGCTTATTGTTTATTTACGATAGTAATGCCGTATCGAACGATAAGGAGGTAAAGATCAAGAAGGGGCGCCGTTCGGTTAGAGAGGCGATTCGTGAGATTGTAGGAGGAGATGATCTGGATATACAACTCATTAATCAGCATATTCTCATTCGTCGTTCGTTGAAAACCACTCAGACTAGAAGGCAGAAAGTGGCCGTGCGTGACTCTTCTTTAACCATTTTCGGACGATTGCTCGATAAACATACGGGAGAGGCGATTCCCAATGCGACGGTTGCTATCCGACGCCAATCGGTGGGGGTGGTGACTAACCAAGAGGGCTTTTTTAAACTTTCTCTTTCCGATTCGCTTCGAAAAGAACGTCTTTATTTTTCTCACATTGGTTATATCGGACAGGAGATTGAGGCTTCATGGCTGATGGGGAAGAATAGTGTGGTGAGCTTAGAACCTAAGGTGATTCCTCTGCAAGAAGTGGTGATTCGCATGGTCAATCCCCATAAGTTGCTGCGGGAGATGTTGGAGGCCAAGGATAAGAATTATGCTCAAAAACCGACCTATTTCACCACCTTCTATCGTGAAGGCGTGCAGTTTAAGAATCGGTTGCAGAGCTTGACGGAAGGGGTCTTTAAGATTTATAAAGCCCCTACAGATGGGGGATATGCTTCCGATCAAGTTAAGCTGTTGAAGATGAAGCGTATGCTGAACAAGGACAGTCGGGATAGCTTATTGGCAAAGATTGGTGCGGGTATCGATGCGTGTTTGCAACTCGATCTTATGAAGAATCTACCGGAGTTTTTCGATCAGTCGGTGATGAGTGATTATTACACTTATTCCTCAGGTGGAGTGGCTTTTTGGGATAACCGTTGGGTAAATGTGATTCATTTTAAACCGCGTGAGAGTATTACGTACCCATTATACTGCGGCGAACTTTATATTGATTCCGAGACGAATGCCTTGGTGGAAGCGCATATTGAGATCAATCCTAAATATGTTAAGAAAATGACAAATGCATTGGTGCATGGTCAGGCGAAATATTATAAGTTTATTGCCCATAAGGTTTACTATACGCTATCGTATAAACCGTACAATGGTGTGTATTATCTTTATCATGTAAGGGGGGACTTGGTGTTTAAGACTAGACGTCGAAAGCTTTTCTCCGCTTATTCAACGTTGCATACTTGGTTTGAAATGGTGAACTGCAGGGTGGAGACCGAGAAGGTGGAACACTTTAAGCGAGTAGAGAGAATCCCTTTGAAAACGGTCCTATCGGAGGTCGAGTTTAACTATGATGCTGACTTCTGGAAAGATTTTAATGTGATTCCGTTGGAGAGCGAATGGGCAAAGTTGATAGATAGCGTCAATATGAAGATTGAAAAAACAATAGAGTAATTATAACGTGACTTTGTTTTTTCGTTGTACCTTTGCATTCCAAAATTGAATATGGAATGATGATGGAAATGCCTACAGACCCAATGATGCTATATAGTTTTGTCAACATGAAACTTCGAGATGTCTATGCCTCACTCGATGAGTTATGTGATGATCTGGATGTGGATAAGCAAAAACTAACGGCCACTTTAGAAGCGGCCGGTTTTGAATATAGTTCTGAACATAACAAGTTTTGGTGAGCCATTATCGGCAGCTTATCCCTCCCGAGTTGCTTTCTCTTATTCTTCTAGTTCGTTTTCCAGATAAGAACTTGGGGTACACCCGTAATATTTCTTGAATGCGGTACTGAAGTATTTCGCATTGGGATACCCCGTTAGATAGGCTATTTCGCCAATGGAATATTTTTGTTCGCAGATCAATCGGGCGGCTTTTTTCATTTTTAAATCGCGAATAAACTCTTGCGGATTTTGTCCGGTAAGCGATTTAATCTTTTTGTAGAACACCGAACGGCTCATGGCCATCTCTAAGGCTAAGGTGTCGA
>JBKEDO010000021.1:0-21269 GCA_047975405.1 Bacteroides sp.
ATGCCAACCGATGCTCGCGAATGCAACGGCACAAAATCGGTAATATCAATCGTACCAATCGTTGTTTGATCGGCCTGACGCACAATCATCAGTCGTACTTGCTTATCGGCATACAAATCGTATGAGGTATCAAGGATGTATTGTCTGAGGACGTGTTTGGAATAAGGAACCGTAAAGCTGCTAATATCCCACATCTCCGGATCATTTTCCATATCGAACATGATATCAAGATCTTCAGGCTCTACAGCACGTAAGAAGATCAATTCACCATTTAAAAAAGAAGACTTCATCATCAATCTTTTATTTCATCTTTAATCTTAAAACTTTCATCTTTATAAATATTAAGTTCGGCACGAAGCTTTTTCTCGCTCGGCACACAGAACAAAGAAGCAGTCAGTGTGATCAACATGCAAAGCAATCCGGTACGACTTAATGTCAAATAATAACTCACTAAATTCATCAATAGAGGCACTCCCAAAAGGCCTAGGCGAATCAAGCTCCAGAAAGCATAACGCTTCAAAGCAACATCAATGGCAACTTCATCGATCTTCTTACGGAAGATGCGACTGAACAGCTTGAGAGCCAGAGGAACACAGATCGCCGTGAAGAGAATACCTAATGTCTCCAACACATAACTCACCGTGACGTCATCGGCATACTGACCGACCGGTATCCATTCGGATTCACCGGCAATAATAATCATGATCGGCAACAACCAGAATAGACGATAACTCCAAATGATTCGTTGACTGGTTTGTTTTATTTCTCTTTCCATAGTATTCTGTACAGTTTTATATAATTTTGATACGAGGTTTATTTGATACGGGCTTTATTTGATACGGCGTTTATACGGGGGCTATACCACGTTAGGCAGTGCCATTAAACGACTACATCATGTTATTAATGCTATATGGCGTATTAAATGTATATGGCGTTATTAAATGTACATGGCGTTATAAATGTATATGCCGCCAAATAGCTACATGGTACCATTAACAACTACATGGTACCGTTAAACGGCGTACGGTTCACAATGCTTCGTCCCAAGGTTACCTCATCGGCATATTCCAACTCATCTCCCACAGAGATGCCACGGGCAATGACACTGAGTTTCACCGCACTCTTCTCTAGCTTGCGATAGATATAAAAGTTGGTGGTATCCCCTTCCATCGTGGTACTTAAAGCGAGAATCACCTCCTTAACTTCTCCGCTCATCACCCGTTGCACGAGGCTATCGATCTGCAAGTCGGAAGGACCGATACCATCCATCGGCGAGATCACCCCACCAAGGACGTGATACAATCCCTTAAACTGTTGGGTCGCCTCGACCGCCATCACATCACGGATATTCTCAACCACACAGACCACCGAGGGATCGCGCTGAGGATTTCCGCAGATCTGACAAACATCGGTATCGGAGATGTTGTGACAAACACGACAGTATTTCACTTCACGTTTCAGCGTGATGACCGATTGTCCAAAAGATTCAACAGCCGAGGCCTCTTGACGTAACAAGTGCAAGACCAGTCGCATAGCTGTTTTCCGACCTATACCGGGCAATTTCGCAAATTCGCTGACTGCTTTTTCAAGTAATAAAGAAGGATATTGTTGATTCATCAATTTCTATTTTTTCAGACGCAAATATACAGATATTGTTTTAAGTCGTTCTTCCTTTTTTAAGGAAACTTAAAAAAATGTTCACCGAGATGATGCTCTTCGGTTTTGCAAAAGGAGGGTATCGATCTTATAAAACGATCGTCTTTGGTCTTATGAAGGGATCATCTTTGGTCTTATAAAAAGATCTTTGGGGTTTCATAAAACGATCGCCTTCGATCTCACATTCAACAAGAAATATTACCTTTGCGACTATTATGGAAATTCTAATTACAATTGTTTGCTATTTCACTCTGCTTCTGATTATCGCCCATTTCACGGGGCGCAAGAGCCACTCAGACGCTGCCTTCTTCAAAGGGGAAAACCAATCACCTTGGTATGTCGTCGCTTTCGGCATGATCGGGGCCTCCATATCCGGAGTGACTTTCGTCTCGGTGCCCGGCATGGTTCGGTCGGCCGATCTGACGTATATGCAAACCGTCTTTGGCTTTTTCTTCGGCTATCTCGTGGTGGCCCATCTCCTCCTCCCACTCTACTACAAGCTCAACCTCACGAGTATCTATACCTATCTCGATCATCGCATCGGGAAACAGGCTTATCGGACGGGATCACTATTTTTCCTTCTTTCCCGTCTGTTGGGAACGGCGGCAAAGATGTACTTGGTTTGCCTCATTCTGTATACTTATGTCTTCAGCAGCATGCACGTTCCGTTCTGGCTCATCGCTGTCGGTTCGGTCACCTTGGTGTGGATCTACACGCATAAGAGCGGCATCAAAACCATTGTGTGGACCGATACCTTGCAGACCTTCTGTCTGATTGCAACGTTAATATACATCCTCATTTTCACATTCGACCAGCTGCAACTGAATGGCGATAATCTCGTGCAGACCATCGCTTCACATCCTCATAGTCGTATGTTTGTGTTCGACGATTGGGTGTCGAAACAGAACTTTTTCAAACAATTCTTGAGTGGAATCTTCATCGTGATTGTCATGACCGGGCTCGATCAAGATATGATGCAAAAGAACTTAACGTGTAAGAACCTTAAAGAGGCACAAAAGAACATGTATTGTTATGGCTTCGCCTTTATCCCCCTCAATCTTCTCTTTCTGTGCTTAGGCGTTTTACTGCTGATCTTGGCTCAACAGATGAATCTGCAACTTCCCATGGCTAACGACGACATTCTACCTCTGTTTGCCACACAAGGGCATCTCGGATCGATCGTCACCGTATTATTCACCATCGGAATCATTGCCGCCTCGTTTAGCAACTCCGACTCGGCACTGACGGCGATGACGACGAGTGTGTGCATCGACTTGCTAGAGACCGATAAAAAGGAAGAAGCGAAAGCTCTTCGCTGGCGGAACCGGGTACACTTGGGGCTCTCCGCTTTACTGGCGTTATCCATCTGTCTGGTCAACCTCATCAACGATAAGAGCGTGATCGATACCATTTATATCATCGCCTCTTACACCTATGGGCCACTTCTTGGAATGTTCGCCTTCGGCTTGTTCACTCGTCGACAGACGGTGGATCGGCTAACCCCGATCATCGCTTTAGCAGCACCCGTGCTTTGCTACCTCATCGACTTTTGGGTCAGCCGTCAAACCGGTTACAAGTTCGGATACGAGCTCCTAATGCTCAATGGTGCGTTAACGTTCTTGGGGCTCTACCTCGCTTCTTTTAAAAAAAAAGAACTATCTTTGTCGCAATCGTAAAAAAAACGATAAAATAAACCTATGGATATTAAAAGCGCAGAATTTATCATAAGCAATACCGATGTCAAGAAATGCCCGAGTGGAAATTTTCCCGAATATGCTTTCATCGGACGCTCAAACGTTGGAAAATCGAGTCTAATCAACATGCTGACGGCTCGCAAAGGGTTGGCCATGACCTCTTCGACACCGGGAAAAACGATGTTGATCAACCACTTTATGGTCAACGAGAATTGGTATATTGTCGATCTTCCGGGTTACGGCTATGCTCGTCGCGGACAGAAGGGACAAAAACAAATCAAGAAAATCATCGAAGATTATATCTTAGAGCGGGAACAGATGACCAATCTGTTTGTGCTCATCGACAGCCGATTGGAGCCTCAACACATTGACCTGGAATTTATGGAATGGCTAGGCGAAAATGGCGTTCCGTTTTCAATCATCTTCACCAAAGCGGATAAGCTGACTAACAATCAAGTGCAATCGAGCATCAAGAAATATATTAAGAAGCTCAAAGAAAAATGGGACGAACTTCCTCCTTATTTCATCTCTTCATCGGAGAAGCGAATGGGCCGTGAGGAGATTTTGGGCTATATCGATCAGATCAATAAGGAGATTTTTGCCTCTATTTAAGACATTTTATCCTATCTACAGAATATTTTTAGTAGAAATAGCTTAACTTTGGCGCTGTAAAATCAAAAGAAAAGAATATGAAAAAGATACTTTTTTTGTTCACCTTGCTCATTGCAAGCATCGGTTTCACCTCGGCACAAAATGTCGCTGAGATTAAATTCGACCAAACGACACACAATTTTGGGACGTTCTCTGAGAACAATCCGGTAGTGACTTGTACGTTCACCTTCACCAATATAGGCGATGCTCCTCTCGTTATTCACCAAGCGGTGGCTTCCTGCGGATGCACCGTTCCGGAATACACGAAAGAACCATTGCTTCCGGGAAAGAAAGGAATCATTAAGGTGACTTACAATGGTACCGGAAAATACCCCGGTCACTTTAAAAAATCGATCACTTTACGCACTAACGCGAAGACTGAATTGATCCGTTTGTACATCGAAGGTGACATGAAAGCGAAAGACGCTAAATAATCGCAAAACATAACAAACAACATGAAGGAGAATCTTTTGATTCTCCTTTTTTTTTGCTTACTTTGAAAACTATTATTAAAATAAAACAAAATTAACAGTTCTAGTCGGAACATCATTCTAAAACCGAAGCATAATTCTAAAACCAAAACATAAACAATTAAAAACGTATGAAACAAGAACATGAAGACCCAATCGTCGGTCTACCCGAGAATGCGTTCAGAGAACTCAAGTCGGGAGAAGTCTACAACCCTCTGATGAATCCTTCAAAAACCTATCCTGAAGTTAATTTCTGGTCGGTTTCATGGGGTATTGCTATGGCTATTCTTTTCTCTGCGGCTGCAGCCTACCTAGGATTAAAAGTCGGTCAAGTTTTCGAGGCGGCTATCCCTATTGCTATTATTGCAGTCGGCGTATCCGGTGCCGCTAAGCGCAAAAACGCTTTAGGCGAAAATGTGATTATACAATCGATTGGTGCTTGTTCCGGAGTGATCGTGGCCGGAGCTATCTTCACCCTTCCGGCGCTTTACATCTTACAAGCGAAGTACCCGGAAATGACGGTAACGTTCATGCAAGTTTTCATTAGTTCATTACTTGGAGGCGTTTTAGGTATCTTGTTTCTTATTCCTTTCCGTAAGTACTTTGTCAGCGACATGCACGGACAATATCCTTTCCCGGAAGCAACAGCCACCACACAAGTTCTCGTTTCGGGCGAAAAGAGCGGCAGTCAAGCTAAACCATTGCTTATTGCCGGTTTGGTTGGTGGATTGTACGACTTTGTCGTAGCAACCTTTGGTTGGTGGAATGAAAACTTCACCACTCGCTTCTGCAGTATCGGTGAAACGATTGCCGAAAAGACGAAGTTGGTCTTCAAGGTCAACACCGGAGCAGCAGTTCTCGGATTGGGCTATATTGTCGGATTAAAATATGCTTCGATCATCTGTGCCGGTTCATTGGCCGTATGGTGGATCATCATTCCGGGGATGTCGGCCATTTGGGGAGACAGCGTGATCAACACTTGGAATCCGGAAATCACGCAAGCCATTGGTATGATGAGTCCCGAAGATATCTTTAAATACTATGCAAAGAACATTGGTATCGGAGGTATTGCTATGGCAGGAATCATCGGAATCATTCGTTCATGGCCCATCATCAAAAGTGCTGTGGGACTTGCTGCACAAGAGATGAAAGGAAAGAATGACGTAGAGAAAGCCACGGTACGCACTCAACGCGATTTATCCATGAAGATCATCGCCATCGGTTCGATCATCACTCTTATTCTTGTCACTCTATTCTTCTATCTGGATGTGATGCAAGGCAACTTACTTCATACCATCGTAGCAATCATTCTTGTTGCAGGAATCTCCTTTCTATTTACAACAGTTGCAGCCAATGCCATCGCGATTGTAGGAACAAACCCGGTATCGGGAATGACCTTGATGACGCTGATCTTAGCTTCTGTCGTTATGGTTGCTGTTGGCTTAAAAGGTCCTTCGGGAATGGTAGCCTCTCTCGTTATGGGTGGCGTGGTTTGTACCGCACTCTCTATGGCCGGCGGTTTCATCACCGACTTGAAAATCGGTTATTGGTTAGGAAGCACCCCGGCTAAACAGGAAACTTGGAAGTTCTTAGGAACGATTGTCTCTGCTGCAACAGTCGGCGGTGTCATGATCATCCTAAACAAAACTTATGGTTTCACTAGCGGAGCGTTAGCTGCTCCACAGGCAAATGCGATGGCAGCCGTTATCGAGCCTCTGATGAGCGGTGTCGGTGCCCCATGGTTATTGTATGCCATCGGAGCTGTTCTAGCTATCGTCTTAACGTTCTGTAAAATACCGGCTTTAGCCTTCGCTTTAGGTATGTTCATTCCTTTACAGTTGAACGTACCATTGGTAGTCGGCGGCGCCATCAACTGGTATGTCAGCGGTCGCAGTAAAGACAACCACCTCAACACGTTACGTAATGAGAAGGGTACGCTCCTAGCTTCAGGTTTCATCGCCGGAGGTGCATTAATGGGAGTGGTCAGTGCAGCAATGCGTTTCGGTGGCATCAACATGGTCAACGAGGCTTGGTTGAACAACACTTGGTCTGAAGTTCTTGCTCTTGGTGCTTATGTGATGCTGATCCTCTTCTTCATCAAATCATCGATGAAAGTGAAATAAAGAGGTGATCGAAACCCTAGTTTATTAAGGATATTAAATCTAGGAAATTAAATCTAGGAAAAGATATTAAAATCATAAATTTTAAAGGAGCCATTTATATCTCATACGAAATATAAATGGCTCCTTCTTTATGACTTATTTGTTGGCGGATCTTATCGTCTGATTGGTATCTAATATTGTTTGATTGCCGTCTGATTGGCGTTTAATCATCATCTGATTATCGTTTAATTATCGTTTAATTATCGTCTGATTGTGATTGTAATAGCCTACTATTACCTACAATTTGTCTCTTTTATCGACCGACAACATTTATCTATCGGCTCAATCGGCAAGTTGTATTCTTATTGCCCGTTCCAACTGCTGTTTGACTTCCTCCATCGAGACCTCATGTCCCAGTTCTTGTTTCAAAGAAGTCACCCCCTTATCCATAAACCCACAAGGATTGATATAACTAAAATAGCGCAAATCGGTGTTGACGTTTAACGCCAATCCGTGCATAGTCACAAAGTGACTGCTTCGTACGCCAATGGCACAGATCTTACGTGCTCTCGGCGTATCGCCCTCTAGCCATACCCCTGTTGCTTTATCCAATCTCCCGGCCTCGATACCATACAGACGACAAACATCGATCACCGCCTCTTCCAATTTATGGATATACGCTTTTAAGCCGAGATCGAACTCTTCCAGATTTAAGATCGGGTAACAAACCAATTGTCCGGGTCCATGATAGGTGATATCCCCTCCTCGATCGATATGGTATAAGGTTGCATCAATCTTAGTGAGTTGTTCATCGGAAAGCAACATGTTAGCGTCCTTCCCACTCCGTCCTAAGGTGTAAACATGCGGATGTTCACACATGATGATTCTATTTTCGTAAGGTTCATTATTCTGTTTCGCTCTAACCACTTGATCAAACCATTCCGTTTGTTTATCCCACGACTCGGCATAAGGAATCAAGTGCCAATCGATCATATTCATTTCCATAGTATTCTAGTATTATATTCATCTATGACAACGAAAATACAGCTTTTTTTTCGAACTACGACAGAGCAGATCGCATTAAATGAGACTTAGACTAAAAAAACAAGAGCTGCCTTATAAATAAGACAGCCCTTGAAACAAACCACTCCAAAAATCAATAAACAATCAATGTCGATAATCCACTTTCAACATTATTTCTATTTATAGCCGTCACGAAATAATTACCTTTCTGATCGAGCGTCACCGTTGTGGTCGACACTAAAGCGATCAAATCGGCTACAGCACCTACTCCATTACATTTATACACGGCATACTGAGTGGCGGAACTACTCTGATCCCAAGATAGAGCACTACCGCTTAAGCGTACATTAGCGGGAACAGAAGGTTCATCAACCGTCTTTCTTCCAACAAAAGGAGGCAATGCCGGATGTTGATACACCTCTTTGATAACGTCCATAAGGCCAACCTTATTGTCTAATAATGATTTGGCACTATAAAGAATGCTGCCCACAACCTTAGGTCTAGTTGCTGCAAAATCGAATTGCTTCTTCAAATCATCCGAGGTCTGATAGCTATCACCGGCGTTTGGATCACCAAACTTATAAAGGCCATAACCAATCATCAACGCATTCTTATAAGTGAACTGTGACCACCAATGTAAGCGTTGATTGAAGCTGCTCTCACTTCCTCCCATAGGAAAATAAAGTTGAGGAATGATGATATCAGCCCAACCTTCTTGCGACCATTTCACGACATCGGCATATAGATCGTTGTAGTTATGATCGTTATTGGCTGCGGGACTGATAGAGAAAACCACTTGAGGTTTTGTCTCAACAATGGTCTTCTGAATGTTCTTCACCACTGTATTGACATTGTCTCTTCTGAAGTCTTCTATACTCGCAAACTTATCTTTCCCATACATTTCATATTCGGCATCATCATTCATCTTCTCGGACGAAGAGAGAGAAGGATAGAAATAATCGTCCATATGTATACCATCGACATCATATTTCGTAATGATCTCTTTCACAATCTGAGTAATACGCGTTTGAACCTCAGGCAATGCAGGGTTATAAACACGGATCGTTTCATAATCCTTCACCAGATTGGCCGGAATCTTAGCATCCAATTCCGGAAATGCAGCACTTTTACTTGCTCGTGTGGCAATACGATAAGGGTTCAACCACGCATGAAACTGAATACCACGCTTATGAGCCTCATCAATCAAAAAGGCTAGCACATCATAATCCGGCTTCTGACCCGCCACCCCAGTAATGTACTTACTCCAAGGTTCATATTCCGACTCATAAAACGAATCCGCCATTCCTCGTATCTGAAAAAAGACAGCGTTAATATGATGTTCAACAAACAGATCCAGATAGTCGATATACTTTTGTTTCTGTGTTTCTGCATTATAATCGCCCATCGGCCAGTCAATGCCCCAAACCGTGGTCATCCAAACCCCACGCAACTCTCTTTTAGGCAACAACGGCGCAGCTTCGTTCTCATCTATAGGCTCATTATCGCTACAAGAAGCCACACATCCGACAATAATTATCAGAAGTAAATATTTTATATATTTCATATTCATACCTTTTAAATAATAACGATTAATCTTCATCTTGCTGCTTGATCGGGAACTCGCAAATAGCGAATCCGGAATCCGCGCGTGCACCGAAGAGATAGAGTTTCACATCTTTACCCTGTTCATCCTTCTCGACATAATAGCCGGTTTGTGCAGATGGAGCAGCATTACCCGATCCTCCTAGAATACACTGATAAACCGGATTGTGATTTTCACCTTCATCAAAGATCTTCAAAGCTTCTTCAACGGTTGCTCCCTTAGTGATATTATACACATAGATTGCCGGTGTAGCTTTAGTTGAGCTTCCCAAACCTGCAGTACAAACCATTAAATATCTCTCGTTATTGAAATAGAAAATTCGAGGATCAATGCCTTCAACCGGTAGATTTTCCGGATTAAGTACGTATTTCACTCCTACCGACTCGTCAGTTAAGGTCACAGGAACTCTGATGCCACTCCAAACAAACAAAGACGAGTTTTCCACACGATTGATATTCATAAAGGCGGTTGCATTCGGACTTGAAGGTAGCACCACCGGATCACTGACCGTCTTATGGTCGGTTACGGTCAACCGTAAAATTTCAGTCGAAGCGTTATCACCAAAGAAGACATAGCCATTACCGTTTTTGTCAAGGCTGAGCGACATGTTATCTCCGTGTCTGGCACCGGCACCCGGTATGCCTGAAATACCGATATTAGCAATAACTTCAGGTTTAGAAGTCGGCGTATCCCAATAATAGATTTTCAGAGGAGAGAATTTCGAACCGGACAATGTCGCGATATAGACATGTCCATTGGCCAAAGCCCCTTGATTATACGGATACGTTCCTCCGCTGACATCAGTCAGATCGAGTGGTAATGGTTTGGTTTCTCCATTCATCAAATCAGACACCTTAAGCAGATGCGGTTTGTTGGCCGCACGAGTCACGATCAGCACATACTGTCCGTCGAAAGCCGCGCCACGTGTTAGCAATGAAGTGAAATCCGGATAGATCGTTTCCCCAGAGAAGTTATAGACCTTCCCTTTCTCAAAGTCCGCACCATAAACCGGAATATTCTTCCGAACCTTGATAAAATAATCCTTGTACCGTTTCTGATTAACAACCCTAAGAATCAACGTTTTATCCGCATCTTGATCCGTCATCGAGAAATCGTACACCTCTTTCTCCAATTTAGCTCCTTCAGAGACCGTCGCTTCAACCTGCAATGCAGAGAAGTTTGTAGCCACATCCAAACGAGGGAAATTGATTGTTTTAGCTTCTTCATCAACGACGCCTTCCACAACCGTACTTCCGTCGGCACCGGCATTCAGTATTTTAATACTCGTTAGGTCTGTGGCATAAGATTCTATTCGGCTTTCCGGATAATCGTCACCGCAAGACATCAGACAGCAACTTAATGCCATCCCCCATAGCCCTATATTTTTTATGAATTTAAACATCATCTTATTTATAATAAAAGTCATTATACACTAATTAATCCACACTACTTGGCCAACCCTCTGTTTGGGTTAACGTATATCCCTTGCTCTTATACGTCGAGATTTGCGTCGTACCAATAGGAGAAAGATAAGGATTGATATTTGGAACACCCAAGAATGGAAGTCGTCCGAGATTCTCTGCCGGATAGAAGAAGCCGTTCATAGCCGTCGCATTACTTCCATTGTAAACAGTGATCTTACCATCTTTACCCATCACTCTGAGCTTTCCTTTGTTAGCTGAGGTCAATTGGTCCGATACTTCCTCTTGAAAGTTCACCCAAGTTCCGATCAATAGATCCTTGTTGGCATCAGTGTCCATATACCCAAGTTTCTTCCAACGGCGCAAGTCGACGATACGCGAATATTCAAAGGCAAATTCCATCCGTCTCTCTCTTCTGATCTCCCAAAGTAAAGGAGTCACAGAAGGGTCACGATGTGGATCATTAGGCAATTCGCCAATGTTCATCGGTGCTGTTTTGTTCACGCCTTTGGCTATCGCTTCAGCAGCCAGCGGACGGTTACGAATCTTGTTAATCGAGCGATCGATGTCGGCTTGCAGAACCGCCTGTCCACCTAATGTTGCCAATTCCGCCTTCGCTTCAATCCAATTCAATAAAACCTCGGCAAATCTCATGACCGGATAACCGGTAACATTCTTACTACTTTGGAATTCCTGTGCCGGTGCTCCCCCAGTCTTCACATACTCGAGTGCAGCTCTAGGAATAAATTTCGTCACATACAAGTAACAGCTTTTAGCCAAAGGAGTCGGTTCATCCCAGAAGCTAGCTTCAAAGCGAGAATCTCTCGTCTTTACTAAGCTCTTCACACTGAAGTCCTCTGCGTTTTCCACAGTCGACGTTTCCCAATCCTTACCATCCACGCAGATGAACGATTTGATCAAGTCAAGATTCGGTCCGACATCGGTTGGTGAATACATATTACAGCTAGAAGCAATTGCATGAGTCACTCCTTTCGTTGCATCATATTTTCGATACCAGATGCAATCTTTATTACTGGTTAGATCTGTTGATCCAAACAGCGTTCTAAAATCCGTTACGATATCATATTTCCCGCTATTCATGACCAGATCACTAGCAGCCACAGCTAAGTTGAAAAACTTAATCGCTCTTTCCGTATCCTGATAATAATATTTCTGCCAGCTTCCCTCGATCAAAGCCCATCTAGAGATGAATGAGGCCACCACATAGCGATTCACGTTCTGACTGCCGTCATTCAGACGTACATTCTTCATGGCATACTCAAAATCTGCATAGACCGCATCCATCACTTCATTCCGTGGAGTCCGATCCTTATAAAGTTCATCTTTATCCGTATTCAAGATTTCCCGATCATAATAAGGGATATCTCCAAACACATTCACCAAACGGGCATATTCCAATCCTCTAAAGAAACGTCCGACCCCAAGCCAATGGTTATACTGCTCGGACGACAGGATATTTTCCATACGACTAGAGACACGGTCGATCATGATATTCGCCTTTCTGATCCAAGCAAAATTCCAAGTCGGACCGGTAAACTGGCTCTCCCACATCTGGTCCAATGAGGTGCTACCTTTAGAAGTCGGCACCGATCTAGAAAACTGCGATTGAGTCGACAAGCGTACGGCATCATCATTAAACGTATAATTGGCATTCGGTGCATACGTTGTTTCGTATCCGACTCCATACCCCACGAAAAAGTAAGAATAAAAAGAATTCGCGTACAAACGTACCTTCTCTTCATTCGTCCAGTAAGTCTCATCTTCTGCAGTCGTCAGCGAAGGACGGTCCAGAACGTCATCGCAAGACGTCATCAAAGCGACCAGAGCAAATAATATTGTAGATAGTTTTAGTTTCATAATCATCCATTATTAAAAGGTTAATTGAACTCCGCATGATAAGGTTTTAAATATCGGAGTACCTGTTCCGGTACGCCCCAGATTATAATTCGAAGAGAACATCGAATAGCCGGAAACAGCTTCAGGATCGATAGGTAGCCCTCTCAATTTATCAAAAGTAAAGAAGTTCTCTAATGAGACATACATGCGTGCTCTAGTTAAGAAGACCTTCGAACAAAGTTTAGCCGGAATGGTATATCCCAATGTGATATTTTTAATTCTCAAATACGACATATCGAGTAAATACTTACTTTGTCTTTGCATACTAAATCCGGTATCGCTACCTCCTAAATCCCAAGCCCGAGGATAGAAGGCGTCAGTCCGTTCGGGCGTCCAATATTGTGTCGCAAATGTTTCAGGAATGGCCCCTTCTTTTGCATTATATCCTGCAATAGCTAACTGACCACTACCCCAAATCTTACGTTTTCCAATCCCTTGGAAGAACATCGAGAAATCAAAACCTTTATAATCGGCAGCCAACTTAAAGCTGTATTCATAGCGTGGTGTGGAGTTACCAATCACTTTCTGGTCGCCCGAATCTCCGTTCGTACCCGTTCCCGGAGTAATGTATCCATCTCCATCCAAATCAACAAATTTCACATCGCCGGGTGCAAAAATAAGTTTATCTCCATTTTCATAATGAACTTGGTAAACCGGATAAGGTGAAGTCTGTTTATTGGTGACACGTGCCGTACCATTATAGATGACGGTAGTCCTCTCAATATTACCGTTTGCATCATAAACAAAATCTTCTTTCTGATAAAGACGGTCAGTCACATAACCATAGATATCACCCCAACGTCTTCCGGTAGAGTATTCATTGCTTAAGTAACGATCTCCCCATGGCGTCAGATAGTCAGCACCTTTCGTGATGACCGTTGTTGCGTCCGATAAAGCCGCAGTCAACGTAATTCCTAAACCGTTTCTGAAACGATGATTAAAGTCCATCGAGATTTCCCAACCTTTCGTTCTCAGATTACCATAATTACCTCTCGGAGCAGAAGTACCCAAGGTCACAGGTAAGCTCTCACCCGGAATAATCATATTCTTCGTATCTCTTTGGTACCATTCGGCGGTTACCCCTAGTTTATTATTGAAAAACCTCAAATCTAGTCCAATATTCAACGTTTCAATCTTCTGCCAACTGATGTTATAATCGATCAACGATGGTGTACCAAACTCCACAAGCTTATTATTAGATCCGTCGAGCCAAGTCGATTCGTCGTAGCCTAACACCGATTTGTAGAGGGTATTAGAAACCGATTGGTCACCAATGCTTCCCCAAGACGCCCTGATCTTACCCCAAGACCAGATGTTGCTCAGTGGTTTCATAAACGATTCATTAGAGAAGATCCATCCCGCAGAGAACGAAGGGAACCATTTCCATTGTAAAGCCCCGGGGAATTTAGAAGAGCCATCCCGACGGAGATTCGCTTCAAGCAAATAACGATCGGCAAAAGCATAATTGATACGTCCAAAAAAGCCAAGCTGACTTTCCCAGTTTCTGTCTCCATCAAAGAACTGTTCACCAGAAGCTAGAGGGAACTGAGGATTAGTTGGATCAATCAAATTCGTTTTCTTACCGGCATACGAACTCCATTTGTTAGTCACCCGATTAAGCCCGACCATAAATTTGAACGCATGCTCCTGATCTCTTCCCAATTTTAGCTGATACGTCGAATAGACATTGAACGTATTATTGTCCGCTGCCCTATTATAGTTTCGGACATAGCTGACTGTGTTATTAGAATAATAGCCTTGCATCGGGAAGCAGTAAGCCGGAACGCCTCCGGTATCGGACACACGTCCTTCTTCGTCAACATAAACCTGATAGCCATCTTTATCTTTCCAGAGCACCGGTGAATACCAGGTCTGTCCGGCATTATATTCCACTACCGATGAATTATTATCGGTCGTCTGTCTATCGTAGCTATAGTCAAACTTCACATCCCAGTCTTGGGTAAGCTTCAAAGTTGCCCCAAGATTGACACTATAATATTTATATTCCAGATTATCCGCATTTGAAGCTCCCATTTCATAGGACGGTTCTCTCAAGGGATTACCATTTTCTGTGACCCCAATCGGGAACAACGAACTCCATCTATAAAGATACAGCCAAGGGTCTGCGGTGGTTGTACCAACGCCAGGATATCTTTTATTTCGGCTAGAATAGATTGATCCTCCATGAACAGTCAGATACTTATTGATCTCAGAAGTGACGTTTACCGAAGCATTATAACGCTTGTAATCATCATGTTTAGCCGTTTTCGACATGCCACTCTGATCTAAGTAACCTAAACCAATGTTATACATTGTTTTTCCCACCTTACCATTTATTGAGAGGTTGTGCGTCATGCTAGGCGCCCAATTTTTAATCATCGCCTTAGCCGCATCATATGTTCTATATCCATATTTGTTAATCCCGTCGAACATCCAGTCTCTACCATATTTCACCGGATCATTATAGTTCACGCTGCTACCATAACGTTCCTGCCATTCAATCGCTTTCTTCAAACTTTCTCTATCTATTCTCCAAAAGCCGCCGGCAGGCATCGTTCCTCCTCTATTCTCTTGAGCATCTAATGTGTATCTCAAGGCATCAACACCTCCCAGCTTGATCTCTTTAGCCGGATCTTGCCAAGAGAAGTTATTAGAGTAACTCACTTCAAATTTTTCGTTATTAGCCCCCTTTTTAGTCGTAATTAGAACAACACCAAAAGCGGCCTTCGAACCATATATAGAAGAAGAAGCCGCATCCTTTAAAATAGAGATTGATTCAACATCATTAGGGTTGACCATCTGTATACTAGGAATCTCTACATTGTCTAATAAGATAAGAGGGGCATTATTTCCTGATATAGAACCAATCTGCCCACGGATCTTAATTAGAGGGTCCGAACCAATTTCACCGCTCGGGATCGTTACGTTCATGCCAGGCACAGCACCTTGCAATCCACGTCCGATATCTGCAATAGGTCTACTGCTTAAGGTCTTATTGACATCTACAGAAACAACGGCTCCCGTTAGATTAACCTTCTTTTGCGTACCATAACCAATCACCACCACCTCTTCGAGCAGCTCGCTGTCTTCTTTCAAAACAATTTTCATTGATTTGGTCGCTTTTACTTCCTGAGGTTTATAACCAACAAACGAAACCACCAAGATTGCTCCAGGCTTAGCCTTTAGAGTAAACTGACCATCGAGATTAGTAACAACACCATTGGTTGTCCCTTTCTCAAGCACACTAGCACCAATTACAACTTCAGAATTAGCATCAACAACCACACCCGTAATAGAGATGGTTTGTTGTTGTTGAGTAACTTGAAGTGAATTTGAATAACCATTCTTTGATGTAATCGTCGCATTACTCCCATAAACAGTAGAGCAACACATCAGCGACAGGACAAAGTATTTGAACACTTTTGTCTTCTGTCTTTTTTGAGTTTTCTTCATCGTAAAAGATTAATATTCAACAATATAGTTAGTTAACAATTAAAATGCTAGTAAATGGCAGACTCTAGACAAGCTGTTCTGTCAGTTTCTATCGACTATTTTCCGTTTATAGGGTCGTCTTTCCTTATTCGCACAACGCTTACAATATTTTGAGGTATGCAAACAATTAAAATCTGATATCTAAACTTTTAGAATAAATTCAATAGAAAATTTTGTTATACAAATATAAATTATAGTTTTTGTTATTTAAATTATTTTTTGCATTTATTCTTTGTTTTAAACATATTTTTATAATAAACTGCTTGCGGTTAAGAAAAAGAACAGAGATAAAAAGGAATGGATTACAGAATTAAAGAAATTAGGAAGAAAAGATCGGACTAGGCAATAAAAAAGGTCGTCCGCTACAAACCTGTAGCAGACGACCTTTCAATCATTTGGAATGATAAAATCTAAAGATTCAATTTTGTTTCATCTAATTCATCAATCATATTTTCAGCATCCGTAATAGTGATAAGCCCATCATGAGCATATTTACTAATCACGCTTTTTCTTTTATTCAGCACCATACGGACGGTTCGTGCAGTAATTGCTTTTTTAAAGTTCACCGGGTGACGGCTTTCCAAACGGATCATAAATTTATCCGCTTCGCCCATGTTAAATCTAATCTCTTGAATGATGACTTTGATAGCATCCCGTTCCGCATCACTGAACACATTATGCGTTGCATAATCTTCAATTAACTTCAAACCGGCTTGTTGCTGCAGAATGAATCCACGCGTCAAGTCATAACGTCGAATAGTCTTTCCGGGGAAATAACGGTCTAAGAATTTACGGTACCACTCGGGAGCTGGGAAACCAAGAAGCATTGTCGGCTTCCTCAATTCTTCAAACAACTTACCCTGCTCACTCAGAGACAAATGTCCATCAGCGTCGTATAAATCATCGACTAAAGAAAGCAGTTTTCTTAGCGAACGACTATTGATAATTCCCTCGTTAAACAATTCCCAGCAATAGAGTTTCTCATGTCGCACACATCTCACTCTAAGGTCCGATATAAAGTCTATCTCATCGACTTTCTCCAGATTATTCAGATCCTCATGTTCGGGTAAGAAGTCCTTTACCACTTCCCAATCTGTTCCCTCAAGGTTCTTACGTTTCTTCAATTCATCGAAATAACGATCCATTTCATCCGTAAACTGTTTATGCACGCTCAGTCTCAACAACCGTCTAACCTTCGATTCACCGCGCAAGCCTAGTTTATCAATTACCCATCCGATAGTTGTCGCATTGATCAACAAGGTTAAAGTCACCACACCTCCGGTCAAGAACAAGATCTGTTGTCGCACCTCTTCCGGTATTTCTGTCGCATAACTCACCATCAAAGCCAACGTCAATCCGAGTGCTCCTCTTAATCCTCCCCAAGATAAAACCACCGATTCTCGAATGGAAAGGCCATATCCAAAACGTTTTAACAACGGATATAACATAATAATCATCAACCACCGGATCAGATTCAAACCGATATATAAGCAAGCCAAAACAACGAAGCTACTCCATGTGAAGTCTGTTTTTAAAGCAATCACCAAACCTACAATGATAAAGATCAATGTATTCCCCAGGTGAGCCGCAAGTTCCCAGAACTCCTGCATAAACGAGTTCACCCTCGGCTTTAATTTCAAACGTCCATAATAAGAGATCGCCAAACCAAAACAAACCAAGGCAATGATACCCGAAACATTCAGATAACTCTGAGCTAACAAGAAGACCAGATAAGCCGAGACGATGATCACACTACTTTGGATCATGACATCCCCATGGACTTTAGTAATAAAAGATAGGCAGAAGAAAGCCACTAAAGCTCCTAATATCGCTCCGCCGAACACCACAAAGAGAAAGTCCCCAAACGGTGAAGTCACAGGACCGGACGACGTATAGGTTCCAAAAAAGATCATGAATAGGACGATACCGGTACCATCATTTAGCATGGACTCGGCATCCACCAAAGTCGTAAAGCGCTTACTCGTATTCAGTTCCTTAAGCAGGGCAACCACGGCCACAGGGTCCGTCGCACTAATCAAAGCACCAAACATAAACGCATAGTTCCAATTCCATCCGGAATAACTTCCCACATACTTGTGCAAGACCACCATCAAAACGCCCGTGAGAACCATTGCAACCACCATTCCGGGGCCGGCCAACAAGGAAGCATTCGTTAAGTTCTTACGGAACATATGGACGTCCAGCTCATACGCCGCATCGAAAATCAAGATAGGAAGGAATAAATATAATATCAAATCCGGATCGGCGTTGCTAATCCCCTCTACAGATGTTTTGACCATATCCACAGAGTCGAACCACCCAAAACGCACCAAGAAACCGATTATCAATCCAAAAAGGAACAAACCCACCGTATAAGGAAAAGGGGTCTTTTTTAATAAATGCTTTAACACTCCACCGGCAATAAGACCTACTATGATAAAAATAAGTGGATAAATAATACTGTTTAATTCCATAAATAAGATATTATATATTACAAACTGTCAACTATCAAATTATGGCAGGGCATTCACGATCTCCCAATTCAGAGGAATGCGAAGTCATTTACTTGCAAAAATACAATTTAGAAACAATATACCAATTTTAAGCACAGCATTAATTAAAAAGAGCAGAATAAAGTTGACGACGATCAATTGACTCTCTCAGCCGAAGAGCCAAACCCGGTACCAATAAACAAAAAAAGACGGGCTAAAATATCGAAATATTTTAGCCCGCATATTCTCGAGAATAACTCTACTTATTGTTTGTTCTTATACCAATCGGTATTCTTCTTGCCGAATGATTCTGCCCAAGTTGTAAATTTTGGATATTCACCAGGACCACCAATCTGTTCCTTTTCAGTCACAGGCTCAAAGTTCAAAACAGGAATATCGATTGCGAAGGGGAAACCTCCATCTTTATCCACATAGAAAGCATCGTCTAACGTTCCGGTTAAGGTCGGGTTAGCCCAAGACGTTGCACGTGTTTTAGGCAAATGTACCTCCGTTCTATTCTTAGCACCATCCTTATAGTTGATAACGATAAACGGATTGTAATCACGTTTATAAGTCACCTTGTTGACCGGCGAAGAGAACTCACGTACCACACGATAAGATTTATTTTGCCCGGCAACATCTTTCACATTAGGTAACACGATTATCTGATTCGTTTCCTCAACCTTATGCAAATTCGATTCTCCAAGATTTATAACTCCCAGAGAGCTGTTAATGACATAACCAAAAGCGTTGGCATTGAAAGCACTATTCACTTTATTCACCGGACGGAAAATATCTTCAATCTTCTTAATCTGATTCTTATTATTAAAGGTCACGATCGATTCGTACTCCACGATCACATCATTCATGTCATAATCTCCTCCGGTAGGCCATACGTCTTCGAAAGCCAATGTACCTTTAGTCTTTTCAGTCACCAGGATCTCGTTACCGGTTCCACCATCAATCACAGGAATATCAGGACTATCAGGATTAATCACCGCTTCGATCGGATCAGCTTCTACATAGAACAAGACATCTTCATAGCTCTTATCAGAGTTAGACAAATTGTTGTAAGCTTGATCTTCAAACCCAACAATAATCCGTTGAGACTTCTTATCGTATAGAGAGATACATCCCGGCTGTTGATTATAATTAGCCGACTGATTAGAGTAGATCGTAAAATTATTACCGTACGCCCATTTGATGCGTTCTTCAATCTTCGAAAGCCCACTCCAATAGTAAGTTCCACCATCATTAGGGAACATATTCGATACAATCATCCATCCAACGGTATACCCTGCCGGGAACACATCTGTTCCGGGCTCAGTACCATTTTCACCAAAGAATTGCAAACGTGTTTTTATCACGGCATCCGGCATACCGGAAGTCATACGCGGTAAAACGAAATACTTCGGAAGATTCTTGATCTGAGCGCCGCTAAGGTTAGAGTTCGTCTTATAATAATAATAAGCAATCGAGCTATGATAGTTCCCGTTATTATCAAGGAAAACAAGATCTAAATGTGCACCGCTAACCGGGTTTCCATTAGGCATTGTCGACTCAACAGTAATATTTACAGCCGATTCTGGAGCCACTAAAGCCGAATTATCCGTTTTCTGCAGCGCATTATCAACACGACGCATTAACTCTCCCATCGTACTTTCAGCTGTCAATCGCGTATTTGTCCTAACTGTAGTATACAATCCCGGAACCGACGAATTATAAGGTTGCCAATAATAACTTCCATTATACGGAGAATAATTATCATATAAGGAATAGAACTTATAGGTCGAGCTGATCACTCGTGGCGTTTTACCAAGATCAACACGAGTAGTAGCCGCTGCACGAGTAGTCATGGCCGCAGATTCCTGTTGATTAAGATAAGCTGCCGTTCCATTTTCAATCGGTAACTTCAAGAGTCTTTTAACCCCTTTAGTTGGAGAATACACATATAGTGTATCTGCAGAACTAGGCACCTCTACATCTCCCGAAAAAGACGTATTGTCATCCGTAAACACTTTATAAATGGCGTCAATAGACTCATCTCTGACGAATTCCTCATTGAGGGGATTCTCTACGTATACCTCACATAAAGCCGAATATCCGTCAAATCCATAATCCAGATTTAGTTTAACCGTCTTTCTTGTAGAAAAGTCGAAATAATCGCTTTCTACTTTGTCTTCAGGCTTCTGATAATAATTCTCTTCTTTAACGCACGACTGCACAAGAAACGCAGCCAGCATAAAAAATAGTAGTCTTACTAAAGAGTTCTTTCTCATAATTTTATAATCAAATTTGATACTGAGTACAAAGTTAGATAAAAAACAATAAAAAGAAATTAGTATACACCCTTTTTTTTACAACATTCTATCATTTTAACATTTTAGGCAAAAATTTGAATCATTTCTAAACCAGCAAACAAATCATCTAAATCGATAAAAGCCAGCTTTTACACTTTAAAAAGCATTGCTTTGTGCGAAATTAATGAACCATATCGGCCATAAATAGATGAATAGTATTACATTTGTTCTTTCGAACATCAGAGTTGCCCCGTCATCAATCAATTAACAGTTAAATTCTTCTTTAATATGGATACTAAAGCCTATATACACGACAGTAGCTTCGAACAAGTTGATTACACCACACAACCCTTAGTCGAAGGAGAATACGAGAACTGTGTCTTTAAAAATTGTAATTTTCACGAGCAAAATCTCTCCGAGTTTCAATTCATCGACTGCCAGTTCATCG
>JBKEDO010000002.1:0-115593 GCA_047975405.1 Bacteroides sp.
AAGGTGCTAACATCGCAGGCTTCATGAAGGTTGCTCATGCAATGATGGCTCAAGGCGTGATTTAAGATAACACAAAAATGATAATCAGTTAAACTTATACCAGCAACTGAAAAAGAAAATTGTTTAGTTGTATTTGTATTTGTGATTTTACGCTACTCATATCCTGTGATAGAATATGGGTAGCGCTCTTTTTATAGATAAAGTTTCATTTTCAACTAAAATGATTGTATTTTTGCCACAAAATCTAAATATACAGACTCATGTTACAACCAGAATTAAAACTTCGCCGCGACAAGATCCGTAGCCTAATGATACAACAAAATATCGATGCCGCGCTTATCACCTGCAATGTAAACCTCATATACACTTACGGCCGCGTCATCAGCGGTTATGTTTATTTACCATTAAACTCCCCCGCCCTTATTTTTGTGAAACGCCCCAATAACATTACCGGAGAATTTGTATTCAGCATTCGCAAACCGAGCGAAATCATCGACATCATTAAAGAACAAGGATTACCCTTGCCAAACAAGATGATGCTCGAAGGCGACGAACTTCCATACACCGAATACACGCGTTTAGCCGCCTTATTCCCTGATGCAGAGATTATCAACGGTACTCCTCTCATTCGCCAAGCTAGAAGTATTAAAACCCCTATGGAAATAGAGATGTTCCGTCGCTCCGGACGTGCTCATGCTAGGGCGTATGAACAAATACCAACAGTATACCGTCGAGGAATGACTGACTTGGAGCTATCCATTGAGATCGAACGCCTCATGCGTTTGGAAGGTAGCTTAGGTCTTTTCCGGGTATTTGGTCGTAGTATGGAAATTTTCATGGGTAGTGTTTTAGGAGGTGACAATGCAGCCTCTCCATCACCGTACGACTTTGCACTAGGAGGTGAAGGACTCGATTCTGCTCTACCGGGAGGCGTAAACAACACCTTATTAAAAGAGGGCCAGTCGTTCATGGTCGATCTTGGTGGTAATTTCAATGGTTACATGGGCGATATGAGTCGTGTCTTTTCAATTGGGAGATTACCAGATGAAGCTTATGCAGCACATCAAGTCTGCTTGGATATCCAACAACAAATTGCTGAAATAGCCAAGCCGGGTACAATATGCGAAGAGATCTACCAAATCGGATTAGATATGGCTACCAAAGCTGGGTTTGCAGACAAGTTTATGGGTATCGATCAACAAGCCAAATTTATTGGTCATGGCATCGGATTAGAAATAAACGAAGCACCGGTCTTTGCTCCTCGTATGAAACAAAAACTTGAATCAGGCATGGTTTTTGCGTTAGAACCTAAAATTGTGATTCCGGGAGTTGGTCCTGTAGGTGTCGAGAACTCTTGGGTAGTAACAGCAGAAGGGGTGGATAAGCTGACTCTTTGCAATGAAGAAATCATAGCGTTATAAACGCTCAAAATAATCAGCAAGAATCTCTATAAAGATTATCTTATAAAAGAGCCAAAATTCCTCTAAGAAGAATTCTGGCTCTTTCTATAAAATTAAAAGCGAATTAATCTATCTCTATTTCACCGATTTAAGTCCCATCTTTTCAGCCTTGCTCATCATAAACGCATAAGCCGCTTCATGCTCATTAGGAATCATCCCATCCAGAATAGCGTCTTTAATCGCGCTTTTCAATGACCCGATCTCACGGCAAGGTTGCAAACCAAAAGTCTCCATAATTTCCTCTCCACTTACTGGGGGTTGGAAGTTACGTATGCGATCTTTCTCTTCCAAATCTTTTAATTTCTGTCTTACCAAAAGGAAGTTATCCAAAAAGCGCTTTTTACGCTCCGAATTTTTAGAAGTGATATCCGCCTCGCAAAGGGTCATCAAATCATCAATATCATCTCCAGCTTCAAAAAGCAAACGTCGAACAGCTGAATCAGTCACAATATCATCCGCAATAACAATAGGACGCATATGAAGTCCCACCATCTTTTGAACGTATTTCATCTTCTCGTTCATCGGTAATTTCATTCTCCGGAAAATATCAGGAATCATTTTTTCACCGATATAATTATGATTATGAAATGTCCATCCAGCACGTGGTTCCCAACGCTTAGTGGTTGGCTTGCCAATATCATGCAACAAAGCCGACCAGCGCAACCATAAGTTGTCCGTCGTCTTACAAATATTATCGAGCACTTCCAGCGTATGATAAAAATTATCTTTATGAGCTCTGCCATTACGCGTTTCAATGCCTTGTAAAGCCATCATTTCCGGAAAGATCAAAGGTAATAGTCCACTACGATCCAAATCAATAAAACCTCTCGACGGTGTACGCGAAAGCATGATCTTATTCAACTCATCGGCGATACGCTCGCGAGAAATAATCTCAATTCGATCTTTATTGCGGCATAAGGACTCAAACGTCTCATCATCAATATAAAAGTTTAGCTGAGTAGCAAAACGAATGCATCGCATCATACGCAATGGATCGTCGCTGAACGTGATATCGGGATCAAGCGGTGTTTTAATCGTCTTCTCTTTCAGATCGACCAATCCATCAAAAGGATCGACCAATTCTCCAAATCGGCCTTTATTCAGGCACACTGCCAAAGCATTAATCGTAAAGTCACGGCGATTTTGATCATCCTCCAAAGTACCATCTTCTACAATCGGTTTTCGTGAATCACGCTGATAAGATTCCTTACGTGCACCAACAAACTCAACTTCTATCTCTTTATATTTAACTTGTGCCGTTCCAAAATGTTTAAAAACCGACACATGGGCTTGTTTACCTAACCGTCTCCCTAAAGCTTGAGCCATGCCTATCCCACTTCCAACGACTACCACATCGATATCCTTCGATGGGCGTTGCAAGAAAAGGTCACGAACATACCCACCGACCACATAACACTCCACTCCGAGTTCATCGGCAGTTTCACCTATCCAGCTAAAGACAGGATCACTAAAACAAGCTTTCAGTTCCTCTTGGGTTAATTCTATCATTTCAATTCAAAATAAGATTTCAAAGTACAAAGGTACAAAAAAGAGAGATTATTTGTATTTTTGTAACCATGCAATCTAAAAAGACTATATCATGAAGAAAGTTATAACTCTATTAAGCATCGTATTAGTAGCCTTATCCTCTTGTCAAAACAAAGCCGAGAAACAAGCCCGTGAAAAACTATCCATTGCACAAGCAGCTTATGAAAAGGGAAATTATAAGGAAGCTAAGCAACAAATAGACAGTATCAAAATTTTATATCCCAAAGCCTTTGATGCTCGTGAAGCTAGTCAAAAGTTACTTATGGAGGTGGAACTCAAACTACAAGCCGACACTTTAAATAAACTTGATAACCTGATGGCTAGCGAAATAGCAAAATATAATCAAATCAAAAACAACTATCTTTTTGAGAAAGATACAGCTTATCAAAGTATGGGGCAATACATCTGGCCTTCACAAGTGATCGAAAAAAATACACACCGTTCGTTCCTTCGCTTCCAGGTCAACGAACAAGGCATTATGAGCTTTACTTCTATCTATTGCGGAAAAAAGAATATTCATCACAACTCCGTCAAGGTTACCGCATCAGATGGCACTTCAGCTCAAACACCAAGTTCAAAAGATAGCTATGAAACGAGCGATCTAGGAGAGAAGATCGAAAAATCCGATTACCAAAAAGGTGAAGACGGAAAAGTGATTGATTTTCTATATGAGAAACATAATAAAAACATCCGTATTGATTTTTATGGTGATGAGACATATACCACTTCAATGACAGCAAGTGATCGTCAAGCTTTAGTAGAAGTTTATCATTTATCCGAAATCCTCTACTCTATACAGAAAATCAAGAAAGCACAAGAGGCTGCCAATCTAAAAATTAATTTCATTTATAAGAAAAAAGAGCACGATTTAAAGGCCAAATCGAGTAAGGAGTAATCTCGAAACAGACCTTAAGACATAATTGAGATCTAATAACAAAGGCGTTTATTACAGTAAGAACTGTTTTAAACGCCTTCATTACTTTAAAAACATCTATTTAACGGTCTAAATCACATTAAACCCAGGTTTCTTCGACGATTTGCCCTTGAACACCGATCACTACTTTCTTTAAAGGAATCTTTCTCTGAGCTCTTTCAACAGCAACTTTCGCCAAATGAAGTAATCCGCCACAACAAGGCACCTCCATAATGACAACAGTCAACGTATTAATCCCTGCCAGTTCAATCATATCGACCAACTTTGAGACATAAACTTCTTTATCATGATCCAACTTAGGACAAGCAATGGCAAGTGTGCGATTTTTAATGAACCGCCGATGAAAATCGGCATAGGCATAAGCTGTACAATCGGCAGCCAAAACGACATCCGCCTCATGGAAATAACCGGCTTGTGGATTTAGCAAGTGTAATTGTACCGGCCATTGGGCCAACTCAGATTCAAGACAATCGGATACTACCGAAGGTGAAAATTTTAATCCTGTTGCAGCAGGAGCTTTAAATGAACGTGCCATACTTCCCGGACAACCGCAAGGTAAAGGTTGATCAGACGACACTATTGTCTCAGGATTATCAATGATCGGTTTAGGGTGCAGAAAATCGAATTCAAAAGCCACTCCTTTTTCATTTAAATAAGCCAATGCTTGATCAACATATAATCTCTGACCGTGATCGTGCAGATGCCTTAGGTGAGCTACGACCGTTGCTTCTCCTTGTGGTAAAATTCGTTCCATAACCGCCCTCTCATCATAAGGTAAGGCTTCACGTTCTTCAACAGTAATGGCTCCTACCGGGCACTCACCAATACAAGCACCTAAGCCGTCGCAATACAGTTCGCTCACAATGCGAGCTTTCCCATCAATCAATTGAAGTGCACCTTCGTGGCAACCTTCAACACAAGCTCCACAACCATTGCAAAGCGACTCGTCGATACTAATAATATTTCTCTTCATGACTAAACTCGATTAATATTGTGAGTGCAAAGATGCAAAGACTATTTTAAAGAAACTTGTCACATATGTTACATCCAGTTTGGAAAGTCGATTAATTGACTTTCCAAACCGTCTTAAATTCCTTTTTCATATCCACCCTGATCCAATGATTCACCGACAATGAGTCTTGCCAATTCGGAACTGCCGTACCATGATAAGGTTCATAAACATACTCTCTCTCAGCATCATCATGATTTAACATTAAGGCCATGTGAGGATATTTACTGGTAGAAACGAGATGAAACATCCCAAAATCTCCCGTTGTATTACCAAAGGCCAAGACAGGAGTTTTACCAATATGGGAATAAATATTCAAACTCTTCCCATTGCCATCGTTTTTAGGTTGATAGATGCCTTTGCCAATGACAAATGAAGTTTCAGACTTACTTGATTGATAATCAGCAACCAAAATTTGTCGCGTACCAATCAAATGTTCCCGATCCAGACCTATAGTCTGCGGACAAATACTCCAAATCACTCCTTCCATCGAGCCTGAAACAATATAAACCGTAAAGCCATTAGCCTTTAAGCAATAAAGCAGTTCCAACATGGGTTGATAAAATAAATCCCCGTACGAACGATGGTAATTGGGTGCAGGTGTTGAAGTTAGATATCCTCTGGCATAGGAAATGTATTTCTCGTGATCGACTCCGTCAAAAGCTTTTAAAATTATCGAATCTAAATAATTGACTCCGTTAACGACCCAATGATTGAGGACAGTCGTATCTGAAGGATTCTCTGATAATCTCTTGGCATATTGGTACTCCGTTTTCTCGATGAGAGAAGAATCTTGTTCCAACTGATCAACCATTCCTTGGACAGCCACAGCCATCTCAAACCAAAGCGGGGTTTCGCAAGCAATGGTTCCATCCATGTCGAACACCGCTATTCGATCAGACTGAGGGATCACAGTTTTAGCTGTCTCTATATAATCCAACAACTTTTGTTTTACACTAGTATCATTCCATGAAGGAAGGGGATCTTTCTTTACACATGAGGTAATCACCATCAGAGAAAAAAACAAATACCCGATTCTTTTCAATAAACGTTTATTCATATTTTATATTCATTAAATAATTGATTTTAAACAACTAATATCGAATTAAAACTCATAAAATCCAAACAAATTTCTATTTATTCTCCATCTCTACCGGCCTTTTGATATAATTCTGCATGTGATCTAAAGGCAGTGTAATAAATGGCGTCTGCCATCCCCCTATACGTACGTTGACTCCAGCATAGCGTGATAAGAGAGCGGAAGACTTATCCTCTGGTAGATCGGCCGCCTTAACTGCGGTTTCGTAAATCTCTTGATATAAATCTTGCGTACCAATAGCCAAAGTCATCATTCCACCTTGTTTAGAAATGAATCGACGCACCACTTCACGTACCACCTCTAGATTAGCTTGTTGTTCATTTAAACATAAATCCGTAATAACTCCAGCTGCAAAGCGTCTCAAATTGAATTGTGACAATGAGTCTAGAGTTCCCACAATGCCATCATAAACCGTACCGGGCACAGGAGAGAAGTTAGGTGCTATAGGTGTACCATTTAAACGATTGGCAGATGCTGCAATTCCCCGACCTTGCCAATTATATTGTTCGAAGGTTCCCAATCCGGCTGTGATTTTCATTTTAATATCGAAAGTCATCCCCAAAGGCAAACCATAATAGCCAGCTAACGCGCGAAGTGAGGCAATATGCCTCCAATCCTTCTCAGAAGCAACATCTTGGAATAACATTTTCCCAAACTGAGTAGAATGCTCCACACAGCGATGAAACAAATCTAGGATCTCGCTAGTAAGTCGATCGGCCTGTAAATCGTGATTCCCAAACTTAGGTGAATTGGTATCAAAATCCACACGAATATTAAGGAATCTCAATTGTTTCTCCTCAGATAGCCCAACACTTCCTACTCCAAAATTCTCCCGAATAGCCTCTTTAACTTCATCCAAAGTATATTTCTTTTTCGCATAAACCCATAAATGAATAGCGGCTAGAAGATTTACCATATCTGGCACAGAACCTAATACGACTCCACCAATATTATGATAGGCTCCTCCGGATGCTTTGTCGGCTCCCTTATCCATACAACCGTCCAAATAAGCCGAAAATAAAGGCGAAGGTGCTGCATTCTCATCAATCATGTAATACATGAATAACGACATGACCGTCTGATCAACAAAAAACTGTAAATGCGTTTCTAAGTTCTTCATCAATTCATTAAAACTCTTTGGCACAGGAGTACTAGGAGAGACCTTGGCTCCACGTAAGAGTTCTTCATTTTTTTGCAATGAAGCTCCTTGATTGATAGCCGACTCCACAGCTTGCATTCCGACCAGCATTCCAAATGTCCAATCCGATTTACAATTTAAGATAGGCTCCCAACATCCATCCACACAATAGTCATTAGCCAACATCATCATTTTTTTCTCTATAACAGGCGTGTTCGGTTCTCCTTGCATCATAGCCTGATACATTGCAGGAATCATGACTTCATCATTGAGTATAGAAGGATTATTTTTAGTCCGCATTAATGATCTGGAAACTTGATCAATCAACTCTTTCGGGCTCTCTCTATGCAATCTGACATAAATGCCTGGTGCCGGTAAATTCACGTTTTCTATAGCTTGCAAAATGAGAAATGTACACTCATTCGTTGCATCCGACCCATCAGGCTTCTTTCCACCAACAATAATATTCTGAAGGAAATTGTTCACACCAGCCTTCTGGTCAATATAATATGGGTGAGTTCCTAAAACTGTTGCATAATCAACATGATCTTGTTCCACCAAATATTTAGAACTCAGATTTAATCTTCCGGCGCATTTCAAAATAAAACATTCAAAAATCTCCAAAGCCTTGTTTTTATCGGTCTCCTGCAACAAATAAGGATTAAGAACTTGATCCAAACGCCCTAACGAAATAAAATTCATAGACGCATGCAAAGCAACATGAAAAAAACAAATGCTTTGCATCGCTTCATGAAATGTTTTAGCCGGATAAGCCGGAACACGATGAGCAATAGCAGCTAGTTCCCTAAGTTCCTTGGCCCGGTTAGGATGCCTAAAAGCCTCTTCAAGTGCTAATTTTTCAAAACGCCTCGCATAGTCGATCACAGCCTTACAAGCTAACTTCACCGACCAGTAAAAATCAAATTTCTTTTTATTTTTAATTAATTGTCCTTCTTGTCTTCTCAAAATCATCAAAGCCTCATCCAATTCTTCATCGGTTGTTTGCGTTTGTCGCTTCAAAGTTTCATATCTTCTAACAAGCTTCTTCAACTCTTTCTTCTGTAACGTGATAATCGGAGCCAATTCATCAAGCTTAGCACAGCAGCTATTAATCTTAACCAATAGCCCATCACGTAACAACTCCTCATAATTCATCGTATTATGTCCAAATAAAGAGGCAGCATTTCTATTAGTAATTGATCCCGCACGTAATTCATCATCTGTCAGATAACGTGGAAACATCTTTCCTAATCCATTTGATCCCATCGGCATACGACCTAATAATAAATCCCCTTCATCAATATCAGCAGTATGCGTAGAAGAACTATACGATTGATCGGTCATAGCAATTAACATCCGGTCAATAGCAATAGCTCGCCTCACAATCACCGAACATTTCTCCAAAGGATTCCACAACGGATATTTCTCATCAGATTCCCTATCCATAACAACATCACGAAACATCTCACGCGTAAACCATTCCCCAGAACGATCCCCCAATGCTCTATTAATCAATCCATCATAAAGTTTCTTCACTCTGGGACTCATGCTTTGATTAAATTCAATTGTTTTCATATCAGATTATAATTTGAAGATTTAAAAAAGGTTGTCATTTTTCTCTCACAGGCTTCAATTTGTTGTAAAGATGGTATGCCCATTACTCTAGACATGCCACTCTGAATATAATGATGATCGAAGTCTCTGTTCCAAGGACCTAAGCTAACTTGATCCAAATGATAAGATCGTAACAGATCGGTCAATAATTGTAAAATCTCATCGCGATCAAAAAAACCTGGGACCATGGGAATACGAGGTAAAATATCAGCTTGATAAAGCGTTAGCATATCAAGTACCTGCCGCAGTCGTTCTATATGTAAGCGATCCTTTTTACCCGTCGTAATTCGAACACCAAACAACCAAAGATCAACCAAAGGCAAAACCGATTTATAAACTTCTGGACGCAATAAGCCAGAAGTCTCAACTGCCGTATGAAAACCATGAGCCTTACATAGCGTCAGCAATTCTCGTGCGGCCTCCAACTGTGTCAACGGTTCTCCTCCCGACAACGTCACCCCTCCACTTGCACCAGTCAAGCGAATATAAGGTTCTATTTGAGAAAAAAGACTGTGTACAGGAAGTTCGGTGGTCGGTAAATGCAGAGCACTTCCCTTTACTCCTTCTATACTGTTAGGACAGACCTCAATACAGCGTCCACACCGAATACATTTCGATCGGTCGATAAGATGCTTTCCGTTAGCAAATATATGAACATTTTGCGTACAAGCCTCCGCACAACGCTGGCAGCCAACACAGACATTCTCATTAAACAGCAAAGGTGAGATTATCGGCTGAGAATGGGGCGAGTGGCACCAGTCGCAATGCAAATTGCAACCTTGAAAATAAATGACGACCCGCGCTCCGGGTCCATCGTGTTTTGAAAATTCAGCAACATCAAATATTCTAACCGTATGAGAAGTGTTGTTAAGGCCATTCCCCAAAGAAGTCATTTTTATCCTCATAGTATATTATTTAAATCACCAGCAGAGCACTCTCTGATCAGTTATACTTATTTATAAGAACAAAAATTTTAATTAAAAGTTTGATCATCTTTTTAGATACGACGTTCATAAAATCAATTACGCTCGTTCAAATCTCATTGAAAGAGAAACGATGAGACCTCCTCTATTCATAAAGATGCTTCGTAAAGTATAAAAATAAAGACTAGGCATAAAAAAAATCGCTATCTCGACAAATCTGAGAATTGTCGAGATAGCGATTATAAATCACTTTATAATCTATTGAATACAAAAGATACTATTTCAATCGTCTATTCAACTGGTTGTTGGCCTTTTCCGGTTTCGACTTCCCAACACGTTTGCCAACCTTTTTTTTATTAGCCGGCGTAGCTTTGCCGGCAAATGGATTTGCTTTCTTTTTTATAGGCATATTCTAATCTCCTTCATAATATTCTCCTAAAAACCAACGGGCAATAAAATCCCAATTCTCACGTAATAAAGTTTTCCCATTCTCAAAAGGTAGCTCAACATCAGGTAAAAGCCCTTTAGAATAAGCATATTTTAAAAGATCAAACGGGCATAATCCTTCACAAGTAAACATCATATATCCATATTTCCTAGCTTCTTCAGCATCATAGCAAGAGTTGCCAGAATCTGCAAAGAAACAAGCCACATCAGTACCAATCAGCAAACCTTTTGCATTACCATACAACACAAAGTTCTGAGCATCACCTAAAGCAAGCATAAACTCATCATCTTGATCGTCCCATCCTAAAGACTCTACAAAGAAATGTCGTAGCGCAGAATAAGAATCAAAATACATCAAAGGAGCGTCATTGCTAGCCATTAAGAAGCGTTTCACATTTGTCGAAGAAGCCTCCTGAGAAGTTACCAATTCAACCGCCGTAGACTCTTTTTCCATAAACGGATAGTCATGCAACCAGTGACGAGAAAGATTCTCACTAATGGGAGCTTCTTCAAAACAGTCATCTAACATCTCATAAGCCAATTGAGAAAGTTCCAATAAACTCGAATCGAAGGGATCAGCTATCTCATTTTCGGCAACCTGAGAAAAAGACATCCAAACTAATAAAGAAATATCTTCTTTATTAATTTCATCAAGCATATACTCTTCAGTCAGTTGATAAAAAGGAAGATACTTGGAATAAAGGCGAAAATGCCAATGAATAAATTGATTCCATTCCCCGCCTTCAGCAACACAGTCTTCTAGATAAAGAGCCAATGAAAGGGCCAAATCCTTATATTGAGATTTAGCATCCACTTCCAAATCAAACTCCTCATCAAAACTGATATACAACGTGTTAGCAAAATTCAAATACCACTGATCGGTAGCTACTTTTGAAGTGCGTTGATGTCGATCGAGCCACTCTTTCATATAAATCACATTTGTACTCATCGGCTACAATCGTTTTAAAGCTAATTTTATGACTTGTTCAACAGGAGCATTAGGGTCTTCTTTTAAAATGGCCACCACGACCTTTTGAGATGGTGCCGTCGCAAAGCCTAACATGGTCAGAGCAGAGATAGCCTCTTCTTGTATTTCAGCTTTTGCGATATTCAGAACTCCTCCTCCGATAGCAACATCTGACACAACTGTCGTTGTTTTAATCTTATCTTTCAAATCCACAATAACTCGTTGAGCTGTTTTTAATCCAATGCCTTTCACCGTTTTTAATATTCCAACATTCTCTGTGGCAATCACGTTAACCAATTCAGCCGTTGAAAGAGCCGACAAAATCATTCGTGCCGTATTACCTCCAATACCCGAAACAGAGATTAACAACAAGAAGATCTCTCGTTCTTGCTTATCGACAAAGCCATAAAGCACATACGCATCTTCACGAATAGCCTCATAAACAAACAGTTTACAGCTTTTCTTTCCTTGAATAGCGGTATAAGTATTCAACGATATATTAAGAGCATAACCCACTCCATTACAATCGATTACTGCGGTTGCCGGACTAAGTTCGGCAATTTCGCCCCTTACATATTCTATCATAATAGTACAAAGATAACAGAGAAAAGCAAATGAACCGAAAAGAAAAAGAAAAAAACAGAGACCTTATTTGTGTAGATCAACAAATAGAAGCAAAAAAAGAAGCACCTCAAAAAAATATTCCATCAGAAAAAGCTATTTTTGTAAAAAATAGATTCTACTAAATTATACACAAAAAAATCATGAAGAAAATCAAAGCTGCCATTGTTGGCTATGGTAATATTGGCCACTATGTATTAGAAGCTCTTGAAGTTGCCCCCGATTTTGAAATAGCAGGTGTCGTTCGCCGCAACGGAGCAGAAAATAAACCTCAAGAGTTGAATGATTACCCTGTTGTTAGTGATATAAAAGAACTTGGAGAAGTTGACGTTGCCATTCTTTGCACCCCGACACGAAGCGTCGAGCAATATGCTAAATCCTTTTTAGAACAAGGTATTAACACTGTTGACAGTTTCGATATCCATACCGGAATTATAGACCTACGTCGCAACTTGAACGAAGTAGCCAAAGCAAGCCAAGCCGTATCTATCATTTCCGCTGGTTGGGACCCGGGAAGTGATTCTATCGTACGCACCCTACTTGAAGCTATTGCCCCTAAGGGAATTACTTATACTAATTTTGGGCCCGGAATGAGCATGGGGCACACAGTGGCTATCAAAGCTATTAAAGGTGTAAAAGCGGCTTTATCCATGACCATTCCTACCGGCACAAGTATTCACCGTCGCATGGTTTATGTAGAGATAGAAAATGGATACTCATTTGAAGAAATCGCCAATGCTATAAAAACAGACGATTATTTTATTCACGACGAAACACATGTCAAACAAGTTGATTGTGTCGACAATCTATTAGACATGGGACATGGAGTTAATTTAACTCGTAAAGGCGTATCAGGTAAAACTCAAAATCAATTATTTGAATTTAACATGAAAATTAACAACCCAGCACTAACTGCCCAAATTTTAGTTTGTGCTGCCAGAGCCTCAAAAGTTCAGTTGCCAGGATGTTATACCTTAATAGAAATACCCGTTATCGATCTATTACCAGGAGATAGAGAAAATTGGATTAAACAATTAGTATAACATATATTTCAAAAAATATTTATGATAAAAATGAGGAAAAGAAAACTTTTTCTCATTTTTTTATTATATTTTTGCAAAATATATTAAATCTTATACTATTGTCATGAGGAAAAATTCAGTATTTATATTCTTTATATTTGTCCTAAATTTATCTTTATTTGCAGAAAATATAAAAAGTAAGATTCCGGAAATCACTTTGAAATTTGGGAAGGTTTCAAAAGAAGAACTCACTACTGCCGCATTCAACAGTGATACAACTTCGACAGCAATCATGTTATTTCACACCGGAGACACCAAATTTACTTACAAGCAAAACCAATTCGGTTTATTAACCGATCACGCCTTCCGCATTCGTATTCTTAAAGAGCAAGGTAAAGATCTTGCAAATATTTCCATCCCTTATTATTCACCGACTAAACCCGATAAAGATAAAGACGATATTCTGGATATAGACGCAACAGCCTATAACTTAGAAAATGGAAAAATTGTCAAAACCAAGATGAAAAGCAAACTCATCTTTTATGAACGATTTGATGAGAATACCATGGTCGCAAAATTTACTATTCCGAATGTCAAGGTGGGCTCTATCATTGAATACAAGTACAGTCATAGAATAAGTCATTATGGAGAAATAGAGAATTGGGAAATACAAGAAAACATTCCAGTGATACACAATAAATATCATGTTGTCATTCCCAATGTCTTCATTTACAATATTGAATTTACAAGAAGAGATCGAATCGATTTAACTGAGAAAGAAGGAGTCATGTCTCTCACACAACAGAGAACTCCCGACATTGCCCAAATTAGCCAAGACTTCTTTATCAGTGCACGCGATTTAACATTTAGTTCAAGCTATATAGAACCACTAAAACAAGACGAAAGCTTCTGTTGGCATCCGGATGACTATAAAATACAAATCAGTTTCGACCTACAAGGTACAAACTTTCCGGTTGAGGGGTATAAACCCTACACTAAAAATTGGGAAGATGTAGATAAGACTCTATTGAATGAAGGAGATGAAAGATTCGGAAAACTCCTCAGATCATTAATCAATCCTTTTAAAGAACAAACCATACAAATTAGGAACAGTTCTATAAGTCAAAGAGATAAGATTATGAAAACGTTCCTATTGCTAAAAAACAATATGACCTGGAACAATCAATACCGACTAGTCAGCGACTCCCCGCTTAAGGCCAAAGAAAACGGTACAGGAAGCAATGCCGATTTGAATTTCCTTTTTATCAGCATGCTCAAAGATCTAGGTATTCAAGCTTATCCCGTAGTATTGAGTACGCGCGACCGCGGACGATTGCCCGTTTTCTTCGCCTCCATCGATAAACTAAACACATTCATTGTAGCCGTAGAAGAATCACCCAATCATTATTTATTCCTAGATGGTTCGATGCAAACAGTCGATTTTAACGTTCTGCCCGTTAATTTACTCGTAAATAAAGCCCGCATCTTAAATCCACAGTTAGAAGAAAAAAGCAGATGGATTGACCTTATGTCACTCTCTAACAACTCTACAAAAACGATCACCAAAGCTCAAATGGAGAGGGGACAAATTGTAGGACATCGTATGAGTTTATACGAAGGTCAAGAAGCAACAGAATTTAAGTCAGAACTTTTTAATAAAGACACCTTAAAAATCATCAAAGAAAAGGAAAGTTTATGGAATTGTAAGATAGCAAATTATCGACAAGAATCTTTAGGATTCTGTCCTTCACAAATAAAAGAATCTTTCCATTTCACTATTCCCATCGAAGCAGATGAAGAGCATCTTTACATTAATCCCCTATTGCTAGTACAGCCCATAAACAACCCATTTACGAAATCAGAACGAGTGCTTCCGATCGAGTTTCCCTATCCATATTCCCATAACGAAAATATAGATATCACAATTCCAGAAGGATATGAGATTGAAGAAGTTCCTCAAAGTATGATGATGGTCACAGAAGATAAAACTCTATCATGCAAATATGTCATTCAGCGAACAAGCAACCGATTAACCTTAAATTACACGTTTCAGATTAATCAATCGATATTACAAGCCAACCAATATAAACAATTGCAAACCATCTGGAATACAATTGTCGAAAAAAGTAGAAATTTAATTGTCTTAAAGAAAATATAAAACGTATGAAAAAACTTCTAACTACGGCATTCCTTAGTTTAGTAACAATATTCGGAATAGCCAATGAGGTAAAAACCTCAATTATCGAACCGAGTCTAAAATTTGGCAAACCGTCGGACGAAGAGTTGTCGATGAGCACTTATGCACCAGACACAACAGCTTCAGCCGTTGTACTATATTCTTTAAGTAATACAAGATATGATGTAATTGCCAATGAGTTCCAAGTAGCCTATGACTACCAAGTCAAAATAAAAATATTAAAAGCCGACGGAACGTCGTATGCAAATGTCATTATCCCCTATTACATGAATGAGAAGAGTTCCTTAGTCAAAGAAGTCGTAAGCGGAATCAATGCTTCATCATACAATATGGAAAAAGGGAAAATGGTTCGAACAAAAATGGATAGCGATCTAATCTTTAAAGAACGGATTAACAAAAACTATATGCAGATAAAGTTTACGATTCCCAACGTTAAAGTTGGAACCATATTAGAGTACAAATACACCCTAACATCCGATCTCTATTATCGTCTTTTACCTTGGGAAGCTCAAAAAGATATTCCAGTGTTATTTACTCAACACGAAATTAAAATTCCCGAATATTTCAATTTTAATCTTGAGATGCGTGGTAGAAACCACTTAGAAACCAAAGATCAGAGCGACAATCAACAATTCACGATTAACTATGGGGGTGGACAAAGTGAACGGGTAAATTGTTCTGCAAGGAATCTGACTTTTACTGGACATCAACTACCTGCTCTTAAAACGGATAAATACATTTGGTGTGCAGAAAACTACCGGAGTGGAGTACTTTTTGAATTAAGCGGAATCAACTTCCCAAATTCTCCTTACAAATCATTTACCAAAAATTGGAAAGAAATAGACGATCTACTACTAGACGACGACGACTTTGGAGGTCGATTAAAAATGCGCAATCCCTACCGAGATGAAATGCCTAGCTTAGGTTTAGACAAGACAAACAACATTTATGAGAAAATTGCAACACTCTATTCGTTCCTTAAAAAAAAGATCTCTTGGAATAATGATTACGCGCTCTATAGCTATGATACTAAAAAAGCAGCAAAAAATGGTACTGGAAGTAATGCTGATATCAACTTTATCTTAATGAGTCTATTGAAAGATGCTAAGATCGATTGTTATCCGGCAGTTATGAGTCGACGTTCACGTGGAATATTACCCATGACCCATCCTTCTATAGATAAATTAAACACTTTCGTTATTGCCATTGCTGACACCGATAGTACTTTAGTCTATCTTGACGGTTCCTCAAATACCGGATTCTTAAACATTCTGCCTCCCAATTTAATGGTAGAGCGAGCACATGTCATCGGTTACAAAAATGGAGAGACCTGGGTCAACCTCAGTCAGTGTGGGAAAAGCTTATTAAGAGGTGCTGTCAATGCAACAATAGCATCCAACGGAATCATTTCCGGTCAACGCCAAACCAAATACATCGGTCAATATGCTTCAGGTATTCGTAAAGAATATCATAGTGTAAAAGATAGTAGCGAATTTATTCGCAACCTAGAGACCCAAGAGAATATTAAAATTACTCAATTCAATCTAGAAAATGTTGACCTATTCTCACCGGAAGTAAAAGAGTCGTTCAATTTTGAGAAACAAGCGACACTTAATGGCGATCTCATTTATGTTAATCCACTAATCTTTCTGCATATGAGTAAATGTCCATTTACAGACGTAGAAAGAAATTTACCCCTCGAGATGCCTTATCAAGAAGAATACTCTTTATCCGTTATATTAAGAATTCCAGAAGGTTATACCGTGGACGAGCTACCAAAATCTACAAGTATTAATTCTGAAGATGGACAGTCAATTTGTCGCTACTACTCTGCTGTAAACCAACAAACAGTCTCCATCAAATACGTATTCAAACAAAACAAACTCTTGTATCTATCAACAGAATATCCTAGTTTGAAAAAATTCTTCGAGACCATTGTTGAAAAGAATAATGAAATGTTGGTTCTCAAAAAGGCAGATGCAAATAACCAAACGTTATAATTCATATGAAATCCATTCAAACAGTTATACCTCTTTTAATAGCAATATGTCTGTGTAGTAGTTTACCTCTTCACGCACAAGATCTGACTAAAAATGCTTACTCTATTATTAAGAATCATCAGATTACGATTGTTTGCAAGTCGAAAACTCAAAGTCTAAATAAGGAAAGTCTAACGATTACAATACTCAATGAAAAAGGACTTGAAGCCACTAAGTTTGTGTGTAATTGTGACCAATTTAATTCCTTAAAAAGTTTTTCCGGCGAATTATTCAATGCCTCAGGTAAACGAGTGAGAAAAATTAAAAAGTCCGATTTACAACGGACCGAGTACTCTGGTTCGGCCTTGAGCACAGACGATTATTTCTTTTTTTACGAATGTAGTTACCCTGTTTACCCATTTACCGTGACTTATGAATGGGAAACAGAGTGTAATAACGGGGTTATTGGTTTCACTCCATTTTTTCCACAAACAGATTACAATCAGAGTATAGAAAAAGCAGAATACGACCTAGAGTACCCAAGCGATATGGAATGTAACATTCGCGTCCTATCTCCAATCAAAGATCTGATTAAGATCGAACGATCGAAAGGAGAAAAAGGAGAAAATAGGATTAAAGCCACGGCTTCAAACCTCGCAGCCATAGAAGAAGAACCATTCTCTTTGCCATTTAAGAACCTTGTCCCCTATGTTTATCTAACACCAACAGATTTTGTCTATGACAAAACCGCCGGATGCTTAAAGGATTGGCAAAGTTTTGGAAATTGGACTCAACAATTACTAAACGGACGCGACGAACTCACTGACGCCATGAAACAGCGAGTACATGAATTGACCGCCCATTGCAAAAGCGACAGAGAAAAAGTGAAAGCCATTTACGACTATTTAGCAAAAACCACCCGATATGTCAGCATACAGTTGGGTATAGGTGGATTCCAACCGGCACCGGCAAGTGAAGTAGCAGAATTTGGGTTTGGCGATTGCAAAGCACTGTCAAATTACACTAAAGCAATGCTGAAAGAATTAGGCATCCCTTCTACCTACACCGTCATTAGCACAACCAACAGTCGTCTAATTCCTGATTTCGCCAGTGCCAACCAGATGAATCACATCATTTTACAAGTTCCTCTGCCCCAAGATACCTTGTGGTTAGAATGCACCAACCCTAGACTTCCTTTTGGATATATCCATCAACAAATAGCGGGACACGACGGACTATTGATTACCCCGGAAGGAGGAAAGGTTTATCGCCTTCCGCTTTATCCGGACTCTCTCAACACCCAAAACAACAAAGCCACGGTAAGTATATCGCCAACCGGATCGGCAACGATCACAGTAGAAGAAATCTCCCGTTTATTCCAATATGACCATCAGTCAGGAATCATAGACTTAGAACCGAATAAACAAAAAGATGCACTTCGAGAAGAAATCAAGCTCACCCATGCTATGATTGATCAAATCAAAATTAAAGAGAATAAAACCGATCATCCGGAAATCACGATCGATTACCAGATTCAAACCGATCAATATGGGCATAAAACGGGCAATCGCCTCTTTATCCCCACCAATATTTTCCGTCGTAGCTTTTATAACCCGTCATTAACGACTCGTCATTCACCGATATCCATCGGTTATGGCTACCATGACACCGACAGTATACGCATCAAAATACCCAATGGATACAGTGTGGAAGGTTATCCCAAAAGCATAGAGATGAAAAGCAAATTTGGAACGTTTAAGTCCTCAATCTCCATTCATGAAAACGAGATCGTTGCCACTTACCGCTTATTAATGCACAAAGGAGTATATCCCAAAGACGACTACATAGAATTCATCGCCTTTCGAAAAATCATTTCTGAACAATACAGCGGAAAAGTCGTCTTGAAAAAAGACAATCCCACACAATAGGACAGCTAAGAAAATCAATCAATAGCAAAAGATTCATCTAACAAAAGTCGCTATAACAAAATAATAGGTTATAGCGACTTTTGTTCATATCAACTCTCTATCCAACTCTCCAAAACCTTAAGACTCCAAAGTCTCAAAACTAAAAAGCTTATAAACTAAAATCGAACCACCCCCTTAATAAAAAAAGAGAAACCCCACAACGATTTTCACTAAAAAAGTTTTCCAAAACGGAAAACTTTAGATATCAACAAGAAAGAAAAGTTGCCCAAAAAAACTTCAATATATAGACTTGTTTTTATAGATAGAACTTCTATCTTTGTAATCGATTACGGTACTAAAAGCGACTTAGTCATGAGGGAACGCTGTGTAATTCGGCGACAGTACCCGCTGCTGTAATTCTCTAGGAATCCGCACATTACGTCACTTTGTCAAGACATGGGAAGGCGTGCGAAGGAGAGATAAGTCAGAAGACCTGCCACAATCAAACAGAAGAAACATTATTGTCTAACACTTTCGGGAGTTAAAGTTATGAACTACGCAGAAATTTGTATCATCAAACGCGATGGTAAGAGAGAAGATTTCTCTATTAGCAAAATCAAGAACGCCATCGGAAAAGCATTCAATGCTACAGGAATTAAAGACGAACAACAACTTATCGCCGATATCACGATGAGTGTAATCGACAAGTTTACCGCTCCAACCATCACTGTTGAAGAGATTCAAGACTTGGTTGAGAAGGAACTGATGAAAAACCGTCCTGAGGTTGCTAAAAAGTATATCATCTACCGCGAATGGCGAAACACCGAACGCGGTAAAAAAACTCAAATGAAACAAATCATGGATGGTATTGTAGCTATTGACAAGAATGATGTCAATCTAAGCAATGCCAACATGAGCAGTCACACGCCTGCCGGACAAATGATGACATTTGCTTCGGAAGTCACGAAAGACTATACCTATCGCTATCTATTGCCGAAACGATTTGCCGAAGCTCATCAACTTGGTGATATCCATATTCACGATTTAGATTACTACCCCACTAAAACCACAACGTGCATACAATACGATATGGACGATTTGTTCGAACGGGGGTTCCGAACTAAAAATGGAAGCATACGTACCCCACAGAGCATTCAAAGTTATGCGACATTGGCGACGATTATCTTCCAGACCAACCAAAACGAACAACATGGAGGACAGGCCATTCCGGCATTCGATTTCTTCATGGCTAAAGGTGTTGGCAAGTCGTTCCGTAAACATTTAACCTCACTATTGAGTTTCTGCTCGTTAATCGAACAAAACCTAACTTTGGAGGAGAAAGAGATCCGTCAGTTAGTGGAATTACACCTGCCCTCACTCCGCAACAGCGAAGCCGAACGCAATGCGCTATGCGACGCTCTCGGCAAAATAGGAGCAACCATCGACGAGCATCATCTACAACCAATTATCGACAAAGCTTTTGCGCTCACCCGCAAAGATACCCATCAAGCCATGGAAGGGTTTATCCATAACCTGAACACCATGCACTCTAGAGGAGGAAACCAAGTGGTTTTCAGTTCCATCAATTATGGAACAGACACCTCAGCCGAAGGCCGTATGGTGATCGAAGAACTTCTTAAAGCCACCATCGAAGGATTAGGTACCAGAGGTGAAGTACCCGTTTTCCCAATCCAGATCTTTAAAGTAAAAGACGGCATCTCCTATTCAGAGCAAGACTTCGAGAAAGCGATGAAAGCAAGCACCATCGAAGAAGCGATGCAGCTAACCTACGACACGCCCAACTTCGACTTGATGCTGAAGGCTTGTCAGACCACCTCAAAAGCGCTATTCCCGAACTTTATGTTCCTCGATACCCCATTCAACACCAACGACAAGTGGGATGCCAACGATCCAAAACGCTACCGCTACGAATTGGCAACCATGGGATGCCGCACACGCGTTTACGAAAATATCTGGGGAGAGAAAAGCTCTTTAGGTCGTGGTAATCTCTCGTTCACCACCATGAACTTGCCAAGATTGGCTATTGAAGCCCGCATCAAAGCAGAAGGCATGGTTGAAGACCAACACCATCAAGAGGCTATCGAACAAAAAGCGAAAGACTGTTTCTTAGAGATGGTGCATGAAAAAGCCACCCTCATTGCCGAACAACTCAACGAACGCTATCAATACCAACGCACAGCGCTGGCTTGTCAATTCCCATTCATGATGGCCAACGACGTTTGGAAAGGTGGAGCCAACCTTCATCCCGACGAACAAGTCGGCGATGTTCTTCGCAGTGGAACATTAGGAATTGGATTCATCGGTGGACACAACGCCATGATGGCCCTTTACGGTAAAGGGCACGGCCACTGTTCGAAAGCTTGGGAAACGCTTTATGCAGCCGTTGAAGAGATGAACAAAGTAGCAAACGATTATAAAGAACGCTACCAACTGAACTATTCGGTCTTGGCTACACCTGCAGAAGGCTTGTCCGGTCGTTTCACAAGGATGGACCGCCGCAAATATGGGGTGATAGAAGGCGTGACCGATCGCGATTATTACATCAACTCTTTCCATGTCGATGTCAAAGAACCGATCAACATCGTCGAAAAAATAAAATGCGAAGCCCCATTCCATGCCATCACTAAGGGAGGACACATTACTTACGTCGAACTAGATGGTGAAGCTCAGAAGAATGTGCGTGCCATCGTTAAGATCGTTAAAGTCATGCACGACCAAGGCATCGGTTACGGATCGATCAACCACCCGGTAGACACGTGTAACGATTGTGGCTATAAAGGGGTGATATACGATAAATGTCCGGTTTGCCAGAGCGAGAACATCCTTCGCATGCGCCGCATCACCGGTTATCTGACCGGCGATTTAAATTCGTGGAACTCAGCCAAGAGAGCTGAAGAGCACGACCGTGTAAAACACGGATAATTCATCAACCCTTTTTTATTGGACAACATGGTCTGCTTTTCCGTGCGGAAAGTGAACCATGTTGTTTTCATCTTTATCGTAGAGCACTAGACCCACAATGAATCTCTTAAATACCTATTCAGAAACCATTGTCGATGGCGAAGGCATCAGATACTCCATTTATCTGGCAGGCTGTTCGCACCATTGCCCGGGCTGCCATAACCCCGAGAGTTGGAATCCCTGTGCCGGTCATCCGCTGACAGAGGAGGTGACCACCGACATTATTGCCGAAATCAACGCTAACCCATTGCTCGACGGCGTCACCCTATCGGGCGGTGATCCATTCTATCATCCGGAAGAGTTGCTAACCTTGGCACAACGACTCAAGGTCGAAACTCAACAGAACATTTGGTGTTATACCGGATACACCTACGAAGAAATCAAAAACGATCCCAAACTTTATGCCGTCCTTCAATACATCGATGTGCTCGTCGACGGTCGGTTTGAACAGGATCTTTATTCCCCCTTCCTAGAGTTTCGAGGCAGCAGCAACCAGCGCATTCTCTATCTCAAATAAGGGAAGAAGCGTCGTACATGGTCCGAAGAAAATAAGCCGATACAATTAAGTCTAATCGAACCTTATATAATCGCAACTAAAAGGCAATTAGCCGTTTTGTCCATAGCTGGAGTTGAGCCCTCGTTCGAGGGCTCTTCGGTTTTCGTTCGAGGGCTCATGGGCCCACCTTCGAGGGCTGAAGAGCCTTCGTTCGAGAGCTCAAAAAATCCGACGGCATCACCGGCTAATGAAACGCTGCTAACGATTAAGATCAAGGAGACAGCCACTAAGATCAACAAGAGCATTCGCTCAGACACCGTGATAATCAACTCACGATCGATTCGCCGCCCATTCACGATCGCTTCACCATTACTCCACTGTTATTCCACCATTACTGCATCATCACTACACCATCATTTCAGCATTACTGCACCATCGCCTCACCATTACTTATAACAATTATCGCACACCATCATCAGCTATTTAAAGTAAGAGCGTAAAATTTTAAAAAGAACAATCCCTTTATTTCATTCTTCGACTAACGCCCAAAGGATGAAATAAAGGGATGCATTATAATCAAGAGAAAGCGATCGATCTCGTCCTTCTCTCTGTATTGGATAGAGCAAAAGGCTCAGACCACTCTTTTAAAAGAAGAAGCGCAAAATATCGTTTAGATTCGCCCAAAGCAGTAAGCCAAACAATAAGATCATACCTCCCATTTGCGCATATTCCATGAACTTCTCACTCGGTTTGCGACGAGCAATGATCTCATAGAATAAGAACAAAACATGTCCGCCGTCCAATGCCGGAATAGGAAGAATATTCATAAAGGCTAGAATGATCGATAAGAAAGCAGTCATATACCAGAACTGATGCCAATCCCAAGTTGCCGGAAAGATACTGCCTAAAGTACCAAAGCCACCTAACTGTTTAGCGCCCTCTTTCGAGAAGACATATTTCATGTTACTCACATAGCCCTTTAACGTTTTCACGCCTAAACTAATCCCCGCAGGGAAAGACTCCAAGAATGTATAGTTTTTCTTGATAGTAGGCAACAACTTAGTGGTTTCCATACGAGCAATCACTCCCATCTTATAGGCCGAGTCTACACGCATAGTCAATGTATCGATCACTCCCGCACGACTATAAGTTAATGCGAAAAGATGATTATCGACTGAATCATTAGCCACCGATGCTTTACCCTGGCGGCGTTGTTCCATCTCATATAAGAAATCAGAGAATGAAATCGACTGTCCATCCATGGCAATAATGCTATCGCCAACCTGAAGTCCCGCAGCAGCTGCCGGAGAGTTAAGGACTAAACTATCGACCACATAAGGAATGCGATAGTTAGCAAAACGTACACTATCGGTCATCAAACGTTGCATCATATCTTCCGGAATATTGATCGACACCTCTTGGCCTTCGCGAAGCACGGTTACCGCACTCGACTCCACCAACTGACTCATCATATCCCCATCGTATCGTTCGAAGGCTTTCCCATCGGCCGACAATAAGATATCGCCATCTCTAAAACCAATTGTTTTAGCCGTTTCGTTAAACTCCATTCCCAACGGCGCTTTCTGAATTTGGATGTATTCATCGCCCCAAGCGAAAAGAATCATCGAATAGATAAATAACGCCAATATAAAGTTAAACAACACACCTCCAATCATGATAAACAACCGTTGCCAAGCGGGTTTCGAACGAAACTCCCAAGGTTGCTCCGGACGTTTCATCTGCTCAGTATCCATCGATTCGTCGATCATACCGGCAATCTTTACGTAACCTCCAAGAGGTAACCAACCAACGGCATATTCGGTCTCACTCTTCTTCGGTTTAAATCGGAAAAGAGTGAACCATGGATCGAAAAACAGACAAAACTTTTCTACCCTGACTTTAAATAAACGAGCAAAAAGGAAATGCCCGCCTTCATGAATCAAGACAAGCAATGAAAGACTCATAATGAGCTGCAGGGCACGAATTAAAAATGTTTCCATCAGTTCTTTTCTATTTTATTTTTAGGTTATAATTTCAATGTTGTTAGTTGTTCGACTGCCAAACGACGAGCCTCAGCATCGGTCGCCACATAATCATCGTAGGTTGGAGAAGCCACAAACGAAGCTTTTTCCATGGTCTGCTCAATCACACGACTCATCTCCAAGAAGCCGATCTCCTCGCGTAAGAAACTAGCCACCGCCATCTCATTGGCCGCATTCACGATACAAGGCATATTTCCACCGCGATCCATCGCTTCATAAGCCAAAGCCAGATTACGGAATCGCCGGATATCGGGTTGTTCGAAAGTGAGGTGAGTACACTTAGAGAAGTCCAAACGTTCGAACGACGAGTGTACCCTATCGGGGTAAGAGAAAGCATATTGAATGGGCAATCGCATATCGGGCAGGCCAAGCTGCGCTTTAATCGACCCATCTTCAAATTGCACCATCGAATGGATCACCGATTGCGGATGCACCACCACCTCTATTTGTTGGGGTTGCAAACCAAACAGCCATTTCGCTTCGATCACCTCAAACCCTTTATTCATCATAGAAGCCGAGTCAATAGTAATCTTAGCTCCCATCTCCCAATTCGGATGTTTTAAAGCTTGAGCTTTAGTGACCTTCTGCAACTCTTCCATAGAACAAGAGCGGAAAGGGCCGCCCGAAGCCGTCAAGATGATCTTCTCGATCGGGTTACCGATCTCTCCGGTCAGACACTGGAAAATGGCCGAATGCTCGGAATCGACAGGTAATATCGGTGTACGGTATTGTTGAGCTAATCGATTGATGAGTTCACCGGCAACGACTAACGTCTCTTTATTGGCTAATGCAATCGCTTTACCCGCACGAATCGCGCTCATCGTCGGTAATAGTCCCGCATAACCAACCATCGCTGTAAGTACAATATCGATAGGAGCCGACTCCACCACTTCGGCCAAAGCCTTAGATCCCGCATATACCTTGATCGGTAAATCTTGCAAAGCCTCTTTTAAGGTGGTATATTTACTTTCGTTGGCAATCACGACCACCTCCGGCTGAAACTTACGAGCCTGCTCGATCAACAATTCAACGCGATTATTGGCCGTTAAGGCATAAGGTTCATAAAGATCCGGATGTTCTTCGATCACTTGCAACGCCTGAGTTCCTATCGAACCGGTCGATCCAAGTATCGCTATTTGTTTTTTCTTTATCTCTTTATCTAAATTCATTTTATCTAAATCCCTCTAAAAAACGATATAACTTTCAGGGTTAATGGGCCGTCCTTTAAACCATAGTTCAAAGTGAAGATGAGGACCTGTACTATAAGTCCCTTTATTCCCCACTAGAGCAATAGCCTCGCCCCCTTTTACTCTATCGCCATCATGCTTTAATAGTGATCCGCAATGTTTATACACCGAAACAAAGTCTTGACTATGCTGAACCATAATCAAGAAGCCCGTCTCTGCCGTATAGGTACTCAAAATCACCGTACCATCCATGGTTGCTAGAACACTCTCGTTCGGATTGGCAGCAATGTCCAAACCGTAATGTTTTTGATCTGCATTAAAATGTTCCGAAATCAGTCCTCTGGTCGGACAATAAAAAATTAAACCCGAGACATCCGGTTTTGAAGCTATTGTATTCAGATTATATTTCTCGGTCTCTTCATATTGTTTTCGAAACTCTTCTTCGCGTTTAGTTCGCTCCATCAACGTGTCATGCCTGGCTGTGGTAAGCGAGTCGATCGTCTGCACGGTATCAATGCGTACCCGACCGCTAAAAATATCCTGAATATTTAGGATATACAGATTTTGCTTATCAATCACCTGCTGAAGAGAATCCACCTTTAGTGCATGATCGACAATCTGGGCACGAATGTCACTATTCACATAACCCGGTAAATAATTGCGCAAAGGAGTAAAAGCGATAATACAAGCTGCGATGAGAAATAAAACCGTCAACACCGAAAGTAAAACTGAAAGTCCATTAAGTTTTGACACACGAAGTCCGACCACCTCTTCAAGCGTATTCTCGTTGAATATGGTCAGTTTGTACTTAAACTTTATATTTTTCCAAAAAGCTTTACTTCGTTTTTTCTTTAACATGGCATAACGGTCACTCTACAAAAGTATGCATTTTACAATTACTCCAGTCGTATGATAGCAGATATTAACATAGATTTCAATCTTCTTTGAAATCATCGTCTGCTTCATCAAGATCCAATAAGCCTTCAGGTAAATCGACCGTTAATATTTTATGTTCGCCATCGACTCCTGCAATAAATTCTTCCTGAGCAGGAATAAGGAGCTCTTCACCTTCACGGTCTACCACAAACAAGACGTTAATGGTATGACTATCCACATCGATCACCTCACCAATTGGTTCTCCTGCAGTTGTTTCCATTTGGAAACCCACAAAGAAATCCCATGAGAGTTCCTCATGCGATTCTGTATCGACATATTTTATCGGGAAAAAAACCTCTACATTAGTAAACAGGCGAGCTTGTTCGGTCGAATTGATCCCCTCCAACTTCATTAAAGCGGTAGAGTCCGACCGAAACCGATACTCCTCAATAAAAAACGGAACTAAAATGCCGTCAAGCATACAGATCACATAGTTACAATCTGCACGATCGAAAATATCATCGGTAAACGTAAACTGCAATTCTCCATGAATACCATGAGGCTTATTAAATAAGCCTATTTTATATACTTCTTCTTTTTTTATCATATACGCGTTATTCTTGCTCCAATGGCATTCAGACGTCCTTCAATATCTTGATAACCACGATCTATTTGTTCGATATTATGAATCCGGCTAATTCCATCGGCACTCATTGCGGCAATCAATAAAGCAATACCGGCACGAATATCCGGTGAAGTCATGTTGCCTCCACGCAGTCTGAATCCATGATTATGCCCGATTACAACTGCGCGATGAGGATCGCACAAAATAATTTGAGCCCCCATATCAATCAGTTTATCTACAAAAAACAAGCGACTCTCGAACATTTTCTGATGAATCAGAACGCTTCCCTTAGCCTGTGTGGCTACAACAAGCATCACACTCAACAAGTCGGGAGTTAAACCGGGCCAAGGAGCATCGGCAATAGTCATGATCGATCCATCAATGAAGGATTCAATCTCATAAGTCTCTTGAGCCGGGACAAAAATATCATCTCCACGTTGTTCAAGTTTAATACCTAGGCGTCGGAAACTTTCAGGGATAATGCCTAAATTCTCATACGACACATTCTTAATGGTAATCTCACTTCGGGTCATGGCAGCCATACCAATAAAGCTTCCCACCTCGATCATATCGGGCAGGATAGTGTGATCAGTGCCATGCAACTCATCCACACCTTCAATGGTCAGTAAGTTAGATGCAATACCGCTAATACGAGCTCCCATACGATTCAACATCTTACAAAGTTGTTGTAAGTAAGGTTCACAAGCCGCATTGTAGATTACCGTTTTACCTTTAGCCAAAACAGCAGCCATAACAATATTAGCCGTTCCGGTCACCGAAGCTTCATCAAGCAACATATAAGTACCGTGCAATTGATCCGCACGCATCTCATAAACTTCCCGTTCGGTGTTATAAAAAAACTTAGCTCCAAGATTCTGTATACCTATAATATGAGTATCCAAACGGCGGCGACCAATCTTATCGCCTCCCGGTTTAGAGATCATAGCTTTACCAAAACGTGCAACCATCGGGCCAATCAACATGACCGATCCACGCAAGCTAGAGCATTTCTTTAGAAAATCATCGCTTTCCAAATAAGCCAAATCGACATTCTCAGCTTTAAAGCTGTAGGTCTCGATCCCTTTCTTGGCAACCTGAACCCCCATATCTCTCATGAGTTGAATCAGATTATTCACATCCAATATATCGGGAATATTGCTTATTGTCACCTCTTCGGCAGTAAGTAGGGTTGAACAAATAATTTGTAAAACCTCATTCTTCGCACCTTGAGGATAAATTTCTCCATGAAGACGGTGTCCTCCTTCAATCACAAATGAAGCCATAATATGAACAATTAGTTAGATGAAGCTCAAAAGCTTTATTGGTTTTGACGATAATTCTTTTTATTATTCCGATTACTAAAGTTTGTTTTCGGACGATAGTTTTGAGCCAAACGCTCTCCCATCAATTTTAAAATATCCTCAGTCATCTGTAACACTCCTCCGGACAGTTCATTCAAATCTTCAGCAATTTTCTTATCATCGACCGTATCTTTGTTCCAAGCCATATAATCTTTCTTCATATGATTACAGATCAATGCAACTAGATTCTGTTTTTCATCGCCTTCCGGAAATTCACAAGCTTTTTTAATCAAAACTTCAAGCGTCTTTCCATAGTGACGATAGCGCATTCGAGTCATCGGATAAGCAATAACATTCGGTTTAGTCACCAAATTATCCTTACGAATGATCTCGTAAGGATAATCAATATCCAACTTAAAGTCAGACATGATTGCCAAATGATCCCACAGTTTATGTTTAAAATCGGGAACATCTCTCAAGTGAGGAAACATATTTCCCATGATGTTGATGATGGTATTAGCACAACGTTGACGCTCCGCACGATCCTCAATCGTTAACGCATAATTAACCATGTTCTGTATACTTCGCCCATACTCAGGTAAAGGCATCTTTTTCTGTTGAGTATTATATCTCATTTGGCAATAATTTTTCTTTTATAATAATTTTTTAGGCTGAGAAGCAACAAACTCTTTCAAATAGAAAGGTTCAAAGTAAGCGACATCTTCAAAGTTCTGCTCAGCAAAAGCTCTTTCAGCCAAAGGCATCATCATCTTTGCTAACGGATGAATGTCATCAATAAAATGAGCATTGGGGTGAGTAATCTGACTCTTACATTTACTGGCTCCATTACCGAAGAAATAAACGGGTTGCTTCTCCAAGAAGTCTAAATAAGACTGTTCATCGACAATATCCGCTCCAATCTCACGTTTAGCATGAAGTGCTCTGTCGTATATACCGGCATAAACCTCCATTCTTCGAGCATCAATCATCGGGCAGATCAAAGCATCTTCCGGTAACTCATGATAAAGTAAAACCGGCACGGCAAGTACTTTGAGGGTCGGTAGTCCGATCAACGGAATTTGCCGACCATAGCAAATGCCTTTAGCCATCGAAACGCCAATTCTTAAACCGGTATACGATCCCGGGCCACAACTGACAGCCACAGCATCAAGGGGAATAGCATGACTATCTAGAAACGACAAAGCCTCATCAACAAAAACGCCTAAAGAAGTAGCATGAGAAGGACCTTTCAAATCTTCCTTCACAAAAATGACCTGTCCGTCCTGGCTTGCGGCTACAGAACAAACAGTGGTAGAAGTTTCAATATGCAATATACACGACATAAAACCATATAATTAAATTCATGCAAAAATACATGATTATTTCCACATCTTAAAATAATCCCTTATTTTTGCGCAAAACTTACATGCATATGATACAATCTATGACGGGATATGGCAAAGCGACCGCCGAACTTCCCGATAAGAAAATAAATGTCGAAATCAAGTCACTTAACAGTAAAGCACTCGATTTGTCGACTCGAATTGCGCCTCTATACCGTGAAAAAGAGATGGAAATTCGTAATGAAATATCCAAATATCTAGAACGCGGAAAAGTTGACTTCAGCTTGTGGATTGAGAAAAAAGAAAGTGCCGATAGCGCTACACCTATCAATCAAGTTTTAGTAGAAGGATATTATAACCAGATCCTATCTATTTCTGAAAACTTAAGCATTCCAGTTCCTTCGGATTGGTTTCAAACTTTACTCCGAATGCCGGATATCATGTCAAAGACCGACATCCAAGAATTATCCGACGAAGAATGGGCATTCGTTCACGACACTGTAATCAAAGCCGTTCAGCAATTGGTTGATTTTCGCAAACAAGAAGGTTTAGCTTTAGAGAAAAAGTTCCGCGAGAAAATAGCCAACATCACCCAGCTTCTATCAATGGTAGAACCTTATGAGAAAGAGCGTGTAGAAAAAATCAAAGAACGTATCACCGATGCTTTACAAAAAACCATAAGCGTCGATTATGATAAAAACCGCTTAGAGCAAGAGCTAATCTATTACATCGAGAAATTGGATGTCAATGAAGAAAAGCAACGCTTAAGCAATCACCTAAAATACTTTATCAGCACCCTAGAAAGTGGCGCCGGTCAGGGTAAGAAGCTAGGATTTATTGCACAAGAAATGGGACGTGAGATCAACACCTTAGGCAGCAAATCGAATCATGCAGAAATGCAGAAAATCGTTGTTCAAATGAAAGACGAGTTAGAGCAAATTAAAGAACAAGTTCTTAACGTCATGTAATGAAACAAGCGTTATAAACACCTCTTATTTTCAAATTATGGCAGGAAAACTTATTATATTTTCGGCTCCTTCAGGATCGGGAAAGTCAACCATCATTAATTATCTATTGACTCAAGGGCTTAATCTCAAGTTCTCGATTTCTGCGACTAGTCGTCCACCACGCGGTACGGAACAGAATGGGGTCGAATATTTCTTTCTCACACCTGAAGAGTTCCGCCAACGAATTACTGATGGAGAATTTCTGGAATACGAAGAAGTTTATCCCGACCGTTTTTATGGAACATTGAAAAGTCAAGTCGAGAAACAACTAGAAGCCGGACAGAATGTTATTTTTGATGTAGATGTTGTCGGTGGATGTAATATCAAAGAATATTACGGCAATCGCGCACTCTCATTATTCATCCAACCGCCAAGCATCGAAGAGCTACGAAAACGATTGGAAGGAAGAGGAACAGACTCTCCTGAAATCATAGAAAGTCGTCTTTCAAAAGCAGCATATGAATTGACATTTGCCTCTAAATTTGACCAGGTCATCATTAATGATCATTTAGAGAATGCTCAAACAGAAGCTTTAAATGCGATCCAACTTTTCCTACAGTCGTAAGAAAATAAGAAAGGAGAATGAATGACAAAACTCAAAACCGGAATATTCAGCGGATCATTTAACCCTATACATATCGGACATCTTGCTCTAGCTAATTATCTCTGTGAGTATGAAGGGTTGGATGAGATCTGGTTCATGGTTAGCCCACATAACCCTCTCAAAGAAGAAGCAGACTTATGGGAGGATGAATTTCGCCTAAAGCTCGTAGATCTTGCAGTGGAAGGCTATCCAAAGTTTAAGAGTTCCGATTTTGAGTTCAATCTCCCACGCCCATCATATAGCATACATACCCTAAATAAACTATCCGAATCTTACCCGGACAGAGATTTTCTTTTAATTATAGGATCCGACAATTGGGCTTGTTTCAATCGATGGTATCAATGGGAAGAAATTATAGCAAATCACCGACTATTAATCTACCCGCGTCGAGGATTTCCGATAGATACTGTCGGTTTACCCGAACACGTCCGATTAGTCAATTCCCCGATGATAGACATTAGCTCAACCTTTATTCGGGAAGCCATTACTCAGAAAAAAGATGTGAGGTATTTCCTACACCCAAAAGTTTGGGAATCGATTTATCAACTCAAAATCAGTCAACAAGTAGACGAGAATTTATAATCATGCAAAATGTTAAGCATAACTCATGGCAAGCTTGGTTTTTGGCCATTCGGCCCAAAACGCTAACCGGAGCATTGACTCCGGTCATGATTGGAACAGCTTTAGCCAGCATGGATGGACACTTTCAGTTATTTCCGGCAATGATTTGTTTCCTTTTTGCAGGGCTCATGCAAATTGCAGCCAATCTGATTAATGACCTCTATGATTTCCTAAAAGGTACCGACAGAGAGGATCGTTTGGGACCTGATCGTGCTTGTGCTAAGGGTTGGATTTCTCCATCTGAAATGAAAAAAGGAATCCTCATCACCATCATTTTAGCTTGCATGATAGGAAGTACACTACTAGCATTAGTCGGTTGGAAACTGATTATTATAGGTCTTATCTGTGTGCTTTTCGCCTTTTTATACACCACTGGACCTTACCCTCTATCGTATAATGGATGGGGCGATCTTTTAGTCCTTATCTTTTTTGGATTTATTCCGGTTGGTGGAACTTATTACGTCCAGGCATTCGAGTTGAATGAATCGGTGGTCATGGCCTCAATAATTTCCGGATTACTCATCAACACTCTATTGGTCGTCAATAATTATCGAGATAGAGAAGCCGATGCCAAAAGTGGAAAACGTACTCTAGTCGTTCGATTTGGAGAAACGTTCGGGAGCTATTTCTATCTCACATTAGGTATCATAGCTAGCTTAATCTGCTTATTCTTCTCCACCAAAGGCCATCATCTAGCCGCATTCCTTCCACAACTCTATCTCATTCCACATTTCATGACTTGGAGAAAAATGGTTCAGATTCATAGTGGTAAAAAACTAAACAGTATACTAGGTGAAACCTCACGTAATATACTGCTTATGGGAATACTCCTATCGTTAGGAATGTTATTTAGCTAATGGACTACCTCCGCCCATACATCTTCTCATAGTACTTTTGGTAATCTCCACTAGTCACTTCTTCTACCCAACCTTGATGTTCAAGATACCATTGAATCGTTTTCAGAAGTCCATCTTTAAACATCGTCTCAGGCGTCCATCCAAGTTCTGAGGTAATTTTAGCAGGATCAATAGCATAACGTTGATCATGCCCCAATCGGTCCTTTACAAAAGTAATTAGCCCTTCATTTAGCCAATCAATGCAGATCTCTCCAGAAAGTGTTTTTTCCTTCTTCTTAAGTACCTGACGATATTGCGGATAATCAGTCATCAGTTGACGGAGCGTTGAAATCGTGAGCTTTACAATATTAAGATTGGTTTCTTCATTATGCCCACCGACATTATAAACCTCTCCTACCCGTCCCTTACGAACAACAAGTTCGATCGCTTTACAATGATCCTCAACATACAACCAATCGCGCACATTGCTACCGTCGCCATAAATTGGGAGAGATTTGCCTTCCAAACAATTCTTTATAATTAATGGAATAAGCTTTTCCGGAAAATGATAAGGACCATAATTATTTGAACAGCGTGTAATCGTTACAGGCATCTTATACGTATCATGATAAGCCATAACAATCATATCAGCACTCGCTTTGGAAGCACTATAAGGGCTATGGGGACAAAGTGGAGTTTGTTCTGTGAAAAAGCCTTCAGTTCCTAAAGAGCCATAAACCTCATCGGTAGACACTTGGTGATAGCGTACATTCTTACGCCAAAGAGGATAGCCCTGCTCATCCTTTCCCATGACCCAAGCCTGACGAGCTGCATCTAGTAAATTCTGAGTCCCCAAAATATTGGTTTGAAGAAAAAGTTGGGGGTTATCAATACTTCTATCAACATGACTTTCTGCTGCAAAGTTGACAATGCAATCGAAACCGTATTCACTAAAAATCTTATTGACTAGCTCTTTATCTCCAATATTGCCTTTAACAAAAAAGCAACGTTCGCTATCAATGTCATTAATAATTGTCCCCAAATTACCAGCATAAGTTAAAGCATCAAGCACTACAACTTTCACATCATCATAATTTGCCAACAAATATTTAATATAATTAGAGCCGATAAATCCAGCCGCTCCTGTAACAAGATATGTTTTCATAATCAATTTCTCTCAATTTTCATATCAATAAACTAAACTCATCAGATATTTGCCATAAGCCGTATTAGAACATTTCTCTCCAAGATGATACAGATCTTCAGCACTAATCCATCCATTTCTCCAAGCAATTTCCTCAATACAACTCACGTAAAAGCCTTGACGATTCTGAATCGTTGCTACAAAATTAGACGCTTCAAGCAAACTATCACAGTTTCCGGTATCTAGCCATGCGAAACCACGACCAAATCGTTCAACACTCAAATCTCCATCCTCTAGATATAATCTATTCAAGTCGGTTATTTCATATTCTCCACGAGCCGACGGTTTTAAAGCTGCCGCCTTTTCGACAACAGAAGCATCATAGAAATAGAGTCCAGGGACAGCATAATTACTCTTTGGCTGAGCAGGCTTCTCTTCTAAAGAAAGCACTTTACCTGTTTCATCAAATTCAACAACGCCATAAGCCCGAGGATCTTTAACATAATAACCAAAAATACAAGCTCCTTTTTCAAGAGAGGCGGCCCTAGACAACATCGCAGAAAAGCCTTGTCCATAAAATAAGTTATCCCCTAAAATGAGACAAGCCGATTCACCATTTAGAAAGGATGCTCCTAAAACAAAGGCTTGCGCCAAACCGTTAGGCTGCTCTTGCACTTGATAAGAAAAAGACATTCCTAGATTCTCACCAGTGCCCAATAACTCTTGAAACATTGGTAAATCTCGCGGAGTAGAAATGATGAGAACTTCCCGAATGCCTGCTAACATTAAAGTTGATAGCGGATAATAAATCATCGGCTTATCATACACAGGCATAATCTGCTTTGAAATGGCTTTTGACAAAGGATAGAGGCGTGTCGCGCTTCCACCGGCAAGAATAATTCCTTTCATAAAAGTTTTAATTATTTGATGAGACAAAGTACGCAAAGAAATCTGACGTAGCAAAATTATGGCAAAAAAATATTAGCCGGCCAATTCAATCACTTCCATATCTTTTATAGTATCACCATCAATCGTAAAACGAACCAAAGTACGTAGCTTGTGGAAACCAGATTTCCCCGCAGCACCAGGGTTAATGTGAAGCATATTTAAGGTTTTATCATATTTTACTTTTAAGATATGAGAATGCCCGCTGATAAAAAGTTTCGGTGGTCTAGCCAACAAACTGCCAATAATAGAAGAGTCGTATCGACCCGGATAACCACCGATATGCTTCATAAGAACCTCAGTATCTTCAACGACAAAGCGATTAATCTGTGGAAAACGGGTTCGAATATCCTGCCCATCAATATTCCCATAGACAGCACGTAATGGCCTAAACTGTTGAAGCTTCTCCAAAACCTCAATTGATCCAATATCGCCGGCATGCCAAATTTCATCGCACTTCTCAAAATACTCTAAATATTTCTCATCCCAACAAGCATGAGTATCTGATAATAATCCAATTCTGATCATATTTTTTTGTTTATATCAACAAAGGTACTATATTTGGGTAAATCTTTACATACATGGAACACAAATATAGCTACTTCAAAAGAGATATTAGCTGGCTCTCATTCAATTATAGAGTGCTATTGGAGGCTAAAGATGATCGTTTACCTTTGTATGAACGGATAAACTTCATATCCATATATTCTTCAAACTTAGAAGAATTTTATAAGATACGGGTTGCCGATCACAAAGCTGTGGCTTCAGGTGTAATGGAAAGTGATGACGAAACAGTACAAAGTGCTTGTCAGCTAGTCGACGAGATCAATCAAGAAGTAAATCGTCAATTAGACGATCGTGTGTTTATTTACGAAAAGGAAATATTACCCGACCTTGCTAAAAATCATATTATTTTTTATCAAAGTCAAGATGTAGAGCCATTTCATAAATCCTTTATCGTCAAGTTTTTCAAAGAAGAAATATTTCCTTATTTACAACCCGTCCCCATCTCAAAAGGCAATATTGTCTCTTTTTTAAGAGACAACCGACTATACCTAGCGATTAGATTATATACTAAGCAGTCCACAGGGAAAACCAATCCGGAGTATTTTGTCATGAAACTTCCCCATAGCAAAGTACCCCGATTTATCGAACTTCCATATCATGAAGGGAAATATTACATCATGTACATTGAAGATATCATAAAAGCCAATTTACGACTTATCTTCCCAGGCTATACCATTGATTCAAGTTACTGTATCAAAATCTCTCGTGATGCAGATATACTTATAGACGATAATGTCGGCAACGACACCTTAGTTAAGCAACTTAAAGAGAAAGTCAAGAAGCGTAAAATAGGAGCTGTCTGTCGATTTGTTTACGAGAGAGCAATGCCCGATGATTTCCTCGATTTTCTCATTCATGCATTCAATATCAGCCAGGATGAAGTGATATTGGGGGACAAGCATCTAAATTTAGAGGATCTTTGCCGCTTGCCTAACCCGAATAAGAGCATTAAACAATTAGAAAAACCTCAACCATTAAAGATCAAACAGTTCAGCAATCAAGAGTCTATTTTTAAATATGTAGAGCAAAGGGATCTTTTACTCTATTACCCTTATCATTCATTCGACCATTTTATTCATTTCCTTTATGAAGCAGTGCATGATCCATATACTAAAGAAATCATGATCACTCAATATCGTGTTGCTGAAAACTCAAGAGTAATCAATACCCTTATTTCTGCAGCGCAAAATGGGAAAAAAGTCACGGTATTTGTAGAACTAAAAGCGCGGTTTGATGAAGAGAACAACCTCGTCACGGCTCAAATGATGGAGGCTTGCGGTATAAAAATCATATACAGCATCCCCGGATTGAAAGTACATGCTAAAGTTGTTCTAGTCTGTAGAAAAGGAGCAGCCGAAGAAAAAGTACCCGATCTGGGGTATGTCAGCACAGGCAACTTTAATGAACAAACGGCCACGCTCTATGCCGATTGTGGGTTATTTACCTCACATGAAGGTATTAACAAAGACTTATATCATCTCTTTCGAACCTTGCAAGGTAGAAAAAATGCTAAATTTAAAAACCTGCTTGTTACCCGTTTCAATCTTATAGATGAACTAAACGATCTCATCAGCAAAGAAATCGATTTAGCTAAAAGTGGAAAAAAAGGACGGATCGTATTAAAGATGAATGCACTTCAAGACACTAGTATGATCAATCGTCTTTACGAGGCATCAATAGAGGGAGTAGAAATTGATTTAATCGTACGCGGCATATGCTGTCTTATCCCCGGACAAACTTATAGTAAAAATATACGAGTCACACGAATTGTAGACACCTTCCTAGAACATGCCCGTATATGGTATTTTGGTAATAATGGAGCCCCCAAATTATTCATGGGATCACCCGATTTCATGAAACGTAACCTCTATCGGCGCATAGAAGCCGTAACCCCGATATACGATGAGTCTCTACGCCAAGAGCTCATTAATATGCTATCCATTCAATTGTGCGATAATCAAAAAGCTTGTTTCGTAGATCATCAACTAAAAAACGTTTTTAAACGAAAGCCTCGTTCTAAAGAATCAATAAGAGCTCAATATGCCCTATATAATTACATAAAGCTCAAAAATGAATGTGAACATTTGTCATCTGACTGAAAAACAGATGACAAAGTTGTTAATATCAAAAGAAGGATGAAACACAATTGTAACATATATGACATGTCGATGCAATGATAAAAATCGTCCTTTGCCGATAATTTCAAAACAACAAAAACATTTATATGGAGACAATTTACCTCGGTATCATCATTTTCCTATTCGTCCTCGCCATATTCGATTTGATAGTAGGAGTGAGCAACGATGCTGTTAACTTCTTGAATTCGGCAGTAGGAGCCAAAGCAGCATCATTTAAAACTATTTTATTCATTGCCGGTGTCGGAGTTTTCATTGGTGCTTCTTTATCCAATGGAATGATGGACATCGCCCGTCATGGTATTTACCAACCGGAACACTTCTATTTTAGCGAGATCATGTGTATCCTATTAGCCGTCATGCTGACTGATGTTGTTCTTTTGGATGTTTTTAATTCGATGGGAATGCCAACATCAACAACTGTATCGATGGTTTTCGAACTATTAGGAGGTACTTTTGCGCTATCTCTGATTAAAGTACACAATGACAGCACACTAGGATTAGGAGACTTGATCAACACCGATAAAGCTCTATCTGTCATCATGGCCATATTTGTATCGGTTGCCATTGCTTTCTTCTTCGGTATGGTAGTCCAATGGTTATCACGTGCGATATTCTCATTTAATTATACTGAAAAAATGAAATATAGCATTGGAATTTTTGGAGGTATAGCAACCACTGCAATCATCTATTTTATGCTTATAAGTGGGTTAAAATCATCTTCATTTATGACAATAGAAAGCAAGGAATGGATCGACAACAATGGGCTATTACTCATTTCCATATCTTTTATATTCTTTACTTTTTTAATGCAAATCTTGCATTGGTTAAAAATAAATGTATTTAAAGTTGTTGTTTTATTAGGCACATTTGCGTTGGCTCTAGCTTTTGCCGGAAATGACCTAGTCAACTTTATCGGAGTCCCTCTAGCCGGATATTCCTCATTTATCGATTTTACACAACATGGACAAGCTGTAGGACCTGATGGATTCCTAATGACCTCTTTGCTTGGGGCAGCCAAAACACCTTGGTACTTCCTCATCGGCGCAGGAGCAATCATGGTTATCGCCCTCTGCACCTCGAAGAAAGCACATGCCGTGATTAAGACCTCAGTCGATTTATCTCGTCAAGATGAAGGTGAAGAAGCTTTTGGAAGTACCCCAATGGCTCGTTCTATTGTACGTATCAGTTTATCTCTAGCCAATACGATTTCCTCAATAACGCCCGATCGTTTCAAAGGATGGATTGAAACACGCTTCAAAAAAGATGAAGCAATCATTACCGATGGAGCGGCATTTGACTTGATCCGTGCCTCTGTCAACCTTGTTTTGGCCAGTCTACTTATCGCCTTAGGTACTTCTCTAAAGCTACCACTTTCAACAACTTATGTAACGTTTATGGTTGCAATGGGTACCTCATTGGCCGACCGTGCATGGGGACGTGACTCTGCAGTATATCGCATAACCGGTGTTTTGAGTGTTATTGGAGGATGGTTTATCACCGCAGGAGCAGCCTTTACCATCTGCTTTTTTGTTGCACTGATTATTTATTATGGTGGAACCATCGCCATTATAGCATTGATTGGATTTGCTGTCTTCTTGTTACTCAGAAGTCACCTGCTCTATAAAAAGCGTAAAGCCAAAGAAAAGAAAGACGAAACCCTCGAAAAGCTATTAAAGACAAACAACAAAGAGGATATTCTAGAACTTATGCGCAAACATACTAGAGAGGAACTAGGAAAAGTATTAGGACAAGCCGAAGAGAACTTCGAACGAGCAGTAACTTCATTCCTACACGAGAACTTGCGCGGATTACGCCGTACAATGGAAAGCTCTAAATTTCAGAAACATCTCATTAAGCAAATGAAGCGCAACGGTACAGTCGCCATGTCTAAACTAGACAACACCACCGTTCTTGAAAAAGGTTTGTATTATTACCAAGGGAATGATTTTGCCAGCGAACTTGTCTATAGTATAGCCCGTTTATGCGAACCTTGTTTCGAGCACATTGATAATAATTTCAGTCCCCTAGATGCCATTCAAAAAGGAGGTTTCTCTGATATAACAGAAGATATCACTTATTTCATGCAACAATGTCGTCTCAATTTAATCAACAATGACTACATCGGATTTGAAGAACATACACAACGAGCTAACGATTTAACTTTGCATCTTTCACAGCTAAAACGTGAGGAACTTAAGCGAATACAAAGTCAAAAAGGTAGCATCAAAGTAAGCATTGTTTATTTGACCATGATTCAAGAAGCACAAAATGTAGTCACTTATACGATTAATTTAATGAAGGTTAGTCGCAAGTTTCAACAAAACAACGAAGTGAATTAAAACTCATCGCAATAAATAAGGAATAGGCCTAACAGATTTGCATCTGCTAGGCCTATTCCTTATTTATTAATTAAAGATCTAATAATCTAATAAAGGTACAAACGCCATTTGCTTAAGAGCTACCACTCTATCTGAGGAAAGTATTTAGTTAAAGTCCCACGTAACACTCCCAAAGTAATCGGTTTTACCAACACCTCTGTAGCACCAGCGTTCATCGCATTCTCACGATCAGTACTAAAGGCATAAGCCGTCTGAACAATGATGGGAATTTCTATGTTTTTTTTACGGATAATCATTGTCGCATCTAGACCGTTCATCAATGGCATTTTAATATCCATTAAGATGGCATTAGCTTTTTCATGATGCTTTTCAAAAAGTGACACTATCTCTTCACCATTCTTCGCCCACAGAATATCGCACTTCTTACCAATAATAGCTTTGATCAATTTAAAATTACTGTCATCATCTTCTGCCACCAAAATCAGTGGCCTAAAAATATCATCCTCCCTATTTCCCATATACATCCAGATATATTTGTGTTAATACAGACACTCAAACGAATATCAGCGCAAGATATAAAAAAAATGCTATAATTAACTATCTTTGCACCTCATTTTAATATTTAGGTATGATTTCGATAGACGGACTAGCCGTAGAATTTGGCGGCACGACATTATTCAGTGACATCTCATTCGTTATTAACGAGAAAGACCGCATCGCCCTGATGGGTAAGAATGGTGCCGGCAAGAGTACTTTATTAAAGATCTTGGCAGGAGTACGTCCACCAACAAGAGGAAAAGTCTCTGCACCCAAAGATTGCGTCATCGCTTATCTGCCTCAACATTTGATGACCGAGGACGGGCGAACAGTATTCGAAGAAACAGCTCAGGCTTTTGCTCATCTCCACAAAATGGAGGCGGAAATAGAACGCCTCAATAAAGAGCTTGAAACCCGGACAGATTATGAGAGCGACAGCTATATGGAACTCATCGAGAATGTTTCGATGTTAAGTGAGAAATTCTATTCCATAGATGCGACAAACTATGAAGAGGATATTGAAAAGACTCTTTTAGGATTAGGATTTATGCGTGACGATTTTCATCGGTCGACTAGTGATTTCAGCGGTGGATGGCGTATGCGTATCGAACTGGCGAAACTACTCTTACAAAAGCCCGATGTGATCTTACTTGACGAGCCAACCAACCACTTGGATATTGAATCGATCCAATGGTTAGAGGATTTTCTGATCAATAACGGTAAAGCCGTCATTGTGATCAGCCACGACCGTAAGTTTGTAGACAATATAACCACACGCACCATCGAAGTAACTATGGGACGCATCTATGATTATAAGGTAAATTATTCACAATACCTTCAACTACGAAAAGATCGTCGTGAGCAACAACAAAAAGCCTATGATGAACAACAAAAGTTTATTGCCGAGACTAAAGAGTTTATTGAACGTTTTAAAGGTACCTATTCGAAAACTCTACAAGTACAAAGCCGGGTGAAAATGCTCGAAAAACTAGAGATATTAGAAGTAGACGAAGAAGACACCTCCGCTCTAAGATTAAAATTTCCTCCTTCTCCACGCTCAGGGACCTACCCTGTTACTATGGAAAATGTAGGAAAGACCTACGGTGATCACGTTATCTTCAAGAATGCCAACTTAACCATCGAACGTGGTGATAAAGTCGCTTTTGTCGGTAAAAACGGAGAAGGTAAATCAACATTGGTGAAATGCATCATGAAAGAAATCGAACACGATGGTACCTTAACTCTAGGACATAATGTGCAAATTGGCTATTTTGCCCAAAACCAAGCTTCTCTTCTTGACGAGAATCTGACCGTTTTTCAAACGATCGACGATGTAGCCAAAGGAGAAATTAGAAATAAGATACGCGATTTACTTGGGGCTTTCATGTTTGGTGGTCCTGAAGAATCGATGAAAAAGGTCAAAGTGCTCTCCGGTGGTGAACGAACTCGCTTAGCGATGATCAAGCTTCTACTTGAGCCAGTCAATTTACTCATCCTCGATGAGCCGACCAACCACCTCGATATGAAAACGAAAGATATCCTGAAGCAAGCGTTAGTCGATTTCGACGGAACCTTGATTGTGGTCTCACACGACCGTGACTTCCTCGATGGCCTAGTCACTAAGGTTTACGAATTCGGGAACAAAAAAGTCACTGAGCACTTAAGTGGTATTTATGAATTCCTAGAAAAGAAAAAGATGGATTCTTTAACTGAACTAGAGAAATAGTAAGCCAAACGGCCCAATATTTTAAAAGAGCATAACACTCCATAACAATCATTCAATAGCATTTTCTAACGATAATAGACTCTATTGTCAGAACTTTCAACAGAAAATGCTATTGAATCCCTTCTTCTAATCGATTATTCATCAAAGAAATATAAAAAAAAGTTTAAATCCTTCGAATCTTCAAAAACAAGTTATAATTTTGCCTTATAGAAATTCGGACATTTGATGAAAACAGGTAAACAACTAGCAGTATTTCTACTTCTAACCATCAACATTTTTATGTTGGTGATCCCTGTTATTCCACACCATCATCACACCAACAACACTATCTGCTTTAAGCACGATATTTCCACTCATGAAGGATGTCCTATTCATCATCATCACAATAACGGTGATCCTTGTTGCGATAGCAATTGTATGACACGTTGGGATTCCTCAATTCCCTCTTTTCAAGTTGAGCATTCCCCTCATTTTGTTTTCATTGCCGTTCTTTTCTCGGATCAAATCATCAAAGACTTGTTTAAACCCCAAGAACAGCGTTTAAACAACCATACCGTCTTTCGAGAATCCCTGCATGGCATTAATCTGCCTTCTACATTTTCTTTACGAGCTCCGCCTACTTTTCCACGCGTATAATTAGGTTATTCCTATTATAACAAACTTCGTAGTATCCATGTTGTTCCATCAACATGGACAGACGGTGTATAGAACCCTATATACATGTCACAACTTTTCATTCATTATAACACTGAAGAAACTATAGATAAATATGAAAAAGATCATTTTTATAGGAATACTAGGTTTATTTATCCTAGGCTCCTGCGGTAACAAACAAAGCCAAGCAACAACCGAAACCGAACATACTGACCATGAAGGGCATAACCACGAAGGAGAATGCGATGAAGAGCATGAAACAAGTGAACACGAAGGGCATGATCACGAAGGAGAAAGCAGCAAAAACAATCATGGCGACGAAATTATATTCAGCAAAGAAAAAGCAGATGCTGCAGGAGTAAAAGTAGCCACAGTTACCCCAATCAATTTTCAACAAGTCATTCAGACCAGCGGCAAAATCACCGCTGCTCAAGGGGATGAGACCACTATTGTTGCAACCGTTTCGGGAGTCGTTGCTTTTCACAACCGGTTGACCGAAGGCATGCCCGTTTCGAAAGGCAAATCTCTACTTAGCCTCTCATCCAAACATATCACCGATGGTGATCCGGCACAACGCGCCCGTATTGCTTACGAAACGGCCCAAAAAGAATATGACCGTATGAAGCCACTCGTTCAAAGCAAGATTGTTTCGGAAAAAGAGTTTGCATTGGCCCAACAAGCCTATCAAAATGCCCGCATCAGTTATGAAGCCTTGAAAAACAACTACTCCTCGCAAGGGCAACAAATCACATCGTCAATGAGTGGTTATGTCAAAGCTCTTTTAGTCAAAGAAGGAGATTATGTAACCGTTGGTCAGCCATTAGTTAGCATCACACAGAATCGTCGTTTATTCCTCAGAGCTGAAGTTTCAGAGAGTCATTACAAAGACTTACGTCAGGTAAGTTCAGCCAACTTCAAAACGCCATACGATAATCGTGTTTATGAGCTTAAGCAATTAAACGGAAAACTACTTTCGTTTGGAAAAGCAACCGATGATAATAGCTTCTACCTACCTGTTACCTTCGAATTCGACAACAAAGGAGAAGTCGTACCGGGAAGTTTTGTCGAGGTCTATCTCCTCTCTTCGATTCTTCCGAATACCATTGCTCTTCCACGTACAGCCCTATCGGAAGAACAAGGTCATTTATTTGTTTACTTGCAACTGGATGAAGAAGGGTATAAGAAACAAGAAGTACAAATCGGGGCAGATAATGGAGCACAGGTACAAATCCTAAAAGGGATTAAGTCTGGCGATAGAGTGGTCACTGAAGGAGCCTATCAAATTCGTTTGGCTAGCACTAGCAACGCCATACCGGCTCACAACCATCAACATTGATCCTCACATTATTCACTTAAACTATTCAGAAGATGCTAAATAAAATCATCAAATTCTCCTTGCACAACCGCTTGGTTGTGCTCACAGCGGCCGTCCTATTGCTCATAGCAGGGACCTATACCGCTATGCATACCGAAGTCGATGTTTTTCCGGACTTGAATGCACCGACTGTTGTCATCATGACCGAAGCCAATGGGATGGCCGCTGAAGAGGTCGAACAACTCGTCACCTTTCCCGTGGAAACCTCAGTCAACGGAGCCACAGGTGTACGCCGAGTACGCTCCTCATCGACCAATGGATTCTCAGTCGTCTGGGTGGAGTTCGATTGGGGAACCAACATCTACCTTGCCCGTCAGATTGTGAGCGAAAAGTTAGCTATTGTGAGTGAATCCTTACCCGATAACGTCGGCAAACCAACGCTAGGTCCGCAATCGTCCATCTTAGGTGAGGTTCTTATTGTTGGACTCACAGCCGATTCAACCTCTATGCTCGATCTACGCACCATTGCCGATTGGACCATTCGCCCACGCCTACTCTCAACCGGAGGAGTCGCACAAGTGGCCGTACTCGGAGGAGACATCAAAGAATACCAAATCCAAGTCGACCCTGCTCGTCTGCGCCATTACAACCTAACCATGGACGATATCCTTCAAGCAACCGACAATATGAATCAAAACTCCAATGGTGGAGTGCTCTACGAATATGGTAACGAATATATTTTACGAGGAGTCGTTTCGACTCCAAACGTCAACGACCTTTCTAAAGCCTTGGTTAAAAATGTCAATTCCATCCCTGTCCGTCTATCCGACATCGCTACAGTAGAAATTGGAGCCAAAATTCCGAAACTAGGCACTGCTTCCGAACGCGGGAAACCAGCAGTACTGTTGACCGTCACCAAACAACCCAATACAAGTACGCTCGACCTGACCGAAAAGCTAGAATTGTCGTTGAAAGAGTTGCAGAAAAACCTACCTTCCGATGTTAAGATATCGACCGACATCTTTCGCCAAAGTCGCTTTATCGAAAACTCCATTGGTAACGTTCAAAAGTCACTCTTCGAAGGCGGAATCTTTGTCGTCATCGTGCTCTTTATCTTCTTGGCTAACGTCAGAACCACCTTTATCTCGTTAATCACCCTCCCCATCTCTTTATTGGCTTCGATACTCACCCTACACTACATGGGGTTAAGTATCAACACCATGAGTTTAGGAGGTATGGCTATCGCCATCGGTTCGTTAGTCGATGATGCCATTGTCGACGTCGAGAATGTCTACAAGCGCTTACGAGAAAATCGGTTAAAGCCCGAATCAGAACGTCTTCGAACAATAGAGGTAGTCTTTAATGCTTCTAAAGAAGTACGTATGCCCATCCTAAATTCCACTCTGATCATTATTGTCAGCTTTGTCCCCTTATTCTTTTTAAGTGGAATGGAAGGACGTATGCTAGCCCCTCTAGGTATCGCTTTCATCGTAGCCCTCATCGCTTCAACCGTTGTTGCCTTGACTTTAACTCCGGTACTTTGTTCTTACCTTCTGAACAGCAAAAGCACCAAGAAAGAGATGAAAGAATCATTTGTAGCCGTACACCTAAAAGGTGTCTATCAAAAAGCGCTCACCTGGGTGCTCAATCACAAAACCGTGACCTTAGGCAGTACCATTTCCTTATTCATCGTGGCACTGATCTGCTTCTTCACCCTTGGACACAGTTTTCTACCATCGTTCAACGAAGGTTCATTCACCATCAATGTCAGTTCATTGCCCGGTATCTCACTCGAAGAGAGTAATCACATCGGCCAACGAGCAGAAGCCCTACTTTTATCGATCCCTGAGATCAAGACTGTGGCTCGCAAAACCGGACGTGCCGAACTAGACGAACACGCCTTAGGAGTGAATGTTTCAGAGATCGAAGCTCCTTTCGAATTAGAAGATCGATCTCGTAATGAGGTGATTGCCGAAGTCCGACAGAAACTGAGTCAGATTAGTGGAGCCAATATTGAAATTGGACAACCGATCAGTCACCGTATTGATGCCATGCTCTCCGGCACCAGAGCCAATATCGCGATTAAGCTGTTTGGCGACGATCTCAATAAGATGTTCTCTATTGGCAATCAGATCAAAGGAAGTATCAGTGGGGTTGAAGGCCTAGCTGATCTTAATGTAGAACAACAGATAGAGCGCCCGCAGTTGAAAATCACCCCTAAACGTGAGATGTTGGCTAAACATGGTATTTCTGTTCCGGAATTTTCCGAATTCATCACCGTGGCCTTAGCCGGCAAAGTGGTTTCACAAGTTTATGAGAAAGGGCAAAGTTTCGACTTGACCGTAAAGGTGCAAGATGACAAGCGTGATGAGATGGCCAAGATTAACGAGTTGATGATCGATACACAAAGCGGACTAAAAGTCCCCTTAAGTCAAGTCGCCGAAATCCGATCCACTTTGGGGCCAAACACCATCAATCGTGAAAATGTAAAACGAAAAATAGTCATCTCGGCCAACGTAACCGATCGTGATTTACGTAGTGTAGTAAACGACATTCAGAAGCAAATCGAAAGTACGATTCAATTACCTGAAGGCTATCACATCGAATATGGTGGACAGTTTGAAAGCGAACAAGCCGCTAGTCGCATTCTAACCCTCACCTCCTTCATGAGTGTCATCATCATCCTCTTACTCTTGTACCATGAGTTTAAAAGTTTGAAAGAGTCGAGCATTATCCTCCTCAATCTACCGTTAGCTCTTATTGGAGGAGTATTCACTTTACTCTTCACTACAGGTGAAATCAGCATTCCTGCCATCATCGGATTTATTTCGCTATTTGGTATTGCCACACGCAATGGAATGTTATTGATCAGTCACTATAAGTATCTACAAAGAGAAGAAGGAATGGACGTTTACGAAAGTATCATCCAAGGATCGTTAGACCGTTTGAATCCGATCTTGATGACCGCCCTTTCTTCTGCTTTAGCTCTAATCCCTCTTGCTCTCGGAGGCGATTTATCCGGAAATGAAATTCAGAGTCCAATGGCCAAAGTGATCTTAGGCGGATTACTCACCTCTACCTTCTTAAACGGTTTTATTATTCCAATCGTTTATCTGCTCATGAAAAAGTCACAATTATCTAAAATGGAGAAGTAAACATGAAACGTATCCTTATATTCAGTGCATTACTGTTAAGCCTTACCGGTTTACAAGCACAACAAAACGATATTCAATCGGTACTACTCAGCGTTGAAAAAAACAACAAAGAGTTGCAATCGATCGTTCAACTCACACAGTCCCAAAAGTTGGAAGACAAAGCCGAGAATAATTTATCGGATCCAAGCGTCTCTTATGCGCACTTATGGAAGGCAGAGGACAAAAGTCAAACCATCGGCGAACTCGTTGTATCGCAAAGTTTCGACTTTCCAACACTATACGCCTCGCGTCATCGGCTCAATCAGCTAAAAGCCAATTCGTATGATCACGAGACAGAGCTGATGAGACAAGGTATCCTACTCGAAGCCAAAGAACTTTGTCTGGATATCATCATGCTGGAGCAACAACAAGAACTCTTGCGTGAACGATTAGACAATGCCCAACGCCTAGAAGCAGTCTATGCTAAACGACTTGCAACAGGCGACGCCAATGTTATCGAGACGAATAAGATCAAGTTAGAGTTATTGAATGTAAAAACAGAATTCAACTTAAATGAAACGAATCTACGTAACAAGCAAGAATTACTCCGTGCACTAAACGGTGATCAGCCGGTCGACTTTAGTGGAAAGAGCTATCCTCTAATTACTCTACCAAACGATTTTCAACAATTGAGAGCTGAGGTGATCGGTTCAAGTCGTCTACTCCATTCGCTAAACAGTCAAAGTCTGGTTGCCCGTAAACAAATTCAGGTCAACCGATCTCAATGGCTACCTAAATTTGAGCTCGGTTATCGAAGAAATACGGAGTCTGGTGCTCCATTTAATGGTGTAGTGGTCGGCTTTTCCGTTCCATTGTTTAATAACCGTCACAAAGTAAAACAAGCCAAGACTCAAGCCATAAGTCAGGAAATGAAAAAAGAGGGAGAAACTCTAAAATTGGAAAGCGAGTTAAATCAACTCTACAGAGAAGCTCAGAGCTTGCAAAAATCCATACAAGAGTACCAAACGTTATTTTCCTCTCAACAAAACCTCGATTTACTACAACAAGCGCTCACAGGTGGCCAGATCAGTGTGATTGAATATTTCACAGAAGTCACCGTCATCTTTCAAAGTCGCCAGAACCTGCTGACCTTAGAGAACCAATATCAGAAGGCTATGGCAAAACTTTATAAAGATCGGTTATAAAGTAGAAAGATCCTCCGGTAAACGTGTAGTACGAATGCGCCACTCTTGAGGATAAAGGTTATTCGCACGATTACCAATGTTCTTCACAAATCCCAAGGGGATCTGTTGATAAGTCAATAAAACAAAACCACGAGGGGCTGTCTCTGATAAAGAGATGGCCTCTTTACGTAAGTAAGCAATAGCACGATCATAATCGATCTCTTCCGAGGGGAAGCAAGAAGGACGAAGCAGACGACTCATCGCAAACGAATGAGCCGGCAACAGATCTTTACCCTTCAACTCACCAACGGTCACCCCCGTCTGTATGATCCGAAGCATCGGCTTTAACCGCTCTAGCACATCCATATAATCCTTTGGGAAAGCAACAATCTGGCTATCTGTAGACAGTAGACAGTAATTCTCATTATCGACCCAATGCTCAGCCTGCGCCATCATCTCTTTAGGAAATGGAGATACCGACGATTGTTTTTTCATCTTCTTCTTAGAAATCGGGGACTTGAACGAGTCCTCTTCTTCCTCAGATGATTTACGCAAAACAGCCAAGAAAAAACCTTCTCCTCTAGTACGGTGAGGTAAGAAACGGTAGACCGGACGATCGTGCCCCTCTAACAGACTGCCCGTAATCGCCCAATCCTCATGAGTCGCCACCGGAAGGACCTCGGCTCCAAGTTCTTGCTCAATCCAGGCGATATTTTCCTCATTCTCTTTGGTATTATACGTACACGTACTGTAGATGAGCAGGCCTCCAGGTTTCAAAGAAGGCCAGATATCACTGATGATTCGCCGTTGACGTTGCCAACAGATCTCTACGTTTTCAGGACTCCACTCGTCGATCGCTCCGAGATCTTTACGAAACATCCCTTCACCGGAACAAGGCACATCGGTCAAGATCACATCAAAGACATTGGTCAGCTTTTTAAAATCCGAAGGATCATTATTGGTCACCACTACATTTGGATTTCCCCATTTGATTAAGTTCTCCGATAGGATATGCGACCGGAGCTTATTGACTTCATTAGCCACCAATAAACTTCCCTCAGGTAAAACGCTACAAGCATGAGTCGATTTTCCTCCAGGAGCCGCACAAAGATCAAGCATCACCACCGGAGTCTCGACATAAGTCTTCAGAACTTGCTCGACAAACATGGACGATGCTTCTTGAACGTAATAACAACCGGCATGAAACAAGGGATCAAACGTAAACGTCAGTCGTTTATCGAGATAATAACCTTGAGTAGACCAGGGAATAGGAGTCAGTCGATGATCTTTTTTAATAAAAGAAGACGCTAATGGATGGAGTCTGATGCTGACAGAAGCTTCTTTTTGTAAAGCACTAAGAAGCTCTTCGAGAGCCTCATTCCCCAATAAATGGCGAATATTATCAATAAACGATGCCGGTAAATTCATTTTTTTCAAATTAAGAGATGCAAATATCAAAAAAAAATAGTCTCTTTGCAACTATCTATATCATTAACTACGTCTAACAAACAAAGATTAAAAAACGAAACCATATGAAACAGATTTTAATTGCTTTGATGGTAGCATTTACAGTAAGTACACTAGCCTTTGGAACAGAAGAGGCAACCATCCTTAGAGATTCTGTCAAGACGACTAAAGTTTCATCTGCCAAACAAAGCGCTGCCATTCAGACCACAAATTCTGAAAGCACAACGGATAGCGTTATTGGTTATTCAGATGAGAGGGACACCGTAGATGCTGATTCTGAAACCACTCATGTGGATTTCGACAGTGATTTTCCTTTCGGGACTAATATTGAGAAAAGTATTAATAGTGGAATAGCCATCTCAATTATAGCCATCATCGCGGTATTCGGATTTCCGATCTTCGTCATCTTCATCGCCCTCTATTTCCGCCACAAGAATAGACAAGCTAAATACCGACTGGCAGAACAAGCCATCGCTGCGGGTCAACCTTTACCGGAGGGATTAATGAAAGACGTAAGCAATAAAGATGCCCGAACACAAGGTATAAAAAACACTTTCACCGGAATTGGACTATTTATCTTCCTCTGGGCTCTCACAGGCGAATTTGGGTTAGGCTGCATCGGATTACTCGTCATGTTTATGGGTATTGGACAGTGGATTGTATCACGGAATAACCGCCCAACAAACGAAGAGAAATGAGTCAACTCAATGATATATCGTTAGTCGCACAGGTCGTGGTGTTCAAAAACACCAAGGCCTTCGACCAATTGGTAAAGAAATACCAATCGCCCATACGACGATTTTTTCTCAACCAAACGTGCGGCGACAGCGAATTGAGTGATGACTTGGCACAAGATACTTTTATTAAAGCATATACCAATATTACTAGTTTTAAAAATCTATCTAGCTTTTCAACTTGGTTATATCGTATTGCTTATAATGTTTTTTATGATTATATTCGCAGTCGGAAAGAAACGGCTGATTTGGATGCCAGAGAAGTAGATGCCATGAACAGCATAAACCCAACCAACATTGGAGCACAAATGGATATCTACGAGTCTCTCAAGATGCTAAAAGAAACGGAACGCACCTGCATCACATTATTCTATATGGAAGACTTAAACATTGATAAGATTGCAGGTATCATGGGAATGCCGACAGGAACCGTAAAAAGTCACCTGTCACGTGGAAAAGAAAAATTAGCAACATACCTTAAAAGAAACGGTTATGATGGAAATTAATGAGGATAAACTATTAAAAGATTTTTTCGCAAAAGGGAAAAAAGAAATTACCGATGATGGCTTCAGCCAAATGGTAATGCACCAATTGCCTGATCGCAAAAATCGTATGATTGAATACATAGCCAATTTTATTATGCTGATTTGTTTAGTTCTATTCTTCGCCTTTAATGGGGTTCAAGCAGTACTAGACACTTTAAAAGAAGCACTAATAGGCATGATTCAACAGGGAACCACGAGTGGCATAGATCCCAAATCGATCATAATAGCTGGTGTTGTCCTGCTATTTATGGCCACAAGAAAAATTTGTTCAATGGAATGATAAACTTGATGACATCATTAAGTTAGTGTCCAACAAAACATTTTTAACCTAAAAAATATAAGGCTGGATTCATCAGAGTTCAGCCTTAATTATATCGTCTATTCTGTATCGGCTCAGCACGTGTTTATTTACAATTCAGCTCGTGCTTATCCACGTTCTGCTTAGACTAGTCCAGTGCTCCCTACAAGCCCAATTTATAATTCTTCGCCTTCGTTTAATCCCTCTTGACAGTCTCTTTTATGGTTTTACAAATTCAGTTTGTTGAGCCCTCGAACGTGGGCTCTTCAGCCTTCGAACGAAAACCCATCAGCCCTCGAACGTGGGCTCTTCGGCCCTCGTTCGAGGGCTCAACAGCTGAAACCCACAAAATCACTAATGCAACAGCTTTTGTTCATAATTTAATAGTCCCTATTTGTTAAGCCATATGAGTGCATCACTTTATCCATCAAGTGAAGCTTGTCGTTTAAGGGGATAAATCGTTGATATTTGCAGAAGTAAGCAATAAGCAACTTCAAAAAAGTCTATATCGCTAGTGTTAAAGTAAACAAATTAAAAGCCATAGGGAAGTGCTCTAAAATAGAGATATTATATCTTTGTAACTTTCTAACTCTATAATAAAGAACCGATTTTGAGAAAAATTCTATTTACACTATTTCTTTGTTTATCGATTAGTTATTTACAAGCGTCTGAAACAGATAGTCTTATAATACGCCACGATAACATTACACAGTGCAGCGATTCTATTCTTTTTCAATTCTTACGAGAATCAAATATTCCCATTTCACACAATAACCAGATCAAGCTACTCACCAGTGGGCACGAGAAATTCGATGATCTGTTTGCAGAGATACGCAAGGCTAAACACCACATTCATTTGGAATATTTCAATTTTCGCAATGATTCTATCGCCAATGCATTGTTCGATTTGTTGGCACTAAAAGTAAAGGAGGGGGTAAAAGTAAGAGCCATGTTCGATGCTTTTGGTAATTGGTCGAATAATCGCCCGCTCAAAAAGAAACATTTAAAAGCCATCAGAGCCAAAGGTATTGAAATTGTCAAATTCGATCCTTTCACGTTTCCGTATATCAATCATGCTGCTCATCGCGACCATCGAAAAATTGTAGTTATAGATGGCAAAGTGGGATACACCGGAGGAATGAATATAGCGGATTACTACATTAACGGTCTACCCAAAATCGGTCCATGGCGAGACGTACATATTCGCATTGAAGGAGATGCCGTGAGTGAACTGCAAAAAATATTTCTGACCATCTGGAATAAAGAGACTAAACAAGAAATTGGTGGCGAAGAGTATTTCCCCAAACAAGAAGAGGCAAACGACAGTCTCCATTCGGCTGTTGCGATTGTCGATCGCACTCCAAAAGAGAACAGTCGGATTTTAAGTCGTACCTATGCCAGATCGATCGAAGCAGCTGCAAACAACGTACGAATTGTAAACCCCTACTTTGTCCCAACATCGTCTATCACCAAAGCTCTAAAGAAAAGTATAGAGAAAGGGGTCAAAGTTGAGATTATGATTTCATCAAAATCGGATATTCCCTTTACTCCGGATGCTTCCTTATACAAAGTACATAAATTAATGAAAAAAGGAGCTGTGATCTACCTTTACAACGGAGGATTCCACCATTCTAAGATCATGATGGTCGACGATTCTTTTTGTACGATAGGTACAGCCAATCTAAACAGCCGAAGTCTTAGATACGATTACGAAACGAATGCGTTCATCTTTGACTCTAAGATTACCCAAGAGTTAAACACAACTTTCGAAGCCGACACTCTGCATTGTACAAGGCTTACACCTGAGGTTTGGAAGAAACGCTCACCTTGGAAGAAATTCGTTGGTTGGTTTGCCAACCTATTTACTCCATTCTTATAATTTTTTTATAACTTTGCAAAAAGCACGTTCAATTAGAAATGAAACAATATTTAGATCTACTCCACAGAGTGCTAACAGAAGGCACCGAGAAAAGTGACCGTACGGGAACTGGTACTATAAGTGTATTTGGACACCAAATGCGTTTTAATATGGAGGAAGGTTTTCCCTGTCTGACGACCAAAAAGCTTCACTTGAAATCGATTATCCACGAACTTCTTTGGTTCCTAAAAGGAGACACCAATGTTAAGTACTTGCAAGACCATGGCGTTCGTATTTGGAATGAGTGGGCCGATGAGAATGGTGATCTAGGGCATATCTATGGCTATCAGTGGCGTTCATGGCCCGATTATTCGGGAGGAAGCATTGATCAGATCAGTGAAGCCATCGAAACCATCAAACACAACCCGGACTCAAGACGTATCATCGTCAGCGCTTGGAATGTGGCCGATCTCCCTCAAATGAATCTACCGCCATGCCATGCCTTTTTCCAATTTTATGTGGCCAACGGACGACTCAGCTTGCAGCTTTATCAACGTAGTGCAGATATTTTCCTGGGCGTACCGTTTAATATCGCGTCTTATGCCTTGCTCTTACAGATGATGGCTCAAGTCACCGGTTTAAAGGCAGGCGACTTTATCCACACCTTGGGAGATGCTCACATCTATACCAACCATTTGGAACAGGTTAAACTGCAACTAAGCCGTGAACCTCGCCAATTACCTAAAATGATGATTAATCCGGATGTTAACAACTTGTTCGACTTCACATTCGAAGATTTCGAACTTGTCGACTACAACCCTCACCCACATATCGCAGGAGCAGTTGCCGTATGAAAAAGATCTCCATTATTGCAGCTATAGATCAAAAAAAAGCTATTGGCTTTGAGAATAAACTCTTGTTTTGGTTGCCTAATGATCTGAAAAATTTCAAGTCATTAACAACCGGTCATACCATTATCATGGGAAGAAAGACATTCGAGTCTTTGCCGAAAGGCGCCTTGCCCAACCGAAGGAACATTGTTTTATCGACCAATCCATCTAACAGCTATCCCGGTGCTGAAGTTTTCGGCTCTTTAAGTGAAGCATTAGACCATTGTCAACCAAACGAGGAAATTTTCATTATCGGTGGAGCTACTGTTTACGAACAAGCGATGAGTCTGGCTAACAACCTCTACTTGACAGAAATTGACGATCAAGCTCCTAAAGCAGATGCCTACTTTCCGGAAGTTTCAGCCGATCAATGGTATGAAAAAAGCAGAGATGTTCATCCTGCTGATGAGAAACATCCCTGCTCTTATGCTTTTGTCCACTATGTCAGAAAATAGAAGATTTACTCTTCATCAAAATCGATCATAATAGGCATTTGTCTTTTAATAGCCTCGTGAAATGAAACTAAAGTTTCAGTACGAGCCAACCCCAATGGTTGAAGTTTATCATGTATCACACTTAATAAATGATGATTGTTCTTGGCATAAATTTTAATAAACATATCATATTTGCCGGTTGTAAAATGACACTCTACAACTTCAGGTATAGCTTCTAATGCTTTTGTCACAGAATCAAAGGATTCAGGGTCTTTCAAGAAAAGGCCAATATAAGCACAAGTTTCATAACCAATTTTTTCAGGATCAATAACATATTCTGAGCCCTTCAAAATCCCCATATTTGTTAGCTTTTGTATACGCTGGTGTATTGCTGCCCCTGAAACATTACAAGCTCTTGCCACTTCCAGGAAAGGAATACGCGCATTCTCTGCTATCAATTTCAGAATCTGTTCATCTAAAGTATCTAACTGATGATGTCCCATTTTTAAACGAATTAATTTTACTATATGAAAAATTTGTGCAAAGTTAGCCATTTTTTGGGATAGAATACTATAATCTGTTACTTTAATTTATAAAAATACAATAAGTAAACAAAAAAATATATCTTTGTTACGATTTAACAAGAACTTAATAAAAATGAAACATCGTTATCTAATACTCGCTCTTTTTATCCTCGCAAGTGCTTATCTACGTGCACAAGAGTTCAGCAATTTCTTTACTGATCAGACTCTGAGGGTTGATTATATTTTCACAGGAGACCAAAGTCATCAATCGATCTGTTTGGACGAATTGTCCCAACTCCCCAATTGGTCTGGACGTACGCATCATCTGAGTGATCTTCCATTAGAAGGCAATGGGCAAATCGTTGTACGCGACCTGCAATCACACACTTGCATTTACAAAACCTCATTCTCCTCTCTTTTCCAAGAATGGTTATCGACTGATGAAGCCAAAACAACATTTAAAGGATTTGAAAACACCTTTTTGCTCCCCTACCCCAAACAAGCAGTAGAAGTAGAAGTCATATTATTCAATTCCCGAAGAGAGATCATTGCTCAATTAAAACATATTGTAAAACCTGACGATATTCTCATCCATAAAAGAGGTTTGTCGCATATTACTCCCCATCAGTATCTCATTAAAAATGGAAGTGAAAGTGATTGCATCGATATAGCAATACTTGCGGAAGGATACACTTCTGAAGAAATGGATTTATTCTATAAAGATGCACAAAGAGCCTGCGAAAGTCTATTCTTCTACGAACCATTCAAATCAATGGAAAAGCATTTTAATGTGATTGCTGTCGCTAGCCCTTCACTCGATAGCGGTGTAAGCGTTCCTCGCCAAGGAGATTGGAAAAAGACGGCATTAGGTGCTCACTTCGACACTTTCTATTCAGAGCGATATCTCACGACAAGTCGTGTCAAAAGCATACATAATGTCCTATCAGGTATTCCATATGAACATATCATCATTTTAGCAAACACGGATGTGTATGGCGGAGGCGGGATATATAACTCCTATACTCTAACCACAGCACACCATGAAATGTTTAAGCCTGTTGTTGCTCACGAATTCGGCCATAGTTTTGGGGGATTGGGTGATGAATACTTTTATGACAACGATGTAATGACCGATACTTATCCCTTAGATATTGAACCTTGGGAGCAAAACATCACGACACGAGTTAACTTTAAAAGTAAATGGGCAGATATGATAGACGCTAAAACGCCTATTCCGACACCACCAACAAAAGCGTCGCAATATCCCGTTGGAGTGTATGAAGGAGGTGGATACTCCGCAAAAGGGATCTATCGACCGGCTCACAATTGCCGAATGCGAACCAATGAATACCCTGAATTTTGTCCGGTTTGCCAACGAGCATTAAAACGAATTATTGAGTTCTATACCAACGCAAATGAGTAGAAATTAAAAAACATGATACACTTCAAAACAATCATAGACACTGATCAAAAAGAATATCATCTTATGGAAAAGTTACTAACGGCCGCTTTTCCAAAAGAAGAATATAGAGAATTGGCAGAACTGCGAGCATACACAGTCAAGCATCCATTATTCCACAATATTGCCATATATGATCAAGAGAATTTCATCGGATTCATAACTTATTGGGATTTTGATTCTTTCTATTATATAGAACATTTTGCGACTGACACTAGAGAACGAAATAAAGGCTACGGCCAACAAATCTTAAGCCTCCTCACCGCTCAATTGAAACGCCCCATCGTATTGGAAGTAGAGCTTCCAAACGACGAATACGCAAAAAGAAGAATAGAATTCTATAAAAGGAATGGGTTTGTACTATGGGAAAAGGAATATAGCCAACCGCCGTATAGAAGTGGAGAACAAGAGTTACCAATGGCACTCATGGTGCAAGGTTCGTTAGATTCGGAAGAAGATTACAAAGACGTTAAAGAGAAATTATATACAGAGGTTTATGGCGTACGCTAACCCTTTAATAACCCTCCTTTCTCAAACCATAATTTTCTAATCTACAGCTCAGAGTATTCCCTGTTACATTAGGGCAATTAAATCGGATCTAAGTAAACCAAAGAGAATATATCACTGATTAATATACTCCTCATTTTGAGAGGTAACAAATAAAAAAGGCGTATCTGAAACAGATACGCCTTTTTCTATATTAAGCTTAATTACTTTTCACGTTTTGTAGAAGAGTAGTTAATCTTCAAAGCATAAGCTTGACGAAGGGCATTCTTCACGTCTGTTACAATACCCATCTTCGTTTTCTGATCAACCTTCAAAGAAACCTGCATACTTGCTTGTTCATCTTCACGCATGCTTGCTCTTTCTTGAATAATAAAGTCCTGTACTTCATCAACCTCAGCATAACTATCGTTTAGCTGAATACGGCTCTCAGTACCCATTTTGGCACGATATTGTTCAGTTGGTTCACCAATATAAATAAATGTAACCAGCGATTTTTTCTGCAATTTCTCAAGTTCAGTACCTTGTGGAAGTTTGAACTGTACCTTCAACGTTACCTCACGCATTGTTGTTACAATCATAAAGAAGAACAACAAGGTAAAAATAAGGTCAGGTAGAGAAGAAGTATTCAACGCCGGCATTTCACGTTTACCAGTTTTATTAAATTTTCCCATTACTTCTTTTCTCCGTATTTTTTAGGTTCTGCCTCAGATATTCTCTGCGGATAAATATCACGTATCGCTTTTTGTTGCTCTTCACCAAGTTCAGAGTAAGTTTTTTGCCATTTTTGTTGAGCTAATTCATCTCTCAACTCATTGTAAGCAGCAACAAGTTCATTTTGCACACTAATATATGCCTGATATGAAGATCCACGGTCGTTCTGCAAAGAAATAACGTGCTTATCAGAAACCATAGTCGGGCCAAAGAACTCAACATCCTTTTGAGTTTTTTGAGGCTTAGTCTCGTCATTCGCTACGTTCGCAATAAATTCTTTCGTTTTATCTCTTAATTGATCAATAGAGATGTACTCACTTCCGCACATCAATTGATCATCTTTATTCAGATAAACCTGTAAGATATTACGTTCTTTGATTTTATTAGGAGGCTCATTCTCACTATTACTTTCTGGCGGTGGTGGCAGAAGTCTAGCCAAACCACGGTCAGTATCCATTGATGTCGTAATCAAAAAGAAGATAAGCAACAAGAAAGCGATATCAGCCGTAGAACTTGAATTAATATCAGGAACTTTTCTTTTTCCTTTTGCCATTGTAATTACTAATTTAATTGAATATCTTCAATTGATTAAGATAATTTTTTCTTAACACCACTAATAAAGATTGAAATACCGGTAACGGCCAACAAAATATAGATGGTATATAAGAACATATCTGTTAAATTCAACCAGAAAGGAACGTTGTCAGTTCCATCATAGCCAGGGATATTCAATGGAGTTTCATCACCCATTGACCAAGTAGCAATTAAAAGAACAGCTAAAAGCAAAAGACCAAGTAATGATTCCAATGCCTTTTTAGGATTATCTCTAAGCGCTGAACCAAATTGGAATACAGCAGCAACAAGAGTTGCAGCTACAGCTAGGCCTAACAAACCGTATACTAAAAATAATAGAGTATCAGTTTGTGCAGGTTGCCACATTTCTGGATCGACTCCGGGAATAACCGCTTCACCTACAGCGTTTCCGCCAAAGTAGAAGAGTCCCAAAACGACAAGAATAAGGGCAAACATCGCATACAGAGCGTAATACGATACTTTATATGTTAACTTACTCATTTTAGATTATTTTTTGTATTTCAAGTTATATTTAATTACCATGTCAAGCAAAGAGATAGAAGAATCTTCCATTTCGCTTGTAAGAGCTTCAATTTTAGAAAGCACATAGTTATAGAATACTTGAAGAATCAAAGCAACGATCAAACCGAAGATAGTAGTGATCAAAGCGACTTTCATACCACCTGCTACAACTGTAGGAGAGATATCACCAACTTGTTGGATTTTATCGAACGCTTGAACCATACCGATTACAGTACCCAAGAATCCTAAAGATGGAGCCATAGCGATAAACAATGTGATCCAAGAACATCCTTTTTCAAGGTAACCAGCTTGAACACCACCGTAAGAAACAACTGATTTTTCTACGACATCGATACCTTGATCAATTCTCATCAAACCTTGGTAGTAGATAGAAGCGATAGGACCTCTTGTGCTACGAGCGATATCTTTAGCAGCTTCAACATCACCTTTTTCCAATGCAGCTTCGATAGATGCCATAAATTTCTTTGCATTAATTTCAGCCAAGCTCAAATAGATGATACGTTCAATACAGAAAGCCAAACCGATAACCAAAGCAATAGCTACCAAACTCATGAAAGAAGCAGTACCTTCAATGAACTTAACTTTAATTTCTTTGTGGATACCACCTTCTTCAGCTGTAGCAGGAGCAGCATCTTCTGTAGCAGCAGGAGCAGCAACAGCATCTGCAGATGCTTGATCAGCAGCAGGAGCCGCTTGTTCTGTTTGTTCTGCAGCAGGTGCATCTTGAGCCTGAGCTAGTTGAGTTGAGCCAAATGTTAAAGCTCCAATCACAGCAACAATTGCAAATAACTTTTTCATTGTGTGTCTAATTTTTAAGATTAATTAATTGATTATTATTATATTTACTTCACGTCTATTTAAAAAAATGCGGAGAAAGCGGGATTCGAACCCGCGATACGCTTTTGGCGTATACACGCTTTCCAGGCGTGCCTCTTCAACCACTCGAGCATCTCTCCTTAAGAGCTTTTAGCATTTTCAGCTACAAATGTATCCTTTTTTTTCTTTTCTTGAAGCATTATCCCTTTTTTATCTATAATAAATGCTGCAAATTAATATAATTTAAAATCTAAAAGAGCTTATTTTATCATTCCAAACATTTTTAAAGTATTCCGAGAAGTGATTTCAGCCACTTCTTGAGGGCTCATTTTATAAATCTCAGCAACTTTTATTAAGATATATTTAAGGTTTGCACTCTCATTCCTTTTACCACGATTTGGCACAGGAGCTAAGTACGGAGAATCGGTTTCCAGGACTATTCGATCAATCGGAATAATCTCCAAAGCCTCCTTTAGCGTAGAGTTTTTAAAAGTAACGACCCCATTAATCCCAAAAACAAAATGTTCAAACTCCATAAGCTGTAAGGCATCCTCTTTGGTTCCGGTAAAACTATGAAAGATACCTCGTAATGCGGTTTCTTTATAAGGTTCTAACACCTTATATATATAAGGAAAAGCTTCACGCGAATGAATTACAATAGGCAAATGATATTTGATGGCCCAAATGACTTGCTGCCTAAAACTGACAATCTGCTGTTCTAAGAATGTTTTATCCCAATATAAATCAAGTCCGATTTCCCCTATACCAATAAATGAATTAGGGTTTTCAAGTCTCTCCTTAATAACATTTAATTCATTCTCATAAGACTCATTCACTGAAGTTGGATGCAAACCAATTAATGGAAAACAGTAATCTTTATACTGATTACAGACGTTCAACAAAGGTTCAATAGTCGTTTGATCAATGTTAGGCATAAAGATATGAGACACACCGGCTAAACGAGCTCGCTCTATAACGACTGATAAATCGTCAGTGTATTCTTCTAAAAACAGATGAGAATGAGAATCTATTATTTCCATTAAAAAATTATATTATTCTTTTTTCGCCTTTGCGATAATAGTAAATAATTCCATATTCACCACACTTATTCAAACGTTCATGAGATGAAGGTATTTCACTAAAAGAAGCCTCGAGTTGATTCCAAATATCTAAGATTAGTTGATCGGCATAAGGTCGCATCCCAGCCAGTTTTTCTAAACTATCAACTGTCAAACGTTGATCATTCTTATAAGATTCATGGATCTCCAAAAAAAGATCATAATGCACTTTCACCTTAGCAATGGTTGGATTATAAATAGGAACCCCACCTTCGGAAACGCGCTTCATTTCACCATCAATCACTGCGCGTCCACAACTTATAACAGCGGCCTCAGATAACAAATCAGGCACGACATGTTCTTTAGGTAAGTTATAATATGCCTTATATCCAGATTTTATCTCCCCACGAATGATTGAAAAGTTCAGCACTTGAATAAAATGTGAAAGATAAAGTTTTGCATTTTTTAATTTAGTTCGATATTGATGGCTGTTACGAACCTGACTATCATAACATTCTTTATAATAGCTATATGCCGTCTGAAAACGTAATAAAAAAGACCGAGCCTCTATTAACGATTTTGAATCTACGAGCAAAACACCACCTCGTTCACTGCATTTCTGTATCACAGTGTCCAGAGCTCTCATCCGAGCTTGATCCGTATTAGGCAGTCGTCTATAAGGCATTAAAGATCTATTTACACATTTCTAAACATTAACGCATGAACCATTTTTTTCAACTCCTCCTTCCTCGAATCACAAACATCAACCTTTTCTAGAAGAGCCATTGCATGATTATAGTATTCATCCATTTTCTTTTCGCAAATAGTGCGAATACCCAATCGGTCATAAATAGCCGTTACCCCTGCAATCTTTTCATCTGGAGAGTTATCTGTATTAAGCCAATGGATTAAATCAGTTCGTAATTCACCTTTGGCCAACTCTAAAGCTTTAATAAGCATAAATGTTTTCTTATTGCATAAAATATCACCACCTATATTTTTGCCAAAAACTTCAGTTACTCCATAAACATCAAGAAGATCATCCTGAAGTTGAAAAGCAAGACCTATTTGGATTCCAAACCGATATAACAAGTCCGCATCTTTGGGGCTTGCCCCACCCAGGATGGCTCCAATCTTTAAAGCAGCAGCCAAAAGCACAGCCGTTTTCAATCGGATCATTTCAAGATATTCGATATCAGTGACATCATCTCGATGTTCAAAATCAACATCGAACTGCTGTCCTTCGCAAATTTCCAAAGCAGTAGCATTAAACACTTCAGCCACTTTAGAAAGATACATAGAGGGGCACTCCGTTATGAACTGATAAGCTAAAACCAACATTGCATCACCCGATAAGATTGCCGTATTATCATCCCAAACTTTATGGACAGTGGGTTGACCTCTACGTTTATCCGAGCGATCCATTAGATCATCGTGCAACAACGTATAGTTATGATAAATCTCAATTCCCACAGCAGTATTATAGACAGCAGAAAGTTCATCTTTATAAAGATGATGAGCAAGCATCATTAGGACGGGTCTAATACGCTTACCACCTAAAGACAAAACATAGTTTATAGGATCATACAACCCTTTAGGCTGTCTATCGAACGATACCGTCGAAAGATGATCATTAAATTGATTAAGTAACTGATCGGATGTGTACATTATAAAATAAAAAATAGGAGATAAGACAAAGGCTGCCATTCAGCAGCCTTTGTCTTAATCTGTATCAATGAATTACTGCAATCTAAACATTACAGGAACTGTATACTTCACACGAACGGGTTTACCACGTTGCATACCTGGTTTCCACTTCGGCATGCTATTGATCACGCGTAATGCTTCTTTGTCCAAATAAGGATCGACACTACGAACCACTTTCGCATCAACGATACTACCGTCTCTATTTACAACAAACTGAACGATTACACGACCTTGTGTTCCATTCTCTTGAGCAATAGTCGGATATTTGATGTTCTTTGCCAAATATTGCATCAAAGCAGCCTGACCGCCATTAAATTCTGGCATATTTTCTACAACTTCGAAAATAGTTTGTTCTTCAGGTTCTTCTTCTTCTACTTTAACAGGAACATATTTCACTTCAACTTTCTGTCCAAGTTCTTCAGTATTTGCAATAACTGTTTCTTCCACATCAGCTTTATCATCTATAATTTCAATCATATCTGCCATTTTAGGTGCATCAGGAGGAGGAGGAGCTTGTTGTTGCGGAGTTTCCGTTACCGGGATAATTTCTTCTTCAAATACAACGTCAGTTAGAGCTTGGCTTGTATCAATCTTCACGTCACGCTTTGTCCATTCGAACGCCACGAACATGATTGCTAATACAACCACGTAACCAACGAGCAGCCATGTAGACTTTTTGTTCTCCAAGTCTGCTTTGGGTGATTTTTTAACTTCCATAAATTATAATATAATATTAAAAATGTCAATTCAGATATCTCTACTGGGCAAATATAGCACAATTTTATATATTCTTCCAATTAGAAGATCTTTTTTGAATAGGTTTTTTATTTTTTTAGATATTCATTCATTATCTGATTGTTTTTTGAATCTAAAATGAGGTTGATTTTTAAAATACCCTTATCTTTGGCACATATATCTTCAAACGAAAAAACATAAAATGAAAAAAATAACCATAGCAATTGACGGGTTTTCTTCTTGTGGAAAAAGTACCATGGCTAAGGATCTGGCACGAGAAATAGGCTATATCTATGTAGATAGTGGAGCAATGTATCGTGCTGTTACGCTACACTGCATTAAAAATCAACTCTTTAAAGACGATCTATTAGATATAAATCAATTAAGAAACGATATTCCTCAAATAGAAATCAGATTTAAGATTAACAAGGCAACTTCGCTACCGGAAACATTTCTAAATGGCGTGAACGTTGAGAAAGAAATCCGTACCATGGAAGTTTCATCTAAAGTAAGCCAAGTTAGCGCCATTGATTTTGTTCGAGAAGCGATGGTCGCTCAACAACAAGCCATGGGGCAAGAAAAAGGCATTGTCATGGACGGCCGGGATATAGGAACCACTGTTTTCCCAGATGCAGAATTAAAAATATTCGTCACTGCTTCGCCTGAAATCAGAGCAACCCGTCGATATGACGAATTAAAAGGCAAAGGCTTAGATGCTCAATACGAAGAGATTCTTGAAAATGTAAAACAGAGAGACTATATTGATCAAAATCGAGACATTAGTCCTTTACGTCAAGCTGAAGATGCTTTATTGCTTGATAACACAAACCTAACAATAGAACAACAAAAATCTTGGCTGATCAATCAATACGAACGCATAGTTAGCAGAGTATAATTTGGCCAAGTAGCCATCGTTCTAATGATTCTTTAATATTTTAATCACAAGATTCATGGTAGAAATCAATATTGATCCCGGATCAGGATTTTGTTTTGGAGTAGTCACTGCTATAAATAAAGCAGAAGAAGAGCTAGCAAAAGGAGAAAAACTTTATTGCTTAGGAGATATCGTTCACAATAGCAGAGAAGTCGAACGATTAAAAACTATGGGGTTAATCACCATTGATCGCCAAGAATTCAATCAACTACAACACTCAAAAGTTCTCCTTCGTGCACATGGAGAGCCTCCTGAAACCTATAATATCGCAAAAAAGAATGGGATTGAAATCATTGATGCGACTTGCCCTGTAGTACTCAGGCTACAAAAACGAATTAAGGAGATTTTCCTAAAAGAAGGAAAAAATAGCCAAATCGTTATATACGGAAAGAATGGACATGCAGAAGTTTTAGGCTTAGTTGGTCAGACTAACGGTCATGCAATTGTTATAGAAGACCTTGAAGAAGCGAAACAATTAAATTTCAACAGAAACATTCGTTTATTCTCGCAAACCACAAAATCTTTGGATGGATTTAAGGAAATTGTTGAATATATTCAATCACACATGCAATCTGATGCAACATTCGAATATTATGATACGATTTGCAGACAAGTAGCCAATAGAATGTCCAATTTACGTCAATTTGCTCAATCTCACGATCTTATATTCTTTGTAAGCGGAAAGAAAAGTTCGAATGGCAAGGTACTGTTCGAAGAGTGTCTAAAGGTAAATTCTAACTCATATCTCATTGACAATAAAAAAGATATCGATTTAAGTCTCCTTAAAGATATTCAATCAATAGGCATTTGCGGAGCAACATCAACCCCTAAATGGTTAATGGAAAACATCTGCGATTATATTAAAGAAAACATTAAATAATCAATTTAACGTTATTTATAACAAGAAATAACACAATCATAACAAAGAGCTCTTTTTCATTAAGCTTTTTGCTATCTTTGCGCAGTAAAAACAAACAAAAAAATAAAATTGTATGGGAACAGTTAAGTGTATTGGAATCTTAACCTCCGGGGGAGACGCTCCCGGCATGAATGCAGCTATTCGGGCAGTAACTCGTGCAGCCATCTACAACGGACTACAAGTAAAAGGTATATATAGAGGTTACAAAGGACTAGTGACCGGTGAGATAAAGACATTCAAAAGTCAGAATGTAAGTAACATCATTCAACTTGGAGGTACCATCTTAAAAACAGCACGCTGTAAAGAGTTCGCCACCAAGGAAGGGCGTCAACAAGCTTATGAAAACATGAAAAAGGAAGGGATCGACGCTTTGGTTATTATCGGCGGAGACGGATCTTTAACCGGTGCTCGTATTTTTGCCCAAGAATTTGATGTTCCCTGCATTGGACTTCCAGGAACAATCGACAACGACCTTTATGGCACAGATACCACTATCGGATACGATACCGCGCTCAACACCATCCTAGATGCTGTCGATAAAATTCGTGATACCGCAAGTTCACATGAGCGCCTATTCTTTGTTGAGGTAATGGGACGGGATGCCGGATTTCTGGCATTAAATGGAGCAATTGCTTCAGGAGCAGAAGCCGCAATCATTCCAGAGTTCAGCACCGAAGTAGACCAACTAGAGGAATTCATTAAAAACGGATTTAGAAAATCTAAAAACAGCAGTATCGTTATTGTTGCAGAAAGTGAACTCACAGGAGGAGCCATGCATTATGCCGAACGTGTTAAAAATGAATATCCGGAATACGATGTAAGAGTCACAATCTTAGGTCACTTACAACGTGGAGGAAGCCCAACTGCTCACGACCGCATACTTGCGAGCCGTTTGGGTGCTGCAGCCATTGATGCCATTATGGAAGATCAACGCAACGTTATGATTGGCATTGAAAATGATGAGATTGTTTATGTACCATTCTCTAAGGCGATTAAAAATGACAAACCGATCAAAAAAGAATTGGTCACTGTTCTAAAAGAATTATCCATATAAAAGAAGACCAATACTTCATACAAGAAAAGCCTTTATTACAATGTAATAAAGGCTTTTTTAATTTTCTTCAAGAAGGTGCGATCCAACCCAAGACTAAATCTAATGTCTATAAATCCTGTTTATGGTCGAACCTCTTCACATATCCGGAATAATCCGGGTGAGTTCTCTTGTATGACGAATCAAAGAACAAAGGACTTGAAATGATATGATCAGCCGTTGATCGATTGCAACAAAAAATAATATTTTCAACTCCGGCCAAACGAGTCAAGGCTTTAATATCAGTATCATGAGGTTGCAACGTCATTGGGTCAGTAAAGAAGAACAAATAATCGATCTGTCCATCAACAATCCGAGATCCCATCTGTTGATCTCCCCCTAAAGGACCAGACTTCAAAATAGTAAAGTCCCACTCTATCTCAGGATGCTTTTCCGTCAAGGCTTTCAACACCAAAGTACCGGTAGTGCCAGTACAGAAGAATTTATGTCCCATAAGTTGTTTTGAATGGCACAAGACCCAATCTATTAACTCCTTTTTCATAGCATCATGGGCAACTAGCCCAATGCCTCTCCGAATCGTATTTTCCATTTATTTATGATTAGAATATAACAATTGAGAAAACAACTTTCTCCCTTTTATGTAATATTGCCACAAGATACAGATTTCCATTCTTTCCGGCACTCTATTTACAGAAGATTTCTTTAAATTGATCGTCCTCGCCTCTTCAAAAGTCGGCTTAAGCTTCTTATATTCGGTACGAGCTGAAAGTACAGCCTGAGCATTTTTAAAATCCCCTTTGACCAAGAAGACAATAATCGCCAAATAATCTAGAAAAAAACGAACAAACATCACACGCTTCAATTCATCCGATGGAAGATTCTTGTAAATCATGATCAGATTATTACGAAAGTTCAAGAATGTTTTTCTAGGATTTTCTTTATTGAGAGTCCCCCCCCCTACATGATAAACAACACTATTAGGAATGCAGACAACACCTTCGCCCCGAGAACGTAAACGCCAACACAAATCGATCTCTTCCATGTGAGCAAAAAAACGAGGATCTAGTCCACCGACCTCAAGGTATTTCTCACGGCGAATAAACAAAGCCGCTCCTGTAGCCCAGAAAATTGGCATCACCTCTGCATATTGACCCAAATCTTTTTCGACTGTTCCTAAAATCCGTCCTCTACAAAACGGGTATCCATAGCCATCGATAAAGCCTCCGGAAGCTCCCGCATATTCAAAAGAAGCAGGATCATGGTAACTTCTAATCGTCGGTTGACAAGCCGCAACTTTAGGATGAGCATCAAGATAAGAGACTAACGGAGTCAACCATTCTTTGGTTACCTGAACATCCGAATTAAGCAAAACAATATATTCCGCCTGGATTTGCTCTATAGCCAGATTATATCCTTCGGCAAACCCATAGTTCTGATCGAACAGAACAAGTTTAACCATGGGGAATTCAGCACGCAACATCTCAACAGAGCAATCAGATGAGCCATTATCAGCAACCCAAACATCTGCTAAATCGGAAGAATGCTCAACGACAGAAGGGAGGAATTGGCGAAGCATCTCCACCCCATTCCAATTTAATATAACAACTGCGACTTTCATTTTTTTAAAGATTCGCTATCTGCGCGTGAAGCCTTCCATCTTTTATGAGACCAAAGCCAATACGCCGGTTCGTCCATAATCGTCTGTTCTAAACGCCGAGCAAACATCTCGGTAATCTCATTATCGTTTAACTGAGACGGAGTTTCAGCCATCAAATCAAAATAGACTTTACAATATCCTCTCTTCTCTTTTTTCAGATCACAATAAAACACTGGGAATCGCATCATCTTAGCAATACGATCGGCACCTGTTAAAAAAGCCGTCTCTTGGTTCAAGAACTGAGTCCAATACTTCTCATCAGCCGCCGGCCATTGGTCAGTAATCAATCCAACTACCATTCTTTTCCCATCACGCTTCAACTTTATCAATTCACGCGCCGTCTGATGTTTGGGAACATTATGCCCTCCAAAACGAGAACGCAAGAAACGAAACAGATGATCAAGATATTGATTCTTCAGAGGTTTATAAACCTGAACAGGCACATCTCCTTCATTTAGCACAGCCCCCATGCCGATAATCCATTCATAATTAGCATAATGAGGAATAACCAAAATAATACCACCGTATTTCTCGATCATCTCCAGAAACAGATCCACATTCTCATAAGTCATCCGTTGTTGAAGTTCATCGGAGGAGATTCGCATCAACTTAATGTCTTCGAAAAAATAATCGCAAAGATAACGGTAGAATTTTTTCTCGACTTTCAAACGCTGAGCAGACGCCATATCAGGAAAAGAGTTCGCAATATTCCGCCGAACCACTCTTCTCCTATAACGCAGGATATAATAAACTAAATAATAACACAGGTTAGACACTCCATATAAAAAGCGGAAAGGTAATCCGGCAACAATCCACATCCCCGAATAAACCAACCAATATATCAGTTTCGATCTCATATTATATTAGAATTGTACCCAATAAAGCGGTTTTATCTTCATTAAAGCCTCCAAGCTCAACTTCAACGATGTGATTATCGAGTGCTGATTGATTGTCGACCTCCACTCTAATATAATTTGCCGTAAATCCATGCATCGGCGTTCCAGCTTTGGATTTCTCCATAAGAACAGCCATCCGATGTCCGATATATTGTTCATAAAAAGCCTGAGTCTTCTGATCAGATAGGCTAAGCAAACGTTGACTTCTGTGATGTTTATCTTCGGATGAAACAACATGATCTATTTTTAAGGCCTGTGTGCCCGGACGCTCCGAATAACTGAATACATGCAATTGAGTCACATCCAAACCGGAAATAAACTGATAAGCTTTTTCAAAATACTCCTCCGTCTCCCCACGTGTACCCACAATAACATCCACGCCAATAAAGGCATGGGGCATAACCTCCTTTATCTTCTTGACCTTACTTGCAAATAACGCAGTATCATACCGACGACGCATTAACGATAAAACCTCGTCACATCCCGATTGCAATGGGATATGAAAATGGGGCATGAACCGTTTGGACTGAGCCACAAACTCGATGATCTCATCCGTCAACAAGTTTGGTTCAATCGATGAAATGCGATACCGTTCAACACCATCCACTTCATCCAACGCTTTGACCAGATCAAAAAACGTTTCACCGGTTGTTTTCCCAAAATCACCAATATTAACTCCAGTCAGAACAATCTCTTTTCCACCTTCCGACACCGCTTGCTCCACTTGTTTTACCAACGACTCAATGCTGCCGTTTCGGCTTCGTCCACGCGCAAAAGGGATCGTACAATATGAGCAGTAGTAATCACACCCATCTTGTACTTTTAGGAAATATCTCGTTCGATCTCCTCTTGAACAAGAAGGAGCAAACGAACGAATATCTTTTGTGGCACTAGCAAATGCTTCTCCCTCCTCATGCTTATTCAAATCACCTAAATAAGCCAATATATCTTTCTTTTGTTCAGCCCCCAAGACAATATCTACGCCCTCTATTTTAGCCACGTCATCGGGGCGAAGCTGGGCATAACAACCCGTAACTACGACAAACGCTCCCGGATGTTGTCTAGTCAAGCGATGAATAGCCTGCCGACATTTCTTATCGGCCGTATCCGTTACCGAACAAGTATTCACAATGCAAATGTCGGCCTTCTCTCCTTTACGAGCTGTGCGTACGCCAGCATCTTTTAAGAGTTTACCAATGGTCGACGTTTCCGAAAAATTCAATTTACAGCCTAAAGTGTAATAAACAGCCGTTTTATTTTGAAAAACAGTAGTATCAATCATAACTATTAAAAACACATATTTGGGGCAAAGTTACACATTATTATTAGCAAACACTTTAAGGAGCCAAAGATTATTTCTATTTTTGCACAATTCATTTAAAAACGTGCAATGATAAAAGAGAATTTTATAAAGCTGTACGAAAACAGTTTTCGAGAAAATTGGGATTTACCCTGTTATACCGATTATGGAGAAAATATTGATTACACCTACGGCGAAGTAGCCAAAAAAATTGCAGAACTCCATTTATTATTTAAACATTGTAGTCTACGCAGAGGAGATAAGATAGCCGTTATCGGTAAAAACAACTCCTATTGGTGTATTGCTTATATGGCAACGATCACTTATGGAGCTATCATTGTCCCTATCCTTCAAGATTTCACTCCAAACGACGTTCATCACATCGTTAACCATTCCGAATCTGTTTTTCTTTTCACAAGCGATTCCATCTGGGAGACCCTCGAAGAAGAAAAGCTAAGTTCAATAAGAGGCATTCTTTCATTAACCGATTTCCGTTGTTTACATCAACGAGATGGAGAAACCATCCAAAAGTATATTAAGAACATTTCCACAGCCATGGAAAATCATTATCCAGACGGTTACACTTCTAAGCAAATTCAGTACACGAGTCTGTCCAATGAAAAAGTCATGCTACTTAATTATACTTCCGGGACAACCGGTTTCAGCAAAGGAGTCATGTTAACCGGAAACAACTTGGCGGGAAATGTCACCTTCGGCATACGAACCGAACTATTAAAGCGTGGAGACAAAGTTCTGTCTTTTTTGCCGTTAGCCCACGCCTACGGATGTGCATTCGACTTTCTAACGGCAACAGCAGTTGGGACTCATGTCACATTATTGGGTAAAATACCCTCTCCAAAAATTTTAATGAAAGCCTTCGAAGAGGTCAAACCCAACCTAATTATTACCGTCCCATTAGTCATCGAAAAGATCTATAAAAATGTCATTCAGCCTCTCATCAATAAACGAGGAATGAAGTGGGCTTTAAACATTCCCCTACTAGACAACCAGATCTATTCACAAATCAGAAAGAAACTCATCGACGCATTAGGAGGCCGATTCAAAGAAGTCATCATCGGTGGTGCCGCTATGAACGCCGAAGTCGAAGAATTCTTCTACAAAATTAAATTTCCATTCACCATTGGCTATGGGATGACCGAATGTGGTCCATTAATCAGCTATTCGCCATGGGACGAATTTGTGCCAGGTTCTTCCGGAAAGATCTTAGACATCATGGAAGCCAGAATCTACAAAGAAGATCCTAATGCTAACATTGGCGAGATCCAAGTAAAAGGAGAAAACGTCATGGTAGGCTATTACAAAAATACGGAAGCCAGTCAGGACGTTTTCACGACCGATGGTTGGCTACGCACAGGCGATCTAGGCCGCATAGATGCCAACGGACATATCTTCATCAGAGGACGTTCTAAATCAATGATTCTAGGTCCAAGCGGACAAAATATTTTCCCGGAAGAACTTGAGGCTAAACTCAATGACATGCCATTTATTCAAGAAAGTCTAATCATTGAACGAAACAAGAAACTAGTCGCATTGGTCTATGCCGATTACGAGTCACTAGACGCTTTAGGCTTAAACAACCCAGATAACCTAGAGACCATAATGGACGAGAACCTCAAAAACCTAAATAGCTTAGTTGCTAGTTATGAGAAAGTCAGCAAAATTCAACTTTACCCGACAGAATTTGAAAAGACACCTAAAAAGAATATAAAGAGATACTTATATAATAGTATCGCACTGGAATAATGACACTCTTTGAGACCTAAATCGTTAAAAACGAGCAAACTCAAAAAAAATCATAAAAAAAGTTTGCTTTTAAAGAACAACATATTGAAAAAGTATATAACTTTGCATCGTTTTAATAAAGCAATTGATTGTATTACATTTAAAAAGTAAAAGAAAATGAAAAAATTAGTTTTGATGTTCGCAGCTATCGCAGCAGTTTCATTCGCATCTTGTGGTAACAAAGCAGCAGACGCAGCAAAAGCAACTGCAGATTCTATCCGTATCGCTGACTCAATCGCAGCAGTTGAAGCAGCAGCAGCTGAAGCAGCAGCTCAAGCAGCAGACACAGTACAAGCTGATAGCGCAGCAACTACTACTGTAGCTGAATAATTTCAGAACAGAGTTAAAAAATAAGTCCGATATTCATTATCGGGCTTTTTTTTATGCCCATACCTCTCGATCCATTCAAGCATCCCATACTGCCCATCAACCTTAAACAGAAATCTAGGAAGAAGAATCATCGACTCTTGTCACCCCACCAACAATTCAAGGCATTCCTCCTCCAAACCTCCTACCATTCCGATAACAGAAAACCGTCGAGCCTAAAAGGCTTCTTCAGAACAGCCGCACAACAACCCTCATCATTAAGAAGTTAATAGACCCCTTCAAGCCAACAGTAAATAGACATAAAAAAAGGCGATCATAAATGACCGCCTTCTGATTATATGATAAAACTAGAAGTTTAGTTTTCAGCAACAACTTCGAAAGGAATCTCTACAGAAACCTCTTTGTGAAGTTTAACCACAGCTTTGTAAGAACCCACTTCCTTAACAGCATCTTTCACAATGATGATCTTTCTGTCAATTTCGTGACCTAACTTACTCAACTCGTCAGCAATTTGGATGTTAGTAACAGAACCGAAGATTGTACCGGTAGAGCTAACTTTAGTTGCAATTGTCAAAGCAACGCCTTCCAATTTAGCAGCAATAGCTTCAGCATCTTTCTTGATCTTCTCAAGTTTGTGAGCACGTTGCTTCAATTCTTCAGCCAACATTTTCTTTGCAGAAGGAGAAGCGATAACAGCTTTTCCTGTAGGGATTAGAAAATTACGACCGTATCCGGCTTTCACGTTTACGATATCGTTTTTATAACCTAAGTTTACTACGTCTTCTTTTAAAATAATTTCCATACTTTTCCTCCTTCTTATTTCATCATATCAGTTACATAAGGCAATAGAGCCAAGTGACGTGCTCTCTTCACAGCTTGCGCAATACGACGTTGGAACTTCAAAGAAGTACCAGTAATACGACGCGGAAGGATTTTACCTTGTTCATTCAAGAATTTCTTCAAGAATTCAGGGTCTTTGTAGTCAATGTACTTAATACCATTCTTTTAGAAACGGCAATATTTTTTCTTTTTAACGTCTACAGAAGGTGGAGTTAAATATCTAATTTCTGATTGAACTTGTTGTGCCATGATTAGTCCTCCTTTTTGTTTGATTTAACACTTTTTCTTTTTGCAGCATATTCAGCAGCATACTTATCCATTTTGAAAGTCAAGAAACGGATTACTCTTTCATCACGACGGAAGTTAAGTTCCAATTTCTCAATAACAGTAGGATCAGCATTAAACTCAATCAACTGATAAAAACCTGTAGATTTCTTTTGGATAGGATAAGCCAATTTCTTTAGGCCCCAATTTTCCTCGTTAACAATCTCAGCACCTTCAGTTTGAAGAATACCTTTGAACTTTTCTACCGCTTCCTTCATCTGAACATCAGATAAAACGGGAGTCAAAATGAAAACGGTTTCGTATTGATTCATACTCATTTAATTAAAATAAATAATATTGTTTTAAAAAATCGGTTGCAAAGTTATGCATTTTATTTTGAAACACAAATATTTAATGTTTTTTTGTCCCACAATATAGGATTTATCGATAAAGAAAATTACCTTTGCAAGGTTGTTTAAACAATAATTTCATGATAGAGCAATTCGATTTTGACGTAAGGCTAATTTTTGCCATCCTTAATGGAAAAGTATCGGCTGCAATAAACAGAAAGCTATACCGTAACTTTCGGCAAAACGGCCTAGACATCAGTCCGGAGCAATGGACTGTATTGTTATTCTTATGGGAAAAAGACGGAGTTACGCAACAAGAATTGTGTAATGCAACCTTCAAAGACAAACCTAGTATGACGCGTTTGATAGACAATATGGAACGCCTACATCTCGTGGTTCGTATTTCAGACAAAAAAGACCGCCGGACCAACCTCATCCACTTGACTAAAGACGGTAAAGATATTGAGAACAAAGCTCGATTATTAGCCAACTTGACCTTAAAAGAAGCTCTTCAAGGCATCACAATAGATGAATTAAAAGTAAGCCAAGAGGTTCTAAGAAAGATATTCTATAACACTAAAGATTAAATCTACAGAATCTTAAAATGCGCTAAATCGAACGCTATAATTGTTTTTTTGCATAAATAATTTCGCCCGTTAAAGAATTATGCTTTAATTTGCGCCAAGAATATAATAATCTATTAAAATACACACACATGAAAGGCTTATTAAAGAACTTAGGACTGATACTAATCTTGATCGGAGTTGCTGTTTTAGTTGCCTGTGCATTTACAGGAAATGTAAATAACAACAACATCTTAGGCGGCTCAATCACTCTAATTATCTTAGGGTTGATTTCTTATATTGCAATCAATAAAAGAATTGCCGATTAATAAAGATTTGTGTTTTAAAAGAAACAGATAAAAAAAACCTGGAACGTTTGTTCCAGGTTTTTTTTATCTGTTTCTCACAGGAATCAGGTTTATCCTTCTACTTCAGGCGTAATTAGTTTATAACCCTTTCCGTGGATATTAATAATCTCGATAGACTCATCATCTCTCAAGTGCTTACGAAGCTTCGTGATATACACATCCATACTACGAGCATTGAAATAGTTATCATCAATCCAGATGGTTTTCAAAGCAAAATCACGTTGCAAGATTTCATTTGCATGAGCACAAAGCAAGCCTAGCAGTTCCGACTCTTTAGTCGTCAACTTCGTCTGTTTGTCTCCAATGGCCAAGATCTGTTTCTGTGTGTCGAACATAAACTTACCAATCTTATAGACATTACTTTCTTTGTTCTTCTTACCACGTACACGTCTCAGAATAGCTTCAATTCTAAACGTCAACTCTTCCATGCTAAACGGCTTGGTAATATAGTCGTCCGCTCCGATTTTGAAACCTTCAAGAATATCTTCCTTCAACGTTTTAGCCGTCAAGAAAATGATAGGGATTTCCGAATTTACGGCACGTACTTCTTGTGCTAATGTAAAGCCGTCTTTTTTAGGCATCATGACATCGAATACACACAGATCGTATTTATTCTTCAAAAAAGCCTTATAACCAACTTCTCCGTCGGGACACAACTCTGCAGAATAGCCTTTAGCCTGCAAGTATTCTCTTAAAAGCATGCCAAGATTTTCGTCATCCTCGCACAACAAAATGCGTAATTTCTCATCCATATTGTTAATTTTTTAATAAAGGTAATGCTATAATAAATTTAGTTCCTACGTTCAAATCACTCTCAGCCCGTATACTTCCCTTATGGTCAAGGATAATCTTCCTCACATAAGCCAAGCCAAGTCCGAATCCTTTCACATCGTGCAGATTACCTGTATGCACGCGATAGAACTTTTCAAATATCTTTTTAATATTCTCTTTCTTAATACCGATCCCATTATCTTGAATAGAGATCATCAGTTTCCCAGACTCATTCCAAGTCTTAACATCCAGCACCAAATCCTCATCAGCCTTCTTATACTTTACCGCATTGTCCATCAAGTTGAAAATCACATTGGTAATATGCATTTCGTCGGCAAAGATGATTGGATCTTCAGCAGATAGATCAGACGTAATCTTTCCGTTATAACGTTCAACCTTCAAGGCAAACGTGTTAATCACTCCATTGATCATCTCATTAGCGTCCATCTCCTTCATCTTAAGCGTCGCTCTCTGTTTGTCGAACATCGACATTTGCAGCACCTTTTCAACTTGGAACCGTAGACGTTTCGTTTCATCGTTGATCACTCCCGAAATGTGTTGAAACATCTGAGGCGATTTACCCACCGATGGGTCCTTCAGCATTTGTGCCGCCAAAGAGATTGTTGAGATGGGCGTTTTAAACTCATGCGTCATATTATTGATAAAGTCATTCTTCATCTCCGTCAGCTTCTTCTGTCTAAACACAATATAAATCGTAAAGATAAACGTGATCAACAAGACCAACGTAAACACCAACGAAGGAATCATAAAGTTGATAGAATCGAAGATGTAATCTTTTCGGCCCGGGAAATGCACCTTCAGCAAACTCATCATAGCCGGCGGATCATTTCTAAACAAGACTTGCGTATAAGCATCCTCACTTCCCTTAGGATCATAATCGGAACAGCGATAAACCTCCCGACCATCCTTATCAATCACCGTAAAGTGATACGCCAATTCAACACCATTACTATAAAGGCTCGATTTCAGATAATCGTCTACATCTTTAAAATGAACGCGTTCGCCGATCGACTTATCACTTGCACGATAGATCATCTGCCACGTCACCTCGTCGAGCAAAGCTCGCTGATACATATAGCGATTTTTAACCGCTTCAACCAACGAACGTGAGGTTTCAGGAATCGTACGTGTACCACGATAAGAAGGCATTAAAGCCTTCGGCAACTCCGACGGTTTAGAAGTCATAACCTTCATCTCAAAGTCGGATGTAATTTTCCCATCATGATTCCTCACCGTCAACCGTTGTGTTTGCTGAATCATATTATTCTGTTGAATCGAAGAATTATTTGTGGTCAAAGCCTTCCGCTCCGCTTCAGTAATATCTTCAAGTAGCCAACGTCTCGTCTCAGCATATTCTACATCCTTAGATACTTGCTCCAAACTATTGCGCACAGCTGAGTCGAATTGTTGCTTACGGGTTTTAACCATCTCTTCGATATAACTTACTTGTAAATAGAGTAAGCTCAAGAAAGATAAACCCATAACAATACTTAAAATCCAAATTGTTGACTTTTTCATAACAACAAAATTAACACTCCCTAATTAACATTCCTAACCGATTAACCTGATTTAACCGTCGAAAGGCCCAAATTAACGAAAAAGTGCTATTTAGTTCACATTCTGATGACTACAACAATCCTCTTTCACACTTGGTTTACAAAAATAATAAAAAATTAAGGCTTTAAACTAAAAATAGGATAAAATCACCCTGGTTTAAGCTAAAAAACCATCATCCTTTCTCTTAAAAAAAGATGATGGTTTTAACATAAAACGAGATCGTAGGTATTATTCGTCGACTTGTTTAGCTTCAAAATCTTTCATTAACTTGTCTTGAACATCCGACGGAACAAGCTCGTAACTTGCGAATTTCATAATAAACGAAGCCCGTCCACCCGTCAGCGAACTTAAGGTTGTTGAATAAGAAGACATCTCTTTCAATGGCACTTTAGCCACCAATTTTTCATATCCCTTTTCACTACTCATTCCCATAATCATGGCGCGTCGTCCTTGCAAATCGCCCATCACATCACCCATCTTATCGGAAGGAACAAACACCTCAACGTCGTATATCGGTTCAAGAATCTTAGGTCCGGCATTCTTGAACGCCTCACTAAACGCATTTCGTCCGGCAAGCATAAAAGAGATTTCATTAGAGTCCACCGGGTGCATCTTACCATCGTAAACAATCACACGCACGTCACGCGCATACGAACCGGTCAACGGTCCTTGCTCCATACGTCCCATGATACCTTTTAATATAGCAGGCATGAATCGTGTATCGATAGCTCCACCGACCACACTATTAATAAAGACGACTTTACCGCCCCACTCCAAAGGAATCTCTTCAGTACCCTTCACATTAATCTTGAATTCCTGACCATTAAATTTATAAGTATCAGGCACAGGCATACCTTCTTTATAAGGTTCCACAATCAGATGCACTTCACCAAACTGCCCGGCACCACCCGATTGCTTTTTATGTCGATAATCCGCTCTAGACACTTTAGTAATGGTTTCGCGATAAGGGATGCGCGGTTCTTCAAACTTCACCAGAAGTTTTTCGTTATGTTCCAAACGCCATTTCAAAGTACGCAAATGGAACTCCCCTTGTCCATGCACCAACGTCTGTCGCAATTCTTTCGACTGTTCAATCACCCAAGTCGGATCCTCTTCACGCATGCGATGAAGAATGGTCATCATCTTCTCCACATCCGCCTCATTCACGGGTTTTATCGCTCTTGAATATTTAGAGTTAGGATATTTGATAAAATCGAACCGATAATCGCAATCTTTACCATTCAGCGTGTTTCCAGTCCGCACATCTTTCAACTTAACCACCGCACCAATATCACCGGCATGTAGTTCTTCTACTTTTACGCGATTAGGACCGGCCACGACAAAAATCTGCGCGATACGTTCTTTCGAGCCCCGATCAGCATTCATCAGATCGTCACCTTCACGCACCTTGCCGCTCATCACTTTAAAATACGAAACCTCACCGATATGTGGTTCCACACTTGTTTTGAAGAAATAGATAGACTCTACCCCTTTTTCATCGGGAGCCACCTCTTTACCTGCCGTATTGACAACTTTAGGCATTTCAGAAACGAAAGGCACAACATTGCCCAAGAATTCCATTAACCGTCTAACCCCCATATCTTTGGCGGCACACACACAGAATACCGGGAACATTCCACGAGCGATCAACCCTTTACGGATCCCCTCGCGCATCTCATCTTCCGATAACGTATCTTGTTCGAAGAACTTCTCCATCAACTGTTCATCATTCTCTGCTGCAGCCTCAACGAGCACTTTATGCATTTCCATCGCCCGATCCATCTCTTCATCAGGAATCTCTTCGATCGTCGGCTCTCCACCTTCGGCCTTCCACGTATATTTCTTCATCAATAAGACGTCGATCAACGAATTAAAGTTCGGCCCGGTAGCAATAGGGTATTGGATAGGAACCACGTTCGAGCCATAAGCTTCTTTCAGTTGTTCCAAGATATTATCATAGTCGCATTTCTCATTATCAAGCTGATTGATTAGAAAAATGACGGGTTTATTCAATTTCTCAGTATAGCGGAAATGGTTTTGCGTTCCGACTTCCACACCATATTGTCCGCTAATCAACAATATAGCCGTATCGGTCACGTTTAGTGCAGTAACAGCACCCCCTACAAAATCGTCCGATCCCGGACAGTCAATTACATTTAACTTTTTATTATTCCATTCGACATGAAAGACTGTCGAAAAGACAGAATAACCATACTCTTGTTCAACAGGAAAATAATCACTCACCGTATTTTTTGCGGCTACAGAACCGCGACGTTTTATAATACCACTCTCGAAAAGCATTGCTTCTGCAAGAGTGGTTTTCCCGGTGCCAGAACTTCCCAATAAGGCGAGGTTCTTGATCTCATTAGTTTGATAAACCTTCATAATAGTATAAGATTTAAATGAATGACTAAATGCGACCTGATGGCCGCATCATTATCTTTTGGTTTGCGCAAATTAACGATTAATGAAGTCAAAAGCAAGTATTACATTAGTGTTACTAAACAATGTTATACAACACAACAACGTCCCTACCCTGCCCTCCTTGTCACCAAGGCTTTTCTCATCTACATACCGGAATAAATTCCAACGATTTTCTTCATTTTTACCGAACACCCAATCAGCCCCGCTCATGATCCGGCAAGCCTCATCTCAGCGATACATCTTCAATACGCTTTGACCCAACCGATTGAGATCGTCACTCTCCAAAAATCAATTTCCAATGGCTTAAAATGACTTCATCAGTCAGCGGGTGTCAGTTTATAGGGCAAAACTCACAGTGCCAAAGCTTGGAAATAAATTAACAAGCGGTAAAACTCGCAGTGCCCTACAGATGGAACTAAAGTTTCGTACGAACGGATCCGGAGTGCCGCACTAAGGGAACTACAGTTTCCGCCTTCGAAACTCCGACAGTTTCTATAGGACAAGCAAAAACAGGGTGTATTTAAGAAAAAATCACACGGACTATGCCTAGAAAAAGGATACACCTTATTAATTGGGCATTCCGTTGAACGAGACAGCAAGCAAAAAGCCTTCCTTGTTTGCTTTATAGACCATTCCAATCTTTCCTAATTCGTTTTACAGTTCCTCAAGACAGTTCCTCGAGGTAGTTCCTCGAGACAGCTCCTCGTTGACCATCCATCGGAAGATCTCATACCGAAAACCGGTGTGGCAGATACCCGAATCTGCCACCGATCTGCCACCCGATCGGCCACAGTGTGAACAACTGATAATCAGATCAATAATCGACAGGTGACAGCGTTGCAGATAAAATGTTTAAAACTTCTAAGTAGAGAGCCTTTTATTCCCCTTCGGGATGGAGTTAGTAACTCGTTCAATATGGACAGCCAGTCTCATTTTATGAAAAACATGTTCAATCAGATCCGATCATCGTCAAGCCCCATCTGACAAAAAACGTCGTGAAAGTCAGCCGAGAAACCAATAAAAGACGTTACTTTTGCAGAAACAAATCAGAATCTTCCAATAACTATTCAAGATATGGCTGGCATTTATCTTCATATTCCCTTTTGCAAAACGCGGTGCATCTATTGCGACTTCTATTCGACCACTCAAAGCGAGCGAAAGAGGGCATACGTAAATGCTCTTTGCAAAGAGTTGGAGATGCGTCGCTCCTATTTAAAGAACGAACCCATAGAAACCATTTATTTCGGTGGGGGAACTCCTTCACAGTTGGAAGAAGAGGATTTCAAACAGATCTTTGCAACGATCGAAAGCGTATACGGACTGAAAGAGGCCATCGAAGTAACCTTGGAAGCAAATCCCGACGATCTCACTCAAGATTATGTCCGGATGTTGTCGTCGCTCCCATTCAACCGCATCAGCATGGGGGTACAAACCTTCAATAATGATACGCTGAAACTACTCAACCGACGACACAATGCAGCACAAGCCATAGAAGCCGTAAGAACTTGTCGCGAGATGGGTTTCCAAAATATCAGCATTGATTTGATCTATGGACTACCCAACGAGACTTTGGAAGGATGGACGGCCGACCTTGAGCAGGCCATTGCTTTGAAAGTTGAGCACCTCTCTGCTTATCACCTGACGTATGAAGAGGGAACGCCTCTGTATCGTATGCTAAAGCAGAACCGGGTCCACGAAGTTGAAGAAGAATGTAGTGTGATGTTTTTCGACCGACTCACGGAACGATTATCTCAAGCCGGATATGAGCAATATGAGATCTCCAACTTCTGTCGCCCGGGCTTTTATTCCAAACACAACTCTTCGTATTGGAAAGGCACTCCATATTTAGGATGTGGAGCATCGGCACACTCCTACAACCAATCATCACGCGAATGGAATACGGCTGCCATCGATCCATACATCACAGGGATAGAATCGGGGCACCGGATCTTTGAGGTTGAAGATCTCGATGTCGCCACAAGATACAACGACTTGATCGTAACAGCGATGCGTACGATATGGGGGTTGTCGCTCCGACAAGTCCGGGAGGAGTTTGGTGAATCGTTCCTCGATTACTGTCTGACCATGGCTCAACCTTATATTCTTGAAGGCAAACTGATACAGACCGAGGAAACTCTTCGGCTCACCAAAGAAGGAATATTAGTTTCGGATGCCATCATGAGAGACCTGCTTTATATTGAAGAATAGAAAACGTCGCCTTGGCTAGACATTTTTCTAGTAAACAGCATCCAACACACACTATCTTTTTAATAGCAATCGCAAATCATATCGTATCATATAGACAAAAACAACCCCACATATTACAAACATATTTCATAAAACAGCCCTTTTTACACTAAAAAAGTAACCTTCTATTGATTTACATCAAGAAAGTAATAGACTACCCCACGATTTCCATCTGTTTGTTTGCAAAAGGAGCTATATGCCGCTACCTTTGTCAAAGTAAAAAGGAAAACAAAGCACTTTGTAAAGTGTTTCTATAGGTATTAGATTTTTTCAGGTAGTTTTCAAGTTAGTTTTTTAGATTAGTTTTTAGGTAACAAAAAAGTAGGTATTTATGAAAAGATTAGGATTAACATTAGCAGTAGTATTGAGTTTAGGATTAACAGCTGCTGCATCAAACAAACAACCAGCTTCACCAAAATGGGAAGGTAACATCAACGTAGAGAAGTTGACTAAGTATCTTGACTTAAACGGTATTCAGTCTGAAGAAGTATCGAACATCTGTGAGTACTTCTCTGATCAAATGAGTCAAGCGGGCGCTTCTAGATACAAGCAAGACCAGAAGTTACGTAATGCAATTTACGGCAATCTGAAGCTAATGAAACAGACATTGACTGATGCTCAATATGCCAAATATCTAACAGTGATGAATATGACACTTAAAAATAAAGGCATAGAGATCAAATGAAAATGAGTAATAAAAAGAGAGAGAGAAAGCTGATTCAACATTAAGATGCGAATCAGCTTTTTTTAGTTCTTATTTTATGGTAACCATCGTTGCTCCAAAACCATATTCTTGGAAAGAGGCATCTTGGTAGCGACAGTTTTTATATTTATACTTCAACTCTTCAACCAAAGCTTTACGGAGTACTCCATCGCCTTTGCCATGGATGAACACAATCTTCTGCTCACGTTTATGCTTGTAGGCTTCCATCACCTCACGGAACTTAGTCAGCTGATAATCCAGCAATTCTTTATGCCCCATACCAGTGGTATCATCTAGCAACGAATCAATATGCAAGTCAATCTCCAACGGTCCTTCTTTGACACGACCCGATTTGACTAAAGGCTGAGATTTCGGTTTATCGGCCGCCTTAGGTTGCAAAATCGCCTCTTGAAGATCTTCGGCAGAAACAAAGACTTGTTTGGCAGCCACATCATTCTTTACAAGATCATAGATCAAAGCCGGTTGCTCGAAAAACGGACTGTTACCAAAGGTATGGAGTTTATAAAACTTCACGGTATCAATACGCAACTCAACATTGACCGCAGGTTTTAAAGCAGCGGTACGTCCATCTTTAAAAGCAATGAATTGCACAGCCACATGTTCCATATCGTTCAATTGATCGCGTGTGAATTCTTCCATCAACAGTTTGGTATTTGGTTCCACCAATCCATGCGAACGGGTCTTCCATGCTTTTCCTTCGGCACTTTGATACGTATAATACAAGAAGTAATTGCTATCGTTCAATAAATAAGCTTCAAAAGTGGTCGAACTGATCGCTTTAATATCTTCGGGAACATACGCCAACGCCACATTCAACTGGTCACCACCTCGTACTTCAGTCGGCCGAAAGGTCGGCATCTCAGGCTTAACCGGTTTAGTCGGTTCTTCTACCTTTACCGAAGGTGTTTGCGACTTTCTGCTCAGATTGTAATCGTCCGTTTCAATCACGACGCATTCACGGGCAAGCATCGGGATGTCAAAGCCGTCGGCATCTTCTACTAAAACAATATCTTTACCTTGGAATCCCTTCACAATTCCTCCTCCCACTTCGCTCAGGAAGCGTACTTTATCTCCTATTTTCATCGTCATATCTGCATTTTAAAGATTTACAATCTGCATTTTACAGCAAATATAACTACTTTTGCAGTCGCAAAGAAGAAAAACGATGAAAGAAAATCCAAAACATATTCGTATTAGCGAATACAATTATCCATTGCCCGATGAACGTATCGCTAAATTTCCATTACCGATACGCGATCAATCAAAGTTGCTCATTTACCGTCACGGCGAGATCAGCGAGGACGTCTTTACCGCCCTACCCAATTATCTGCCGACCAATAGCTTAATGATCTTTAATAACACAAAGGTGATTCAGGCTCGCCTTCATTTTCGCAAAGAGACGGGAGCCTTGATCGAGGTCTTTTGTTTGGAACCGATTGCACCCAATGATTATGCCTTAAACTTCCAACAGACGGAACATGCGGCATGGCTATGTATGATCGGCAACTTAAAAAAGTGGAAAGAAGGAACACTACGCAAAGAGATGACGGTCAAAGGCCATCAACTCACGTTAACGGCTACTCGTGGCGAATGCCATGGGACGAGTCACTGGGTCGATTTCAACTGGAATAACCAGGAGGTGACCTTTGCTGATATCTTAGAGGTTTTCGGCGAACTTCCTATTCCGCCTTATCTGAATCGCGATACGCAAGAGAGTGACAAAGAGACGTACCAAACGGTTTATTCAAAAATACAGGGTTCGGTGGCTGCACCAACCGCCGGTCTACATTTCACTCCAAGAGTTTTGGAGAGCTTATCCACTCAAGGAGTCGACCTGGAGGAGCTGACTTTACATGTGGGAGCAGGAACATTCAAACCCGTAAAAAGTGAGGAGATCGAAGGACACGAGATGCATACGGAATATATCTCCGTCAACCGCAGTACGATTGAAAAGTTGATCGCACACGACGGGGCAGCTATTGCTGTGGGGACGACTTCGGTACGTACGCTCGAGAGTTTGTATCATATTGGGGTGACCCTTCACCTCCATCCGGAGGCTTCGGAGGAACAGTTGCATGTCAACCAATGGCAACCTTACGAGACGGTAACCGACTTAGAGCCAACAGAGGCTTTACGCGAAATCGTGGCTTATCTCGATCGTCACCAGATGGAGACACTACACACTAGTACACAGATTATCATTGCTCCGGGCTATCATTATAAAATTGTAAAAGCAATGGTCACCAACTTTCATCAGCCACAGAGCACGTTACTTTTACTCGTCTCGGCTTTTGTCAAAGGAAACTGGAAAGCGATATACGATTACGCGTTGGAACACGACTTCCGTTTCTTAAGTTATGGTGATTCTTCTCTTTTAATTCCTTAAAGTTTATCGATCATGAATTTACCTGCCGACAATAACGAAGAACTCTTTCCAATCGTTGACGAGCAAGGCGAGATCATCGCTGCAGCAACTCGTGGAGAATGTCATAACGGAAGTAAACTCCTTCACCCCGTCGTTCATTTGCATGTATTCAACTCCAAAGGTGAGCTTTTCCTACAAAAGCGCCCGGCATGGAAAGATATCCAACCCAACAAATGGGACACCTCAGTGGGGGGACATGTCGACCTTGGTGAGAATATAGAAGCTGCCTTAAAACGGGAAGTTCAAGAAGAGTTGGGGATAACCGATTACACCCCGGAACTGATCACTAACTATGTCTTTGAATCGACTCGAGAAAAGGAGCTGGTTTTTGTGCATAAGACGGTTTACGATGGCATCATCACCCCTAGCCAAGAACTTGATGGCGGACGATTCTGGAGTATGGAAGAAATTAAAGAGCAATTGGGCAAAGAGGTTTTCACTCCAAACTTTGAACAAGAGATTAAACGAATCGGTTTCTTAGACTAAAAGCCTCATCTCATAAAAATAAATCGGGTGAACCACTAACTCAATAGAGTTGTAGTTCACCCGATGATCAAACTGAAAAGATAAAATATTAATTCTTAATATATTTATGATAGATCTGATCAACAGAGAACGATGCCGGACGTTGACGTCGCGGATATTTCTCGAAAGTCTTCATAAATTCTGCAAATTCACTTTGCCCCTTATATAAGATAAAAGCATGATCTAAGAACCATTTAGAATAATTATCAGCATCCACTGTTGCACGTTCAAATGGGTCACGACGCAAATTGAAGATATTGGGTGTACGTAATTCAACGAACGGTTCTCTCCATACATCTAGTCCGTGTGCACGCTGTTCAGCAAAAGAAAGTTTCCAATCTCCGGTACGCATCGCTACAGGTAGACCATCATCACTAAAATAGAAGAAATTCTGACGTGGACTAGTCGTAGTCTTACCTGTCAGTAAAGGTAAGATGTTATAACCGTCTAAATGTACCTTGTAAGTCATATCACCGACTTTGTAACCATTCAACAATTTATCCTTCACATTTGGATCTCCTGCAGCAGCAAGCAAAGTTGGCATCCAGTCCATGTGTGAAACGATCTCATTGGATACACTTCCAGCTTTGATTTTTCCAGGCCAGCAAACAAGAGCAGGAACACGATAGCCACCTTCCCAGTTTGTATTTTTCTCACCACGGAATGGAGTGATAGCTCCATCAGGCCACATATTATAGTGAGGTCCATTATCGGTAGTGTATATCACAATGGTATTCTCGTCAATCTTCAGTTCCTTGAGTAAATCGAGTAACGCCCCTACATTATCATCATGTTCTAACATACCATCTGCATAAAAGCCTTGTCCACTTCGACCTTTGCTAGATGGTTTCGGATAAGTAGGAAAATGCATACGTGATGAGTTGTACCAACAGAAGAAAGGTTTATCCTCTTGCACCTTACGCTTGATGAAGTCGACCGAAGCATCAAGGAATTCTTCGTCAACAGTCTCCATACGTTTTTTAGTCAACGGGCCCGTATCCATAATGGTACCATCCACATTCGACTTGATCACTCCTCTCGGACCAAATCTCTTCTTAAAAGCAGGATCTGTTGGATAATCAGGATGTTCTGGCTCTTCCTCTGCATTTAAGTGATATAGGTTGCCAAAAAACTCGTCAAAACCATGATTAGTTGGCAAGAACTCGTCTTTATCACCAAAGTGATTCTTACCGAACTGACCGGTTGCATATCCTAGGGGTTTCAAAAGTTCGGCAATAGTCGGGTCTTCTTTCTGTATACCAACCTCTACTCCAGGTAATCCTACCTTAGTTAAACCGGTACGTAAAGGAGATTGTCCTGTGATGAACGCAGCACGTCCGGCAGTACAACTTTGTTCCCCATAATAGTCCGTAAACATCATACCATTTTTGGCTATGCGGTCAATATTACGAGTACGATATCCCAACATACCATTGTTATAGGCACTCAAATTCATAATGCCAACATCATCGCCGAATATAACCAAAATATTCGGGCGTTTTGGTTGAGCCTGCACTTCTCCTATTTCAGGAGTTTCAGCTGCATGAGCAGCTACTCCGGCACAAAGCATACCTGCACCAATTGAGATTTTTTTAATCAATTTGCTCATAAAATTTAAAATTTAAATTAAATTATTTTTCGATTGATAGAAATTTCATTACATCAGCAGCTTCCCCTCCTTGCTTTATCAATGTCCGCATGGCATGTAAGAAGGGAGCAGCATAATCATAAAAGGCATAATATCCTTTACACAGATAAGCGATCTTTTCACCGTCTTTATTCAAGATAAAACGATGCTTAGGACATTCGCCATTGCAAGCCGGTAAATATTTACAAGTCTTGCATTGCGCAGAAAGAGTTTCCCGCTTATCTTTTCCAAATTGTTCTTGTTTAGCCGACAATGCCATTTCTTGTAAACTCGAATCTTTTATATTTCCGAGTTTAAATTGAGGATACACAAAGTGGTCACAAGTATAGACGTCTCCATTATGTTCCATGACTAAACCATCGCCACAATATCGAGAAAGGACACATGCCGTAGGGTTGTAACCGCACCAAGCTTCCAATGCACAGTCGAATTGTTTAACGAAGATTCTGCCAACATCATTTTTCACCCATTGGTCAAATACTTGAATAAGGAAATTTCCCCATTGATCGGGTAATACACTTTCATTTGTGACCACTGTTTCACCTTCATAATCGTTAGCGACAAGTCGTAACTGTTCATTTTTATCTATAGCGCGGCGTTCCTGTATCGGAATAAATTGCATCCAAGTGGAACCAATCTTTCTCAAAAACTCATATACTCGTAAAGGAGATTGAGCATTAAGGCGGTTTACAACAGTTAGTGTATTGAACCGTACCCCATATTTCTTCAGTAACTCGATCGATTTCATCACACGTTTCCAACTACCTTGTCCACCTTGAGTTCTCCGATAAGCATCGTGCAAATCTTGAGGGCCATCTATCGAAATACCAATTAAAAAGTTGTGCTTCTTAAAAAATTCGGCCCATTTTTCGTTTATAAACATGCCATTGGTTTGAAGCGTATTCTCGATCTTACGTCCATCCGTGTGTTGTTGTTGGAATTGAATGGCCTTCTCAAAAAATTCAATGCCTAAAAGAGTTGGTTCACCACCTTGCCAGGCGAAAACAACACGAGGGTTTTCTGTCGGTTGTGAGGCAATATAATTTTTTACATATTGCTCAAGAATCTCGTCCGACATGATATACTCATTCGGCTTCTTAGAGTAGATTTTCGACTTTTCCAAATAGTAACAGTATTTACAACGCAAATTACATACCGGTCCAATCGGTTTTACCATCAAATGAAAGTGCTTCCTCCCTTTATTGATTTCAGTTTCGCAAGTCAAAAAATCTACGTTCATGGTTCTTTATTTTATCAATTTCATTAATCTGATGCAAAGATACAAGACCGAAAGCTGTTTGATTTTCAAAAAACACCATCTTTTTATCCGAAAACAACGCAATTACATCATACATGAAAAGTGTGCGTCAGAACCCATTCAAAACACATCACGTTTTCCGAATAGAACTAAGAATCAATGAACACGTCGGACGATTAGGGCGTAAAATAATCGAATCCTAACCCTCCAACTCACTCTTCCAGAATATCCTTCCTTAAATAGCTTAATACCAAATGTGCTATACCATCTTTGAAGATTGGCATATTCATCAGCCAAGGATTGGAAATTATCATAATGTAAGGATCGCGCATATCGATAAAGTATATCATATAGCTGTGGGTAATCAGAAGACTTAAGCATTTGCCAATACATATTTCCACAGATAGACTTTCGGTGATGGACGACATACAGTAGAAAACTACATAGGACCAAAATAACTCCAACCCGAATCATCCTTTTCAGTCTTTCTCTACTCACTAAATCTTCTGGCTCTGACGCTGTAAATTCAGGGGAAATATCAGGACGATAGACCGAAGGAAGTACATGGATCTCTTTATCTTTTAAAATAAGTCTTTCCATTCGCCTGCTCTTCGATAACCAATAATCGACCTCCACAAAAGGTAATGTAAAAGTACCGGAGTCTATCAACTGGTACAAGATTTTTTGAGTCGCCCGCCCCACCACCTGACCATCACGTAGTTCCGTAAGATATACCGGTTGTTCTTGAACAAGACGAGCATAACTTAATGTATCTTTGAATTCCGGCATAACAATGAATGCAGCAGGAACACCCGATGCAACATATTCTATATGTCGTGTTACGACATCTCCAACTCTAAGAGTATCGGGCATCTCAAAATGCTGCGTTGTTTTTAATCTTAAAGCTGTTGTTTGCCTTAGGTTTTGTGCATCAGCAGTAGAGACCTCTATCGTTTTTGGCGAAAAGCTCAAAGATTGCTTTTTGCCTTTATATTCACCGACAGGAGGAGTTTGTACTTCAATACCATCAAATCGAATCCCTTGTCTGCCAACACTAAGTGGATAATACAAATAATCTTGGGCAATGACGCTATAACGTTCTCCATTAATGGTTTCTGAAGAGGTATAACTCCGGTCTTGTTTGAGCAAAACCCCATTTTGCCCGCTCATAGTAGGAAAAGATACTCCTTCCGTAAACCATGTGCGAGTATAGACTTCTAAAGTAATGTGGCAAGCTTCGCCCCACTGTAATTTACTCTTTCCGATCCGACAACGAGTAAAAGTATCGGCCCCCATTAATATTTGCGAACATAGAAACAAAATAAGAGTACTAAAAACTCGCAAACGTTCATTATTCCTTATGCATATATTCATATTGTAATCTTCTTTTTATAAACTCTTTTGGATTATTCTCTATTTGCCGGAACAAGACCTCACTCTGCTTAGGCGATTTATCTTTGGAATAGTTCATATTCTCGGGTGTTTCATTCACCAATTTATCAGCCCAGAGTTCCGTTTCATGACCGTTTTTTTCCTTATCTCGATCTTTTTCGAAACGGTCTGAGTCACTCTCCTCACTCCATTTCTTTTGTGAAGAGCTATTGGTTATCCCTGAGGCAATTAGATTTTCAATCACTTTAATATCAGCACTGACAAACTCCCATTCCGGACGTTTATTCTCAACTTCTCTCAGCAAAGAGAGAGCTTCTACAAAATAGCCATTCCGATAAATAGATTGTCCTCGATTATATAAAGCTTCACAAGTTGTGTCTTTTGCAAATTCCTGAGCAGCTTTCTGATATTCTTTTTGCTCAACCCACAACATTCCTTTCCGAAAAGGATCGTCCGAAAGACGAATAGCCTCTAACGTATCTTCTTTCATTAAAGCAAGGTTTACTTGTGCTTCATTCCACATCTGATGAGTATAAGAACACGAGGAGAAACACAAACCTATGATTAAGAATAAACTTTTCTTGTATCTAAAAAAAAGAGGAAGCAATAGCAAAGTCGCAGGGATACACAACAAATATCCTCTATCCTTCCACTGAGTACTATCTTTCAAAGCCTTCTCCTGCATTTTCTCATCTGCCTTTTTTTTCACTGAACACATAAGAGTCCCGATGCCTTTATTATCAGCATCCGCAAAAATAAAATTGACGGAATCGGTCACAAGACTCCTCTGTGTCGTGAGCGCCACCTTATAATCGGCTTGCAACACGGTCTTTTTCCATAACTCAGCTTTATCTTCAGACATCATGGGAGTAACATACACAACTGAATGAAATGACGTTGTTGATGGAGGAGTTGTCACCCTTACTATTTCCTCTAAATGATCTCCCCTCAGAGGCATGATCTCTGGAGAAATAAACTCAACATAAGTGCGTATCAACCTATAATCTTTAGTATATGGTATTAATAGATGAGCAGATCCACTTTGTACTGACAAAGAGACATTTTGGGTCTCTAAGGAATCTAATAGATGGTAAGTTGCGACCTTCATTTGCACAACGTCATTCGTCGAACAGTTTCCGGGCAAATTGATGACAATTGAAAGAGACTGTTGCTGGGGAAGTTTAACAACTGTCTTTTCCCAAACAGGAGCGGCTAATGCCACAATGCCAACTGCCAATCCCAAAACAGGCAAAAGGCTGAACAAGAGTTCTTTATATCCATTTGACGCATTAGTCAGATAAGGAATCATTTCCGGGACGATATATCGTATATGGTTTCTCTTATATTGGATAAAAAGTCTTCCTATTAAATAAACAAGAGGAATAATTAAAAGCCATAAAAGCGTAGGTCGTAAAAAATGAAAATCATTCATCTCAAATCCTTTATAAAGTTTGTTATAATTGCTATTCCGAACACACATAAAGCCAGAGCTAAGGGATACGGATAAAGCGGACGCATTGGAAGTTCCTTTTTTATCTCATATTCAATAGGTTCGGTTGCATCAATTGCCTTAAATACATTTTTCAACTCCGAAAGCGAAGAAGCGGAAAAGGACTTTCCACCAGTCAATGATGCTATTTGTTTTAGTTGTTGATGATTAACGTTTCCGAAGCCTTCTTCAGGACTTCCCATTGCAATCGTATAGATTCGAACAGAATCTTTTGCTGCGACCTCAGCCATCTGTATTGGAGAAATGCCATCTTGCGTATCTAATCCATCCGTAATCAGTAACATCATTTTACGAGTTATTGAGTCACTCTGAAAATGTTTTATTCCAACAGCAATAGCATTACCTATAGACGTTTTGGGACCAGCATCACCTAATTGAATTTTATCTTGCATCTGAATAATCACTTGCGGATCTTGCGTAAATGGAACTTGCAAATACGCCTCTTGTCCAAAGACCACATGTGCAAAACGATCTCCTTTTCGCGCGTCAATAAAATAAGCTGTCATCTTCCTCACCGCATCCCATCTTGAGATCGGCTTGCCATCCGTCAAGCTATGCCAATCACGAGTATCCATACTCAATGAAATATCGGTAGCCAATAGAATATTACGTTGTTCCTTTATTTCTTTTTCCGGATGAGGAATAAAAACCGGAGCACACAAAGCCACACACCAAGCCATCCACCCCATATACAAAAAAATCCACTTCAATAATCGGATCAATTTCTTGCTAGCTGTGGAGTTAAGGCGAGCAACGGTTCCTATCGTATCAGTCGCCGGAAAACGCAAAGAACGATGTTTCAATCGTAAAGGTGGAAACAATAGCAAGATAAAAGGAAGTACCAATAATAAAAGGCATTCCGGATAAAGCAGTTTATACATATTTCCTACGAATTAATTGAATGGCGTTTTTGATTATTAACTCTCGTTCCACATTTGTCAGCTGAGGAATAGATTCCGAAGGCTGCAGAGAGGCATCTAATAGAAGACGATAAGGCTTGACTGTAAAATTGACCTTTCCATTCGAGATTGATTTTAGCCATTCTTCACATGGATATGAGTATGGGGTTTCAAAAGAAAAACAAGTCATAGAGAACATCTCAAGAGCCACAAACTTTAAAAAGTCGACATCATCTTCTATACGGGTAGAAGAAGAGAGAAGACGAACCGATTTTCTTAAAGGACGATTCGATTGGTATTTTTTTATCAACCGATAGATAAGAAATAACCCTCCTACAATCAGAACAAATAAAAAAGCCAGATAGACATAGGGATACCACAGTGTATATTCCCTGTCTAAATAAGGATGAAGTTCAGGAAGCATATTTATGTAAAAAATTCAGTGAATACAATATCATTTTGTCTTGAGAAACTCATGATTCGCTGCTTTTTAGTTTCTCTAAGTGTTTTATATTTTTCTCGTTCCTCTTCGCTGCGCAATATAAACTCATTTGTCCCATTACTCAGCCATTGTTTCAAAGGAGGATTTTCTTCTAACTGATCAGTCACTTGAATTAAATAAATTCGATTATTCCCTCGCAAGGTTGTGAGTAGATCCATCAATTCAGCACCTTTATAAAACATAAAATCACTGAAGACATATAGTTCTCGCCCAGAGATTCCAGCTTCTAGAGCGCGTGCCAAAGCCTCTGATAAAGCATTTCCTTTACTAATCTTCTGTTTACAAAGTAACATTTGATTAAATTTAGCAACCTGCATAATCCACTCTTCTGAAGTGACCTCACTGCTAGTTAGAGGCAGAGTAGCATGAGCATGCTCATTAAAAACATCTCCACTGACCCGATGTCCATTTTTTAAATAAGAAAATAATGTTTCAGCTCCCCTTCTAGCAGCGATGACTGATTTCATAACATAAGTGGAACTAAAGAATAACGGACTAGACTGATCGATCAGCAGGTAAGCAGACAATAGCCGATCTTCCAAGTATTCATTTAAATGAATAATTCCGGTGCGTGCTGTAGCCTGTCGATTAACCCGTTTGTAGTTATCCCCATGCTGATATTCTCGTATGCCGTAAAGATCACTTCCACTCCCTTTTAAGCCAGAATAACCATTACCTAGTAAAGAAGACAAAGAGGTCGGGAATACCTCTGTTGAATTTAATCTATATTTATACGAAAGTAATTCTTCAGCTTCTACTTGAATCCTGACTTTCATGATAAAGTGACGCTTAAGAGTAACTTATCTAGCACCTTGTCGACATCCCAGCCTTCATGGAAAGCTTTCAATGATAATTTAATTCGGTGACGTAAAACATTCTTGGCAACTTGTTTCACATCATCTCCTGTTACAAAATCTCGCCCCGAAATCCAAGCCATTGCACGAGCGCAGCTATCTAATGCCAAAGTTGCTCGCGGACCAGCTCCATACACTATAATTCCATCTAAACCCATATCTTGTCGATCGCTTGCAGACTCCGGTCTCGTGGATTGGACTAATCGAACCATGTACTGTTCTATCACATCCGAAACATATACTTTCCTGATTGTATCCTGTATCTGTTTGATCTCTTCGATACTGCAAGGCAGAAAAGATATAGTCGAATCCTCTTGCTCCTCATTCCTCACAAGACGAAGCACTTCTAACTCTTCCTGTTCTGAAGGATAAGATAAAACAATATTCATGAGGAAACGATCTCGTTGAGCTTCAGGAAGATCGAACGTACCTTCCTGATCTTTAGGATTTTGTGTTGCCATAACTAAAAAAGGAGATGGCAACTGATACGACCTTCCGTTTATGGTTATTTGTCCCTCCTGCATGGCTTCCAATAAAGCTGATTGGACTTTCGCCGGAGCTCGGTTTATTTCATCTGCTAATATGATATTACCGAATACAGGACCTTGAGTAAACTTGAAAGACAAAGTAGCCGGATCATAAATATCATTTCCGGTTATATCCGACGGTAACATATCAGGAGTAAACTGAATGCGTCTAAATCGCCCAGAGATACATTCTGAGAAATGTTTTACAGCTCTGGTTTTAGCAAGACCCGGAAGCCCCTCTATAAGGAGATGACCTTCACATAATAACGATATAAGCAGGGCATCCGTGAGGTGCTCTTGCCCGATCACTTTCTTATTCTGGAGACTCCTGACTTCTTCTATTTTCTCTAAAAGTTGATTTGATGACATAATCTTTATTATTTTAAGACAATGCAAAAATAGCGCTTCATGAAAAACCACATTCTCACAAAACACCATTTCTTTGTCCCAAAACAACAATTATAGAAAGGTAAAGATTAAGGCTTGAAATGTTTGGGTAAACATTTATATTTATGTTTAAAGGCTCCTGTAAAATGCCCCAAGTGTGTATATCCCAACATATAGGCGACCTCACTCACACTTTTATCTCCTTCTAATAATAATTCCCTAGCTTTCTCCATCCGATGCTCTTGGAAAAGATTGTAAATGGTCATTCCATATATCTCTTTAAAAGAAGCTCTTAGCTTTGTAGCACTCATACCACAAAACTGGGTTAGTTCCTCGATACTTTTAGGTGAAGATAGATCGCTCAACATAAATTCTTTGACATGTTGCAATTTTTGTAGGAGCTGTTTATCAATCTGTTTGTATCTGTTCTTCCGTTGATAAAAGAATTTATCAGCAAACAACAGAAATAATTCCCACGACCGCGCACAAGCAAATTCATAATCTAATTTCTCTGGCAACACACAATTTTGCAAATGCTGCATAAGAATTTTCATTTCTACGCTAATGGATTCATAAAAGAAATAAGAATCGTCTGTCTGTATATACTTTAAAAAATCATGCTTCTCAGGTAGCACTCGTTCAAAAGATTCATGACGTACCCGAAACAAAATAAGACTTAATTCTTGCCCCTTTGGAAATTGGATCAAAGCTTTCTCGTTTGAGAAATAAATACCCGTAGAGAGAGATTTCGAAAATGTAGCTCGGGTCTTCCCAACATCCCCAGGTTCAAATGTTAAGCATTCCGAGAATATAATAGGATAATATAGAGACGACTTATCCATAATCCGCATAGCATTAATCTCTTCTGTCAAGAGTAGACGTATTATAATGATTTTATGACTATCAAACTTATATTCCTTAATTGTCCCTTCTGGAACATATAGCGTATTGCCATTGATCTTCCCACCTAACAATTTCTTCCAATCCTCTAACTCGTTTTCAGTTCCTCTAAAAATATGTTCGATATATCTCATAATAATACTTCTGTAAATAATTTAAATAAGATCATCTCATTAAACAATCATCTAGTCTCATGGCCTATTCGCTCTTCAATCACATTAACGCCATCTCTTCCATCAAATAAACGTATTGAGAATAGGCTGACAATATACTGAAGAAGTCGTAAATTCGCAAAAAAGAAGGGAGCTCTTTAATTAAAGATGCTCCCTTTTTTAACTGATAAAATATATGATTTGTTATTTTTTAGCTAAATCATAAATGACGTTCATAATCTGATGACCGATCTCTTCAGCAGCTTCAGCCGTTGCGGCTTCACTGTATACACGAATAATCGGTTCTGTATTACTCTTCCGAAGATGAACCCATTGATCTGCAAAATCGATCTTCACCCCATCAATATCATTAATTTCTTCATCACGATAGATTTCTTTAACTTTTGCAAGGATGGCATCCACATTAATGTCCGGAGTCAAATCCACACGATTCTTTGCCATGAAATAAACCGGATACTGAGCACGAAGTTCACTCACTTTTTTACCTTCATGAGCCAAATGACTCAAGAATAATGCAATACCAACTAATGCATCACGACCATAGTGGCTTTCAGGATAAATCACCCCGCCATTACCTTCACCACCAATCACGGCATGGGTGGCTTTCATCTTTGTCACAACGTTTACTTCACCAACAGCCGAAGCATTATACTCCATACCGTATTTGCGAGTCACATCGCGCAACGCTCTCGTAGAGCTAAGATTAGAAACCGTATTACCCGGAGTATGTTTCAGAACGTAATCGGCCACAGTAACCAAAGTATATTCTTCACCATACATTGCTCCATTTTCGGAGATCATAGCCAATCGGTCTACATCCGGATCCACCACAAAAGCAACATCTGCTTTGCCTTGTTTCATCAAATCCATAATATCGCCCAAGTTCTTCTCAAGTGGTTCGGGATTATGAGCAAAATGTCCGGTAGGTTCACAATATAACTTTTCAACGTGTTGAACGCCTAACTGTTGTAATAAATCCGGCAACACCATACCACCAACAGAGTTCACGCAATCAATAGCCACTCTAAAGTTAGCTTTCTTAATGGCCTCAACGTCTACTAGTTTCAGAGCAAGAACGCTATCGATATGTTTTTGATTATAGGTCAAATCCTGACGGTAAGACCCCATATGGTCAACATCTGCAAAATCGAATTCTTCAGCCTCAGCAATACGAAGAACTTCTTCTCCCTCAGCTGCATTTAAGAATTCTCCATGCTCATTCAATAATTTCAGAGCATTCCATTGTTTAGGATTGTGCGATGCTGTTAAAATGATACCACCACAAGCACCTTCCATAGTCACCGCTAATTCAGTCGTTGGAGTAGAAGCTAGATCAATATCGATCACATCCCATCCCATACCCATAAGGGTACCGACTACCACGTTTTTCACCATTTCGCCCGAAATACGAGCATCACGGCCCACAACAATCTTATTACTTTTAGATTGACAAGTTTTGCGTATTAAAGTAGCATAAGCCGATGTAAATTTAACAATGTCGAGTGGATTTAAGCCTTCACCCGCTTTTCCGCCAATTGTACCGCGGATTCCAGAGATAGATTTAATTAGAGTCATAAAAATAAAATATTATTTGATGTTGTGTCAGTTTTTGGCCTTTTCAAATGATCGAATGTCATAAAAATAAGGAGTAACATACTGTTGAGCAGTATTATGTCCCATCTTAGACGGAACAATAAGCTTCACATGGGCCTCATTTCTCAAATAAGGCAATGCCAAGAGCCATCCGGAAGGAACCACTGTTGAGTTATAAGCTTTCGCCCAAAGATAATTCATCTCTAAAAATGTGCCATATGATGTTGTTGCATCAACAACGTAACGGAATACAGCAGGCATCATATAGTACTGAGGTGCATCGGCAAATTCAGGCAAGAATACGTTAAATGTAGCTGTATCGCGGGTTGAAATATTTTGTTCGACATAACGCACACAAATTTCATCGTTAGTCGCAAAAGTATCGATTTTCTGTTCAACACCCCGATCAATAATTTGCAAATATACACCATTAGAGAAAGAGACATATTCATTTTTAGAAAGATCGGTTACAGTATCCTTTTCAAACTCATCTTTTGAAATCACTGTAATGTTCTGATCTTTCATAAATAAATCGACCGCATTTCTCTCTTCATCAAGCATTTCAGCATAAGTTTTCGTGTTATCACATGCCTGAAAAAGGCTTCCAATGATAAATAGAGAAAAAAATAATACGATAAGGTTTTTCATTTCTGTTAATTAACTATGTTTCGCACAAATGTATTTTAAAATCACTAAAAAAAGAGTGTATCAAGTTGAAAGTTCTAATCTTTTAACCTTTGAAGAGAAACTTTTAACCATAGGTTTCGTTCTCTTCGGCAGTCAATAAAGATTTGTATTTTTCCAAAGCCTTTTCAAAAGTATCCATAGCTTCTTCCATCGTTCCATAAAACTCTCCACCGGAAGCATTTAAATGGCCACCACCATTAAAGAAATCGGCTGCTAAGCGATTGCATGGGAATTTTCCGACCGATCGTAAAGAGATCTTTATCATACGTTTCTCAGTATCTTCACGTAAGAAACAAGAAAAACGAACATCCTTTATAGACAATGGAATATTCACAAAACCTTCACTATCCCCTTTGATATAATCAAACTGACTTTGCTCATCTTTTCTTAAAGAGATCAAGGCAGCGTTGTGGTTCTTATAGACCTTCATATTTGATAACACATATCCCATCAACCGCAATCGACTTTCAGAATACGTATTATAAACTTTCCGGTAAATATCATCTTTATCAATACCTTTAGAAAGTAGTTCGCTAATGATAAAATAGATTTCCTGATTATTCGAATTATAGGTAAAACTTCCCGTATCAGTCATCATACCCGTATAAATGCACTCAGCACATTCCTTTGTGATATCACTAAAAGCTCCTAAACGACAAATTAGACGAAAGATAAGCTCTGAAGTTGAAGAGATGTGTGGATAAGACATCACGATCTGGCAAAACTCTTCAGGATGCAAATGATGATCAACCATTGCTTTTCTTGCCGGAGAGGAAGCCACGGCTGTCGCCATTTCATCTACACGTTTAATCGCATTAAAATCTAAGCAACAAATCACATCCGCCTCAGCAATGAGTTTATCGGCAAATTCTTGATAACGATCGTACAACAAAATATCTTTGCTTCCAGGCATCCATTTTAGAAAATCAGGAAAAGCATTCGGTACAATCACATTAACCGTTTTTTCCAAAGAATTAAGGAAGTGATATAGTCCTAAAGAAGCTCCAATAGCATCTCCATCCGGACTCACATGCGACACAATAACGATTTTATCAGCACGATCTATCCACTTCTCAAAATGATCTATTTTAGTTTGGTCAATAACTTTAGTCAGCATTTCTGTTTATTTTAACTGCAAAAATACGATAATTCTTGATACTTAAAGCAAAAATGAGACAGAACCTTCTTTGCCCAATAATCTAAACGGTAATGAATGACCTTGACACGTCCGAATCACCTCACTTTGAAGATAATTAGGGAAAGAACGATCCACAATCACACATCGTGGACGGAACAAGGTCAGCAATTGTTCCAATGTCCCATTATAACCTTTACACAAATAGAGATAATCAATAGATAACGGAGAGTCAACTTTTAAATTCTTCCAACTCTTATCTCCAATCATAGCGACTCGATATTTTGAAAATTGAATAAGTCCATGATCAACCGTAACATACTTACCTTTAAAATTGGATGAAACAAATTGCGGTTTTTTTAAACCAACACGAATCCAATAACGGCCAACAACTTTTTCTATACGTTCAGCGTTATTTACGCTATCCTCTAAACTAACAATATAAGAATGCCGATCGTTGCAAACGCAATGAACAACTGAGCTATTTTTTATAGTATAGAATAAAATTGAAGATCCTATCTTATTTGAATAGTTCACATAAGAATGATAACCCATTAAAAACAAACAACTTACTAAGAAGAAGATTAAGATCTTTCCTTTTCGAAAACAAAAAAAGAAGAACAAGATACTCATCAATAAATAAATCCACATCACTTCTATTCCGTTAACCCAAATTCGATTAATCGAGGCGCAAGGAAGCGTTTCAATCCAAGAAACGATCGATTCCAGAAATCTTATACATTCTTTAAGAAGGGAAGCGACCATCAGGCTAACTAAATGAAAGGGAGAAACGAGCAACATCAAAACGGCTAGATAGACGATAAATGTCACTAAAGGAATCACCAATAGATTAGATAATAAAAAATGAGTTGAGAACTGCGAAAAATAGAATAAAACTAAAGGGAATGTACCCAGTTGAGCCGCTAAAGAAGTACTCAATAAACCATTTATGTACTTATTTTTAAGTCTAATACAATTCAGCATCCCAGATAAACTAGGTTGAAACAGCACAATGGCAATCACAGCACTAAAAGAAAGCTGGAACCCAACATCAAAAAGCCAGAGAGGAGAGTAAATCAACATAAAAAAAGCCGTCGCTGCTACCGTATTCAACGTAATCGACCGACGTCCAAAAATAAAAGCAACCGTCAGAAAAGAAAACATCAGAACAGAACGGATAACAGAAACAGAAAGTCCGGTTAGAAAACCAAATCCCCACAAAAACAACACAGTAAAGAATGCAGAAAAAAGCCGTCCATTTTTCCATCGATAAAATAGACGTTTAAACACAAAAGCCAACAAAGCCGATAGCAAAGCAATATGGAAACCGGACAATGCCAAAACATGATTCACCCCCGCTACCGAAAAGCGTTGACGCATATCTGCACTCAGTTCATCTTTATACCCTACAGTCAAGGCAGAAAGAATAGCAAACTCATCCCCACTGAATCCCAATTGCCGATACCATATCAATAATTTGTTACGGCAAATCAAAGCTTGATCTTGAAAGGAATTTGCATGATGACCATCATCACACCTTTGCCATTGCCCACAAGGAACAAAACCAATGCCACTCACATCCTTGTGTAACAAGTATCGAGCATAATCAAATTCATCGGGATTACCATTATGATGAGGAAGTTCTAGGCGGCAATAAGCCATCAATTCATCGCCCACTTTCAAAGAAGAGACCATAGAATCATCTTGCAGATACACCAGAACATTTTTTTCTACAGAAAAACGATGCAACGAATCATTGCCAAAATAAACTTTAGCACGGCACATCACCGTATGCTCTTTTGGGACGGGATAATCGGTTAATCGTATCCGATACGCACACGGATATTGAGGAAAATCATAAGCAGTGCGGTCCAATCGGCATCCTCCCCACACCCATCCCATTAGGAAGAAAAAGAGAACAGCTAACAGTCCAAATATCCAACGCCTTGAATAGGACTTTACTACATAAGTACCCAGCATCGAAACTAAACACAACAGCCCGATTAACGCGATCCAAAAGATGGGTAACTTTTCACCAAACCAATAGTCACCACAGCCGATGCCTAAGGCGAAAGGTACTAAAAGACGTACGAAAGGGTACTTATGTACTAAAGCAGGAAACACTGCATATTGACTACACTTGCTTCAATTGGCAAATCATGTCTTCTGGATTTTCCGCTCCAAAAATAGCATTTCCAGCCACTAAGGCGTCAGCACCAGCTTCCACTAGACGAGCTGCCGTTTCAAGATTCACTCCACCATCAACTTCAATCAAAGCCTTCGAACCCGTTTCATTGATCAAAGCTCGAAGTTCCCTCACCTTATCAACAGAATGTTCAATAAACTTCTGTCCACCAAATCCGGGATTAACGCTCATGATTAGAACCATGTAGACGTCCTTTATAATATCCTTTAACAGAGAAACCGGAGTCGCCGGATTGATCGTTACTGCAGGTTGCATGCCTGCTTCACGGATTTGCTGTATCACCCGATGAAGATGGGGACACGCCTCAAAATGTACATTCATAATGTGCGCTCCCAGAGCTTTAACCTCAGGAATAAACTTCTCCGGATTAACAATCATCAGATGCACATCCAACGGTTTATCAGTCAACTGAGCCACATATTTTAATACCGGAAATCCAAAAGAGATATTAGGAACAAACACCCCATCCATAATATCGATATGTACCCATTCGGCCTCACTACGATTAATCATCTGAAGATCCTTCGCTAGATAGCCAAAATCAGCTGAAAGAATAGAAGGTGAAATAATTGGTTTCATAAATTTATCTTTTTTATTGATTAAGCCCCTAAAGGTTCATTTTATAATCATTCGTTAATGCAAATCCACGAAGCAATTCTTCGCTTCTCAATCTTTTCTTGCCGGGAAATTGTAAAATTGTAGGGATAATAAATCCACCATCAACAGCAATCTTAATGAATTGTTTACCATCCGTTTGCATACTTCCGAAAGGTAACTGATGATCAACATCTTCTTTTTGAGCCTCAAAGATTTTAACGATCAATAGATCTCCTTGAGGTGAAACGAGTTCTGCCCATGCTCCCGGATAAGGTGATAATCCCCTAATAAAATCGTAAACCCGTTTCGTTGGTAAACTCCAATCAATGCGGCACGTCTCTTTAAATATTTTTGGCGCAGATCTTAAGTCCTCATTCTTCATCATCTCTTCTTGAGGAATGGAAGTCACACGCTCTTCCAAAATAGCGTCAACAGTCTCTACCACAAGCTGTCCCCCTAATTTCATCAATTTATCATGAACCACACCAACATTGTCTTCTTCAGCAATGGGCACACGCTCTTGCTGGATAACAGCTCCAGTATCAATTTCATGTTTTAAGAAGAAAGTCGTAATCCCGGTTTCAGCATCTCCATTAATGACCGCCCAATTAATTGGCGCAGCTCCACGATATTGGGGTAACAATGAAGCATGAAGATTAAATGTTCCTAAACGAGGCATATTCCAAACCACTTCAGGCAACATACGAAAAGCAACAACAATTTGCAAATCAGCCTTCAACGCACATAAATCTTGCAAAAAGTCTTCGGCTTTAAGTTTCTCTGGTTGCAATAAAGTTAAGCCATGCTCCAGAGCATATTCTTTAACCGGAGAGAACTGCAATTTATGTCCCCTACCAGCTGGTTTATCAGGCATTGTAACCACTCCGACCACATGATATCCTCCTTCTACCAATCGGCGTAAAGGTTCGACAGCAAAGTCGGGCGTGCCCATATATACAATTTTTAAATCTTCTTTCTTCATATGTTTATAAATCCATCTACAATCATTTATTGACCTCTATCTAATCTTCAGAGAAATGTACAAGTACTTGACGATAAGAGTTGAATATCTTCGATTTAGATACAAACCCCAAATAACGACCATCATTGTCAACTACTGGTAGATTCCATGCTTTCGTGTCATCAAAGATTCGCATAACTTGCTCCATATTATACGTATTATAAATTTTTGCAGGAGCCGAAGTCATTAACTTCTTGACATAAAAACGGTGATAGAGTTCTTGACGAAACATGATATTACGAATATCATCCAACAAGACAACACCCAATAACACATTCGTTTCTTTATCCACTACCGGAAACACATTACGATGAGCGGTAGCAATCTCTTTTACCAGTTCGCCTAAATCCATTTCCGGGTAAACCGAAATAAAATCGTCCTCTACCACATTCTCCATTTTCATAAGAGTAAGGACTGCTTTGTCTTTATGATGGGTAATAAGTTGTCCTTTTTTAGCCAAACGCATAGAATAAATACTATGAGGCTCAAACACGATAATAGTCAGGTACGAGCTCACCGAAACAATCATTAAAGGCAAGAACAAATCATATCCTCCTGTCAATTCGGCAATAAGAAACACCCCTGTTAAAGGAGCATGCATGACTCCGCTCATCACTCCGGCCATTCCCATCAATGCAAAATTATTCTCAGGCAAATAAAATCCCAAATTCAAATCATTCCCAAAATGAGAAAAAACGAATCCGGCAATACAACCTAAATAAAGAGTTGGAGCGAAAATACCACCACATCCACCACCACCATTAGTTGCGCTTGATGCAAAGACCTTGAAGAATATAATTAGCATTAAATAAATCAAAAGAAGATTTCCGTAACCATAAAACATGGAATTATTCATTACCGTATCCCAATCGGCAGCTGTTTTACCATTCAAAAGCAGCTCAATGGTGTCATAACCTTCACCATAAAGCGGTGGAAATAAGAAAATAAGAATGCTAAGAACAACTCCGCCCAAGGCTAATTTTTTATAAGGATTAGAGAACTTACCAAAAAGTCCTTCCACTGAGTTCATCATGCGGGTAAAATACAAAGAAACAAGTCCGCAAAAAATACCTAATAAAATAACATAAGGAATACGCTCTAATTCAAAAGCTTCATCTAAATGGAACTTAAACATCGCCTCAGTACCCGTAGTGATATACGAAACCGTAGCAGCAGTCACTGCAGAAATTAGTAGTGGCAATAAAGAAGTCATCGTTAAATCGATCATTAAGACCTCTAAGGTGAACACCAATCCGGCAATTGGTGCTTTAAAGATTCCAGCAATAGCTCCCGCTGCCCCACAACCAACTAACAACATCAACGTACGATGCTCCATCTTAAACACGCTACCAAGATTCGAGCCAATAGCTGAACCCGTTAATACAATAGGTGCCTCCGCTCCAACTGATCCACCAAAACCGATCGTGATAGAACTAGCGATTATAGATGACCAAACATTATGTCGTTTAATTCGCCCTTGTCGTCTAGAGATAGCATATAGTATGCGAGTAACTCCATGACTAATATCATCTTTAACAAGGTTTCTGACAAACCATCCTGCCAAGAAGATACCAACGACCGGATAGACTAAATAAAGGTAGTTAGCCTCCGTTGTATTAAAGTTATCTGTTAAGAAGAATTGTATTTTATGAATAATAACTTTCAATAACAAAGCAGCAAATGCTGTACAGATACCAACAAGAAAACTGAGTATCAGAATAAAATGCCTTTCTTTAATATTATTCTCACGCCACGTTATAAACCTCTGTATCAAGCTCTCTTTTTCTATTTTTATCTGTTCCATCTATTCACGTATAATCTTTATAACTCCACCTTTATCTAATTTTATAATACTTGATGGTCTCGGCCGACTCATATCTTCTTGCCGAAACGCCACAATATAATCTACAGCATTTTTTATCTCTTCAGTAATTTCACTAAAGTTTGCGGCTCCGGGTTGGCCACTCACATTAGCAGAAGTTGAGACGATAGCTTTACGAAATTGTTGACAAAGACGCTTTGAAAATATTTCGTTAGTTACTCTAATCCCCACACTTCCGTCTTCGGCCAATAGATTAGATGCCAAATTTCGAGCATCAGAGTAAATGATAGTGAGTGGTTTATCAGATAACTCAATCAAATCCCATGCCACAGGAGGGACATCATTGACATAGAAATCGACTTTTACAGCTGTGTCAACTAATACCAACATGGCTTTACTGTCAGCACGTTTTTTTATCTCATAAACACGGCGAACCGCATCTTCGTTTGTAGCATCACATCCTATGCCCCAAACGGTATCCGTAGGGTACAAGATGACACCACCAGCATTCATCACTTCGCAGGCTTTTTTAACGTCTTCTATCATTTCTTGATTCTTTTCTATTGAGAATAACACGCAAAAATAGTACTTTTGTCGGAAAATAAAAAAGATAAGGGAAAAACAATGGAAGAATTGATTTTTCACCACACACTACCCATTCAACTCCGTTTTAATGACGTAGATAAATTCGGACACGTCAACAACGCAGTGTATTTTACTTTCTATGATTTAGGAAAAACAGAATATTTTTCATCCGTTTGCCCTGATGTAGATTGGGAAAAAGATGCTATTGTAGTGGTGCATATTGAAGCTAATTTTGTTTCACAAATTTTAGCTTCCGATCATATTGCTGTTCAGACAGCTGTGTCAGAAATCGGAACAAAAAGTTTTCATCTGATTCAACAGGTTATTGACACAAAAACTCGTGAAATAAAATGCACATGTAAATCCGTCATGGTTACATTCGACCTTGAAAAGCATCAATCGAAACCGCTCACTGAAAAATGGATTAGTTCGATCTGCAGATACGAACAAAAAGATTTACACAAATTTAAAAAAGACGAAGCCATTTAAAAGCTCCGTCTTTTTTAAATTTACAACCCTAAAGGGTTAAAACAGTTCTCTCTCACTTTTATTTTCTTCTATCAAACATTAACATCAAAAGAGTAAGTACATTTTTGTAAATGGCAATATAAGCCCCATTTTGTAAAAACAATAATACAATTGAAATATTTTCGCCATATCACTCCAAATCTTTTGGTTTTTTTCGTACTTTTACAGCTTGTTGGGGACAACTACCTCTAACATTCTGGAACAAGAAAAAGAAAAACAATATATAAAATGAACTACAAATGGAATTATCAACCCATTACACCAGAAAAGACAGAACAGAGCGAGGCATTAGCCCGGGAGTTAGGGATTAGTCCAATCTTAGGAAAACTGCTTTTACAACGAGGCATTACAAAGCTCTCTGAAGCAAAGAAATTTTTCCGCCCACAACTACCAGACTTGCACAATCCTTTTCTTATGAAAGATATGGATATTGCCGTAGAACGCCTAAATCTGGCTATGGGGAAAAAAGAACGAATTCTGATTTATGGGGACTATGATGTAGACGGGACAACTGCAGTTGCTCTAGTCTATAAATTCATCCAGCAGTTCTATTCAAATATCGATTACTATATTCCCGATCGATATAACGAAGGGTATGGAGTATCAAAAACCGGAATAGACTATGCTGCCAATACCCAGGTCAAACTAATCATTGTATTAGATTGTGGCATTAAAGCCATAGAAGAAATTTCATACGCCAAAGAAAAAGGCATCGACTTTATCATCTGCGATCATCATGTGCCAGATGAGGTACTTCCACCGGCTTATGCCATTTTAAATCCCAAAAGAGAAGATAATACTTATCCATACACTCACCTCTCAGGATGTGGGGTCGGTTTTAAGTTCATGCAAGCTTTCGCTCTGAACAATGGCATAGAGTTTCATCACCTCATTCCTCTATTAGATCTTGTAGCCGTAAGCATTGCTTCAGATATCGTACCAATCATGGGTGAGAATAGAATCTTGGCCTATCACGGATTAAAACAACTAAATAGCAATCCTAGTATAGGTATGAAAGCCATTATTGATGTCTGCGGATTGGCGGATAAAGAAATCACAATCAGTGATATCGTTTTTAAAATAGGGCCACGTATCAATGCTTCCGGACGAGTACAAAACGGGAAAGAAGCCGTTGACTTGTTGACCGAAAAAGATTTCTCAATAGCACTCGAGAAAGCTGGACAGATTAATCAATACAACGAAACAAGAAAAGATCTCGATAAAAACATGACCGAAGAAGCCAACCAAATTGTGGCTAATTTAGAGGGATTGGCTGACCGGCGATCGATTGTCTTATTCAATGAAGAATGGCATAAAGGCGTTATCGGCATTGTTGCTTCGCGACTTACTGAGATCTATTACCGCCCAGCAGTCGTACTGACTCGAACCGACAACATGGCCACAGGATCTGCACGTTCAGTCTCGGGATTTGATGTTTATAAAGCCATTGAATATTGCCGCGATCTACTAGATAGTTTTGGCGGACATACTTATGCAGCAGGTTTATCGATGAAGGTCGAAAATGTGGAGCAGTTTACTCAACGGTTTGAAGAATTTGTCACCCAAAACATTTTACCCGAACAACGAAGTGCTGTTATCGACATTGATGCCGAGATCGACTTTAAAGATATCACCTCTAAATTCTTCAATGATTTGAAGAAATTCAATCCTTTCGGACCAGAAAACTTAAAACCAATATTCTGCACACGACATGTCTATGATTATGGGACGAGTAAAGTTGTGGGTCGAGATCAGGAACATATCAAGCTTGAACTCGTTGATAATAAGTCAAACAATGTCATGAATGGAATCGCCTTTGGACAAAGTTCGCACGTGCGATACATCAAAACCAAACGTTCATTTGCCATCTGCTATACAATTGAAGAAAACACTCACAAAAGAGGTGAAATACAGTTACAGATAGAAGATATTAAGCCCATTGAATAAATATCAAGAGATATTAAAACAATATTGGGGATATGATTCATTCCGCGATTTACAGGAAGAGATTATTACCAGTATAGGTCAAGGACAGGATACATTAGGTTTGATGCCCACGGGTGGCGGTAAATCTATTACCTTCCAAGTACCGGCTTTGGCCCAAGAAGGCATTTGTATTGTTGTGACCCCGCTCATTGCTTTAATGAAGGATCAAGTACAAAATCTTCGACAACGGGGGATCAAAGCCTTAGCGATTTATTCCGGAATGAATCGCCAAGAAATTATTATTGCTCTAGAAAACTGCATATTCGGTGATTACAAGTTTCTCTATATTTCTCCAGAGCGATTAGCCACTGACATATTTCGCACCAAGCTCCGTTCGATGAAAGTCAGTATGATTACAGTCGACGAAAGTCACTGCATTTCACAGTGGGGGTACGATTTTCGTCCGGCTTACCTTAAGATTGTTGAGATCAGAGAACTATTACCAAACACACCTGTACTTGCATTAACAGCCACAGCAACACCGGAAGTTGTAAAAGACATTCAAGAGAAATTACATTTCCGCAAAGAGAACGTTTTTCGAATGAGCTTTGAACGAAAAAATCTAGCTTATATCGTTCGTCAAACAGACAATAAAACAGGAGAATTATTACGTATCTTACAACATATCCCAGGAAGTGCCATTATATATGTACGTAATAGACGCCGAACAAAAGAAATAACCGAGCTACTGACTCACGAAGGGTTTACAGCCGAATTTTATCATGCCGGCCTTGATAATAGCATAAAGGATATCCGTCAAAAGCAATGGCAAAATGGCAATAGTCGCGTTATGGTAGCCACCAACGCATTTGGCATGGGAATAGACAAGCCCGATGTACGGGTCGTGATTCATTTTGATCTACCCGATTCCATTGAAGCCTATTTTCAAGAAGCAGGCCGTGCGGGAAGAGATGGAGAGAAAGCTTACGCTATATCACTTTATGCAAAATCAGACAAAGCAGCTTTACACAAACGTATAGCAGATACATTCCCTGAAAAAAAATACATTAAAGAAGTCTATGAACATCTCCAATACTATTATCAAATGGCTATGGGCGACGGCTTGGGGTGTACTAAAGAATTTAACCTTGAAGAATTTTGCCGTCGATTCAACTATTTCCCGGTTCCTGTAGACAGTGCTCTAAAGATACTAACGCAAGCCGGTTATCTAGAATATACCGAAGAACAAGACAATGCTTCCCGATTAATGTTTTGTATTCACCGGGACGAACTCTATAAATTACATGAGCAAGGAAAAGAATCTGATATCCTTATACAGAACATTCTACGTTTGTATACCGGGGTGTTTACCGATTATGTTTACATTAACGAAAGTACACTTTCTATTCGTACAGGATTGACGCGAGAAGTAATTTATAATTTGCTCATCACCTTATCCAAACGACGCATCATTGATTACATCCCCCGTAAAAAAACGCCATTCATTGTTTACACACGAGAAAGGGTAGAAATGCGTTATCTAAATATAAGTTCGAGTATATATGAAGAACGTAAAAGTCGATACGAAAAACGAATTCAAGCCATGGAGGAATACGTCACGTCCGAACATCATTGTAGAAGCCGGATCTTACTCCATTATTTTGGTGAGAGAAATGAGCACAACTGCGGTCAGTGCGACATCTGTCTAGATAAAGACCATACCAATTACATCGGCACGCTATCCTTTGAAACACTCAAAAAGCAGATTATAGCAATCTTAAAAGGTGAACCAGGCCTAACTCCTTCTTGCATAGAAAAGAAAAGCAATGCGAGCAAAGAAGACCTTACTTTAACCATTAAATACTTGCTAGAAGAAGGAGAACTTAAAATGGAGAATGGAAAAATATCTTCAGTTCAAAATGAGATTAAAGATGAGCAAGATTTATCGCTAGAAGCACAATTTCCAGAATCATAGTCAGACGATTTTTATTTAAAGATTTACAAAACCGAAACAAATCGTTACTTTTGCATCATAAACATATAAAACAAAAACCATGCTGAATTTCTTTAAATCTTTATTTTCAGGCCAAACAGAAAAGCCGATAGAAAATAATCAGCCTCAAAACAATAAAAAGGACTTTGAAATACTTAAATATGACGGACTTCGTGCTCAGCGAATAGGACATATTGATTATGCAGTAAAATGTTTCAGTGAGGCACTTGCTCTGGAGAAAGACTTTGAAACAATGGGATATCTAAGTCAAGTCTACCAACAAATAGGAGAACTTCCAAAAGCCAAAGCACTGCTTCAAGAAATGATAAACATGGAACCTCACATGACTGAGACCTTATTATCATTATCTAACGTTTGTTTTATCGAAGAAGACTATTCCGGCATGGAAGAAGCAGCACATTCCGTATTAACGATCGACAAAGAAAATGCAACAGCCTATTTCTTTTTAGGAAAAGCACGGAAAGGCCAGAAAGACGATTTAATGGCTATTGCGCACCTGACTAAAGCCATCTTATTCAAAGACGATTTCATTGAAGCCCGCCTATTACGAGCTAACATTCTCATTGAGATGCAACAAGTGCAAGAAGCCATGGAGGACGTTACTAACATACTTCACTTACACCCAGAAGAAGAAAACGCATTACTAGTACGCGCACGCATCAAAGAAATAAACCAGAACAACGAAGAGGCTGAAAACGATTATCGATTAATTACAACCCTTAATCCTTTTAATGAAGAAGCTTATCTTCAATTAGGTCGAATGTTCATTGCCAATAAAAAGTTAGAAGAAGCCATTACTTTATTCGATGAAGCGATTGAACTCAACCCTAATTTTGCTAAAGGCTATCATGAACGCGGAAGAGCAAAATTACTTCATGGAGACAAAGCTGGTTCAATGGAAGATATGAAAAAGTCACTAGAGCTTAATCCCAAAGAAGAGGCTTTGCTAAATGGAGCGTTCAATAACCAACAGGCGCCGTCTACCGACATCTTAGGTTTATAACATAATATTTAAAACGAGGCACTTTTTATAAAAAACTATCACTAAACACTAAAAAAAATCTCTTTTTTGATTTGCATATAACAAATTTATATTACTTTTGTCGCAAACTAGAAAATAAAAGAAAACTATTGATGAGATCGTTTACTTATGCATATTACTTCTTTTTTTACTTTTACTTTAGCCAGAAAGTAGAGCGGGAGTTTGTATGTATCAAGTGACAGTGATGCTTAAGAACTAAAAAGAAAGAGTTAATCATATGAATCCCGCTCCATATTTGGATGCGGGATTTTTTTATATAATTCAAGAACAACATGAAAAGAATTGCAATTCAAGGCACTTACGGCTCATTTCACGATATAGCCGCACATAATTACTATGCAGGAGAGGACATCGAGTTAATCTGTTGTTCCACATTTGAAGATGTATTCAACGCCATCCAAAAGGATAACCAAGTCATTGGAATGTTGGCTATCGAGAATACAATTGCAGGAAGTCTGCTTTATAACAACGAGCTCCTTCGTTTAAGCGGAACACAAATCATTGGAGAATATAAATTACGTATTTCACACTGTTTTGTATGTCTTCCTGAAGAAGATTGGGGCGACATCGTGGAAGTTAACTCACACCCTATCGCCTTAATGCAATGTCGTGAGTTTTTAAACAACCACCCCAACATTAAAGTTGTTGAAGCCGAAGATACCGCCCTAAGTGCGGAGTGGATTAAACGCAAGCATTTAACAGGTCGTGCTGCCATCTGTTCTAAAGCAGCAGCGGAGCATTATGGAATGAAAGTATTGAAAGAAGGTATTGAAACAAACAAACATAACTTTACTCGTTTTTTAGTTGTAGCCGATCCTCAACAGATTAATGAACAAGAAATAAATAAAAATGAGTCTATTGACAAAGCAAGTTTGGTATTCACACTTCCCCACACTGAAGGAAGCCTATCTCAAGTTCTATCTATCTTATCATTTTACAACATTAACTTGACAAAAATTCAATCTCTTCCTATTATTGGCAGAGAATGGGAATATCAATTTTACGTAGATATCACTTTTACCGACTATATCCGATACAAACAAGCATTAACAGCTATTAGTCCTCTAACGAAAGAATTAAAACTTTTAGGTGAATATAAGAATGGAAAATCAAACATATAACATCAGCCCGGCCGATAGGCTAACCGGAGTTAGCGAATATTACTTCTCTAAGAAACTAAAAGAAGTTGCGCAAATGAATGCCGAAGGAAAAGACATCATCAGCCTAGGTATCGGAAGTCCGGATATGCCTCCATCATCGAAGGCTATTAATAAATTGTGCGATGCAGCGAACGACCCCAGCGGACACGGTTACCAACCTTACGTTGGCATTAGCGAACTTCGACAAAGTTTTGCCAATTGGTATCAGCGTTGGTACAATGTTGAACTTAATCCTGCAACGGAAATCCAACCTTTAATCGGCTCAAAAGAAGGCATTCTTCATGTCACGCTTGCTTTCGTTAATCCGGGTGATAAAGTTTTAGTTCCTAATCCGGGATATCCAACCTATACTTCACTTAGCCAATTGTTAGGAGCAGAAGTCGTTTCATACAATTTAAAAGAAGAAAACGAATGGATGCCCGACTTTGATGCTCTAGAGCAGATGGATCTCGAGAACGTAAAACTCATGTGGGTTAACTACCCCAATATGCCAACAGGAGCTAATGCGACCAATGAATTGTTCCAAAAAATCGTAGACTTCGCTCGTCGTAAAAATATCGTTGTAGTCAACGACAATCCTTATAGCTTTATACTTAATGAACATCCTCTTAGCATACTTAGCATACCTGGAGCAAAAGAATGTTGCATTGAATTTAATTCAATGAGTAAAAGTCATAATATGCCTGGATGGCGAATTGGCATGTTAGCTACAAATGCTCAATTTGTAGAATGGATTTTAAAGGTGAAAAGTAATATCGACAGTGGTATGTTTAGGGCCATGCAATTAGCAGCAGCAACAGCTTTAGAAGCAGAAGCCGATTGGTACGAGAGCAATAACCGCAACTATAGCAATCGCCGCCAATTAGCCGAACAAATCATGCAAGTTCTGAATTGTACCTATAACAACAATCAAGTTGGTATGTTCCTTTGGGGGAAAATACCTGAAAGCTATGCCACAGTAGAAGAACTTACTGAAGAGATTCTTCACAAAGCCAGAGTATTTATTACTCCAGGATTCATTTTTGGCAGCAATGGAGCACGTTATATCCGCATATCACTATGCTGTAAAGACGAAAAACTAAAAGAAGCTCTGAACCGAATAAAAGAATTAAAGTCAATTAAATAGTTATTGAATAATCATAAAAAAAAGAATATACAATGGAACTCGAATCAATTTTACTTCCAAACATAGAAAACAAGCGTCCAATGGTGATCGCAGGTCCATGCAGCGCCGAGACCGAAGAACAAGTCATGGAAACAGCTAGGTTATTAGCAGCCAAAGGACAAAAAATATTTCGTGCAGGCATATGGAAACCAAGAACCAAACCCGGAGGCTTCGAGGGAGTAGGTGTAGAAGGATTAGCTTGGTTGAAAGAAGTTAAAAAAGAAACAGGAATGTATGTTTCAACAGAAGTGGCCACTGCCAAGCATGTCTATGAATGCCTAAAAGCCGGAGTAGATTTACTATGGGTCGGAGCTCGCACCACTGCCAACCCTTTTGCTGTTCAAGAAATAGCTGATGCCCTAAAAGGGGTGGATATTCCTGTATTAGTAAAAAATCCTGTAAATCCAGACCTAGAATTATGGATTGGAGCTTTAGAGCGTATACACAACGCTGGACTAAAGCGTCTAGGAGCGATTCATCGTGGTTTCAGCAGTTATGATAAGAAATTATATCGCAACTTACCACAATGGCACATTCCTATTGAATTACGCCGCCGTATCCCTAATTTACCCATTTTCTGCGATCCTAGCCACATTGGAGGTAAACGCGAACTCATAGCACCACTTTGTCAACAAGCCATGGATTTAAACTTCGATGGACTAATTATCGAAAGCCATTGTAATCCGGAAAAAGCATGGAGTGATGCTTCACAGCAAGTCACCCCTGATGTGCTCGACTACATTCTAAATATGTTGGTTATTCGCAAAGAAACGCAAACGACCGAAAATTTGTCCGAATTGCGTAAGCAAATTGATGAATGCGATGATAATATCATCCAAGAATTAGCTAAACGCATGCGTATCGCTCGAGAAATCGGTACATATAAAAAAGAACATGGTATAACCGTTCTACAAGCTGGAAGATACAACGAAATCTTAGAAAAGAGAGGCATGCAAGGGGAGCAATGTGAAATGGATGCAGATTTTATCAAAACCGTTTTTGAAGCTATTCATGAAGAATCTGTCCGCCAACAAATGATTATTATCAATAAATAAAAGGCATCATGCGTATATTAATATTGGGAGCCGGTAAAATGGGTTCTTTTTTCACAGACATCTTAAGTTTTGAACACGAAACAGCAGTTTTTGACGTCAATCCTCATCAACTAAGATTTGTCTATAACACGTATCGATTTACGACACTTGAAGAAATAAAAGAGTTTGAGCCGGAACTCGTCATCAATGCAGCCACAGTAAAGTACACGATCGAAGCCTTTAAGAAAGTCCTCCCAGTACTTCCTAAAGATTGCATTTTAAGCGATATTGCTTCCATCAAGAACGGGTTAAAGACGTTTTATGAAGAAAGTGGATTTCGTTATGTATCGACACATCCGATGTTCGGTCCAACATTTGCGACGCTAAATAATCTAGGAAATGAAAATGCCATTATTATTAGCGAAAGCGATCATCTAGGGAAAGTTTTTTTCAAAGATTTATATCATAGTCTAAACCTCAATATCTTTGAATACACTTTCGAGGAACATGATGAGACCATGGCTTATTCCTTATCTATCCCATTCGTATCGACATTGGTTTTTGCAGCCGTAATGAAGCACCAAGAAGCTCCTGGCACTACCTTTAAGAAACACATGGCAATAGCTAAAGGCTTATTAAGTGAGGATGATTTCCTCCTTCAAGAGATTTTATTTAACTCTCGAACACCGGCACAAGTTGAGAATATTCGGACAGAACTTAAAAGCCTTTTAGAAATTATTGCTCACAAAGACTCAGAAAAACTGCGGATCTTCCTTAAGAACATTCGCCATAAAATAAATTAAGATCTTTAAGTGACAATAGCTCCTTTTTTCGCAACAATCTTTTGAACAAGTTCAAAAGAAACGTAACTTTGTATACGAAATTTAAAAGAGAACAATGATTGATCAAGCTACCATAGACCGAATTTTAGATGCTGCACAAATAGTAGATGTCGTCTCAGAATTTGTGACACTCCGCAAACGTGGAGTTAATTATGTCGGTCTATGCCCTTTTCATAACGAAAAAACGCCATCTTTCAGTGTTTCTCCTTCAAAAGGTGTTTGCAAATGTTTCAGTTGCGGAAAAGGAGGAAATGTAGTTCATTTCATCATGGAACATGAGCAAATGAACTACTATGAAGCACTTAAATACCTCGCAAAAAAATATAATATTGAGGTTCAAGAGCGGGAACTAACCAACGAGGAAAAGCAAGCTCAATCAGTACGTGAAAGTCTATTCATTGTCAACAACTTTGCGAACAATTACTTTCAAGATATTTTAAGAAATCATATTGATGGTCAGAATATAGGTTTGGCTTATTTCCGCCAACGGGGATTTCGAGATGATATTATCAGTAAATTCCAATTAGGGTATTGCACCGACAGTCATGATGCATTAGCCACAGAGGCGATGCAAAAAGGATATAAAAAAGAATATCTAATAAAAACCGGACTCTGTTACGAGACAGATGACCATCGTTTAAGAGATCGTTTTTGGGGACGGGTTATCTTTCCGGTACATACGCTATCAGGAAAAGTCGTAGCTTTTGGTGGACGTGTTTTAAGCAGTCAGACCAAGAAGGTTACAATGAAGTATGTCAACTCACCCGAATCAGAAATATATCATAAGAGCAATGAACTTTATGGCATCTACTTTGCCAAACAAGCCATAGTCAAACAAGATCGTTGCTACCTCGTAGAAGGTTACACCGACGTCATATCTATGCATCAGTCGG
>JBKEDO010000016.1:0-38942 GCA_047975405.1 Bacteroides sp.
CCAACGCCACATAGCGGGCACACCCAATCATCAGGGATATCTTCAAATGAGGTGCCGGGTTCGATGCCACTATCCGGATCACCTTTGGCCGGATCATAGATGTATTCACAAACGATGCAAATATACTTTTTCATTCTTTTGAGGTTTTATTTGTTAATTGTCTAAACTAATTAACGTCTAATTCGTCGTATTGTTCATCGATTAAGTCCCTTGGATATTCTTAAATAAGCTCTTTTAAAAAGTGATGAGCCGAATTTTGCCGAGCATAAAGGTCAACTTGTTGGCTTTCATTTTTATTTTGCTAGAAAAAACTTTCTATCATAAGATAAAGTTGTATTTTTGCATGGAGAAAACAAAAAAGTAACTTTCTACTAACATGACTGATCCCAAAGACGATTATTCGCATTCCGGATTAACCGATGCTGAAGTTCTGAAGAGCAGAACGATTAATGGTGTAAATCTATTAACTCCCCCTAAACGTCCCTCATTATGGAAACTCTATCTTGAAAAGTTCGAGGATCCTGTTGTTCGAATTCTTCTTATTGCTGCCTTTTTCTCTTTAGTCATTGCCGTGATCGAGAATGAGTATGCAGAAACGATCGGGATTATATTTGCGATCTTTTTGGCCACCGGCATTGGTTTCTATTTTGAATACGATGCCAATAAGAAATTTGAGTTGTTGAACGCGGTGAATGAAGAGACCCCGGTTAAGGTGATTCGTAACGGACAAGTCTGTGAGATTCCACGAAAAGAGGTAGTCGTTGGAGATATCGTTTTATTGGAGACTGGTGAGGAAGTCCCCGCTGATGGAGAATTACTTGAATCGATGGGATTACAAGTCAACGAATCGAACTTGACCGGTGAACCGGTGATTGAAAAAACGGTGAAGGCTGAAGAGTTCGATGAGGAGGCGACTTATCCCTCAAACCGAGTGATGCGTGGAACGACGGTAGTTGATGGACATGCAGTCATGCGGGTGATTTGTGTCGGCGATGCGACGGAAATTGGAAAAGTGGCGACGCAGAGTTCGGAGCAGCGTACTGAACCGACACCATTGAATAAACAACTGACCAAATTAGCCAATTTGATCGGGAAAGTTGGGTTTAGCGTGGCTGGTGCTGCTTTCCTCATCTTCTTGTTTAAAGATGTGATATTGGCTTTTGACTTTTCTTCTTTACACGGATGGAACGATTGGTTGCCGGTCGTTGAACGTACTCTGAAAATTTTTATGATGGCGGTGACGTTGATTGTTGTAGCCGTTCCTGAGGGCCTTCCAATGAGTGTAACACTGAGCTTGGCTTTGAATATGCGGCGCATGTTGGCGACCAATAATTTGGTGCGAAAGATGCATGCTTGTGAGACCATGGGGGCGGTGACGGTGATTTGTACGGATAAGACCGGGACACTGACTCAAAATAAGATGCAGGTGCATGAGGCCTCGTTTTATGCGTTGCCTGAAGAGGCACAGATTGGGAAATCCTCAATTGGGCGGTTGATTGCTGAGGGCATTAGTGCCAATTCGACGGCTTTTCTTGAAACATTCGACGATGGAACGGCAAAAGGTGTGGGAAACCCTACTGAAGCTGCCCTTCTGCTTTGGTTGAACGATCATGAGATTGATTATCTGAAGTGTAGAAATGAAGCTAAAATAGTCAATCAATTGACGTTTTCTACCGAGCGAAAATATATGGCCACTTTGGTGGAGTCGACTGCTGTTGAAGGCAAACGAGTGCTTTATGTGAAAGGCGCTCCGGAGATTGTCTTTGGGCATTGTCGACAAGTCTTGGCGGACGATAGCCGTGAGGTACCTGCGGAGTCTTATCGCAATTCAATTGATGAACTTTTGTTGAGCTATCAGCAAATGGCGATGAGAACGTTAGGTTTTGCTTATCAGATCGTGGATGAGACGGTCGATATAGCGGATTGTGCCGAATTAGTAAATAAAGGCGAACTGACCTTTTGGGGAGTGACCGCGATATCCGACCCGGTGCGTTTGGATGTGCCGGAGGCCGTGAATCAATGTCAATCGGCAGGAATTGGTATTAAGATTGTAACGGGGGACACTCCCGGAACTGCGACGGAGATTGCGCGTCAGATTGGTCTATGGAACGATAACGTGGATGCCGATCGTCATCGCATAACCGGTGTGGAGTTTGCGGCATTGAGTGAAGAGGAAGCTCTGAATCGAGTTCAAGAGCTTAAAATCATGTCGCGTGCACGTCCCACTGATAAGCAGCGATTGGTGCAGCTCTTGCAGAAGCGTGGTGAGGTCGTAGCGGTAACCGGAGACGGTACGAATGATGCTCCGGCTTTGAATCATGCCCATGTGGGCCTTTCGATGGGCACGGGCACATCGGTGGCTAAAGAGGCGAGTGACATCACATTAATGGACGACTCCTTCCATAGCATCGCGACGGCTGTGATGTGGGGACGGTCGCTTTATAAAAATATCCAACGGTTTATTATTTTCCAGTTGACCATTAATGTGGTGGCTCTACTGATTGTGCTGATTGGTGCAGTGATTGGTACGGAACTTCCATTGACGGTCACTCAGATGTTGTGGGTCAATCTGATCATGGATACTTTTGCTGCTTTAGCTTTAGCTTCTATTCCACCCGATCCTTCGGTGATGGAAGAAAAACCGCGCAAAGGAACCGATTTTATTATTACTAACTCGATGAAATGGAACATCTTTGGAGTTGGATTTGCCTTTTTGATCATATTATTGGCGATGTTATATCGCTTTACGTATACCGGTGAGGGCATGAGTGCTGAACGCCTCACCGTCTTTTTTACTTTCTTTGTCATGCTGCAATTTTGGAATTTATTTAATGCACGAGTATCGGGTACGACTCATTCAGCCTTTAAAGGTTTGAGTAAATCGTATGGAATGGAATTAGTGGTGCTCGTGATTTTAGGTGGACAGTTGGCGATTGTGCAGTTCGGTGGAACTGTTTTTCGCACGACTCCTCTTGACGGACAGACATGGCTTACGATTATAGGCGTTTCTTCACTTGTCTTATGGATAGGTGAACTGATTCGTCTGGTTCAGCGTTTAATTTCAAATAATAAGAAATGAGAAGAAAAGGAATTAAAAACCTTCTAATTGATTTTGGTGGTGTATTGATCGATCTTGACCGGGAGCGGTGTATCGAGAATTTTGAGAAGCTTGGCCTTGCGGATATCGATAAGATGCTTGGAGATTTTCATCATCAAGGGTTGTTTTTGCAGCAAGAAAAAGGGCTGATCAGCTCAGCGGAGTTTCGTACCGGACTTCGTGAACAGTTCGGTAAAGTGCCGACCGATCGACAAATTGATGCGGCATGGAATAGCTTTTTAGGCAGTATACCTAGCTACAAACTTGATTTACTCTTGAAACTTCGTGAGAAATACGTAGTTTATCTCTTGAGCAATACGAATGAGATTCATTGGAAATGGGCTTGTAAGCATGCTTTTCCTTATCGTACGTTTCAAGTTGAGGACTTCTTTGAGAAAACTTATCTTTCGTATGAGATGAAAATGGCTAAGCCTGATCCGGAGATTTTTAAGACTGTACTTGAAGATGCCGGAATTGAGGCCGGAGAGACCCTATTTATCGACGACTCCTTGGAGAATTGTGAAGCAGCCGAAAAATTGGGAATTATGACGTATAATGCGTCACCTGATGAAAATTGGGGACATTTGTTTAAACTGTGATTTAAGATTTAAAGAAGGTATGATGCAATTGATAACGAATAGGAGTGAAAAAACGGTTGAGTCTTGTGTGGCTACTATTGGCTTCTTCGATGGAGTTCATGTGGGACATCAGGCTTTGATTCGTCAGGTGAAAGCGATTGCCGATGCACGGCAATTGAAATCGGCTTTGGTGACGTTTCCTATTCATCCACGTAAAGTGATGCAGAGCTCGTTTTGTCCCGAACTGCTGACTACTCCTAACGAAAAGGTCTACTGGCTTTCACGGAATGAGGTGGACTATTGTTTCATGCTTGATTTTACTCCTGATTTGGCGAGCTTAAGTGCTGAAGAATTTATGCGGGAGGTCCTGAAGAAGCAGTATCATGTGGCTTGTTTAGTGATTGGCTATGATCATCGTTTTGGGCATAATCGTTCGGAAACGTTCGAGGATTATGTGCGTTACGGGGCTGCTATTGGTATGGAGGTGGTATTGGCGGAGGCTTATGCTTCACCCTCGGTTACCCAAAATGGCTTAGTGGTGAATGTCAGTTCTTCTTTGATCCGTGAATTACTCCATAGAGGAGAGGTCGAGATGGCGGGTCGCGCTTTGGGCTATGACTATACTTTATCGGGAACAGTGGTTAGCGGCTACCAGATGGGGCGGAAGATCGGATTCCCAACGGCTAATATCGCTTTGGGTGATCCCGATAAGCTTTTGCCTCGTGATGGGGTTTACGCTGTTCGCGTTGAAGTAGATCATGCTTTATATAAGGGAATGCTTAATATTGGCGTTCGTCCAACCATGGACAATGGCTCGCAACGAAGTGTCGAGGTGCATATCCTTGGATTTGATGGCGATATATACGATCATTCCATTCGTCTGAGTTTTGTGAAACGATTGCGTGATGAGAAGAAATTTGACGGAATCGATCAACTTATTGCTCAGCTTCATTTGGATGCGGAGGCTGCCGATCGAGCTTTATAAATCGTTATTCTTTTATTTTTCTTGTCTTAGTGTGACGGGTGAACTTGGTTTGCACGATGGGAGGTAATGCCCTGATGTAACCTTTCTATCCTTTTATATCTGAATGTTTTTGCACCTTCGACTTGTCTTTTGGTATCCTACAACTAATGTCTTTTCCTGTAGTAGTTAGTTCCTTTTTATACCACAGCTTATTTGTTTGCCTATAGGCGAACGAAAGAAACACCATAGGCGAACGAAAGTTTGCCTATAGGCAAACAAAACAATGCCTATAGGCAAACGAATAAGTCTTCGCAAGAAAAAAGCTTAGCGTATGCGATTGAGTGAGTTAGCTCTAGCCTATCTCAAAATAGGTGTATGGTAGGGATAAAATAGAGCTAAAAGCGGATTTTTTAATTTGTTTTATTGATAGTCGACTGAATTTTATCGAAAAACGATAAAAAAGAACGTTTTTATTTGGTGGTATGAAAAAAACTATTTTTATTTGCATATCGAAAAACGATAAATAATCGTCGAAAAACAATTAATTTAAATTCTGAAGATATGAAACAGTCGTTAATGAGTATTTCACTTTTGGTCGTCTCTATCTCTTTGGTTGCGATGTTATTGTGCAGTTATGCCACAGGGGCATAATTCAAAAGTGCGAATCATCTTTTTTGTTGGATGATTCTCTTAATGTTGAAGGAGTCTGAATCTTTTTAGTTATTTTTGTAATCCCTAAAAAATAAGGTATGAAAAAAGCGCTAAAGCTATTGTTAATTTCTTGGTTGTTGATGCAAATTGTAACTCCTCTGTTGTTGTTGTTGCCATTTGTCCTTTATCGATTTATTTCATCGGGTACAGCAGATGTTGAACAACTGGTCCCTGAACTTTTAGTGCCGGCTCAACTCATCGCAACCGGTTTAGTCTTTATTTATCTTTGGAGGGGAAAACATATTAATCGTTCTCGTGAAAACTGGTCCGGTGTCTCTTTTTCGTTTAATGCCTGGAGTCTGTTAGCTTTGCTTTCGGCTAGTTGGTTATTGAATGTTTTGTCCGAACATCTCAGTTTTATGCCCAATATCATGGAAGAGTCTGTCAAGCAGTTAACGTCTAATGGGTTGGGTATCTTGTGTATTGCTCTTTTAGGTCCTATCATGGAAGAGCTCCTTTTCCGTGGAGCAATAACGGACTCTTTATTGCGTTCGACCTCACCCAAACGTGCCATCTGGGTTTCGGCAGTGATGTTTGCCGTGTTCCATTTAAATCCGGCTCAAATGATCCCGGCTTTATTTATGGGCATTTTGTTTGCGTGGGTTTATTATAAATCGGGTAGTCTGATTCCACCCATTCTGATGCATGTCGTGAATAACTCGGTTGCAGTGGCTCTTGCTATGGCCATCCCTGATGTGGATTATTTATCTGAAGTGATGTCGCCGCAGCTCTATTGGGGGATCACTGTGGGTGCTGTTCCGTTGCTTGTTTGGGCTATTTGGCGCATTAAAGGAACGAAAACGAATTGGCATTGGATTAAAGAGGAACAAGAATTAACCATCTAAGATAGAATATATGAAAAGGAGATTGAATATTTTTTGTGTGTTGATGTTTATGGTTTTAGGTTATTCCTTATACATGAGCTTTTATCAGTTTGGATCCGGAGTCATCACCGGAGTGGATTTGGCAGAAGGGGAGAAGGCAAAACTCAAAGAGAATAAAAAGAGCCTTTTTCAGAGTGATTTTCGGATGGTGGATGTCATTCCTTTAGCGGCAATGTGGCATCCTGATAGTGTTTTAAATGCTAAAACCGGCGAACAGGTGCCTGCGATGTATTCGCAATTGGTGGTTCGGGTACATAAGGAGATGAACTATACTAATATGATTGTGAATCTGATCAGTTCACTCACTAATATACTGGTCTTGGTTACTGCCGTTGTTATGTTTATCCTTTTAATTCTTAATATTAATCGATCGCGCATCTTCGAGTGGAAAAATGTACGACTTTTGAGGTGGTTGGGGGTGCTCTTTACCCTCTCGTTTGTTTGTGAACTCCTCCCTCAGATGATGAATTATTCGGGTTTGAAAGAGTTATTTGCATTAAATAATTATATGATTTCACCTTTGGAGGTGAAAGTGACTAATTTGTTATTGGGAATTTCATGTTTGATTGTAGCTGAAATATTTGCCATCGGATTGAGACTTAAAGAGGAGCAGGATCTCACCATTTGATCACATGACTAACCTAAACATTGAAAAGAAGATATGGCAATTATCGTAAATTTAGATATTATGATGGCTCGAAGAAAAATTTCTTTGAGTGAATTAGCTGAGAAGGTGGATATCACTCCGGCTAATCTTTCTATTCTTAAAACCGGGAAAGCAAAAGCGATTCGTTTTTCAACGTTGGAAGCGATCTGTAAAGAGCTGGATTGTCAGCCTGGTGAAATTCTGGAATATAGAGATGAGGAGGGAGGATCCTTGTAGCTATTTGATTTTGTTTCATCAAATTTAACGACAATATAAAGGGGTGTTCTTAGAACACCCCTTATTTGTTTGGATCATTTCGTTTTAAAGGCTCTCTTTGGCTTTGAATGCTAAAGCGTACATCCGAATCTGTTTGACCATCGATAGTAGTCCATTGCTTCGAGTAGGAGAAAGGTGCTCTTTTAATCCGATTTGATCAATGAAGTAGAGTTCGGTGTTTAATATTTCATCCGGGGTGTGTCCTGAAAGAACTTTGATCAATAGGGCGATGATTCCTTTTACAATCAGTGCGTCACTTTCTGCTTGAAAAACAATCTTACCGTCTTCCAGATCGGCTTGTAGCCAAACCCGACTTTGGCATCCTTCGATCAAATTTTGTTCTGTTTTATATTTTTCTTCAAGCGGCGCTTGTTCATTGCCTAAGTCGATGAGAAGCTGATAGCGATCCATCCAATCGGAGAAATCACTGAATTCAGCAACGACTTCTTTTTGTAATTCGTTGATTGACTTCATTGGTTTTCTTATTCTATAGGCTGATATTAAAAGATGGTAGTTACCTTTTTAATATGAGCGAGTTGTTTTATTTTTCGTTATAAAGGACCTCAAGTACTGTTTGTCCCACTGCTTTTAAGGTGGAACGGTCAATGTGTTCCATGTTGTCGTTAATGGTATGCCAAGTCTCATTAAAACTGTATTTCCCACTTGGGTCGGAAGGGACAATATCAATGGTTTTGATTTGAGCAATCCGGTTGACAAAGAGATGATCGTCGGTTGTAAAGCCACCGTCGCTGTTGACGAAATTCTTTTCGTAGCCTAAACGTTTGGCCGCTTTCCATACTTTCTTATTAACGTCGGCTGCATATCTCTCGGAATAACCTTCTTTGTAGAACGTTGCATCTTTGCCTCCGACCATGTCCAATAGGATACCGAAGCGGGCATTGTAATTGGCAACGTGAGGCATGCGTGCCCAATATTGTGAACCTAAACACCAAGATTCTTCTTTATGGTCACCGTCTGAAAATTGTGGTTCCCCATAATCCTCGGCGTCAAAGAAGATAATATCTATGCCGAGTTCCGGTTGTTTTTGTTGTATCTGACGAGCAATCTCAAGTAATACCCCCACACCACTTGCGCCATCATTGGCTCCAAGAATAGGCGTATGGTGATTCTTTTCATCCGGATCGTTGTCGGCCCATGGGCGACTGTCCCAATGTGCAAATAGAGCGATGCGTCGTTTATTGTCCGGCTGGTAACTTCCGATAATGTTGCAGGCTTTGAGCAGTGTACCGTCATAAGCCACTAAATCGGCTTCTTGTTTGATCACTTTTGCACCGAATTTTTCAAGTTGTGTGGCGAGGTGATTGGCGCAGGCCTTATGAGCCTTAGTATTAGGAACGCGTGGACCGAAGTCGACTTGTTTTTGGATATACCGGTAAGCACTATCTGCATCAAAGACCGGAACTTCAACTGTTGGACTTGAAGCAGTACTATTGTCGCTTGTCGACTTGTTGCTACTGCTACCACATGAGCAAAAGCTTAGTAATACGAGTAAACTACAGAGCATTATCGTTGTTTTCATGATGAATGGTTTAGCTTTAGTTTTCAAAATTAATCATTTTAACGGAGAATAGGTTCGATATAAAACGTTTTTCTAGATAAACTTAAGTTCTACTTCTGTTTTATTAACTGATAGGTCGACCATTGCCCCGTTGATTAATGGATAATTGTTGGTAACGTGTCCTACCGGGAAATTATAACAAACCGGGAAATTGTAAGGTTTGACTAGATCGGCTAAGGCCTCATAGAGTGGTTTACCTAAGCTAAGGTCTTCTTCATATTCTGTAAACTGACCGATGATCAGTCCGGATAAGCGTTCGAGTACTCCCCCTAACTTGAGGTTATAGATCATACGCTCTATGGCATGTGGTCGTTCGCCAACATCTTCTAAAAAAAGGATAGTTCCTTCGGCAGGAATATCGTAAGGTGTTCCTCGGAGCCCGTAGGCAACGGCTAAGTTTCCACCTCTTAAGAGGCCTTGCATTTTCCCCGGACGGTTTAACGGATGGGGGAGACAGTGGTAAGTCGGTCGTTGTCCGAACAAAATTTGCTTAAGGGATTGAATAGAATAATCATCACTAGGCTCTACGGTCAGATGTCTGGCCATAGGAGCATGTAGTGAAGCGTATCCGTGGCTCTGAAAAAGATTGTGTAAGGCGGTGATATCACTAAATCCGATCAACCATTTGGGATGCCGGTGGAATAGGGTAAAGTCCAATTGATCAATAAGGTGTACGGCTCCATATCCGCCTCGACTACAGAAAATAGCTTTGACCGATGGGTCATCCATGGCTTTCTGTAGATCGTTGTAACGCTGACTGATGGTCCCCGCATATTTGCCAAAAGAGGTACTTGCATGAGGACTCGTGCTGACCTTTAATCCCCATGATTCGAAGCAGGCTTTGGCTCCTTTTATCAATCTTCTATCTATTTTACTAGATGGAGAGAGAATGATGATTTTATCTTTTTCCTCTAAAAATGGAGGGAATACTAATGGTTGCATAGGCTTTTTTCTTATGGATGCAAAAATACATGAAAAAAAAGGAAGTATCAATGTTCTATTAGTGAAACAACACTAATATGACATAATGTTAGCTTAAGACGCTAATTTTCTTGTTAGGTATGATGATTTTTTCAATGATTTTTTAGATATTTGCTGAAAATCTAACGTTATGGAATCTATTAAAAACTTTGATCAACTAACAAATCATCTTAAAACCCTCAATCGCCGGAAGCGTGTTGTTGTGGTTTGTGCTAATGATGCCCACACTGAGTATGCTGTATTGCGTGCTTTGGAAGAGGGGTTTGCAGATTTTATTATGGTAGGTGACTCTGCCGTTTTAGAGAAATACCCTGCATTAAAAGAATTTTCAGAGCATATACAGATTGTTCACATTGTCGATCCTGATGAAGCTGCGCATGAAGCGGTTCGCATGGTACGTGATGGAAAGGCGGATATTTTAATGAAAGGCATCATCAACACGGATAATCTATTGCGTGCTATTTTGGATAAAGAAAATGGGTTATTGCCTAAAGGTAAGGTCTTGACGCATTTGGCGGTTATGGAAATCCCGACTTACGATAAGTTGTTATTCTTTTCTGATGCCGCAGTGATCCCACGCCCAACCTTGCAGCAGCGCATTGAGATGATCGAATATGCGATTAAAGTGTGTCATCAGTTTGGCGTTGAGCAACCTCGTATCTCTTTAATCCATTGTACAGAGAAGGTGAGTCCTAAATTTCCTCACTCTTTAGATTATGTGAATATTGTAGAGTTGGCCGAAGCCGGTGAGTTCGGCGATGTGATTATTGATGGTCCTCTTGATGTAAAAACCTCCTGTGAACAAGAGAGTGGTAATATTAAAGGAATCGTTTCGCGTATAGATGGACAAGCGGATGTACTTATTTTCCCCAATATAGAATCTGGAAATACGTTTTATAAATCGATCTCGTTGTTTGCCAAAGCAGAAATGGCCGGTGTACTTCAAGGTCCGATTTGTCCGGTCGTGCTACCGTCGCGTAGTGATTCGGGACTGTCAAAATACTATAGCCTTGCCATGGCTTGTCTGACAGCTGATCAAACATAAAGAATATAATCCTTAATCTAGATACTTATGAAAATTTTGGTTATTAATCCCGGCTCAACTTCAACCAAGATAGCCGTTTATGAAAATGAGACTCCGGTCTTGGTGCGCAACATTCGTCATAGTATGGATGAGCTCTCTGCTTTTCACCAAATCATGGATCAGTTTCAGTTCAGAAAGGAACTCGTCTTGCAGGAACTCAAGGCTAATGATATTGTTTTGGAGTTTGATGCAGTTATCGGCCGTGGAGGTCTGGTAAAGCCTATTGCTGGTGGAGTGTATGAGGTTAATGAGGCAATGAAACGTGACACCTTGCATGCCATGCGTATGCATGCTTGTAACTTGGGTGGCTTGATTGCTGATGAAATTGCTTCCTCAATTCCGGGTTGCCGTGCCTTTATTGCTGATCCTGGTGTTGTCGATGAGTTGGATGATGTCGCACGCATTAGCGGATCCCCCCTAATGAATCGCATCACGATTTGGCATGCTTTGAATCAGCGAGCCATTGCCCGTCGATTTGCAAAAGAAAACCAGACTCGCTACGAGGATCTGAACTTAATCATTTGTCATCTTGGAGGTGGAATTTCTGTTGCAGTACACCATCTGGGGAGAGCTATTGATGCGAACAATGCACTTGATGGAGAAGGGCCTTTCTCACCGGAGCGTGCAGGCACTCTCCCTGCCGGACAACTGATAGACCTTTGTTTCAGTGGCAAACATACGAAAGATGAACTAAAGAAACGCATTTCGGGTCGTGCGGGATTGGCAGCACATCTTGGTACCACAGATATGATCTTGATCGAAGATCTTATAGAGAAAGGAGATAAGCATGCTGAACTGATCTTGAATGCTATGATTTATAATGTGGCGAAAACGATTGGTGGAGCAGCAACTGTTCTTTCCGGTCAAGTTGATGCTATTTTGCTTACCGGCGGTATTGCACGCTCGGAGTATGTTATTCCACGATTGATTGAACGAATTTCTTTTATTGCTCCTGTTCATGTTTATCCTGGTGAGGATGAAATGGAAGCTTTGGCTTTGAATGCACTTGGAGCTTTGAATGGAGAGTTGTCGGTGCAAGTGTATGAATAATGCCGAACGAGAACAAGACTATCTGTTAAGTCGTTGATCTTTAAATAAAAAGGGAGTAAGTCCCCCTGGCTTACTCCCTTCAATCTTTTCCTTATTTTATTCGACTGAATACTAATGAAAACAACTTATCAATGAGTTGATTTTAGAAATTGTTTTTTCCTGTATCCCACCAAAGTCTAGTTCCACCATTATCAGCTCCGCCTAACGCTTTCAGCATGGCACTGTATTGAGTGGGGAAATCTTTAATTAAGCTTGCAGGGAAAGGTAAACGGCGAATCATGATCTCTGTATCAATCTTTCCACCACTATTGTTTTGTTGTACTCTAAAGAGCTTTGGATATCCTGTGCGACGTTGTTCGCTCCAGGCTTCATTTCCCTCAGGATAACAAGCGAGCCATTTTTGAGTTGCAATTTTTTCCAATTGCTCCTCTGGTGTTGTGGCATCGTCCCAGTTAGGGGTTGTTGTAATGCGCGCATTCATATTATATTGACTATTGAAAGCATCTATATAATTGGCTGGAGTGTTATGACTCATAAGATACATGTCTGCTCCACTGACCCCCCATTGTTGGAAGGATGTTTTAATGCCTGCCTCATAGCAAGCTTTTGCATTTTCGGTGGATAGTCCTCTTAGAGCAGCTTCGGAGCGTAGAAACCAAACCTCAGCGGCGGTCATTAAAATAGCATCGGTGGTTGTGGTCACTGTGCTTCTAGAGTGCAAACGATAGCGGTTGTCGGCTGTTGTTAGCCCTGTTCCTTGTGGAATGCCTTTGAATGTACCACTGATAGGGAATAATTCATTGAGACTCTTTTCACCGTTGTCATCTTTCCAAGTGATATTACCTCCGACAGCTTTTTGATAGAACTTGTCTGCACGTGGATCGTTGTAACCATTGAGCAATGATTCCATGGTTGCTCCCATATAAACCTCACTCCATCCCATGTTGATCTCTCCCAAAGGATTGGTATATTTACCATTGCCCGTAGAAACAGCTACGGTTTCATCAGATGACTCAAGAAAGCCTATCGAACTATTGAATGCTTTGGTGATTTCTGCCTGAGCCAACGTCTTGTCGGCGTTGGAAACGCGTATGGCTAAACGGAGACGTAAAGAGTTTGCAAACTTCAGCCATTGTCCCAATGTGCGTTTACCGATCGGCATAAGTAAGTCCGCATCTTTAAAAGGTTCTGTTTGCGGGTTTTCGGTCATGAAATCCTGAATGAGTTCTATCCCCTTGTCTATATCTGAGAAGAATGCCTTGTATGCATCTGCCTGTGTGTCAATGTTATCTCCTTCTTGTCCGAACTTGGTATAGACTATTGGACCGTAGACGTCTGCAATGCGGTGCATCGTTTCTACTTTTAATATTTTGGTTATACCTAATAGCCCCGGTTGGTTGGCATTAATCTCTTCACATTTGGTGATTTCAGGCATGATATACTTATAGGTATTCGACCAATGACTAGAGGTCCATCCGTCATTGATGGCATAAGTTGAATTTTTATCATTAAAAGCATTATTCATGTCATGGAAATAGCCTGAGAACATGTCCTGACCTAAGTTTTGCATGATCTGGAAAGGCCAGTTCTTCCCACTTCCCCAATTGTAGTTAAAATAGATCCCGCTTTGGATGATTTCAAATTTGAGGAGGTATTTTTGGAAATCATACTCCTGAAGTTCATCGGTAAAAGCGGTCTTATCTTGATTGTCAGACTCAAAATGGCTGGTGCAACCGCAAAGGGACAATGTGCTGACTAGACAAAGTGCAGCGGTTATTTTAGATATATTTTTGATCATAATAATCAGTATTAGAATTAGAATGTGAGTTTAATGTTAAAACCGATGTTGCGTGTGGTTGGCATACCAAATACATCTACACCCTGTAACGTATTGCCGGTCGATAGGATCGCATCAGGGTCGAATGGTGCTGATTTATAAAAGAAGAATAGATTGCGTCCGATAAGAGATAAATCAATTCCTTTTATAAATTTCGTTTTGTCGAGTATAGAGCGCGGGAATGAATAACTAAGAGAGACTTCGCGTAATCTAATGTTTGTTGCGTCGTACATATAGTATTCGGAAATTCCGTTTCTGTCGCCCACCAAACTGTAGAATTTTTGAACATCTGTGAATTTAGTTCCTTCGTATTCTACAAAGCCCGCTTTTCTTGCATCGGCTGTAGCTTTGGTTACTCCTTTTTTATCCAACATTCCTTGTGTTAGTGACATAACGTCTCCTCCGGCACGCGTGTCAATCAAGAAGTATAAACTGAAATCCTTGTATGTTAGCGTATTACTCCATCCAAGTAAGAAATCCGGATTACAGTTGCCTAACAACGATAGATTTTTGGCTTCTACCACTGGCGATCCATCGCTGTTCGTTTTGATCTTGCCATTTTCTCGAACGAAAGCATTTCCATAAATATCTCCCATTGAACCTCCTTCAACAATACGCATCATGTAAGCCATGGAAATATTAGGGTCGCCATAAGGGAATGATTTGTAAGTCGGATAAAGCTCTACAATCTTATTTTCATTCTTCGAATAATTGAGGATGGTTTTCCAACGGAAAGAGTCATTCATGATAGGAGTGGCATTAAGTGAAATCTCAATACCTCTATTTCTAACCTTTCCTGCGTTAATATGCTCATATGCATATTTATTTCCCGGCTGAGTCGGTATACGTAGTAACTGGTTTCGTGTGTTCGTTTCATAATAAGTGAAGTCTATTCCTAAGCGTTTTTGGAAAAAGCTCCATTCCGTTCCAAACTCATAAGAGGTGCTAATCTCTGGTTTAAGGTTCCCTTTATTATACGTGTCGTTGGCTTGGAATCCGCCACCAGCAGTTATTCTGTCGGCAGGAGGATTAGAGATACCAATAGGTAAGTCACTTCCGACTTGTGCCCAAGAACCTCGGATTTTTCCAAAAGAAATCCATTCCGGCATTTTTATGGTATTACTCATGATCCATGATAATCCAACAGAGGGATAGAAATATCCGCTATTCTTGCTTTTGGTATAGGCCAAAGTTGAAGACCAGTCGTTACGGCTTGTAATGTCAAGATAGAAAGCATCATCGAAACCGACTTGAACGGTTCCGAAGATCGATTGAATCGTGCGTTTCTGATTAATACTCTGATCGATTGTTGCATTGGTATTCATTACAATGTTGGCTACCGTAAACACATTGGGCTTATACAGTGATGCAATTTTTGAATCCATCGAAAGAGAGTTTACTTTTTGGATATTGGTACTTGTACCAATAGCTCCATTGATCGAAAAACGATTGAAGGTTTTGTTGAACATGGCCATTACATCTCCATAAAGTTGGAACTGTTCTGATTCCGACCAAACATATCGCCCGTTTTCTTTGTCCTCATAACTTCCAGTAATGTTCCGTGCAGTCGAAGCATACATTTTTTGTTCGAACTTATCACTGATATAGTCAACATTTGCTCTCGTCTGAATGGTTAACCAATCATTTATTTTTAAGTTAGCGCTGATGTATGCTAAAGCACGATAACGTTTGTTATTGTTCGTTACTCTGTTCTTAATCCAATAGGGGTTTTGTGTCCATTCGCTGACTCCGGTATACCAATGTTGAACAGGTAATCCATTGCGGGTTGGATCTGGTTTCTCAAACGTCGTTTCATACTCAGAGAGGTCTAATCCTCGTGGGAAACCGTAAACATCAACTAGTGGATTAAGGTATAATCCTCCTGATGCGGTGCTGTTTTTAATGTTTTGCATCATCAAATTGGCATTGGCATCAATTTTCAGTTTATTGTTGAAGAAGTTTCCGGTTTCTCTTAAGGTGAAATTATGCTTAGACAGCTTGTTGGAATCGATAATTCCTTTTGCTGTGGTATTCGCGTAAGAAAAGTAAGTTTGCATTTTCTCGTTACCACTCATTAGCGAGAGAGTATTCATTGCAATGGCCCCACTGTTGAAGAAGTGGTCGACGTTGTCATAGTCTTTTAATTCCTTTTGTTCTCCCCAGCTGTCTTCTCCACTTGCTCCAAAACTGTTTTGGAATTTAGGCAAACTGATGGCTTTATCAATGGTTAGATTAGAAGAGAAGGTTACTTTTTGCATTCCCGACTTTCCTTGTTTCGTAGTGATCAAGATGACTCCATTGGCGGCTTGTGATCCATACAATGCGGCAGCTGAGGCTCCTTTTAAGATGCTCATGCTTTCGATATCATCAGGGTTAAGATTTGAGATTCCATCGCCGGCATCTCTATTTACTCCATCATTTTCTCCTCCCATTACGGTCGCAACGGAAGCTGTAGAAGTATTTAACATTGGTACTCCGTCAATAACGTATAAGGGCTGGTTGTTTCCACTTTCAAAAGCCGATCGGCTACCTCGAATAGAAACTTTAGCCGATCCTCCCAAACCGGAAGAACTTTTGTTGATTTGCACACCTGCTGATTTACCGGCTAGAGCATTGATCATATTAGGATCTTTGGCTCTGGTGAGCTCATTCCCATTGATGTCTTGTGCGGAATAGGTTAGAGAGGCCGCTTTTTTCTTAATACCAAGCGCTGTTACGATTACTTGCTCAAGTGCCGTGGACTCTTCTTGCATTTTAATGGTTATGCTTGTTCGTCCGTTTATGGTAATATCTTGAGATTGATAACCAATATAAGAGACGGACAATATGCCATTGCTTGGCATCTGAAGGCTAAATTCTCCGTTGAGATTAGTGATGATCCCATTGGATGTGCCTTTCTCTACGACGTTGGCTCCAATGATCGGTTCACCCTTTGAATCAACGACAACTCCCTTGATCGTGATCTTTTTTTGTTGGGCAGTAGCACTCGGTTGCTCTTGCGTTTTGGTCAGTATAATATTCTTGCCTTCCATGATGTATCGAATGCCAGTTCCTTCAAAAGCTATCTCTAAGATCTCTGATACAGGCTTACTGCCGATATTGAGGCTGATTTGGCGATTGATGTCTACATTCTTTTTATTATACACAAATAGATAATCGGTTTGCGATTCTATCTGTGAAAGAAGTTCGCCCACATTTTGTTTTGAATGGGTGATGTTTACCTTGTTACTCTGGGAGTAAGTGTTTTCAGAATAAGCTTGAAATGTTATGAATAATAACAGGAATAAGGTGATTTTCATAGTAAGTAAAAATTGCTTAAGTCCTAAACTTTTTGGGCAAAAAGCCCCTTTCAAAGAAATTTTTCTCATATCTTTGCCACGTGTTAAGTTAATAAATTGATTAAGGTCGATTTTTGACTGTTTCGAATCGGAAAGTATGGGGGTACTTTCCGATTCTTTTTTAAAATGCGTTATTCGGAGTGTATCATATTATAAAATTTAAAAGGTTAGTACTAGTTTAAGGTGATTTATTATAGCTTACTGAGCGTAATAGTATTGTTTTCCGAGTCTATTTGGTAGTTGAATGGATGATCTTTTTGGATGACTTTTAAGATATGCTCAATGCCGTCTTGTTCTTTAAACTTTCCGGTACAACGATAATTCAAGAGCACAGAATCGGTCACTTGAATGGTCATGTTGTAGTACTTCTCAAGTTTGTTTAATATACAACTGAAAGGCGCATCATCAAAGCAATACAATCCTTCTTTCCATTTCAAAAAATCATATGATGGTAGTTTCTTCTTTATATATTTACCCTTTTGTAAGAAGAAAAATTCGTCTTTGTTTAATCGAGTGATGGGTGCTGAAAGATCTTTATTGGCATATACGTCTACTATTCCCTCTACTAATGTTGCCTCAAACTCGTTACTGCCGGCATATGCACAAACATTAAATTGTGTTCCAACAACTTTTAATTGATTTTTCTCTGTGTGAACATAGAAGGGTATTCTTGCATTCTTAGTAACCTCAAAATAAGCTTCGCCGTCGAGATTTACATTACGTTCGTCTCGTCCAAAAGTTGATGAGTAGGTTAATGTTGATTTTGAATTTAGCCAAACTTTAGTTCCATCTGCTAATATAATTTGTGCTCTTTGTCCCGATGGAACGGTTACCGTTTGACAATAGGCATGCTTGTTGTATTGGTAATCCTTCAATAGAAGGTGAGAACCGAGAATAATGATGATCGTAGCAGCTATGCGTGCTCCCCACTTCATTATTCTTATTAAGTTTGTTTGAGGAGTAGTTTGGCGTTTTGCCTTAGGAGTGGCGAATAGTGTCATGTCAAAGAAAAGACGCTCTTTTTCAAAAAGAGCTCTATTCTCGGGAGAGGACTCTACCCAGTCTAAAATTTGTGCTTCTTCTTCGACTGTAATTTCGTTTTTAAAATATTTATGTAGTTGTTCTCTTTCCATAGACATTTGATGTTGTTATATTGGTGTTTTTCCCCATGTTGTATATATAACAGAGTCATGCCTAGTATCCCTAACGGTAAAAGCTTATTTTTTTATAATAAAAGAGAAATGAGGTAATCCTTGAGTTCTTTCCGTAGTAATTTTAAGGATTTGGTAATATGAAATTCTACACTTTTTACCGAAAGACCAAGCTGCTCTGCGATGACTTTGTTAGGTAGATTACGGTATCGACTTAAAATGAATATTCTTCTACTCTGTTCGGACATTTGGTTGAGTGTTCTCTGAACGATATGCTGAATTTCTTTATCAAATATTAGGTCAGGGTCACAAGCCTCTAGTGTCGAAATTCGTAAATTGAGTTCACGCTGTTTGTGATTATTGATTTCTTCCTCTGCACGTAATCTGGTCTGTTCTCTGGCAAGGAAGTTTAAGGCCTTATTTTTTATGATTGTGAGTAGTAATCCATGCCAATTGGAATCTTTTGCCCAGCGTTCTTTGTTCTCTAGAAGTGCAATCATCGATTCCATGAGAATATCTTCAGCTTCTTCCTTATCTCTCGTATAGGAATAGGCAAAGGCCAAAAAACTTTCTTTGTTGTCTAGAAAGAATTTTGAAAATTGATGAAGGGAAGAAGAGTATTCTGTGGTTTGCATTTTTTTTACCTTTTTGCTCTTGTCTTATCTTTTGACAAAAGAACATAAACTTTCTTAGAAATGCAAAAAAAATGGTTTGATTCAAACGAATCAAACCATTTTATAGTGTCAGATCTATAAATATGTTTTTATTTTTTCTCAGGCTTAGGTAACAAAACTTTTCTAGAAAGTTTGAATTTACCTGTCTTAGGATCAACATCCATCAGCTTAACTTCGATCTCATCACCTTCTTTGATGCCAGCTTCTTCTACTGTCTCTAGTCTCTTCCAGTCAATTTCTGAGATGTGAAGTAAACCGTCTTTTCCTGGTAAGAATTCTACGAAAGCACCATAAGGCATAATTGAACGAACTTTTCCTTTATAGACTTCTCCAACCTCAGGAACAGCTACGATACCTTTAATGATACGAGTGGCATCATCAATGCTTTTTTTGTTATTTCCTGAGATCTCAATGCGTCCCATACCATCAATTTCCTCAATGGTAATTGTTGCACCCGTTTCTTCTTGCATGCCTTGGATGATCTTTCCACCAGGGCCAATGATGGCACCGATGAATTCTTTAGGAATCATCATGGTTTCAATGCGCGGAGCGTGAGGTTTTAGATCTTCGCGTGGAGCTTCAATGGTTTCTTCTATTTTACCTAAGATGTGCAAACGGCCTTCTTTAGCTTGGTTCAATGCACGTTCCAAGATTTCATAAGACAATCCGTCCACTTTGATATCCATCTGTGTTGCTGTGATACCATTCTTAGTACCGGTTACTTTGAAGTCCATATCTCCAAGGTGATCTTCATCTCCTAAGATATCCGATAATACAGCATATTTGTCTTCTCCGGCATTTTTGATTAATCCCATTGCAATACCCGATACTGGGTTTTTGATTTGAACGCCGGCATCCATTAAGGCAAGTGTTCCTGCACAAACAGTAGCCATTGATGAAGAACCGTTTGATTCAAGAATATCTGAAACAACACGTACAACATATGGATAATTTGCAGGAATCATTCCTTTAAGAGCACGCCATGCTAAATGGCCGTGGCCAATCTCGCGACGTCCCACTCCACGTTGAGCCTTTGCTTCACCTGTAGAATATGGAGGGAAATTATAGTGTAATAGGAAACGTTCTTTGCCACGAGTAAGCACATCATCAATGATCTTCTCATCTAGTTTTGTTCCTAGAGTGACTGAAGTTAAAGACTGTGTTTCACCGCGAGTAAAGACTGCTGATCCGTGAGGTCCGGGTAGGTAACCGACTTCACTCCAAATTGGACGAATCTCTGTAGTCTTACGACCATCCAAGCGCTTTCCTTCGTCCAAAATGCAACGACGCATAGCTTCTTTCTCAACGTCATGATAGTAACGGTCGATTAAAGCTTCTTTTTCTGCTAATTCCTCTTCCGATAGTTGAGCTTTGAACTCTTCGCAGATGGCGTCAAAAGCATCTTGGCGTTCATGTTTGTTGTTATTGCCCGATTGAGCAACAGCGTATGATTTTTCATAACAAGCTTCATGAACCGCTTTTCTTAACTCTTCGTCATTCTCTTCATGGCAATATTCGCGTTTCACTGTTTTGCCAACAGCTTCGGTTAATTCCATTTGAGCTTTGCAATGTACTTTAATGGCTTCATGTGCAACTTTCATCGCCTCAAGAAGTTCGGCTTCTGAAACTTCGTGCATTTCACCTTCTACCATCATGATGTTGTCGTATGTGGCAGCAACCATGATATCCATGTCGGCTTGTGCAAGTTGTTCGAAAGTTGGGTTAATGACAAATTCACCGTTGATACGAGAAACACGTACTTCGGAAATAGGGCCATTGAAAGGAATATCAGAAACAGCCAAAGCAGCAGAAGCGGCTAAACCGGCTAATGCATCAGGCATATCAACACCGTCTGCAGAGAAAAGGACAATGTTTACGTATACTTCGGCGTGGAAATTATCAGGGAATAGAGGGCGTAGAGCGCGGTCAACAAGTCGGCAAGTTAGAATTTCGTAATCGGATGCACGACCTTCTCTTTTGGTGAATCCACCTGGAAAGCGACCAAATGCGGCAAATTTTTCTTTGTACTCTACTTGTAGTGGCATGAAATCAGTTCCGGGAACTGCATCTTTAGCGGCACAAACAGTAGCCAGCAACATGGTGTTTCCCATGCGTAGCATTACAGAACCATCTGCCTGTTTTGCCAACTTTCCCGTCTCGAGCGTGATGGTTCTTCCATCAGGTAACTCGATCGTTTTAACAATTGGGTTAATCATAAAAATTGTTTTATCTATACTTTTTCTTTCAAAATTCTTGCAAAGATACATATTTCTTCCATGTAATTATGTGGAAATGAGGTAAAAAGTTGTCTGTTATTTGTTTTTTTTAGAATTTGAGAGCAAGAACGAACCAAAAAGCTTTGCTGAATCCTTAAAAGACGTATATTTGCAATTAAAAATAACACACATATTTATGAAAAAGATAACTTTTGTTACATTAACAGCTATAGCTTTGGCTTCTTGTACATCTGAACCTCAATTTAATATTCAGGGAACAGTCGCGGAAGCTGATGGAAAAATGCTTTATCTAGAGTCTTCTGGTTTAGAGGGTGTTGTCGCTTTAGATTCTGTGAAATTGAAAGGAGACGGAACCTTTAGTTTTAAACAATCTCGTCCGGAATCTCCGGAATTTTATCGTTTACGTCTAGAGGATAAAATTATTAATTTTTCAGTTGATTCTACGGAGACGATCAAAATAGAGGCTTCTAGCGGAAGTTTCCCAACAAGTTACTCGGTTGAAGGATCGGAAAATAGTAATAAAATTAAAGAGCTTACGCTTAAACAGATACGTTTACAAGATGATGTGAATAAGTTGCAAGCCGCTTTGCGTGCAAATGCAATAGGTTATGATAACTTCCAAGATAGCTTGTCTACTGTTATGAATCGTTATAAAGAGGATGTTAAGCTGAACTATATTTTTGCTGCTCCAAACACTTCTGCAGCCTATTTTGCTTTATTCCAGAAGGTCAATGATTATTTGATTTTCGATCCTTTAAATAGTCGCGATGATATTAAATGCTTTGGAGCTGTAGCTACAAGTTTGAACAATATGTATCCTCATGCCATTCGCTCAAAGAATCTTTACAATATTGTGATTAAGGGTATGAAGAACACACGTCAACCACAGGTTAAAACATTGGAGATTTCTGAGGATAAAGTGTCTGAGGCCGGTTTGATAGACATTTCCTTGCGCGATTTGAAAGGTAATGTTCGTAAATTGACCGATTTAAAAGGTAAGGTGGTTTTGCTTGACTTCTCAGTGTTTCAATCTGCAGCAGGTGCACCTCACAATCTCTTATTGCGTGATTTATATAACAAATATAGTGCTCAAGGTTTAGAAATCTATCAGATTTCTTTGGATGCTGATGAACATTTCTGGAAAACATCTGCCGATAATTTACCATGGGTTTGTGTGCGTGATGCCGCGGGAGTTTACTCAACTAATGTTTCGGTCTATAATGTTCGAGAAGTACCATCGATTTTTTTAATCAACCGGAATGGAGAATTAAAAGCTCGTGGGGAAGAAATAAAGGATCTTGATGCAACGGTTAAGTCAATGCTTTAAGTTGTTATAAATTGGCATATTTCATTTAAATATGTTACATAGCATTCCTTTTTGCTTGACACGTATAAGTTAAAAGGTTATCTTTGTACAAAAATAAAAACAGGAGGGTTCCAGCATAAGCATGTTGGAATTCTTTTTGTTTTATATAAGGTTTTGATCGCATATTATTAAAATAAAATAAAGGAGGAAAACATCATGGCTTATATGTCAGAAGAAGGTTACAAGAATTTATTGGCGGAACTGAAAGAATTGGAGACAGTGGAGCGTCCAAAGATTTCTGCTGCTATAGCTGAAGCTAGAGACAAAGGGGATTTGTCGGAGAATGCCGAGTATGATGCAGCAAAAGAAGCTCAAGGTCTTCTTGAAATGAAAATCGGTAAGTTGAAGTCGATTATTGCAGATGCAAAAATCATTGATGAGTCTAAACTGAAAACAGACTCAGTTCAGATCCTAAATAAGGTTGAGTTGAAAAATGTCAAAAATGGCATGAAAATGACTTACACCATTGTTTCGGAGGCTGAAGCAAACCTAAAAGAAGGAAAGATCTCAGTAAACACACCTATTGCTCAAGGTTTACTTGGTAAAAAGGTTGGTGATGTTGCAGAGATTACCGTTCCTCAAGGTCAGATTTCTTTAGAGATAATGAATATTTCGTTTTAACAAAAAGGCAAGCTCTGATTTAGAGTTTGCCTTTTTAATCTATAAAAGTAGTATTTATGGCAACAATATTTAGTCGGATCGTCGCAGGTGAGATTCCTTGTTATAAGATCGCCGAAGATGATAAGTTTTTTGCTTTTCTTGATATCAATCCCTTAACAAAGGGACACACTTTAATCATCCCTAAGCAAGAAGTTGATTATATTTTCGATTTGTGTGACGAGGACTTGGCTTTAATGCATGTTTTTGCTAAAAAGGTGGCTTTGGCTATTCAAAAGGCATTTCCTTGTAAAAAAGTGGGGGAGACTGTTATTGGTTTAGAAGTGCCTCATGCTCACATTCATTTGATCCCGATGCAAAAAGAATCGGATATGTTATTCTCCAATCCAAAACTCAAGCTTGAACCTCAGGAATTTCAAGCTATTGCTAAAGCTATTCAATCCTTCCTCTAAGCTTATGATGATAATATATGGGGCATCTTATATAAGATGCCCTTTTTTTATGCTAGATAAAATGTTCGCCTAGTTTGAGTTGGGCATCTGTGATATATTTCCTAATAGCTTGTTCGTTGTCTTTTTTGCAGATGACTAACACATTATTCGATTCGGCAACGAGATAGTCTTCTAGATCGTCAATCACAACAAGTTTGTCTTCCGGCAGGGCGACAATATTATTCCGACTATTGTAAATCAACGATTGTCCTTTCAGCGTTACGTTCTCATTTTGATCTTTGGGTGATAGCTCATAAAGAGATTGCCAAGTTCCGAGATCCGACCATCCAAAATCTCCTAAGGATACATAGACATTGTCCGCTTTTTCCATCAGCCCAAAGTCGATAGAAACATTGGGACAGGCCGGGAAGACCTCTTCAATAAAAGCCTTTTCTTGAGGAGTATTATAGAGATTTGGCTTTGAATATAATTTAGCTGAGATCTCGGGTAAATAGGTCTGTATTGCTTTAGTAATGGTCTTTACGTTCCAGATGAACAAGCCTGAATTCCAGTAAAATTCTCCACTTTCCACAAAAACCTTTGCAATTTCAAGCTCTGGCTTTTCGGTAAATGTCTTGACTTTAAAGAAGTTCTCTGATTCTTCTTCCGCTATTTGGATGTAACCATATCCCGTCTCCGGTCTATTAGGTTTAATGCCTAATGTGAGTAGTTTGTCGGATTGAGACACAAATGTAAGTCCTTTATTGACTACCGTTTCAAATTCTGCATTTTTGAGAATCAGATGATCGGATGGTGCGACAATAATGTTGGCATTGGGGTTTAGGGCTAAAATATGATAAGAGGCCCATGCAATACAAGGAGCCGTATTTCTCCGTGCGGGTTCCGATAATATTTGATAATCATGAAGTTGAGGAAGCTGTTGTTTCACCAAATCTGCATACATGGCATTGGTGATCACAATTATGTTTTCCGAAGGAACAATATTTAGAAACCGATCGTATGTTTGTTGGAGTAGGGAGCGGCCGGTTCCAAAAAAGTCCAAGAATTGTTTCGGGAAAGTCTTTCGACTGAACGGCCAGAATCGGCTACCGATTCCTCCGGCCATAATGACACAGTAATTGTTGCTATTACTCATGATATTAAACTTTTTATAAGGTTCTGCTAAGGTACATCTTATTCTTGTAATAACCGATACAACGTCAATGGATTTGATTTTTTTATTCTTTTTTTTAGTAAATATTTGCTCGGTAAAAAAAAAGCTGTATCTTTGCACCGCAATTGAGAAATCAATGACGCCCAGATGGCGGAATCGGTAGACGCGCTGGTCTCAAACACCAGTGGATTCACTTCCATCCCGGTTCGACCCCGGGTCTGGGTACTAAAATCCCCTGATAATTATAAATTATCAGGGGATTATGCTTTTGTAGCGTACTAATAGTGTACTGAGTGGCGAAAACAAGGTTGCAAGATGTACGTTAAAGGTCCTTGCACAGGGTCTCGGATGCTTACGGTATTTTTTTCTCTAATGTCCTTTCTTTTTTCCTTTCCTTCCTATAGTCACTAGGGCTGATTCCCGTTATCTGCTTAAATATTGTACTGAAATAGCGTTGATAGGTAAAGCCCACAGTATCTGATATTTCTGTAATACTTTTGTCTGTGCTCTCTAATAACTTTTTTGCTTGCTGAATTCTAATGTTATTGATATATTCATTTACACCTATTCCGGTTAAAGCTTTAATTTTATTATAGAGAGGGGTTCTGGATATTCCCAGTTCTCTCATTAATAATTTTACATCGAGATGGATATTACTGATGTTATTTAATATAATCTCATTTAGCTCTTTTAAGAACATCTCATCTAAATTATTGGTTGTAAGAGCATCGATTATCATATTATCCATTGTACCACGGCTGAAGAAGGATCGTATTTGTTCACGCATTTTCAGTTGGTTACGTAATATAGAAACTAATGTTTCCATGTCAAACGGTTTGGGCATATATACATCTGCTCCAGATTTATATCCTAATGTTGTGCTTCTTTCGTCTGTTCTTGCTGTCAAAAGAATAATAGGTATATGGCTAATACTTATATTACTTTTTATCTGATTGCATAACTCATATCCGTCCATATATGGCATCATAACATCGCTTATTATAACATCTGGCGCATCTTTCAATATCATTTGTAAAGCATCTTTTCCATTAGATGCAACATATACTTTTTTGAATATTTTAATTAATTCAGATTTTAAAAAATTCTGTAATTCTATTTTGTCTTCAACTATTGCTACTGTGTATTTTGCCATTTCCAGACCTGTTATTTCTATATTCGTTAAGCTTGTTGGAATAATGAGATCAGATTCTGTTTTTGAATCGCTCGATATTAATTCTCCATTATTGCCGTCATATGGTATCTCATAATAAAAAGTAGCCCCATTCTCGATATTATTCAAAGCCCCGATTTGACCACCTTGTACATCAATAAGTGCTTTTGCATAAGATAGACCTATCCCATATCCATTTTTATTATGATCGCCTTGATAATAGCGCTCAAATAGACAAGATACATTGGTGTCCTTCAGTCCTATGCCTTGATCTGATACGGAAACTCTGATGAAATCTTTTTCGATTGAGGAACTTACTATGATTGTTGTATGAGGATAGCTGAACTTCAGAGCATTCATAAGGAAATTGGAAAGAACAATTTCACATTTTGACGAATCTAACATGACGTTTTTTATCTTTTCTGATAGATTATACTGAAGATTGATATTCTGATAATCAAATTCCTTTCTGAAGTCTTCACAAATTTCACGTATCCATGTATTCAATGAAATTGATGATTTTATTGCTATAATATCTATATTGCCCATTTTATTAAGGTCAAGGACCATGTTTACTATATCCCGCATTTTTGAAGCCTGTTTATACATTCCTCTTAATACGGCAATCACATCATCATTAATGATATAATCATGTTTTACATCAGTTCCAATGTTCTTAGTCTCAAGCAATCTTTTTAATGGTGCATAAATGAGAGTTAGAGGAGTACGCAATTCATGATTCACATTCATAAAGAATTTAATTTTTTCTTCATTCATTTGTTGCTCATGATCTTTCATCTCCCACGCTAATCGTTTTTCTTTTTTCCTCAATGTATATCGGATAAAAAGATAAATAATCAGAATTATCAGTCCTAACATAGAAATGATAAATAAAGGATGTTGATACCATGGGGCCTCTACAGTGATGTTTAATAGCAAAATGGGTGTTGTCCAATTTCCCTCTTTTGTATTGCATGAAACATATAATTTGTATTTCCCATGTGGCATATGTGGCAATGAGAGACTATGTTTGTAAGTCTCAATAGGAACCATATCATACCCTTTAAGGGTATATCTGAATAGCATATCTCGGAAAATATCTGTATCAATTGATTTTATTTTTATAGCCAAGGATTTATAATCATGTTTCAATGATATTTTCTCTGTTGTTTGCATCATTCTGCCATCTATAATAAGGTCACTAAGTTTAATAATAGGTGCAATACCTTCGGATATTTTTATATTTTTCTCTACTTTTACAAGTCCTGAGACCCCTCCCATATAATAAACTGAATCTTTTTGTGAGATAATGGGAGGCGATAGTATTTCATTACCGGTATATCCATCGCTACTTCCCCATTGTGTAAACTTGTTTTTTTTATCATCATACAAAAACAGCATATTCTGCGAGTTTACCCATAAACGTTTTCTATCGTCATAAAACAACATGGAAACGCCATTAAAAAGCCGTGTTTTAATACGCTTTAATTTCTTGTCGCTCATATTATAATAACTTAAACCGACCTCTGTTCCAAGCCAAATTTTATTTTCCCCATCCCATGCGGCAGTATTTATATATTCGCTTTTAGGCAGATCATATACTTTATGAATTTCCAGCTTTTGCTTCTCCAAAAGTAAAATTCTATTAGCAGATCTAAAGAAGGCCTTATCTTTATTCGCATATATAAAGCGCATTGCACCAATATTATCCTTAAGTTCCTTTATTATTAGCTTTCTGAAATTTTTTAATCTAAGATTATATAAATATGTATCAATTGATTCTATAAGAATCTCATTATCAGACATCCTATCTAGAAAAACAGCATATCCACTAAAACATTCATGGTTGTTAATTGAATTATCGACAATCATAAAAGGTTTAAAAGTCTTGGCTCTTTTATTAAAGATGCAAAGTCCTCGTTCGTAATCAGAAACTAAGAGTTCTGTTTCAGAGTATTTATTGATTGAAACGATTTTTCTTCCAAAAGAATTTTGGTAATGTGTAAAACGATCGGTCTTAGCATCGTAGCTATTTAATCCACCACCATCTGTTCCTATCCATAAAACGCCTGATTCATCTTCATACAGACAGTTAATCACTTTCTCGCTTATCCCATTCGGACTTTTTAAGCAAACGTCTTTATATGTTCGAAACGGTACGGATTGAATACTAAATAGACCATCTCTTACAGTACCGGCCCATAAATTATTCTGATGATCTGCATACAATGTCTTTATAGAATTATTGGGTAATGTACCAATACATCCCGGTTTATGTTGCAGTGAATGTATTTTATAAGGAATCGTTAAATCTATAATACTTATGCCACCTCCATCTGTCCCTATCCATAAACGATTATTATGCAAAGTCATACATAAAACGATGTCGTTTGTCATTTTAGAATTAGTTGTAGACAGATGAAATAAATTATTGCCATTCTTATCATATCCCCAAATACCTTTCTTATAAATAGAATAGTAATAATTCCCTCTACCATCGCAACATATAGCCATTACATTTTGCGATGAAGGGTTCCCCATTTTCTCGATTCTATAATCTGATAATCTAAGTTTATATAAACCTTTCATTCTATTCCTCAAAAGAAGATGCCCATTATCAAGCCTACTTATCTGATCAAAATAAAAAGTTTCGTTAGAACTCCCTTTTATAGATATTTTTTTGACTTCTCGAGTCTTATATGAGTATTTATAGAAGCCATTAGCAGAAGAAAATAAAATGCCGTCGGATAATAGAATATAGGAATACATGGTATCAGTTATCAGCTGATTTTTACTTGAGATTGACTTAAAACTATTTAATGGGGCGTCATACATAACCAAACCTTTATCCGTCGAAACCCAAATATTATTTAATGCATCTTCAAAGACATAATAAATAATATTACTTGGTAGGCTAAAGGTATTCGAATCGTCGTGCTTATATACCACAAATTCATCTTTATAGAATGTATTCAATCCCGAATTCGTTCCAACCCACATTGTTCCATTGTGGTCCAAGTACAAGCTATTTATTGTGCCTTGAGATAAGCCTTGTTCAAAAGATACTTGCTTATAATGATAATTATTGTATCCATTAGCCCAATCAATATTTAGAAAAGAAAGAGATAACAAAAATGAGAATATATAGTAACGGTTATTCATAGTATTGGTTTTTTGAAACTTTATAGAAACAAAATTAAGAAATATATATAGTATTCGAATTCTTATAAAGGGAAAAAGGACAAGAAAGGATTTATTCAGTACAGATCCGGATGTGCTATTTAACCATTACCAATAGCTTTGCCCCCATTATAAATCTAATTAAATAATACAATGAGAACATAAAAGAGACCATCATTATCTTTAAATCAAACCTAGTTAATTAACCTTTATTTAAGAATACTCGTAGTATGAAAAAAAGAACTATTTACCTTTTTATGACCTTTCTAATATTGTCGTGTAGTTTTTGTTATGGGCAGAATACTATTCATGGGCAGAATACTATTCATGGGCAAGTTATAGATGAAACAGATAATCAGCCGGTTATTGGTGCCACTGTTGTAATAAAAGATACGAATGTGGGGACTACAACTGATATAGATGGTATATTTACAATTAAAGTAAACAATGGTCAAGTGCTGACAATATCGTATATCGGATTGCAAAGTCAGAATATAACTATAAAAAATGGCAATGATCTAAACGTAAAACTAGCAAAAAGTGCAATTAATCTTGATGAAATAGTAGTCGTTGGATATGGCACAACACGTAAAAGAGATATAACAGGAGCAATTACATCATTAAAGACAGATGATATAAAAGCGGGAGTTGTAACCAATGCGGCTCAACTCATTAAAGGACGAGCTGCAGGAGTCCTCGTAAGACAAAATTCCAATGAACCTGGTGGTGGAATTTCTATTAGAATTAGAGGGGCTTCTTCTGTAAGTTCAAATAATGAGCCCTTATATGTGATTGATGGTTTTCAGACTTCTATAGGTAATCAGATTAATCCAGAAGATGTAGAATCAATAGAGATACTTAAAGATGCGGCTGCGACATCTATTTATGGTGCAAGAGGGGCAAATGGTGTGGTCATTATTACAACTAAAAAGGGCAAAGAAGGACATTTTAATATCTCTTATTCATATAATATCTCTATAAAGAAGCTAAATAATCCTTGGAACTTAATGGATGCGCAAGAAAGTATTAATTACGCCATGGATTCATGGAGAGAAAATGGTTCTGTAGGTAATGCACCATATACAGAAAAGCAGCTAGAATATAAGGGAGCAGGCACCGATTGGATTAAAGAAGCTACGCAAACGGCACAGACACAGCAGCATCAATTAAGTGTTACAGGAGGAAGCTCAAAACTTTCAATGGCTATTTCGGCTAACTATACCGATGATATGGGCATTTTAAAGAATACGGAATTTAATCGATTCAGTAGCCGTATGAATATGGGGTATAAATTGAATGAAAAGGTGCGTTTTGGTACAAATGTATATTTGTCACGTGCAAGAAAGAATTATCTGAATATGGGGACAAATGTCGCGACAGATAATATTATGTACAATCTGTTTATACAAAGTCCATTGGTAACTCCATCTGGAAAAACAGTGTTTGGCGAAGATGGTAGAAAGCCTGCGATTCTAAACGAATTGAATGATGTTGATTTTGAAAGTGTGACCAATAGTATGTATGCAACATTATTCGGAGAAGTCGATATTCTTAAGAATCTAACAGCTCGTATGCAATATACCTATGGTAATGATAATACTAAGGCACAAAAATATTATCCTAAAACAACCAATGTAGGTAAAGCCAATGAAGGACAGGCTATAATTCAAAGTGCGAAAAGTGATCAACATCAGTTAGATGCTTTATTAACCTATAATCAGCAATTAGGTAAATTGCATCACCTCAAATTCATACTAGGAGGTACATATACAAACTATGTGTCTGAAAGTAGTGGAATGCAGGCTTGCGGATTTTCAACGGACGAATTTAAGTATAATAATATAGGGGCAGGTAAAAGAATTGATTTTGTCAGTTCAGGTAAAGATAAACATACAACGTCTTCTTTCTTTGCAAAGGGTGAATATATTTTGAATGATAAATACATTTTAAATGCGTCAATTCGTGCCGATGGAGCATCTAATTTCGGTCCTAATCAAAAATGGGGATATTTCCCTTCTACTTCTCTTGCATGGCAACTAAGTGAAGAGCCTTTTATGAGTTTTGCTAAATCAATATTCTCGAATATTAAGCTTCGTAGCAGCTTTGGTATAACGGGTAATGATGGTATAGGAAACTATTTATCGCAAGTGAAATTTGCGATGGGTGATGTGTATTTGGGCGGTAATCAAATTGTAAAAGGTATGTTCCCATCTAATCCTGGCAATAAGGATTTAAAGTGGGAAACAACAAGGCAATTAGACTTTGGTATAGACTTTACTCTTTTTAATAACCGAATTGAGGTCAATTTTGATCATTATATTAAAATAACAGAAGATTTGCTTAATCCTATTTCAGTATCAACTTCAACAGGAGGATTTGAGACATTTATGGGTAATAATGGTAAAATAGAGAATAAGGGTTTTGAATTGTTTATTAAGTCTAACAATATTTCAACTAAGAATTTCAGCTGGGTAACGAGCTTTAATGCTTCATGCAATAAAAATAAAGTTGTGTCATTAAATAAGGGTGAAGCCAGATATGAGAAAGTTTCTCCACATGGTTGGTATGAATATGAAGAATATGCTTTGTTGCAAGAAGGAAAAGCTTTAAGTTCTTTATATGGCTATGTATTTGATGGAATTATTCAGAATGGTGAAACATATGCTGCTCAACCAAACTCCATTCCTGGAGATCCTAAATTTGTCGATATAGATAAGGATGGAACCGTTACAAGTAAAGATAGAACAGTTATCGGTGATGGTAATCCGGATATTATATGGGGATTAAATAACCAGTTCAAATATAAAGATTTTGACTTTTCTTTCTTCTTTGACTCTGCATTAGGAGGACAAATGTTGAATTTATCGCGTATTGTATTGGAAGACGAGAACCGTTTGTCTGATTCAAGAGATAGATGGACTCAGAATCACCCTTCAAACTCTATCCCTCGTAATGGATATAAAAAGAATGCGGGTGTAAAATATGGTTCTTATATTAACTCTCGTTTTGTTGAAAGTGCAAGTTATGTACGACTACAAAACATTGAACTCGGATATAATTTGCCTGTCAACAAGATCAAAAACTTAAAGAAACATCTAAAGAGTCTACGTCTATTCATTGGAGGACAAAACTTATTCACAATAACTAAATATTCAGGATTTGACCCCGAAGCAAGTGCTAATGGAGGCAGTGCTGTATCACAAGGCTTAGATTTCAGCTCTTATCCTGCGTATCGTACTTTTAATGCCGGTGTTAAAATAATATTCTAATACTTTTATCCTATGAAACATTTATATAAAAAAATTATTATAATATCTGTCTGCATCTTAACAACTTTTCCTATTCTTACGTCCTGTAATGACGAACTAGAGGAAGTCGTATATTCAGAACTGACTGATGAAAATGCATTTACAACAGCTTCAGACGCTTTAGCCGCTGTTAATGGAATCTATGAACCACTTAAAATGATAGGACAATCGGCTATCTTTTCTATCAATGATTTACCTACGGACGTCTGCTATAAAAAAGAATTAGATCTTGAGATACTTAATGAGGGACGTCTGAGTGGAAATGATCAAATCGCTGCTTGGTGGAATGGCAATTATAGAATTATTGGGCGTGCTAACTCAGCTATCAAACAAATATCCGAGATGTCGGACGATATGTTTGGCGATACTGAGGAAGCGGCATTATCATACAAAAGACGTTTGCTTGCAGAAGCTTATTTCATGCGTGGCTTTGCATATTATAATTTGTCCGATGTATTCTATAAAGTACCATTGATTACTGACAGTCAAATAAAAATAGATGCAATATTGCCACCAAGCCCTATTGAAGATATAGAGAAACAGATACATCATGATCTTACAGCTTCGATTGAGGATAATGGATTACCTGAATTTTTTAGTGAAAAAGTTGATGCAGGAAGAGCAACCAAAGGGGCTGCTTTAGGCTACTTATGTCGTTTGCATATGAGAACAGCCGGTCGATTACGTCTAGCAGGACAAGACGCAACACCAGAATGGAATGCAGCACTGACTTATGCAGATGATTTATTAGAAATGCGTGGAAGAGTGTACAGTTTGCAAGAACATGTTTGGGATATTTTCAATCCTTATACCGATGAAGGTTTATATAATAATGAACTTATATTTACTATTCGTTCAAATTCGGAGAGTCCATCCGGAACATCTATTATAGGCATGGAATTTACACCTTGGTCTTATGATTGTGGATGGTGCAATTTTGCATTGCCTTTAGAGATGATTTGGAAATTTGACAAGGACGATGAGCGATTAACCAAGTTAATTCTCAGAGAATTTAAGAATATATATAATAATTCCATCATCCATCGTATACCATCAAAGCCTGAAGATAAAGGAACTCTTTATCAAGAAGTGCCATATATCGTTTATGAATTAGAAGAAGGCTATACTCAAAAATATAAATATACTAAGCCACAAAGTTATAATTATAATACAGGTAATAATATGCCCTTACTGCGTTTGGCTGATATTATTCTTTGCAAGGCTGAAATATTGAATGAAATTAATGGGCCAACACAAACTGCAATAGATCTTATAAATGAAATAAGAGAAAGAGCATTCCAAAATCAAGCTCATAATTTGAAGCTAGATGATTATGCCACTAAAGAGAATTTACGTAGTGCTATTTGTGATGAACGCTTGTTTGAATTAAATACGGAAGGGGTTAGACGGACTGATTTAATAAGAATGGGACTATGGAAGGATCGTATGGATAAACATATCGCTGATATAAGGTACACGACACTATGCTCTGAAGAAAGTGCATTAAAATTGACTGGGAAAAGACCCGACAATAGCGCTATCTGGAAAGTCTACCCTCAAGACTTGAAGGAAAATGATATAAGGCGCTATTTCCCTGCTCCAAAGAGAGAGCAAGATTTGAATCCAAGCCTTAGCGAATGTAGAAATTTTTAATAGGTATATCCTATAACAAACTTAAAAGCTTCCGATATTAACTTAACACACTTTTATCTTAATCAATCGGAAGCTTTTAAAATTATAAATGATTATGAAACTACGTTTTTTAATATTATGGGTATTTGCTTTCTGTATGCTTTCTTCATGTGATGACGATGCATCAGAAAACAATTCTGCAGAATTTATGGATTCTGTAACCTCGTCAATCGATACGGAAAATGCACTAAGGGCAAACGTTCTTATGAATTTTAAGAGTTCTTCATCTTTTTACATTGAGTATTGGGAAGAAGGTGATGTTGAATCGATTCTAAGAACAAAAGAGCGTGAGGCCTCTGGAGAGACCAAACAAACTCTTATCTTCCTTAAAGAAGAAACTACATATAAGTTTTGCGTCAATATAAAGCAAGGGGAGAAATATGTCAAATCGGATGTTTATAGTTTTACAACAAAGTCTCTTCCGGATGAGGTTTCATCATTTATCATGATAGAAGATGAAACGACTGAGAAAATTCCAGGATATTTGCTTTGTGTATGTAAAAGAACTGATACACTGTCTTTGCTTGATACGGAGGGAAATGTTGTATGGTATCAGATCTTCAATGACACAGACCTGAGAGTTTCATCATTTGATCCAATACATCAAACTTTTCAATGTATTGTAGGTACAAATGCCAATCGCAATGTTGGCAATGGCATTGCTGTTATGGATCTTTATGGTAATATCTTATTTCATAAAGATTTTCCGGATTTATATCCACACCATGATGTTAAACGCATGCCTGATGGAAATATAATATTTGTGGGTAATGTTCCGCAGACGTTTGACTTGACTAGTCAAGGAGGAGGCAGCGAAGATGTCGTATGGGGAGATGGAGTTAATATAATAAATATGAAAGGTGAAATTGTATGGCAATGGAATTGCTTTGAGGTTATGGATCCCACAAAAGAACTTAACCTGGAAGAGAATCCCAATAATAATCCATGCAAGGACTGGCTTCACGCTAATAGCTCTAGTTTTGATAGCAATGGAGATATTTATGTAACATTCAACTGGTTAAGCCAATTATGGAAGATTGATAGAAAGACAAAGAAGTTGATTTATAGGTTAGGGAAAAATGGAGATATTAATATCCCAGAATCATCGTATATGAGTGGTATACATGATTCACATCCAGTAAATCCTGATAATGTTATGGTTTTTGATAATGGCTTGCGCAAGACAATATCGAGAGTACTTACTTTTAATATAGATGCTATCAATAAAACAGCCGAAGTTACAACAAACGTAGATATACCTGAATCTTATAAAACACCATATCAAGGAGGCGCATCGATTATCAGTGACGATTTGTTAGTAACAAGTTTAACTCAAAGTTTTGCTATCATATTTAGTGATAAGAAAGGAACAATACGTCGTATTCTGAAAACTAGCTATCAAGCATACAGAGCTGATTACATCAAACCTTTTGATTATTAAAACCAAACATTCTAATTTATATTGAAATGAAAATTTTATTCACTCTTATTATTTTATCTTTTTATCTCGGTTCTTCAAACTTATATGCTCATTCATTTAAAGGAAATGATGAAAATATAAAATATGTGGGACGAACGATCTCAAATTCAAACGGTGATGTATCATTTAATTGGATAGGGACTTATTTGGAAACATATTTTACAGGAGGAGACTTCTCTTTAAGAATTTCGGAAACCGGAACTAGTTATTATAATATTTCCATTGATGATAAACTACAAAGAAAAATAAAACTATCGGGATTGGACACAATTGTGAATATTGTGTCGGATTATAATAAGAGAAAACACAAAATAAGAATTCAAAAATGTACCGAAGGGGTTTATAGTAAAACAACAATCCACGAAGTAATACTATCTAAGTCAGGATTGTTAAGTAGGCAGCCTTCTAAGGTAAAAAGGCATATTGAGTTTATAGGCGATTCTTACACATGCGGTTATGGTGTGGAAAGTAATAATTATAAAGATCCATTCAGTTTAGAAACCGAAAATTGTGGCCTTACGTATGCTGCTGTTGTAGCAAAATATTTTGATGCAGATTATACATTAATTGCACATTCAGGCAAAGGTGCAGCAAGAAATTATGGTGATTCGGTGCGGATTTCCAAAGAAACAATGAAAGATCTTATGATGAATGTTTTTGATACAATTGATACCTGTAAATGGGATAGGAAAGGCTATAAGCCGGACTTAGTAGTCATAAATTTGGGTTCCAATGATTTTTCGCTAGAACCTCATCCTTATAAAGAAGAATTTAAGCATTCTTATATTCAAATTATAAATCAGGTAAAAACGCTATATGGTAATGTAAAGATATTGTGCATTTTCCCTCCTACAATTCAGGCTCCAGTATATAACTATTTTGAAGAAATCGTATCAGAAAAGAACGATGGTACAATATATCTTTTAAAACTCAAACAAGATCTTTTCAATATGGAAACAGATTTAGGCGCTAACTGGCACCCTGGGCGATATGGACAAAGGAAAACGGCTATGTGTATTATTCCATATATCTCCACTATAGTAGGGTGGGAAATCCAAAACGAGTAAAAATGAAATACGCAAAACATGAACCATACATTTTCGTAACTCTATAAAGGTACCCTTTAATGGGATTGTTTCAATTCATATAAATGAAGTAAAAACAATCCCATTTTTCGATAAAAAGACCAATGGAAAAACAAAAAAGATTAATAGCAATAGATATATTGCGAGGAATAACCATTGCAGGTATGATACTTGTCAATACACCTGGCTCATGGCAGTACATTTATACTCCTCTTGAACATTCTATCTGGAACGGTCTGACTCCAACAGATCTTATATTCCCGTTTTTTATGTTTATAATGGGAATATCAACTTATATATCTTTAAAAAAGACACAGTTTGAATTTTCTACACCATTAATGTGGAAAATACTTAAACGAGTTGGCATTATGTGGGGGATAGGCTTATTTATTTCATGGTTTGCTATCTCTTTATATGAAAAAAGAGTGGCCGAGTGGGAAAGTGTAAGGATTTTAGGCGTTTTTCAGCGATTAGCTATATGTTATGGATTTACGGCAATAGCAGTTCTCCTAATTAGACACAAACACATTCCATATATAATAGCATCTATTCTTATTGGATATTCCATGATGCTTATTTTAGGGAATGGCTATGAATATAATTCAACAAATTTGCTTTCTATTGTAGATTGTACCATTCTAGGAGAAAATCATATGTATAGAGATAATGGCATTGATCCGGAAGGAATCTTAAGTACTATACCATCTATAGCACACGTCCTTATAGGATTCTGCTGTGGTGCAGTCATCCTTAAACCTATTGACATAAGATATAAAATAGAAAAGTTATTTATAATCGGTGCCGTTCTTACATTTAGTGGTTTTCTATTAGATTATGGTCTACCTTTAAATAAGAAGATATGGTCGCCTAGTTTTGTCTTGGTTACTACAGGAATGGCTTCAAGCCTACTGTCGTTGCTAATATGGATCGTTGACGTAAGATTATATAAAAAATGGTCGACTTTCTTTGTCGTATTCGGGGTAAATCCTTTATTTATATATGTTTTAGCTACAATCGTATCTGTTTTGTTTTCAGCACCTTTCACCATAATATCTCAATATGCAAGCTACAATTCAATTGCAGATGCCGTGTTTAATTATTTAAGTCCTATATTAGGTCATTATGAGGCCTCTTTAGTCTATGCATTGCTTTTTATTTGTTTAATTTGGGGTATAGGGCATATACTTTATAGAAAGAATATTTATGTAAAAATATAAGTTTGGTGATGAACCTACACAACAATATGCACGACAGCAGATTGAGAAGTTAAAGAAAAACTGATCCTTTATTGTGTTTGAAGATCTTTAAATGTTTGTAGTTGGATTGGTCTTGCTATTAATGGCCTTTGGGGTACAAACGGCTTTCCAGCAGTTACTGACACTAATTTCGTTTTCAAAAGCCTTTCTCCCAACGGAGAGCGTTATACGGCCAGCTCCAGAGGACTTCTGACCGGTATATAACCGCAAGATTGAACGATGGTACTACACCGAGCTATGATTGTACCGTCAAGTATTATGATGAACGCTCAAGAGTCGTTCGGGAGAAGAGCACGAATCACCTTGATGGTTATGATCAGACTTACTTTGCCTATAATTTTGTGGATAAACCGATAAGGATGGAACATGTGCATTCAGTTAAAAATAAACTGATCCAGAAGGAACGTTACACGTATACTTATGATCATGCCGGTCGTCTTATGACTACGAAACATCAACTTAATGGTGGTGCCGAGACCTTGTTGGCTAGCAATAGCTACGATGAGCTCGAACGGTTTCAGTCCAACCAACGCAACGGACAAGCCAATCTTAGAACCAATTATACGTATAACATCCGCTCTTGGATGAAACGCTTTACTATCAGGATGTACCCTCTACTTCCCTTGCCAAATATGGGCTCAACTATGACGGCAATATCTCCGCTATGAGTTGGTCTGCGATCAATGCAGTTAATCAGTAGGAGGCTTCTCGCAGTTATTGCTTTAACTATGACAACCTGTTTAGACTGACCAAAGCTGGATATACTGAGATGAACAAGCCTACAGCTAACTTCTCAACCTCTTATGTTTATGATTCTCATGGTAATATCACAGCCCTTAAACGCTCCGGACGTACAGGAACCAGCTCTTATGGTGCTATTGATGATCTGACGTTGAGCTATCAAGGCAATCAATTGATTACAGTGGAGGATGCTGCTCCGACGGTTAACATTTCTGAATCGGCTGACTTTAAGAATGGTTCTAACCAGTCGATAGAGTACAGTTCTGATCAAAATGGTAATTTAACCAAAGATTTAAATAAAGGTATATCGATAATTTCCTATAATTCATTAAATTTGCTTACATCATTATCTA
>JBKEDO010000028.1:0-27811 GCA_047975405.1 Bacteroides sp.
ATATCCTTCATACGACGCATGTATTCACTTTGCGTAATCATAACAGGAGCAGCCATTTCGCCTAGAGCTTGAGTGGTTACATTAAACTCGATCTTCTGCATCTTAGGCAACTGGCTCTTAAATGCAGCACTCAAAGCTTCTTGTTTATCAGCAGCTAAGATTTCCTTAACTTGATCTTCCTTAACAATAAGATTATCGATCACATCGCTATCTACACGCGTAAAATGAGATTTTTCGAACTTCTGTTCCAGGGTACTAACCATGGCAACATCAAGCTGTCCGTCCATCAACAACACATTATAGCCCTTATTTTTAGCTGATTCAATATAACTATACTGCTCATCTTTGTTGTTTGCATATAGATAAATCAAATTTCCATTCTTATCTGTTTGAGAATCTTTGATCAGCGTTTGATACTCTTCAAAAGTATAATGCTTATCATCCGTATCGGTGAAAAGGGCAAATTTCTGTGCTTTCTCATAGAAATCTTCTTGAGTCAACATGCCGTAATTAATGAAAATCTTCAGATCATTCCACTTTTCCTCGAACTGCTTACGATCATTCTTAAAGATCGACTGCAATCGGTCGGATACTTTCTTTGTAATATAAGTAGAGATCTTCTTAACATTAGAATCACTTTGCAAGTACGAACGAGACACATTCAACGGAATATCCGGAGAGTCAATAACTCCATGCAATAAGGTCAAAAAGTCCGGAACAATGCCTTCAACCGAGTCTGTAACATAAACTTGATTACAATAAAGTTGAATTTTGTTTTTATTTAGTTCGATGTTACTCTTCACCTTAGGGAAATACAAAATACCGGTCAAGTTAAAAGGGTAGTCCACATTTAAATGAATCCAGAATAAAGGCTCGTCAGACATTGGATAAAGGCGGCTATAGAACGATTTGTAATCCTCATCAGACAACTCACTAGGCTTACGTGTCCACAATGGAGCCACCTCATTTATGATATTATCTTCTTCCGTCTCAACTTGTTTACCATCTTTCCACTCTTTCTTCTTGCCAAACGCAACCTTTATCGGTAAGAAGCTACAATATTTCTTCAACAAACCACTAATACGCGCTTCATCAAGGAATTCTTTACAGTCGTCATCGATATGAAGAATAATATCTGAACCACGATCAGCTTTCTCTGTTTCTTCAATAGTAAACTCAGGACTACCATCACAGCTCCATTTCATGGCTTTAGCGCCATCTTTATGTGATTTAGTAATAATATCAACCTTTTTGGCAACCATAAACGCAGAGTAGAAGCCTAATCCAAAATGTCCGATAATTGCATTTGCGTCATTCTTATACTTCTCTAAAAAGTCATTTGCACCTGAGAATGCTATCTGATTAATATATTTATCAATCTCTTCGGCGGTTAATCCGATACCTCTATCAGAGATTGTGATCGTATCTTCACCTAACGTAACACGAACAGTCAAATCTCCAAGTTCTCCCTTAAACTCGCCAATAGAAGCCAAAGTATTCAACTTTTGAGTAGCATCTACAGCATTTGATACGAGTTCACGAAGAAAAATTTCATGATCACTGTACAAAAACTTTTTAATGATAGGGAAGATATTCTCTGTTGTAACCCCAATATTACCTTTTTGCATAATAATGTATATTTTATATTGATGAATATTTTATGTTTACGTTCTTAATTAAGACAAAAAAAATGCCAGACCCTAAAGTCTGACATTTTGACGCATTATTCTTTAATTAGAGTTACTCATTCTTTGAGCTTAACCTGAACATCCTTTTGATCTTCAGTCATCAAAACTTCTATCGTATCACCTTCTTTCAAGGTTGAAGAAATTATCATTTCCGACAATTTGTCTTCCAAATAAGTCTGAATAGCTCGTTTCAACGGACGAGCTCCATATTGTACATCATAACCTTTTGTAGCTAAAAACAACTTCACTTCTTTGTTAACTTCTAATTTATAACCAATTGATTTAACACGACTTACAAGCCCAGAAAGCTCCAGGTCAACAATTCTCGTGATGGCCTCTAGAGACAATTGATCGAAGGTGATGATTTCATCAATACGATTAAGGAACTCCGGAGCAAACGATTTGTTTAACGCCTTGTGAATGATGCCTTGAGAGAAGGTCTTCTCATTACTTTCGGCATGACTACTAAAGCCTACACCACGTCCAAATTCTTTTAATTGACGGCTACCCACATTCGAAGTCATGATAATCACAGTGTTCTTAAAATCAACCACTCTGCCATAACTGTCAGTTAATCGGCCTTCATCCATGACTTGCAACAGCAAGTTGAAGACATCAGCATGAGCTTTCTCAATTTCATCAAGAAGGACAATAGAATAAGGTCTACGGCGCACCTTCTCAGTCAGCTGACCACCTTCTTCATATCCGACATACCCCGGAGGAGCTCCAACCAAGCGAGAGACCGTAAATTTCTCCATATATTCACTCATATCAATACGGATCAAAGCATCGGATGAGCCAAACATAAATCGAGCCAGTTCTTTCGCTAACAGCGTTTTACCAACGCCTGTAGGACCTAGAAACATAAAAGTACCAATGGGTCTATTCGGGTCTTTTAAACCAACACGACTACGCAAAATAGCTCTAACCAGCTTATCTATAGCAGCATCTTGAGCTATCACCTTCGATTGCAAAAGATCTTTCATCCCAGAAAGCTTAATACCCTCAGCTTGAGCCATTCGTTGAACAGGAATGCCTGAAATCATCGAAACTATATTAGCCACATCTTCTTCATCAATAACTTGACGATTAGCCTTTAAACCTTCTTCCCATTGCTTCTTCATGGTCTCAAGTTCGGCAGTCAGAAGTTTCTCATTATCGCGGTAACTTGCAGCTAACTCAAAATTCTGAGATCTCACTGCTTCATTCTTAAGACGTTTAACGTCTTCTATTTTATTTTCTTGTTCTTCCAACTCTTTAGGCGCAGTGATATTCAATAAATGAACTCTCGATCCGGCTTCATCTAAAGCATCGATGGCCTTATCCGGAAAGTAACGATCAGTGATATAGCGTCCTGTAAGCTTCACACACGCTTCAAGTGCGGCAGGAGTATAAGTCACATTATGGTGATCCTCATATTTATCTTTGATATTAGTTAGGATCTGCAAAGTTTCTTCCGGCGTCGTCGGTTCTACAATGATTTTTTGGAATCGACGTTCCAATGCACCATCTTTCTCTATATTCTTGCGATATTCGTCGAGTGTGGTTGCTCCAATACACTGTAACTCTCCGCGAGCTAATGCCGGTTTCAACATATTTGCCGCATCCATCGAACCAGCCGCAGAACCCGCTCCAATGATGGTATGTATCTCATCTATAAATAGAATAACATTCGGATTCTTTTGCAATTCGTTCAAAATAGATCGAATACGTTCTTCAAACTGTCCACGATACTTAGTACCTGCTACCACAGCAGCCATATCCAAAGTAACCACGCGCTTATCAAACAATATGCGAGAGACTTTACGTTGAACAATTCTGAGTGCCAACCCTTCAACGATAGCCGATTTACCCACACCTGGTTCTCCAATTAAAATCGGATTGTTTTTCTTACGTCGACTCAAGATTTGAGCCAAACGTTCAATTTCCTTTTCACGGCCAACAACAGGATCTAATTTCCCTTCCTCGGCCGCTTTGGTCATATCAATACCAAAATTATCTAAAACAGGAGTGCTATTCGCTGCCTTTTGGGTCTTTGTTTGAGGCGAATCGATCGGCTCACGACCACCGTCATGCGAATATGAAAGCTCTTCATCTTCGTCTTCATCATCCGAAAAGCCCATCCGAGGGCCGGAATCCGGTTGCAAAGAGAGTTGCTCGACGACTTTACCGTAGCTAACGTTATTAGACTGAAGCACAGACGCTGCAATATTATTATCTTCACGCAAAATAGCTAAAAGAACATGTTGCACATCTGCTATCGGGCTTTTCAAACCACGTGCTTCTAGGATACACATTCTAAGCACTTTCTCAGTGTCATTGGCCATTGGCACATCGGCATCGGGCAATAATAAATCGTCCGACTCTCTTTTTAGAATGTCTTCTATCTGTTTTTTTATTAAAATCAAATCTACATTTAACTTTGATAATATCTCAATTGCTTTACTTTCACCGTCGCGTAGGATACCCAACAGTAAATGAGCTGGCTTTATATCTCTGTTCCTCAGTCTATTCGCTTCTTCTTTGCTATAGACAATAATATCGGATACTTTTTGTGAGAACTGACTATTCATAAATATTCCTTTCTAAATCTCATTAATGAGCCTCTATTCATTGACAAATATAAGCATAAATTTTATTCATGCTATATCTATATCTACAAATGCCATGCCAGAATTGTTCTGTGAACACTTATAATATAAGGTATATCATTAAACTAATTTTCATTTTAACACTTCATTGTACTTATAGAGAGCTATTTGAAACAAAAAACATCTATATTCTAACTCATAGATTCCTAAAACGTTTTTAACTAGCTTAATCTGACCTCGTTTTTCAGATGATTCTTGTTCTAACTCTAAATGTACCCTGGAATCTTTTAAAATGGCATTGCATTTTTAAATTATTCCATTGTATCGTTATAATAAAACAATGTGCGATTATAATTATACAATGGAATAGGGAAAATAATGCAGTGCGAGATTATTATCACAGATCGGGAAATAGAGTGATCATAATTGAAAGTAACGATATTGCTTAGTTATTTCCATTTTAACCCCTTTTCAGTTCTAGTTTAGGCAGCATAACCATCTTATTTTTTTTATCCTTGTGAATTAAAATCTTTTAATAATATCTCCAATTAACATAACAATCAAAATGTTTCACGCAAAAAGGAACAATTTGTACATAAATACTGTTTTTATTAAAAATGCAAACAGGATTAGAATCTAATATTTGAAATTAATCGTCTATTATAGCGAAAAGAAGCGGAAGTAGCATAGGGAAAAAATCAAAATGTCAAAACGCCTTCTTTCAACATTCTGTTATTAAATTACGCAAACGTGATTATAGGGAAGGAGTAAAGATTATGTCCAAAAAACTTTCGTATATCGCCGAAAAGTAGTACTTTAGCGTGGTTTTTGATAGACCGTTGAATGTATAATTAATAATCATTTTAAATGCTTGAACAAGACAGAATTATAAAAATTAACATTGAGGAAGAAATGAAATCATCGTATATTGACTATTCAATGTCGGTTATTGTTTCACGTGCTCTTCCTGATGTTAGAGATGGATTTAAGCCCGTTCACCGTAGAATATTATATGGTATGATGGAGCTTGGAAATACATCAGATAAACCTTATAAAAAATCCGCCAGAATAGTTGGAGAGGTGCTTGGTAAATACCATCCACATGGTGATTCATCTGTTTACTTTGCAATGGTTCGTATGGCACAAGAATGGGCTATGCGTTACCCTCTAGTTGATGGTCAAGGTAACTTTGGTTCGGTTGACGGTGACAGTCCTGCTGCAATGCGTTATACCGAGGCTCGCTTAAATAAGTTGGGCGAAGCCATGATGGAAGATTTATATAAGGATACTGTCGATTTCGACCCGAACTTTGACAACACCTTGTCTGAGCCGAAAGTGATGCCAACTCGTATCCCTAATCTTTTGATAAATGGAGCTTCGGGTATCGCTGTCGGTATGGCTACCAATATGCCTCCTCACAATTTATCGGAAGTAATTGATGCTTGTGACGCTTATCTCGACAACTCGGAAATTACCATCGAAGAACTGATGGAATATGTAAAAGCACCGGATTTCCCAACAGGTGGATATATCTATGGTATTACCGGTGTACGCGAAGCCTACTTAACAGGAAGAGGACGCGTCGTTATGCGTGCTAAAGCCGAAATTGAAACCGGAGACTCTCACGATAAGATTGTTGTTACAGAGATTCCTTATAACGTTAATAAAGCTGAACTTATTAAATATATCGCCGACCTTGTCAACGAAAAGAAGATAGACGGTATATCTAATGTGAATGATGAATCAGACCGTGACGGCATGCGTATCGTTATCGATATCAAACGTGATGCTAACGCAAACGTTGTATTGAACAAACTTTACAAGATGACCGCCTTGCAAACGTCATTTGGAGTTAACAATGTGGCTTTGGTTCACGGACGTCCTAAAACTCTAAATTTAAGAGATTTAGTAAAATGTTTCGTTGAGCATAGACATGAAGTGGTTATTCGACGAACACAATTTGAGCTTAGAAAGGCAAAAGAACGTGCACATATATTAGAAGGACTCATCATCGCTTCTGACAATATCGATGAGGTTATCCGAATTATTCGTGCTGCTAAAACACCAAACGATGCTATTGCTGGATTGATGTCACGCTTCAACTTGACAGAAATACAAGCAAGAGCCATTGTTGAAATGCGATTGAGACAGTTGACTGGATTGATGCAAGATCAACTTCATGCTGAATATGAAGAACTTATGAAGCAGATCGCGTATTTAGAGAGCATCTTATCTGACGATGACGTTTGCCGCAAAGTGATAAAGGACGAACTTGAAGAAGTTAAAGCTAAATATGGTGACGTAAGACGCTCTGAGATTGTTTATTCATCTGAAGAGTTTAATCCGGAAGATTTCTATTCTGACGATGAGATGATTATTACCATATCGCATATGGGATACATTAAACGTACTCCTTTAACAGAGTTCCGTGCACAAAATCGTGGTGGGGTTGGATCGAAAGGTAGCGAAACGAGAGATGCTGATTTCGTTGAGCATATTTACCCAGCTACCATGCACAACACGATGATGTTCTTTACTCAAAAAGGTAAGTGCTATTGGTTGAAAGTCTACGAGATTCCAGAAGGCTCAAAAACGTCTAAAGGTCGTGCTATCCAAAATCTTCTTAACATAGACTCTGACGATAATGTAACAGCATACCTACGCGTTAAAAATCTTGATGATCAAGAGTTTATCAATAGTCACTATGCATTATTCTGTACCAAGAAAGGTGTTATCAAGAAAACACTTCTAGAACAATATTCTCGTCCACGGCAAAATGGAGTAAACGCCATTACTATTCGTGAAGATGATAGCGTTATTGAAGTACGCATGACTAATGGTAATAATGAAATAATTATTGCAAATCGGAACGGACGCGCAATCCGTTTCCATGAATCAGCAGTTCGTGTAATGGGCCGTAATGCGACAGGAGTACGCGGAATCACACTCGACGAAGATGGTCAAGACGAGGTTATCGGTATGATATGCATTAAAGATCTCGACTCAGAATCCGTTATGGTTGTTTCTGAACAAGGATATGGAAAACGCTCTGAAATAGAAGATTATCGTAAGACCAACCGTGGTGGTAAAGGCGTTAAAACAATGAATATCACTGACAAAACAGGTAGTCTTGTTGCGATAAAATCGGTTACAGATGATAATGATTTGATGATTATTAATAAATCAGGAATCACTATTCGTTTAAAAATGAGCGATGTACGAGTTATGGGACGCGCTACACAAGGTGTTCGGCTAATTAATTTGGAAAAGAGAAATGATCAAATTGGCTCTGTTTGCAGAGTGACTAGTGAATCATTAGAAGATGAAGTTCCAGCAGAAGAAGCCGAAGGCACAATCATCAACAACGAACCTCTTGTAGAAGTTGAAGTTGCTGATGAAGAAAAAGACGGATCAATCGATGAAAACTCGATAAACGAAGAAAAGGAAGAACAACCTGAATCAAAAAAGGAATCAAATGATTCTGAAGATTTCGGACAAGGCTCTTTTAACTTTTAATGAATAAACAAATTATTTAATAACTAAATTAAACAATCAATCATGAAAAGAGTATTATTTTCAATGGTTTTACTGATGACATTTAGTTTCATGTTTGCACAAGAAAAGAGTGTAAAAGAAGCTAAAAGCATCGCAAATGATTCAAAACCTGATTTTGCAAAAGCTGAGCAGTTAATTGGCGAAGCTATGAAAAATGCTGAAACTCAAAATGATCCGGCAACTTGGGATGTAGCAGGATTTATTCAAAAGAGAGTCAATGAAGAGGAAATGAAAAATGCTTTTTTAAGAAAACCATACGACACATTGGCGGTATATAATAGCATTATTAAAATGTATGAATACTATTTGAAATGTGACGAATTGGCACAAATTCCTAATGAAAAAGGTAAGATTAAGAACAAATTTAGAAAAGCAAATGCTTCTTCTATGCTAATGGAACGTCCTAACTTGATCAATGGTGGTATTCAATATTTCAATATGAATAAAAACGCAGAGGCTCTAAAATTCTTTGGCGTTTACGTTGAATCTGCAAGTTACCCAATGCTAGCAGATAATGGATTAGCTAAAAATGACACTTTAATGCCTCAAGTTGCTTACTATGCAACTCTAGCTGCTGACCGAATAGGAGATAAAGATGCTGTCATCAAATACGCTCCATTTGCTCTTACAGATAAAGAAGGAGGTAAATTTGCGATGCAATTAATGGCTGATGCTTATAAATCTAAAGGAGATACTGCAAAATGGATTAAAGCATTAGAAGAAGGAATCCTTAAGTTCCCAGGAAATGATTACTTCTTTGCTAACTTAGTTGACTATTACAATAGCTCAAATCAAGCTTCTAAAGCAATGGATTTCGCTGACAACATGCTTAAGAGCGATCCAAATAACAAGCTTTATTTATATGTAAAGGCTTACTTATATCATAACATGAAAGATTATGATAATGCTATTGAATTTTACAAGAAAGCTATCGAAAAAGATCCTAATTATGCAGAAGCATATTCTAATGTAGGCTTAGCATATCTTATGAAAGCACAAGAGTATGCAGACAAGTCAACAACAGATATCAATGACCCTAAATATGCAGAGGCTCAAAAGAATATCAAAAAAATATATGCAGAAGCTAAACCTTTCTATGAAAAAGCAAGAGCTTTAAAACCTGAGCAGAAAGATTTATGGATACAAGGACTTTATAGAGTTTATTATAACTTGAATATGGGACCTGAGTTTGAAGAAATCGACAAGCTTATGAAAGAATAAGAGGTATACCATATACCTAAACAAAAAAGAGAGGTCGAAATTTCGACCTCTCTTTTTTGTCTTATACCAATCCATTATATTCTGCTATACTCATTTTATGATCAAAATGGGGAATATCTCCATTTTCATATTAAACATAATATGTATTATTCCATTTGCTAGATTTCGATATTTTGGACCTATTTACTGTTTATCCGTGATTATTAATAACGGTGTATCTGAATGAAATAACATTTTTCTAGCAATACTTGGATTAAAAAGTCGTGCAAAAACATTTCTCTTATAGGAGGCCAAAGTAATAACATCAATATTATGTTCTTTGATATACTTATCAAGTCCTTGCAACAAATCATCACTAGGAACAACCGAATAATGCATTTCCAATTTAGGATATTGCTTATGAAAATATTCTTTTATCCCTGCTAGCTTAATTTCATTCCATGCGTCGTCATTAGATTCAGACAAATGAATAAAATGCACAGAGAAATCAAAAACTTTCCATTTGCTAAAAAACGATTCAAATGATATTAAATCACGTTGATTGAAGTTAGTTATAAATGCAACTTGTTTTGCATCCGCAAATTGCTTAAGTGTAGTATTCTCAGGAATTGCCAAAACGGTCGTCTTACTGCGGTCTATAACTTCAGCTGTTACACTACCAATCAAATCAACATCTTTCTGACTCTTACCTCTGGTTCCCATGATAATCAATCTTGGATGCTGTTCCTTAGAATATCTCAAGATTTCTTCTTCAGGAATTCCCTCGCGTAACACACAAGTAAATTTCAAATTTGGTAATTCACCTTTAGCTATTTTATCCTTTATCGAGTCAGAAAAATTATTTAAGTCATCATGAACTTTATGTACAACTTTTTTAATAGACTCATCATCTCCAAGTTGGTAATTAAAGATATCTCCATATGGTAATGAAGAAGCATATATCGGTGTGAAGTAGACATGCAATAATACAACTTCTGAGTTTTCTTTCTGTGCCAATTTAAAACCAAATTCACAAGCACCCATTGAATAATCGGAAAAATCAATTGGAATAAGTATTTTATTCGACTTCTCAACAAGCTTTGGCTCCTTATCCCCTACTATACTCTCAGATAACCAAGCTGAACTTTCCGTTATCTTAAGCGCCCTAGGCAGATCACTCTCTTTAATGCGCAATCTAACTCCAGAAGAAACAACAGGTTGTATCAGATTGACATTATGTATATACGTTTCAATGCCTTCACTCTCAAGAACGGTCTTCAGTATTTGAGCTTTCGTGTAAGTAAGAATAGCTAATGTTACTAATTTTTCTTCCATATTTACTCCTATTTAAGTTTAACAATGAAAACAAAATCCCAATCACAAAAATTGTAATTGGGATTTATCAAACAAATATTTTAATTATGAATCAGTTCAAGACTGGATTCTTGTTCTATACCAAAACTCGTCTCATCAAGTATCCTCAACGCTCGATCAAGAACGGTTGTATCATCTATCATAACCAACCCACCATCCGGACCAGGTTCTAGATGTATACCAGCACTCTTCCCCTCTTTAAAATTATGCCCACCAAAGAAATTTCGAACGGTATCGACATGCAATCCTAATTCATCAGCAATTCTATGCATACTACCGCTCGGCAAGGAATCTTTGATCTTACGCAGTTCATTAAATGTTATTGTTCTCATATTATCATAAAATTTAATGGATTAATGACTCCGGTTTATTTATAACGCTATAAACATAACAAAAAAAAAAGATAAAACAAATTATTTGCTTATCTTTTTTTATAAAACAGTAAGATGTATTTGTTAAATAACCTCAATTGAGGATGTTGGAACCCATCCCACATTTCCATTCTCCAATCGTACTTCTTTCCATTCCTTCATAGAATTATCTTTAATGAAAACTTTATGCCCCTCGTGCAAGATAAAAAGAGTTGTACCTCCCTCGCTTGGAGTACTACGAACAATTATACTAGGCTGCATTATAATAGCAGCATTTCTATTGAACAATTTATCTTTCTGATAAGATGCATAAAAATTAGCACAAATAGTCAAAACGAGAAATAATAATCCAAAGCTAAAGCCTATTTTCCGCAAAGAGGTTCGCTTAGAGAAAATCCAGCAACACAATGAAAATATAAATAGCAGAAACCCAACGATTCCAATTATAGCCCATGAATTAAGATTAATCAAGTTACCTATTGCCTTTAACCATCCTATAAAGAAAATATCAGGAATAGGCTCTACTTTATCTATGGTTTTAGAACGAGCAACTTCAAGATTAGCTTTAATGTCACCATCGCCAGGCTGTAATAAATAAGCTCTTTCATAATTAACGATAGATTTAGCTATTTTTCCTGCTTTATAATAACTATTGCCTAAATTATAATAAACATCTGCAGACTCGCCTCCCTTGAGTAAAGATTCATAACTATCAATAGCCATTTCATAATTACCTTTAACAAAAGCCGAATCACCTTGTTCCTTAAGACTATTCATGTTTTTTGCTCCAAGTGGAAAACAATGAATAAACAATAATAGACTTATTATCAAAACTATATTTTTCATCATTTTATCTTTTTACAAACGTTTATTTAATAGAATTTTCCATTTTACTGATTAACTCTATAGATGACTTAAATACTTGATCCATAGCCTGATTTTCATCTCCCGGAGCAAATCGGGCAAATTCGCAACTATCTAAGGTCGAAATAAATTCAGTAATCAAATCTTGATTAACCCCCTTATTTCTTAGATTGTCCTCAATATTCTCTTTGGACAATTGAGACACTGGAATACTCAACTTATCACTAATATATCCCCATAAGGCCTTCAAAACTTCATCATAGAAAGCATCTTTCTGATGATTATCAAGTAATTTCGAAGCAAGCTTCATACGTTTACTTGCGACCTTATTGGCTTTCTTATTACGCATTTTAGCGACGTTCGAATTTTCCTTAGCCTTTTTACGATATATAATCAGAAGAGTGATCAAACTTAAAATAGGTATAATATAAAACATCCAATATAAAGTAGAATCATAAAACATGTCTGTTCGAGAAGCAAGTTCTGTGATTTCTCCCTTCTTAATGAAACGAATATCTTCGCCTAAAACTTTAAGTTCTTCTTGATTTGTAAAATTAGAAACAACTTGGCTCGCATTACCAGCACCTTTCTCTACAACAATTTCATAATCTTCAGTCTTAATCGTCTTATATGATTTGCTTTGAATGTCAAAATAGCTAAAAGAAATGCCTGGTATTTTATATTTACCGGCATGTCTGGCAATAGCTAAATATTCTATAACTTTATTACCAGAAACTCCATTCTTAGTAAGAAGGGTCTTATTATCTGTCTTAGGATCATAAACCTCAAAATCATTCGAGAAGTCCACAGTAGGAGCTGATATCAACTTCAAATTACCAGTCCCGGAAATCACGATTTTTAATGTAACAGCATCATTTGTTTTTATCTTTTGGCTACTTATGGACGAAGATACCGCAAACTCTCCTACTCCACCAGAATAATTTGCAGGTTTATTTGCCGGTAACGGTTTAACATCAATAGCCATTCGAGGAGTTCTAATCATTTTATTAACTTGAATGACATTACTACCACCATTGAAGAAGGCATCAAACGGATCACTTGATTCAATAGTCTTTCCAACAGTCATATCAAACTGAGCCGGATCAATGTACAATTTTCCTTTCTGTTGAGGAAACAACACAAACTGTCTATAAATCGTTGTTAAATAATTTCTTCCTTTATAATGCTCTTGCATAAATCGAGCATTAGTCGGTAACTCTATTTCTTGAGAATGAAACCCTTTGAAATCAGGCAGTTTCACGTTATTCATCCCCAGATTAGCTTCTTTTGTGTATATTTTATAGGTCAAGACAAAAGCCTCTTGTTCATATACAGATGACTTACTAACTGACGCTAGTATGAATAAATCTTGATTTGAAACGCCGGATGAGCGATTAGAAGTAGCTCTACTAGAAGATCCGTTCTGTGCCTGCGCGTTTTGATCTGGGGGTAGAACCTTTATTTTGAGACTATTAGATGACAACTGACTTCCATCAGCAATTATAGTGGCACTTGGTAGACTAAAATTACCAGGAGAATTTGCCATTAAAATATAAGTATAAGTAATACTACTGCTAGAAGATACATTACCATTAATGATTTGAGTATTACTTTGTTGAGATCTACTAGGTCCCATCAAAACATCAAAACCTTTAATTGCTGGTATCCTAAAGTCTTTTACGTTTTGTCTGTTAACGGTATATGACAAACGGAATTGCTCCCCAACCACAACAGCATCAGGTGCCGATGCTGAAAACACAATCTTATCAGCAAATAACTTAGGAGTTGCCGATATAAATAAAATTAATATTATAATTAATCTTTTCATATTACTAAGGAAAGTTTTATTTAGATATCAAAGTTACCAATCTTTTTCAAGTCGACCACTCTGAATAACCTTCTGTTGTTTTTTTACCTTATCTTGAATATTTTTCTCATCTTGCATCACAGAATTCAAAAGTTGTTCTGCATTCTCCTTTGACATTTTATCCTCTTTCTTTTGAGATTGCTCAGGTTTTGGTTTCTCCTTTTCTTTTTGTTTATCTTTGTTTTTATCTTGATTCTGATCCTCTTTATTCTCTTTCTTTTGGTCCTTCTTTTGATCCTTATTCTGATCTTTATTCTGGTCCTGTTGTTGATCCTTTAACATCTTCTGGGCCAAAGCTAGGTTATATCGAGTTTCATCATCCTTAGGATTGTTTTTCAAAGATAACTTATAAGCTTCAACAGCTTGAGCATAATTCTTTCCCGCTTGAAACAGCACTCCCATATTATGATAAATATGAGCCAATTTATTCTTATTCTTCTCAATTTTGCTAGCAGCAACATACTGCTCCATTGCTTCCTTATACTTTTGATTCTGTGACAAAGTCGTACCTAGGTTATACATCGATATTGTCGATTGAGGATTAACTTCCAAAGCCTTACGGTAGTTCACTTCGGCATCGACAAAAGTGCTATCTTTAAAAAAACGATTTCCCTTTCGGATATAATTACGCTCTGTTTTCTGCGCTAACACATTGTTTGATAAGAACAAACTACCAACAATGAGCACAAATACATATTTCATCTTATTCATAATCACTTTTTGTTAGAGAATAAATGAATGCCTTTGAATAAGGGATTCTTACGATCCAGTATCAACATTTCAACTAATAACAAGCAAAGAATGATCCAAGCTACAGATTGGAATTGTTCATTATAATCGCTATAAACTTTTGACTCAACATCTGCCTTAGACATTTTATCTATTTCCTCCGCTATGACTTTTTGTGCAGAATTTGTGTTATCCACTCGCACATAAACGCCTTCGCCTTTTTTAGCAATGTCTTGACACATAGGTTCATTTAAACGAGTAACAACAACATTTCCTTCGTTATCACGACGGTAATCATTACTTCCAACGATAGGAATCGGAGCTCCATTAGGCAATCCTACCCCTAATACATTGATTTGAATACCCTTCTCTGTTGCTTTTTTCACTGCATCATCAATCCCCCCTTCATGGTTTTCTCCATCAGTTATAATAATAATTGAACGTCCCACCTTCTCTTGTGGAGTAAAACTTCTGACGGCAAGGTCTATAGCTTGCCCAATTGCCGTTCCCTGTTTAGAAATCAAAGAAGGATTAATGGATTCTAAGAACATTTTTGCTGAGACATAATCACTAGTAATAGGAAGCTGAGTAAAAGCATCTCCAGCAAATACAATCATACCAATCTTATCATTATCCAAGTTATCAACCAACTTTGAGATAAGCATCTTGGCTTTATCCAAACGACTAGGTTGTACATCTTGAGCCAACATCGAATTTGATATATCTAATGCAATAATAACCTCCACCCCTTTACGCTTCACTGTTTCTTGTTTAGATCCGAATTGAGGACGAGCCAATAAAACAGCAAATAACGCAATCACAAGAGTCATGAGCAAAAATTTCACATCCGGACGATGCTTAGATACGTTCGGCATAAGCTCAGTCAATAATGACGGATCACCGAATTTACGAATGGCTCTACGTCTCTTATAGTTAGAGTAGAGATACCCAGCAATGACAATCGGAACTAAAAATAGTAAATATAGGTATGCAGGTTCTTCAAATCGAAACATTTTCTAATTTCATTTACAGATTAAACAATCAAGGAATCTTCTTTAAGATAGAATTTCGTAAAAGAACTTCAATAAGAATAGACAAGAATGCCACCAAAGCAAACCATTGGTATTCCTCGTCCCTACGATTATATTCTTTTACATTTAGTTTTGTACGTTCTAACTTATCGATTTCTTCGTATACTTCCTTCAACTTTGAGTTGCTTGTTGCTCTAAAGTAATTAGCATCCGTTGTCCCTGCTATTTGCGTTAAAGTCTTTTCATCGATTTCAACAGGAACGTTTACGTATTGTACAGTATTCCCAACCCTTATAGGATAAGGAGCCACACCGTTTGTTCCGACACCAATTGTATAAACCCTAATGCCAAAGCTTTTAGCAATTTCGGCAGCCGTCAACGGAGAAATATCACCTTTATTATTAGTACCATCAGTTAACAAAATGATGACTTTAGACTTAGCTTTACTCTCTTTTAAACGTGTTACAGCATTCGCAATACCCATTCCAACAGCTGTACCATCCTCTATAAATCCGCATTTAACATTATGAATCATATCCGACAAAACAGCATGATCAACCGTTAACGGGCATTGAGTGAAAGACTCCCCAGCAAACAATGTAATTCCAATATTATCATTAGGTCGTCCATTGATAAATTCAGCAGCAACATCCTTAGCCGCCTCTAATCTGTTAGGCTTCAAATCCTCAGCCAACATACTAGTTGACACATCAATAGCCATCATGACATCAATGCCCTCAATTTCGCTATTCTGCCATCTATCTGTCGTTTGAGGTCTAGCAAGTACGAGTATGATAAAAATTAAAGTAATTATACGCAAGACAAAAGGTACATGTAACAAGTAATTCTTATAACTCTTAGGAGTATGAGCATATACTCTTGCATCAGAAATCTGAAGAGTTGCCTCACTCTTATTTTGTTTCATTATATACCAAATTATATAAGGTATAAGAAGCAATAATAAAAACAAATATTCAATATTGGCAAAAATCATCTTTATATCTTTAAAATGTTAAAGGACTAAATAAATTATCCTAAGAGATCATATAATTGCATCCCAATATAAATAAAAATTGCTCCTATAGCAACAGCCAAGAAAACAATAGTGAATGTCAAGAAAATCTTTGTTTTTAATGACCGTTTTTCTATAATGGTTATCTCTTTGGGGTGAGGTTTAATATTTTCTTCCTCGGGGGCTTTGGTTTCATTAATAAAATCAATGGCATTAATCAAGTTAACATCATTCTCCGTCATATCAGGATGATGCTTCGCAAATTTAACCAAATCAGCAGTTTGGAATAAACCACTTAAATCGGCTAAAGCCTTTTTATCTTGAAATGTCAATAGCTTCTCTACGATTTCCGAAGAGGTCATCTCAAGGGCATTAAAACCAAAACGATCCTGCAAATAATTACGAACGACGTCTGTTAGTTCTGTATAATATTCCTTCGACTGTCCTTTTTGCCAAATTTTTTCGTTCTTTATACGATCAAATTCCAATAATGCAATTTTATGCGGTGGCAACTTTTCCTCCAACTTCACTTTCCGTATAATTGGCTTATTATCACGAATACGAAGAATAAAGTAGATTAATAAAATCATCAAAGGGATAACTAAAAACGAAAGTCCAATCAAACCATACCAATCGCCCCAATCGAATGGAGCTTTCATAATGGTCTTTTGTCCAAAGAAACGATCGGAATGAAGGGTATCTACCGGAACCGAATAAACTTTAAGAGCCAATGCCTTAGATTTATAAATTTTATTATCCACACTCACTTCCATTGGAGGCAAATAATACAATGCCGAATCAAAAGAAGTGACAATATAATCTTGTGTGATAAGTAGTCGCTGTTTATCATTAAGAAATTGAGTATCAGGCTTAGCGATCTCGACAATCTCGACACCATTTACTAACGTATCTGTATAAGTCGGAAAAACAGCCTTACTTTTAGCATCCATAGCGACTTGCAAACTCACCTTAGCTTGCTCGCCAATCAATATTTGCAATGAATCTATTTTCGATTCCACCGTAACCGATTGGGCAAATATATATTTAGGCAACAAAAACGCCAACAGTATTAGGATTTTTCTTTTTGTCATTTCTAATTAGTTTCGTTTAGCAAATAAGTTCAATAACGCTCTAACATAATCTTCATCTGTACGAATAGATACATAATCGACATTGCTTTTGGCGAACACTTCATTCAACTTCGTCTGTTTTTGAATCCACCACTCGTGATGCGCCTTTCTAACAGCTTTAGACGATGTATCTATCCATTGTTCATGACCTGTTTCAGCATCTTTAATTTTGATCAACCCTATCGCTGGAAGATCACAAACTCGTCTATCATAGACCTGTAAAGCAACAACATCATGCTTACGATTGGCAATGGTTAGCGGATTATTGAAATTTTTCTGATCAATAAAATCTGATAAAAGAAACGCCGTACAACGCCTTTTCATCACATTAGTCAGATATTCCAAAGCCATCCCAACATCCGTACGTCGACTCTCCGGTTGAAAATCTATCAATTCCCGAATGATATATAAGATATGTTTTTTACCCTTCTTAGGTGGTATAAATTTCTCTATACGGTCCGAAAAGAAAATAACTCCTATTTTATCATTATTCTGTATCGCAGAAAACGCTAATGTAGCAGAGATTTCTGTTACTAAATCTTTTTTGAATTGCTTTACCGTACCAAACTCTAAACTTCCGGAAACATCCACCATTAACATAACTGTTAACTCCCGCTCTTCCTCAAACACTTTAACATAAGGTCGATTAAAGCGAGCCGTTACATTCCAATCAATATCACGAACATCATCACCATATTGATATTCACGAACCTCAGAGAAAGACATTCCTCTTCCCTTAAAGGCCGAATGATACTGTCCGGCAAAAATATGATTCGACAATCCTCTTGTTTTAATCTCAATTTGTCGAACCTTTTTTAATATTTCACTTGTTTCCATCTTAAATAATGACATGCATGATCAATAACTCATAAATTCTTAATTTAATCCGTTATGAATTAGGGCACTTCTACTTTATTAAGAATCTTACTAACGATTTCATCAGAGGATATATTATTCGCTTCTGCTTCATAAGTTAATCCAATACGATGACGTAAAACATCATGTGCTACAGCGCGGACATCTTCAGGAATAACGTATCCACGTCGTTTAATGAAAGCATAAGTGCGTGCTGCTAAAGCTAAATTGATTGACGCACGAGGTGATCCACCAAAACCAATCATTCCTTTCAGCTCTTTAAGATCGTATTTTTCAGGAAAGCGAGTTGCAAAAACAATATCAACAATATAACGCTCGATCTTCTCGTCTAAATAGACTTGACGTACCACCTTACGAGCCTCAATAATTTCTTCAGCCTTCATGATAGGCTTAACATTGAACTTCTCTCCATTAATATTTTGGCGAATAATCAGTTTCTCCTCCTCTAATCTTGGATAGTCGATCACAACCTTAAGCATAAATCTGTCCACCTGAGCTTCCGGCAGAGGATAAGTTCCTTCTTGCTCTATAGGATTTTGAGTTGCCAATACTAAAAAAGGTTCTAGCAATGGGAACGTTTCTTTGCCAATAGTCACTTGACGTTCTTGCATTGCTTCCAGAAGTGCACTCTGAACTTTAGCGGGTGCACGGTTAATTTCATCGGCCAAAACAAAATTAGCAAAAACCGGACCTTTCTGAATCTTAAACGACTCATCTTTTTGACTGTAAACCATCGTACCTACAACGTCGGCAGGCAATAAATCGGGGGTAAACTGAATACGGCTGTATTTAGCATCGATTAAAGATGCCAATGTTTTAATTGCTAAAGTTTTAGCTAATCCAGGAACTCCTTCCAAAAGCACATGTCCATCAGACAACAGTCCAATAAGTAATGATTCAACCAAATGTTTTTGACCAACAATTACTTGATCCATACCTACGGTAAGATTGGTTACGAAAGCACTTTGTCTTTCAATTCGCTCATTCAATTCGCGAATATCAATTGATTCAGCCATAATTCTTTAATATTTCTATTGTTTAATTATCTATTAATTAAGAGATAAAGAAAAATAATCGTCTCATATTCTCTTTCTGCATTCAAAAGTACATCATAAAATTAACCATTGCAACTAAATTTTATTAAAAAAAGATGTGAAATCTTTAGATTAAGTTACTTTCATATTACATAACATTTCACCCGACTATATTAAAACAATATAGCCGGGTGAACGAGCTTTTTTACATTTATTATTATTTCTTCTGCAATTCCGGAATTTTGATCTTAACTCCATAAGGAACATGATCGGGATTTTTGATCACATCTTTATTATATTTTACAAGATATGGCCACAAAGCTTTAGTTCCATAAAATTTCATAGCCACTCTCGTCAAAGTCTCCCCCTCTTTTATAACATAGGTTGCCTTTGTACCGATAACCTTATATCCCACAGAATCGACATTAGGAAGTTGCTTCGATTCACTAACAGCTCGAGATTCTTTCCTGTTCTCAATCGTTTCACTCTTCAATTTAGGCAACGATTGATCTTTAACTTTAGCGACCTCTTTGATGTTTTTTTCAACTTTCAATTTAGAAGAATCGGGCGATAAGGTATCTTTAGGCACTATCGTATCAATAGGTGCAATCGGTTGTACCGGCGATTGCTTAGCAATAGTCGTAGGAGGGTCAAGCTGTTCTGTTACAGATTGAGAAGAAAGTAAATCTGGGTAATAAATCAACAATACAACGCCACCACATAATACCAATACTATAGCAATCGTAATGACCAAGGATAAAGCTGACGATTTCTCTTTTCTCTTTGAACCACCTATCCCTTTGTCACTATGCAATGCAAACCGATCATTTTGTAATTCTAGAGCAATAATCTCTTCGGCAGTTAGTCTACGCTGTGGTTGAGCTTCTGGTTGTTGTTCTGCTTGTTGTTCAGTAGGCATCTCAACTTCTTCTTCAACTGAATCTAAAGCCGAGTCAGGTTTCACTTCAACCTCTTGGAGTAATTCTTCATGATCTCCAGTCAGATCCTTCTCTTGACTAGTGACAATAACCTCTTCTTGGCTAACAGTAGCAACCTCCTCCTGATCATCTCCTTCAATTTTCCCTTGGGATTGTTCTTCAGAAGGAGACTCATCAATCTTCGTTTCAGAGTTCTCACTAACGTCAGCAGATTCATATATCGATTCTTCAGAAGACAGATTATCAAAGTCCGATTCATCATTATCAAGATCACCATCAATAATGGGAGTATCTTCCAACACCACGCTATCACGCAGTGCAACCGTTTCAAAATGCGAGAAAGGTTTATTTACGACTTCACGGACTGTAGAATCTGGAGTAAAAGAGACCTTAGTATGCCCTTTTATCTCAATCCGTTCCCCTGTATTAACGTCAACACTTTCGCGACTTTCGACATCAATAAGCTTAAACGTACCCAATCCTTTAATCTTAACATACTTATCATTTTCTAAAGCTTGCTCAATCAGAACAAAAAACTCTTTAACAAATGCTTCAGCATCTTTTTTACTCAGCCCATGTTTATCAGCGAGTAAATCCGTAAGGTCTTGAATAGTCAGTTTATCATTCATATCAAAAGTCTTTTATTTAAACTTGTCTTTAAGCAAAGGACTAGGACGATAACTCAGAACAAGTTTAGGTGGTATTAATAATCGTTTCTTACTTACCGGATTAACCGAAATACGCTCCGACTTTTTCTTTACCTCAAAAGAACCGAACCCCTGTATAGACACAGAATTCCCTTCTTGAAATCCTTGTACCATACCAGACAACAAAGAAGATATAAGTTCAGAAGTGTCTTTCACTGTATATCCCAACCTATTAGATAATTCTGATGTAAATTCTTTATTATTCATTACACAACTACTTTTCCATAAAGATCAAAGTCGTCAGAGTCCAATATTTCAACGGTATAAAATTCACCAAAAGTAAGCTCCTGGTCTTCCTGTTTAATCAAAACTTCCGGATCGACCTCCGGAGAGTCAAACTCCGTACGTCCAATATAATATTCACCTTCAAGGCGATCAATAATCACTTTAAATTGACGACCCACCTTAGCCGCATTCAATTCTGCAGAGATACCTTGTTGAATGTCCATCAATTCAGCTAGTCTTTTCTGCTTAACCTCTTCCGGTACATTATCTTCATGTTGATCAGCCGCATAGGTTCCATCTTCTTCTGAATAAGCAAAAGCTCCCATACGATCAAATTTAACCGTTCTCACGAATGTTTTAAGCTCCTCAAAATCTTCCTCTGTCTCCCCTGGATAACCAACCATCAAAGTTGTTCGAAGATGAATACCAGGCACCTCTTTACGGAATTGCTCCATCAAATGATAAGTTTCATCTTTAGACACGTTTCGACGCATACGTTGCAAAACGCTATCACTGATATGTTGTAATGCAATATCCATGTACTTACAAACGTTATTACGTTCTCTCATCACTCGGAACAAATCGGTTGGAAAATGAGCAGGATAAGCATAATGTAGTCTAATCCATTCCACTCCCGGTATATCAGAAATTTTCTCAATCAGTTCAGGCAACATTTGTTTTTTATACAAATCAACACCGTAATAGGTTAATTCCTGAGCAATCACTTGAAATTCCTTCACACCTTGGCTAACTAAATATTTCACCTCATTGAGAATTTCATCCATTGGCTTAGAAACATGGCTTCCAGTCATGATAGGAATAGCACAATAAGCACATTTCCGGTCGCATCCTTCAGAGATCTTTAAATAGGCATAATGTTTTGGAGTCGTCAACGTCCGTTTATAAACAGACTCATCATTATAAACTTCCCCTAGATCATTAATGAGTTGGCTCCAATTAAACTTACCATATATTTTATCAATCTGTGGAATCTCCAAAGACAGTTCCTTAAGGTACCGTTCAGACAAACAGCCCATTACAAAGAGCTTCTCAATTGAACCTTCTTCTTTAGCTTGAGCAAATTCCAAAATTGTATTAATAGATTCTTCTTTGGCATCATTGATAAACCCACAAGTATTGACCACAACGATCTCTCCTTTTGGATTTTCGGGATCATGATTAACCTTATATCCATACTTTTCAAGCTGAAAAATTAATTTTTCAGAATCCACCAAATTCTTAGAGCATCCTAAGCTAATAATATCTATATTTTTTCTTTTCATGCGTTATCTCCAAATAAAGAATCCACAAATTCATTCTTGCGGAAGACTTGTAAATCCTCAATACCTTCTCCTAAACCAATATATTTAACCGGTATTTTAAACTGATCAGATATGCCAATGACAACTCCACCCTTTGCTGTACCATCTAATTTCGTAATGGCCAAAGAAGTAACTTCAGTCGCTAACGTAAATTGTTTAGCTTGTTCAAATGCATTTTGTCCAGTAGAACCATCAAGAACAAGCAATACCTCGCTTGGCGCATTAGGTAACACTTTCTTCATCACGTTCTTGATTTTGGTTAATTCGTTCATTAAGCCCACTTTATTATGCAAACGTCCTGCTGTATCAATGATAACAACATCAGCTCCATTAACGACTGCCGAGCTTAGTGTATCATAAGCTACAGAGGCTGGATCTGCGCCCATTTTCTGTTTAACGACAGGTACCCCTACTCTTTCTCCCCAGATCACCAATTGTTCAACAGCAGCTGCTCTAAACGTATCTGCAGCTCCTAAATAAACAGATTTTCCGGCTTTCTTAAATTGATAAGCCAATTTACCGATCGTTGTTGTTTTTCCAACTCCATTGACGCCGACTACCATAATGACATAAGGAGACTTTGATGTATCCACATCAAAATCAGTAACATCATCAGAGTTGTTTTCAGTAAGCAACGCAGCGATCTCATCACGTAAAATATGATTTAGTTCCTGAGTGTTAACATACTTGTCTGTTGCTGCACGTTTTTCGATTCTTTTGATAATATTCAACGTCGTTTCAACACCAACATCAGAAGTGATCAGAACCTCTTCAAGGTTATCCAAAACTTCATCGTCTATTTTTGTTTTTCCGGCAACAGCACGAGCGATCTTTCCGAAAACGCTCTCTTTGGTTTTAGATAATCCCTTATCTAAAGTCTCCTTCTTTTCTTTGGAAAAAAAACTAAAAAATCCCATATTTACGTTATTTGCATCATATATTATTTCACAAAGATATAATAAAGGATTGTAAAAGTAAAAAAAGAAGCAAAAAAAAACCTCCCATCACACGATGAGAGGCTTTTATATTTATAATAGCCACAAAGGCTAATTAATTATTTCTTAAAAAAGTCTTGAACTTTTTCATTAAGAACCATTTGTTCATCAAATGTGTAAGCACCAGTTTTAGCTGATTTTACCATTTTGATAACTTTTGTATAAGCACGACCCTCTTTAGTTCCGTCGTGCAAACTTGCTACTACTTTCTTAGCCATGGGTTATACGTCTTTATTATTTAATTTCTTTGTGAACTGTTACTCTCTTCAAAATTGGATTGTATTTTTTCAACTCCAATCTTTCAGTTGTATTTTTTCTATTCTTAGTAGTGATATAACGAGATGTTCCCGGCATTCCGCTATCCTTGTGCTCTGTGCATTCAAGAATCACCTGCACTCTGTTACCTTTTGCTTTTTTTGCCATTGTAAGTTTTCTCCTCTACGTTTAGCCGATTATTTTAATGCTTTTCCATTCACAGAAACCTTTTGCTACAGCATCTTTTAAAGCAGCATCCAGTCCTTTTTTGTTGATTACACGCAATCCGTTAGCACTAATGCTAAGGTTGATCCAACAATCTTGTTCTACATAATAGAACTTTTTATTAAACAAGTTTACATCAAAGCTTCTTTTAGTTCTTCTCTTTGAGTGTGAAACGTTGTTGCCAATCATGGCTTTCTTTCCGGTAATTTGACAAATCTTCGACATTTCTATCTTATTTTTATAGTTTTTATCCTTACTTATTCCAAACAGAGCGCAAAGTAAGCACTTTTATCCGTATAAAACAAGGTTTTTTTTAATTAATTCTCCTCAAAGCATCAATTTTTCCTTATCCAATCCTATCAATAAGCAACAATAAGGCATTATTACATGCTCTCTCAATATTCATCAGACGTCCTCGGTTTATTTCTTGCTTCAAAGTTTGGATTTCATTTTTATAGGCAACAGCAATCCAAACCGTGCCTACCGGCTTATCTACCGTACCCCCTCCAGGGCCAACAAATCCAGAGGTCGCCATAGCACAATCGGTACCTAACAAACACTTCACTCCATTCACCATTTCCACTACCGTCTGTTCACTAACTGCGCCAAACTTGGCTAACGTATCAGTCGAAACTCCCAGGACCTGAGATTTTATTTCATTTGAATAAGCGACCACGCTGCCTTTATAATACTCAGAAGCCCCAGCAATAGAGGTAATACATGCAGCAAGGCCTCCTCCAGTACAACTTTCGGCTGTAGAAACCGTCAGCCCCTTTTCCTTAAGCTTCTCACCTAGAATAACCTCAAGAGGCGTATCATCTTCAGCATAAACAGCATCACCCAAAATCAATTTAAGATGATCGACCTGAGCAGACAACTCCGCCTTGATCCCTGCTTCATCCTGTCCGCGTCCTGTCAACCGCAGACGAATAATTCCAAGCTTAGGCAAATAAGCCAATTTAATCCACTCCGGCAAAGCCCCTTCAAACGTTTCCAATTTCTCCGCCAAGACTGATTCTGGGTAATTCTTTACCCAAATCGTCCGATGCAGAATATAATCCAAACGAAAAGTGGCATGCAATCGAGGTAAGATCTCTAAATTCATAACGGTCATCATTTCCAGGGGCACCCCCGGCATAGAAACGAGAACTTTTTTACCACGTTCAAACCAACTAACAGATGCCGTACCCACTGTGTTATTTATAACCACACAATCACGTGGCACCATCGCTTGACTTCTATTCAAGCCGTTCATCGATAATCGATCGCCCAAAACTGTTTTTATATTGTCGTACACCTCCTGACTGAAAACCAAGTCGGTATTAAAGAACCGACAAAGCGTTAGTTTAGTTATATCATCCTTAGTTGGACCCAATCCACCGGTAACTAGAACCAAATCCACCCTTTTCATCGCTTCGGTCACCGCTTCTAAAATTTCTTCTTCGCGATCACGAACAGAGACCTTACGAATCACTTCGATGCCGATTTTATTTAATTCTACGCCCATCCAAGCCGAATTCGTATCCGTTACCTGCCCTATTAAGAGCTCATCACCAATGGTTATTATTTCTGCAAACATACGATCATTACCTTTCTGTCTAAGACTAAAAAAACAAACGAGCACATGCTTTAATCACATAAAAGCATCGTTTTCATCGATAAAAAAGATGAGTTACACCCTATTTTAGGGTTACACGCGAGTAAGCGGGCAAATCTATCGAACAAAAATCTTGATCAAGATACTTAAAATAACCCGTAATTGCAATCATTGCCGCATTATCCGTTGTATAACTAAACTTCGGAATAAAAATTTTCCAACCGTACTTTTCGGCATGTTCACGAAAAGCATTACGTAAGCCATTATTGGCCGACACACCACCAGCTACAGCAACCTCATTAATATGATATTGTTTAGCCGCCTTTCTTAACTTATCCATTAAAATGTCTACAACAGTTGCTTCCAACGAAGCAGCAAGATCATTTTTATTTTTTTCTATAAAGTCAGGGTCCTCTTTCAACCAATCGCGGAGGGAATACAAAAACGAAGTTTTCAATCCACTGAAGCTATAATCCAGCCCTTGAATATGAGGTTTACTAAATGAGAACGCCTTAGGATTTCCTTGACGAGCCAATTTATCAATAATCGGTCCACCTGGATAACCAAGTCCCATCACTTTAGAACATTTATCAATCGCTTCGCCAGCAGCATCATCAATCGTCTGTCCAAGGATTTCCATATCATTATACCCCTTGACCAAAATGATCTGAGAATTTCCTCCGGAAACGAGCAAACACAGGAAGGGATAATTAGGTTGAACATTTTCCTCATCTTCCGATTTAATAAAATGAGCTAAAACATGCCCTGTCAAGTGATTAACATCAATCATTGGTATATTAAGCGAACGTGCCAAACCCTTAGCAAAAGAAACACCAACCAATAAAGACCCCATTAATCCAGGACCACGAGTAAAAGCAATAGCATTCAATTCTTCTTTAGATACCCCTGCTCTCTTAAGCGCCTCATGCACTGTCGGAACAATATTTTGTTGATGTGCACGCGATGCTAATTCAGGCACCACTCCGCCATAGGCCTCATGTACAGCCTGGCTAGAAACCACATTCGACAGCAAATATCCATCTTTGATGACTGCTGCCGAAGTATCATCACAAGAAGACTCTATACCTAATATTATTATACTCATAATTCTTATAAACTATAAAACGATACAAAAGTAATCATAAAAGTAGGATTCATAACGAAGTATTTTATATTTTTGTTCTCAAAATAACAACATCCCCTATTAAAACAATAAAAAACACCTTACGCTGGATAGTTTACATCATACTTGGAGGGTATATCGGAACTATCATCTTGCTAAACATCCCCTATGTTCAGCAAAAAATGACAGTTGTCATATCAAAAGAGCTATCCCAGATGCTCCATACCAACGTTCGCATTGGTAAAGTTAATCTAGGTTTACTCAACCGCATCATTGTTGATGACATGTTAGTCGATGATCAAAGTGGAAAGCAGCTCTTAAAGGTGACCCGTTTATCGGCTAAGTTCGAATTAAAATCAATATTAGAAGGTAAAATTTCTATCAACAGCGTACAGCTCTTTGGATTCACGGCACAATTAAATAAGCAAACCCCACAATCCGCTTCGAATTTTAAATTTGTTATAGATGCTTTCGCTCCAAAAGACACGATCAAGACGGAGTCGAATATCAATCTACGCATTAATTCAATATTGATCAGACGAGGTAAAGTTTCCTACGACGTGTTATCAGAAGAAGAAACTCCGGGCACCTTCAACCCGAACCACCTCGAAGTCCACAATATTATAGCCAACCTCTCGCTTAAAGCTCTAACGCCCGATTCTCTGAATATGGGCATTAAACGCCTCAGTTTTGACGAACAATCCGGCTTTAGTTTAAAAAAGCTCAAATTAAAACTCATAGCCAACCGTAAAAAAGCACAAATAGAACATTTCACGATCGATTTCCCTGAAAGTTCGATTCAGATGGGTAACATCAGTTTAATGTACTCTGCACCGGATGCTTTTGAACATATAGCCGACAAAGTCGCTTTCTCGATGCGCATATTACCCACCTCATATGTGACATTAAAAGACATTTCTTCTTTTGTTCCGGCATTAAAGAACTTCAAAGAACCAATTTGGTTGGATCTACAAGCCAGAGGAACCATAAACCAGTTGAGTTGTCCTCGATTCGCTTTATCGACCGAAGATCGCACCTTTAGCCTATCCGCTGAAGGAAGCGGTCAAAACCTAACACATCCCGAAGAAACCTATATCTTCGG
>JBKEDO010000118.1:0-2678 GCA_047975405.1 Bacteroides sp.
TACGTATAAATCACTATAAATAAAAAGATTATCGCTATGGAGTATAATTTCAGGGAGATCGAAAAAAAGTGGCAAAAGAATTGGGTAGACCATAAGACCTACCAAGTGACGGAAGACGAATCAAAACAAAAATTTTATGTCCTCAATATGTTTCCTTATCCTTCGGGAGCAGGACTTCACGTTGGACACCCATTAGGTTACATCGCTTCTGATATTTATGCTCGTTATAAGCGATTGCAAGGCTTTAATGTTTTGAATCCAATGGGATACGATGCTTATGGCCTTCCAGCCGAACAATATGCGATTCAAACCGGCCAACACCCTGCAATAACTACAGTCAACAATATCAATCGCTATCGTGAACAGTTAGATAAAATAGGATTCTGTTTCGACTGGAATCGCGAGATACGGACTTGTGATCCGGAATATTATCATTGGACGCAATGGGCATTCATGAAGATGTTCAATAGTTACTATTGTAACCAAGCTAAACAAGCTCGCCCTATTGATGAACTCATTGAAGTCTTCAAGACTTCCGGAACAGCCGGATTGGACATCGCATGTAGCGAAGAACTAACCTTTAGCGCTGAAGAATGGAACGCTAAAACAGAGAAAGAACAACAAGGAATCTTAATGAACTATCGAGTAGCCTATTTAGGTGAAACAATGGTAAACTGGTGTCCGGAGCTCGGAACAGTGTTGGCCAATGACGAAGTAGTCGACGGCGTTTCAGAACGCGGTGGATATCCGGTGGTTCAGAAAAAGATGCGTCAATGGTGTTTGCGCGTATCAGCTTATGCACAACGCCTGCTCGACGGATTAGATACAGTCGATTGGACCGATTCATTGAAAGAGACTCAACGCAACTGGATTGGTCGTAGTGAAGGAGCGGAAATGAACTTCAAAGTGAAAGATTCTGATCTGGAATTTACCATCTTCACAACTCGTGCCGATACCGTTTTTGGAGTTACATTCATGGTTTTAGCACCGGAAAGCGAATTAGTCGCTCAGCTGACAACCACCGAACAACAAGCGGAGGTAGAAGCTTACCTTGAAAAAACAAAAAAACGCACTGAACGCGAACGCATCGCCGATCGTAGTGTGAGTGGCGTGTTCTCAGGAAGTTATGCCATTAACCCATTGACCAACGAAGCCATTCCGGTCTGGATTAGTGATTATGTTTTGGCCGGATATGGCACAGGAGCTATCATGGCAGTACCGGCACACGACAGTCGCGATTATGCGTTTGCTAAACACTTCAATTTAGAAATCCGTCCCCTAATCGAAGGGGCTGATGTCAGTGAAGAGAGTTTTGACGCTAAAGAAGGCATCATGATGAATTCTCCTCTTCCGGGTGCTCCTGAAGGAGGACTAGTGTTGAACGGTCTAACCATTAAAGAAGCGATTGCTAAAACCAAAGAATATATCCACACCACAGGATTAGGTCGTGTGAAAGTCAACTTCCGTTTACGCGATGCTATTTTCTCGCGTCAACGTTATTGGGGAGAGCCATTCCCTGTATATTACAAAGAGGGTATGCCATACATGATCGATGAAAGCTGTTTACCACTCGAATTACCGGAAGTTGCCAAATTCTTGCCAACAGAAACCGGTGAGCCTCCATTAGGTCATGCAACTCAATGGGCTTGGGATACAGTGAATAAACGCGTCATGGAGAACACAGCCATTGACCATGAAACTATTTTCCCGATCGAACTCAATACCATGCCTGGATTTGCAGGTTCTTCGGCTTATTATTTGCGTTACATGGATCCACGCAACTCTAAAGCCTTGGTCGATGAAAAAGTGGATCAATATTGGAGAAACGTCGATTTATACGTCGGAGGAACCGAACATGCTACCGGCCACTTGATTTATTCGCGTTTCTGGAATAAATTTTTGCACGACTTGAAGGTCTCTTCTGTTGAGGAACCATTCCAAAAATTAGTCAATCAAGGAATGATACAAGGGCGTAGTAATTTTGTTTATCGCATTAAGGATACCAATACTTTTGTTTCTCTCCACTTGAAAGATCAATATGAAGTCACTCCTATTCACGTGGATGTGAATATCGTATCCAATGATTTCTTAGATCTTGAAGCCTTCAAAGCATGGCGTCCGGAATATGCTACAGCCGAATTTATCCTTGAAGATGATAAATATGTTTGCGGATGGGCGGTCGAGAAGATGAGTAAATCCATGTTTAATGTGGTTAACCCAGATATGATTGTCGATAAATATGGCGCTGATACTTTACGTATGTATGAAATGTTCCTCGGCCCCATTGAGCAATCTAAACCTTGGGACACTAATGGCATTGATGGGGTGCATCGCTTTATTCGTAAATTCTGGTCACTCTTCTACAATCGCAATAACGAATATACGGTGGTTGACGAGCCGGCCAGCAAAGAGGAATTGAAAGCATTACATAAACTGATCAAGAAAGTGACTTTCGACATCGAACAGTTCTCATACAATACTTCAGTCAGCGCATTCATGATTTGCGTCAATGAATTATTCACGCTGAAGTGTAGTAAGAAAGAAGTACTCGACCAATTGATCATCGTTTTAGCTCCATTTGCTCCACACGTTTGTGAAGAGTTATGGCAGACGCTTGGTCACGACACCTCTGTATGTGACGCACAATGGCCCACTTTCAACGAGGATTATCTGAAAGA
>JBKEDO010000042.1:0-30311 GCA_047975405.1 Bacteroides sp.
AACATGCGGTGAGCGCTATAGAATAGAGGAATAACCGCGTACTGCTGATTATATTCAATATAGCCACTTTGGTTAAAGTGATTCATCCCTAATGCGGAGTAGCTGTAATTGTTGGTTACACTCTTGATAGCAGCTGGCGAGATATCATCGAGTTGAAGGGCCAACGATAAGTTCTTAGTGGCTCCTACGGCCATCACCTTACAGGTAAACGATAAATTATCAACATAATAATATCCACCCATTTTCTTCTTCTGTAGGCGCATATTACCAATTCGTACCACCAAGTCGTTCATATCATAATCACCATACAACGGCCATTGATCTTCAAAAGCATAGGTGTAGCTATACCAATTGTTAATTTCCAGATCGCCCGGATCTTGTGGGTCTGTTCCGCCAATAGGGGTGTTTACTTCACCTGAGCAAGTTGTGATGATCAAGTTAGAACCATTGTATGAAGTCATCATAGCTCCATTGGCTAATGTATAAGGCGACCACCAAATTGTTCCCGATGGGTGGGTGTTGGCTTCTATCATTAATGCACCGCTATAAAGAATGTTTGCCGAGAAGTCGATCGACGGTGATTTGATCAAAGAACGAGTCCCGTTAGTATAGTTCAAGAAGGTTGTATTCGAACCTAATAAGATCTCCTGAGTAGCTTTTAGCATTGAGCCACTTAATAGGTAGACTGTATTTCCATTCAACTCAATTACTTTTGCAATGATGGCAGAGGTGTTTAATTCTAAATATCCGCCTTCATAACGGAATCTCTCGCTAACCTCAATATGACAGTTGTTGACGAATTGGTTACCCCAAGTGCTGTCAATATTCTTAGCATAAATCAATCCGTCGTTATATAGCAACGCTCCTCCGACGTTCAATGTTCCGCTGATACTCATGTAGGCATTTTCGCCGTTATAGAAAACACCCGGATTGTTCGACGTATCGCCCAATATTAACCGACCGAGGTTAATCACCCTATTATTATTCGACAATTGCAATGTGCCGATCTCTGCCTCTCCACCATTCATCACCTCTAGCGACGAATTGTTGACCAAGTGGAGGTTATTGGCTTTAATTTTCCCGCCGGATAACACGATGATCTGAAGTCCATTTTCTACTTTGAAGGAATCGAAGTTCCATTCTCCCGTTATAAACAATTTGGAACTTGTTGTACCGTTGTGGGTAAAAGTACCGGTGTATGAGCTAGAGATGGTATATGAACTGTAACTTTGCGTCACTGTTGATGACGTAATCTCTTCGGCCGACCAAGGAATATCGCTAGTCGTATATTGATTGTAAGCCGGACGGTTGGCAATGACGCGAGTGGTTGCTTTTCTCAATTGAGGTTGAGTTGTTGCGTCCACATGGGCAAAGTTATAATAGATCAAGTCCGAGGTATTACCTTCTATGTTGACCGACGCTACTGATTTGCGTCCCCTAGGATCAGTTTGCTCAATATAGACTAAAGTTGTTCCCTTTAAGAAGTTAACATCTGTCTCATATGGTTCTCCTTTTTTGGCCACACCTACAGCCAATTGGTTGGCGCCCTCGTTCAACGGATTCCGATCGTAGAAACTTACGGTGTAGTCGTATGCACCGTCGAACTCATCATTGACATCCACTCTTATTTTAATCGATGAAACAGTTTGCCCGTTAAATCCTTCCGGAGCTGTAATCTCTAAAGGGTTAGGTGTTTTATAAGTCGGGTCATAAAAATTCTTTTCTTCGTTTATACAACTGTGTACAACTAACGATAAACAAATTACGAAGAAAACTATAACAAAATTACTTTTCTTTAAGGTCATATGGCTATTTCTTAATCATTTAAAGGATTTAATTCGAAGATTGAACGGTGTAGACTCAATCTATTATTATTTCAAGGACAAAGATAGGCTTATTACTTTTATTCTCTATTATAAATCATTGAAAATGATAATATTAATTGCAGTTTTTGCATTTTTTAATAAATTGATTGCTTTTTCCACTCATTCAAAAGGGATGGTTATAAACCCCGTTTCTCCCATACCTAATATAATTGGTTCGACTTCTTTTTTGTTCAAATGTTTGTGATTGTTTTTCATTATTTCTTTTAATTAGAATGAATCAATATTCGCCATTTATTCAGTGGTCTACAAAGGTCTATTTAAAATATTATATGTACGGTAAGGCAGACCTTACCGTACATGCTTTTTTTTGTTTATTTCTTTGTAAGTATAACAAATTAAGGGAGTTAACTCTCTGAAAATTTTTTAAAAATGAGAGACTTTAATGGTGAAAACATTTGATTTTAATTTTCGAGAGAGCGTGATATGCCTCTCGATGACAAGCTCTAATTGTCGTTAGCCAATGAGGGCATGAAAGGTTTAGGGAGTATGCTCTTGTGATTGCAGAACCTTTAAGTGTTTTGGGCTCTTCGATCATTCTAAAATTCTTGGTGACTACTTCTAACTCTATGACTACTTCCAACTCTACTAATGGTTCTAACTCTTCTGCTGTTGTTGGTTTCAAATCTTGTTCTGTTCGATACTCGTCTTTCACTTTGGGCTCTTTGACTTCTTTCTCCGAAGGTTTAGGTTCTTCCGGCACGCCTGGAAAGGTTAACCGAACTGTTAATGGAAATGTTAATCAGACTGTTAATTAGAGTGTTAATTGGATTGAACATTGAAGTAGAAAGGCGCTGAAAGACAGTTGTTTGTCCTCCCGCGTACGCGCGCGCGCTTTAGTAACAGTAGTATCTCTTTATATAAAGAGAGAGAGAAAGAGAAAAAGAAAGCATAAAGAAAAGCAAGCAACGTCTTCCGATTCTAGTTCCCGGGAATCGATGCTCGATGAGATCTTTTCTTCGGATAGTGACCAACAAATGATGGCGGCACATTCGGAATTGAACGACCGGTTTCTTAAAGAGCGGGTGTTCATAGCGGAGGTCTTTAAACGGCACGTGCGATTGCATTGGCGATGATCATAGAGGGATGGATAAAGAGAGTCGATTCGAATGATGAGCGATTTGAACAGAGAGGAGTGGGGAATACGAAATTATGCTGGGAGGATAATGATTTACCCTGCGTGAGTAATTCAGTGTCCTGCGTGGATAATGTGATATCCTGCGTGGATAATGTGATATCCTGCGTGAATAAATGGTTAGGCTACAAGACGATTTTCAATATGAGCTATCTGGTCTTACGATATTTCGTTTCAAACATTCTGCTTTTTGGGGTAATTGGTTCAACTGCATATCTTATGAGCTTTTTTTTGAGCCATTTTGAAAAGTTTTTTAATCTCTTTTTGATGGTCAAGTGAACTTATAATTTTATTGAATGTCTAAATGAATATGATTTGTCAATCTAGCTTTTGTATGCGCGATAAACAAGCTTTTTTTGCGTGAAGGGTGGTAGAAAAACAATCATTTCGAGCAATAAAGTCATAGCCCTGATATATAGGGCCTAGAACTTTAGCTCAACGATCTGCTGACGGTCAAGAATTTTTAGTGATCTCACCGGCTAGTGAGGAGTTCATCTTGTTTCTGATCTCTTTCAAGGAATATTTGTGTCCTATAAGGAACATAAGTTTGGTTATGGCACATTCGGGGGTACTGTCGTATCCACTGATGACTCCCGCTTCCAAGAGGTGGATACCGGTTTCATAGCGTTCCATTTCTACGATACCGGAAGCACATTGGGTGATATTTACAATGATGATACCTCTTGATGTGGCTTCTTTAAGTAGATTGATGAACCATTCTTTCTGTGGAGCATTACCCGACCCGAAAGTTCTTAGAACAACGGCCTTTAGATTAGGAGCATTCAAAATGGCTCTGACGCTACTTTCTTGTATGCCGGGGAATAAGGTGAGCATCAAGACGTTCGTGTCGAACAGATAATGAGGCTTCAACGGTAGATCGGGAATAGACTTCCGAATGAGGTTCGGTTCGTATTTAATGTGTATACCAATACGAGCAAGCGGTGGATAGTTGTTCGATCGGAAGGCATTGAAATGTTCGGCATTGATTTTTGTGGTTCGGTTACCTCGCATCAAGTGGTTCTGGAAGAAGATGCAAACTTCCGGAACGATGGCTGTACCGTCGGGATTCTTGGCGGCTGCAATCTCAATTGAGGTGATGAGGTTTTCCTTTCCGTCGGTTCGCAAGATACCAATCGGTAGCTGTGATCCGGTTAGAATGACCGGTTTGCTCAGATTTTCCAGCATGAAGCTGAGAGCTGAAGCGGTGTAGGCCATAGTATCTGTACCATGCAGAATGACAAATCCGTCGTAATAGTCGTAGTTGTAATTGATGATCTTGACTATTTTAGCCCAAAGAGAGGGTTCCATATCAGAAGAGTCGATCGGCGGGTCGAACTGATAGGAAGATATTCGGTAATTAAATCGTTTAAGTTCAGGGACGTGTTTTAATAAATGGTCGAAATTGAAATTTTCTAGAGCCCCTGTTTCTGGGTTGGCTATCATTCCGATAGTTCCGCCGGTGTATATTAACAAAACTGAAGGTGTTCTTACTCTCATATTTTGATTTTTCCGTTTATTTGCTGACAAAGATACATATTTATAATCAAAATTCGCTTTAAATTGATAAATTACTTCAAATTCTTCTTATAAACTTTTATTTTGTATATTTTCTGCATTTTTAATCTTTTAGATTGAAAGAGCACCTTCGTCGTTTCTGGAGTGAGTTTAAGTCGATATTTCAACTCGTGGACTATTGAACTTGATCGGTTTGACTAGTCGTTGCTGTGTAGCCGATTTGTTGTTTGAGTCGAGTGATAGCTATTGCCGGATCTTTTTCTTGCTCAAGCAGGGCAACAAACGAACTGCCGATGATGGCTCCCGAAGAGTAGGTGCAAGCAGCGGTGTAGGTTTCTGGGTTAGAGATGCCAAAGCCAATCAAACAAGGGTTCTTCAACTTTAGACTTTTGATGGTGCTGAAGTAGTGAAGTTGCTCGGGGCTAAAGCTATTGCGTGCACCGGTGGTTGCTGCTGCCGAGACCATATAAATGAAACTGTCGGTTGCTGCATCGATTTGTCGCACACGTTCTTCCGAGGTTTCAGGAGTGATGAGCATGATGAGTTTGACATCGTAAGCATCGGCGATCTTCTTGTAGAGATTTTGGTACTCGTGGAAAGGAAGATCGGGAATGATCACCCCATCAATACCACATGTGGCACATTGCTGACAGAAAGCTTCGAATCCGTATTGAACGATTGGATTGAGATAGCCCATTAGAACGAGAGGAATACGAACGGACGGTCGGATTTCTTTGAGTTGTTCGAATAAAGTTCTAACGCTCATACCATTTCTCAAAGCTTGGTTTGAGGCGGTTTGGATGACCGGGCCATCGGCCATCGGATCGCTAAACGGAATGCCGATCTCAATGAGGTCAACGCCTTGCTGTTCGAGGGTTTGGATGACGTCGACTGTACCTTCGAGGGTGGGGGTGCCGGCACAGAAGTAAATGGATAGGATAGAGTGGTTGCTGTCTTGGAAAAGGGATGATATTCTGTTCATGATGGATTCTTTTTAGATGTTTTTTATTGGATTAATAGGACTGATTGTTTTAGTCTGACTGATTATCACTAATTATTGTTTTGTCTCATTTATAAGAGTGAGGCCTGTTGTGACAGTTGGGTGAGGAAGTGCTCAAGGGCAGGGACCTCTTTTTCTCCCGGAGCGGATTCGAACCGGCTGTTTAGATCATATCCCGCAAGTCGGGGATGGTCGAACTGTTGGAGGTCGCGTGCACTCTCCGGATGGAGTCCTCCGCTTAGGAAAAAGGGGGTCTTTCCTTGATAGGCTTGAAGAAGATCCCAATTGAATGAATGACCTGAGCCACCACGTTGATCGCATGGGGTGTCGAACAGGAAGTAGTCGCATGTGCCTTCGTAGGCCGATGTTCGGGCAAGATCGTCGGCACAAGCTGCGGAAAAGGCTTTGATGACCGTTATGGGACGGGAATGAAAGACTTGGCAGATCTCTGGTGATTCGTCTCCGTGAAGTTGAATGCCTTGAAGTTGGAAGGCTTCAATTTGACGCTCGATCACCTCCGGAGTCTCGTTGACAAACACCCCAATGCGTTGTGCATGGGTGGGAAGATAATCGGGCCGTTGGGCGACAAAGCGGGGCGAACGTGGGACGAAGATGAAGCCCATCAGGTCGATACCAAGGGCTTCGACTTCTCGGATGTTCTCGGCTTGACGCATCCCGCAGACTTTGATGAGCTTATTTCCGATCATAGGTCTGAGGCTTTAATTTGGGCTATGAATTGTTGTAAGGCAACACCGGGATCGGCTTGACGCATGAAGTGTTCGCCCATCAAGAAGCCATGGTAGCCGACTTGACGGAGCTTGATTAGCGTTTCTGCTTCTGACAGTCCACTCTCGGAGACCAGAATGGCGTCTTTCGGTAGAAGTTCTACTAGGCGGAACGACTGGTCGACGTCGGTATGAAAACTGCCGAGGTGGCGGTTGTTGACTCCGATCATATCCACGTGGGGGGTGATATAATCGATCTCTTTTTCGTCGTGTAGCTCGAGAAGAACTTCCAATTCGAGTTCATGAGCTTTTTGAGCCAATTGGGCGCAGCTTTTTTTGTCGAGTGCAGAAGCAATCAACAGGATGGCATCGGCACCGATGATTTTCGATTGGTAGAGTTGGTACTCATCGATGATGAAGTCCTTTCGAAGAATGGGGAGGTCGACGAGGTCGCGTGCTCTACGAATATCGCTTAGGCTGCCTCCGAAAAAAGAAGGATCGGTTAAGATCGAACAGGCGGCAGCACCGGCTCTCTCGTAAGCGGGTACGATGATTTGCGGATCTGCAGTTTCGTTGATCCATCCCTTCGAGGGTGAACGACGTTTAAATTCGGCAATGATGCCGGTGGGCGACTGCCGCAGGGCTTCTTTCATCGAGCGGCGGATAGGGGTGACGTCTAGGCTTTCTTCAAGCTGTTCGGTCGACAGGACGGATTGTTGTTGCTTAATCTCCTTGATTTTTTCCTGAATGATGTCTGATAGAATATCTTTCATAAGCGATGATGAATAGAGTTCGGTAAAACTATGAGTTGAGTTCGATGAACTGTTTTAAGACTTGAAGGGCTTTTCCGCTATCGAGCGATTCGGTTGCGATGGCCAGACACTCTTCGATATTCTTTTCGGGTTGCTTGACTTGAATGGCAAAGGCGGCGTTGATGAGGGCGACTTCGCGTTGAGCTTGTGTACTGCAACCTTTTAGGATATTGTCGAAGATACGAGCGGCTTCTTCCGGAGTATTTCCGCCTATTAGATCGTTCTCGTGATAGCGTCCTAATCCTAAGCTTTCGGGGGAATAGATCTTCTCTTCACGACTAGTTACCACTTTGAAATTGTCGGTCAGCGAGATTTCGTCGTAACCGTCTAAGCTATGCACAATGGCAAAGTGGGTGTCGACCGCTTGATAGGTATAGGTATAAAGCCGGAATAACGAGAGGTTGTATACCCCTAATAATTGGTACTTGGGGATGATGGGGTTGACCAACGGACCAAGGATGTTGAAGAAGGTGCGTACGGCAAGTGCCTTTCTGATGGGGGCAACTTGTTTGAGAGCGGGGTTGAACAGTGGCGCATGGAGGTAGGCCATGTGGCACCCTTCCAGGCTACGCTTTAGGCGTTGGGTATCGGCGGTGAAGGTGACCCCGTGCTGCTCGATCACATTGCTGGCTCCACTGATGGAGGTTGCACCGTAGTTACCGTGCTTTACGACGTTATAGCCTGCGCCGGCTACAATGAAGCTAGCTACGGTGGAGATGTTGAAGGTGTTCTTTCCGTCACCTCCTGTGCCTACAATATCGATCGCATCGTAAGCATCGAGGTCGACCGGTGTACGCATTTCGAGAAGGGCTTCGCGAAAGCCACAGATTTCTTCGATGGTAATGTTACGCATCAGAAAAACAGTGGTTAGTGAAGCGATCTGTACCTCGTTGTAGACCCCGCCGGCAATGTCGTGCATGAGCTGCCGAGCTTCTTCGCGGCTTAAAGATTGATGTTCAAAAAGGCGGTATAATAATTCTTTCATACGTTTATTATAGGTTGAGGAAGTTGGAAATAATCTGTTCTCCCGTTGGGGTTAGAACCGATTCGGGATGAAACTGAATGCCGTAAACGGGATAATGTTTATGCCGTAAAGCCATGATGAGCCTTTCATCGCTTTCTGCGGTGACTTCGAGGCTATCAGGAAAATCGATCTTGTCGACCACCCAAGAGTGGTAACGTCCTACGGCGATGCGAGGGGCGAGTCCTTTGAATACGTCTTCGTGGCTAAGGATGCTGATCTCGCTCTGAATGCCATGGTAGACGTTGTCGAGGTTGGTGAGATGTGCACCAAAAGCTTCGCCGATGGCTTGGTGACCCAAGCAGACGCCTAAGATGGGTTTGGTCGGAGCATAACGTTTAATGAGGGGAAGAAGCAGCCCGGCTTCTTCGGGAATGCCCGGCCCGGGGGAGAGGATGATTTTGTCGTACGACTCCACGAGATCTAGATCGATCTGGTCGTTACGAACCACATCAATCGTTGAGAAGCCTAGCTTTCTGACTACATGCACCAAATTGTAGGTGAAAGAGTCGTAATTGTCTAACAGTAAGATTTTCATCGTTTCTTTATTTTTTTAATTGGGCGGCAAGGTCAATAGCCGATTTTAACGCTCCCAATTTGTTGTTTACTTCTTGCAATTCATTTTCTTCATGACTAGCGGAAACGATACCTCCGCCAGCTTGGAACCAAAGTTCGTTATTTCTGCTGACAAATGTACGAATTGTTATGGCTTGATTTAAATTTCCGTTGAATCCAATGACGCCAATGCATCCTCCATATGCTCCACGGTTGTGTGGCTCGATCTCGCTAATGAGCTGCATGGCCTTGATTTTTGGGGCCCCGCTGAGTGTGCCTGCCGGAAAGGTGTCGATAAAGGTTTTGATTCGATCGGCTCCTTCGGGAAGGGTACCTTTGACACGGCTCACGAGATGGATAACGTGACTGTAATATTGCGGTTCTTTATAGAAGTCGACATGAACGTCGGTGCAATGGCGGGAGAGATCGTTTCTGGCCAAGTCGACGAGCATGACGTGCTCGGCGTTCTCTTTCGGGTCGTTGAGTAGAGCTTCGGCCAACGCTTTGTCTTTCACCGTGTCGCCCGTACGACGTGTCGTTCCGGCGATCGGATCGATATAAGCTTCGTTGTTTTCGATCTTGCAATGAGTCTCTGGCGATGAACCGAAGATGCGAAAGCCACCAAAATCGAAATAGAAGAGGTACGGCGAGGGGTTGATGCTCCGAAGAGCACGATAGACGTTGAAATCATCACCCATAAAGGGTTGGATGAAACGTCTGGAGAGCACAATCTGGAAAACATCGCCTCGCATGCAGTGAGCGATTCCTTTACGGATATTGGCTTTGTGCTCTTCGTCAGATATGGGGCTACTGATCGGACCGGTCAGCTTGAAATCGTATAACGCAAATTTCTTATCTTCGAGAAGGCGAATGAGTTCGTCTAATCCACTGGACTCCCCGTCTTTTAAAAGCTCCACTAGTGTCAACTCGTTACGGAAATGGTTGAATACGATGACGTATTTGTAGAGTAGATAATAGATGTCCGGAGCGTCGTTCTCGGCTTGGTGGCTCTCTTTGATGGGGATATTCTCAAAATAGCGTACGGCATTGAAAGTGGTGTATCCGTAGAGTCCGCAAACGGATTGGTGGTTCCCTTCGATCTGGAAGTTAGCCATGAATTGATTCATGGCTTTCTCAGGAGTGAAGGTTGCACTGAGAGGTTCGCAGTGGCGTTGGTTGTCGGGGTAGGTGGTGCTCACCAAACCGCTGTTGACCGAAATTTCAGCTAGAGGACAGATCGCAATGTACGAGAAGGCATTCTCGGCCGAGTGGTAATCGGAACTTTCCATCAGCACGGATTGTGGGTAGCGATCGCGCAATTTGAGATAAAGGCTGACTGGGGTATGTAGATCGCCCAAGATCTGCCGAGAGTTTGTGGTGTAGTGATAGGTTCTCATTGTGACGTTTGGGTTTATTGGTTAAAGGAAAGATAAGTTTCGATGTCTTTATCACCGCGTCCGGAGACGGTTAGAACAACGATCTCATCGGGCTTGAAGGTCAGCTGACGAAGTACGCCTAAAGCATGAGAAGATTCTAATGCCGGGATGATTCCTTCTAAGCGAGTCAACTCGTAGGCGGCTTCGATAGCTTCATCGTCGTTGACCGGTAATACGGTGGCTCGTTTCTGTGCAGCCAGATGAGCATGCATCGGTCCGATGCCGGGATAATCGAGTCCGGCCGAGATGGAATAAGGCTCTTCGATTTGTCCATCTTCGTTTTGGATCACGAAGGTACGTGAGCCGTGGATGATGCCAATCTTACCTAATTGGATGGTTGCGGCAGTCATTCCACTGTCGACGCCTTTTCCGCCGGCTTCGGCTAAAGTGATCTTAACCCGTTCGTCGTTGATGTAGTGGTAGATCGTTCCGGCAGCGTTGCTTCCTCCACCGATGCAAGCGATGAGGTGATCGGGGTAGTTGCGTCCTTCTTTTTCGAGTAGCTGTTTGCCAATCTCTTCACTGATGACCGATTGTAGGCGAGCGACCATATCAGGATAGGGATGAGGACCAACGGTCGACCCAATCAGATAATAGGTGTCTTCGGGATGACAGCACCAGTCGCGTATGGCTTCGTTGGTCGCATCTTTCAGGGTCATATTGCCTGAGGTTACCGGGATAACTGTTGCACCGAGCATCTTCATCTTTTCCACATTGATCTGCTGACGTTCGACGTCGGTTTTTCCCATGTAAACGATGCATTGCATATTGGTTAGGGCGCAAACCGTTGCAGTCGCTACACCATGTTGGCCGGCACCGGTCTCGGCAATGATCCGTTTCTTGCCTAAGCGTCTGGCTAATAGGATTTGTCCAATGGTGTTGTTGATCTTATGGGCACCGGTGTGGTTTAGATCTTCGCGTTTGAGATAGAGCTTGCAGCCGTACTTCTCGGATAATCGTTTGGCGAAATACAGAGGAGATGGGCGACCAACATAATCGCGTAGCAGTTGATCGAATTCTTTTTTGAAGGATTCACTTTCAATGATTCCCAGATAGCTGTTTCTTAAATCGTCAACGCATTTATGTAGGATCTCAGGGATATAAGCCCCGCCAAATTCGCCGTAATAGCCGTTCTTGTCAATTGAATAAGGTGTGTTCATTTTTTGATTTATATTTTGATTTGTTTTTTTTAAAAGGGTCTGGTTTAGTGGGGTGAGCTCGATGATGGGCATAAAAAAAGCCCTGTCGCAGGTTGCGACAGGGCTCTAATTTATGTTCTATTATTTAGTTGGTATATACATACGAGCGCTGCTCCCTTACGACTGTCGGAGTTGTAATAGGCGCCACCACCAATATGTATTTACTAACATTAATCTCATTGCTTGTTGTTTTATTGAATCGGTTGCAAATATAAATGCATTGTTTGAGAAAACAAAACAATTTGCTGTTTTTTATTCTTTTTCAGAAAAATAGCTTAGACGTAAGTCTCTAAAAGTTTAACCGAACCTTCCGTTGGATTGATCGTTATATCTTGCACTGTTGCAGGGAATAACAAGGTCTCGCCAGCTTTCATCAGAAGCTCGTTGCCCTCATTGTCTCTGATGGTACATGACCCCTCAAGGCAAATGAAGATGACAAAAGAATCCAATTCGGAATAATCACACGTGATCTCCTCAGTCATGTCGTAAAGGGTTGTAGTGAAATAGGGACAGGCGACTAGTTCAACCGGTTCGTTTTCAACTGGTTCGTATGCTGTTCTATAGTCATCTAGAACTTCATAGTTGATGGCTTCGCGCGCTAAGTCGGTATGCAATTCACGGGTATTTCCGTTTGCATCTTTGCGGTTGAAGTCGTAAATACGATAAGTGATATTCGAAGTCTGCTGTATTTCGGCAATAAAAGCTCCGGCTCCAATACTGTGTACTCGTCCCGCCGGTAAAAAGAAAACATCACCGGAATGGATATTATATTCTTGTAGGACGTCTGTTATCGTATTGTCATGCACACGTTCCTTGTATTCTTTTGAAGTGATCTCTTCTGAGAATCCTGAACGTAACTTGGCACCGTTATCTGCCCCGACGACATACCACATTTCCGTTTTTCCAAATGAATTGTGGCGTTTCTTTGCTAACTCATCCGAAGGGTGAACTTGAATAGATAGGTCTTGCTTCGCGTCGATAAATTTAATCAGTAAAGGAAACTTGTTTCCAAAACGAGCGTAGTTTGCCTCGCCAACGAGTTCTTCACGATATCTTCTGATCATGTCTGTCAGAGTCAAACCTTTATCCGGTCCGTTGGCAACGATAGACTCGTCTTCTTCAACGCCAGAGATTTCCCAACTTTCTCCAACTCCTCTTAAGTCGGAATTTAAATGTTTAAATGGAACAATTTTGTCGCCACCCCAAAGGGTTTGCTTTAGGATAGGTTCGAATTTTAATGGATACATTTTGTTTTTGGTTATAAATCTAGATTAATTCTACAAAATAGGTGTTTTAAACAGGGAACAAACATACAAAAAAAACAAAATTTACACAAAAAAACAATGACCTAAATAATTCTTTTTGTGCAAGTCATGTTGTTTGAATGTAAAATGATAATTTTTAATCTTCAATGGTCCCTGATTACATTTGCCTAAAATTATTTGTCAGTCAGAAAGATTTTATCTTTATTTGCATGAAATTTAAATAAGTACAAACATGAATAACACATATTTTGTTGAAAATAATCTTTCTAAACTTAAACGGGAAGATTTCCAAAAAACGATCAATGGACATCCCATCGATTTATATTTGTTGAGAAATAGTAAAGGAATGGAGGTTGCTGTAACAAACTACGGATGTGCCATTCTTTCCATTATGGTTCCGGATCAATCGGGTGATTATGCGAACGTGGTTTTAGGACACGACAGCATCGATCACGTGATAAATAGTCCAGAACCTTTTTTAAATACCATTATCGGACGATACGGTAACCGTATTGCTAAAGGCAAATTTACGTTGTACGGTGAAGAGCATGAGTTGGCTATTAATAATGGACCAAACTCTCTTCATGGTGGACCGACTGGTTTTCACGCTCGTGTATGGGAAGCTACTCAGATTGATGCTCAGACCATTCAGTTTCATTATATTTCGAAAGACTATGAAGAAGGATTTCCAGGCAATTTAGAAGTCGATATGGTTTATCGCCTTGAAGAAGAGGAAAATGCTTTGGTTATAGAATATAGAGCGACAACCGACAAGGCCACGCCGGTTAACTTGACCAATCATGCCTTTTTCAATCTTGCCGGTATCGCTTCTCCAAGTCCGGTTATTACGGACAATGTTTTAACGATCAACGCGGATTTTTATACTCCGATCGATGAGGTTTCGATACCGACAGGTGAGATCGCGAAGGTGGCAGGAACACCAATGGATTTCTCTACTCCTCATACGATAGGCGAGCGCATCAATGATCAAGATCAACAGCTCGTTTTTGGTGCAGGATACGACCATTGTTATGTGCTCAACAAACAGGAGATCGGATCGCTCGATTTGGCGGCGACTTGTAAAGATCCTAAAAGCGGTCGTACGTTGGAGGTTTATACCACAGAATCGGGATTGCAACTTTACACCGGTAATTGGCTTAGCGGCTTTGAAGGTGCCCACGGCGCTACATTCCCGGCTAGAAGTGCTGTCTGCTTTGAAGCACAATGTTTTCCTGATACGCCGAATAAGGCGCATTTCCCTTCGGCTACGTTATTGCCGGGTGATGAATACCAACAGGTGACAATTTATAAATTCGGTGTGGAGCAATAAAAGAAAAAACTAAATAACTATTATAAACTAACAATTATCAAAAAAACAACCATGACACAACAAAAAAAGAATTATGCATTGCCTATTGCGATGATGTTTGCGCTTTTTGCCATGATATCTTTTGTAACAGGACTAACTAACCCATTGGGGCTTATTGTAAAAGAACAGTTTCAAGCTGCTAACTGGATGACTCAGTTGGGTAACGCGGCTAACTTTATTGCTTATGCTTTTATGGGACTTCCGGCAGGTCTTATGCTGAAGAAAATTGGATATAAGAAGACTGCTTTGACTGCTGTTGCCGTAGGGCTTATTGGTGTAAGTATTCAAATACTTTCAGGACAAATGAATTATCAACCAGGCGAACTGACTGTTTTCTGGGTGTATTTGACTGGAGCTTTTGTTTCTGGTTTCTCAATGTGTATGTTGAATGCTGTAGTTAACCCATTGCTTAACACTCTTGGTGGTGGCGGTAAGAGAGGTAACCAATTAATCCAATTTGGTGGTTCATTAAACTCTATTTCGGCAACAATCGTTCCGGTATTAGGTGGTTACTTAATCGGTACCATTAGTCAAGATACACGCATCAGCGATGCTAACCCTGCTTTGTTTATTGCCATGGGTATCTTTGCTTTGGTTTTTGTAGTATTGGCTACAATGCAGATTCCTGAACCTCACAAAGAAAGTGCAAATGGACACAAGGTTAAAGATACACACAGTCCAATGTCGTTCCGTCACTTTGTATTAGGAACTATTGCGATCTTTGTATATGTAGGCGTTGAAGTGGGTATTCCTAACTTTATTAACTTGTTCTTGACAACATCGACTGATGCTGCAGGTGCTAAAGGGTTTGGCATGGATACTGCAATGGCGGGATCAATTGTCGGTACTTATTGGTTCTTGATGATGGTCGGACGTTTATTTGGTGGTGCATTAGGTGCTAAATTTACAAGTAAAGCTCAGTTGACATTCGTATGTACTTTGGCTATGGTCTTCCTTCTAATTGGTATGTTTGCTCCAACAACATCAACAATTGCAATGCCTGTATTTAAAGGTGGAGCTAATATCGGATTCGGTATGGCAACCGTACCTATGGGTATCATGTTCTTCGTGCTTTGTGGTTTTTGTACTTCGATTATGTGGGGTGGCATTTTCAACTTAGCAGTAGAAGGATTAGGTAAATATACTGCAATGGCTTCAGGTATCTTTATGGTAATGGTTTGCGGTGGAGGTATCCTTCCTCTTATTCAAGGTGCTGTTGCCGATCTTACTAATAGCTATATGGCAAGTTACTGGGTAATCTTCGCTGGAGTAACTTATATGTTATACTATGCTTTGGTAGGCTGCAAGAATGTGAATAAAGATATTCCAGTAGAGTAAACACAAATATAAACCTTTCTAATATTTTATATCATGGACATAGAACACGTAAGAAGTCGTTTTATTAAACACTTTGACGGAACTACCGGATATGTATATGCTTCACCCGGTCGTATTAACTTAATTGGCGAACACACCGATTATAATGGGGGATTTGTTTTTCCCGGAGCTGTAGATAAAGGAATGGTCGCAGAGATCAAACCGAATGGTACAGATAAAGTCAGAGCTTATTCTATCGATTTGAAAGATTATGTAGAATTTGGCTTAAATGAAGAAGATGCACCACATGCTAGCTGGGCTAGATATATCTTCGGTGTATGCCGCGAGATGATTAAACGTGGTGTTGAGGTTAAGGGATTCAATACTGCTTTCTCAGGTGATGTGCCTTTGGGAGCCGGAATGTCTTCTTCTGCTGCTTTGGAAAGTACTTATGCTTTTGCTATTAATGAACTTTTTGGTGAGAACAAAATCGATAAGTTCGAATTGGCAAAAGTGGGACAGGCTACTGAACACAACTATTGTGGAGTGAAATGTGGCATCATGGACCAATTTGCTTCTGTCTTCGGAAAATCCGGACACCTTATCCGTTTGGATTGTCGTTCGTTAGAATACCAATATTTCCCATTCCACCCAAAAGGTTATCGTTTGGTGTTGTTGGATTCTGTGGTTAAACACGAATTGGCTTCTTCGGCTTACAATAAACGTCGTCAGAGCTGCGAGAATGTGGTTGCGGCTATTCAGAAAAAACATGCAAATGTTGAATTCTTGAGAGACTGTACGATGGAGATGCTTCAAGAGGTGAAAGCAGAAGTGAGTGAAGAGGATTTCATGCGTGCAGAGTACGTAATTGAAGAAATTCAACGAGTGCTTGATGTATGTGAAGCTTTGGAAAAAGATGACTACGAAACTGTTGGTCAGAAAATGTATGAGACGCACCATGGTATGAGCAAATTATATGAAGTGAGCTGCGAAGAACTCGATTTCTTGAACGATTGTGCGAAAGAATTTGGGGTAACTGGTTCACGTGTGATGGGCGGTGGCTTTGGTGGCTGTACGATAAACTTAGTTAAAGAGGAACTTTATGCTGATTTTGTAGAGAAAACTCAAGAAGCTTTCAAAGCGAAATTTGGAATGAGTCCGAAAGTTTATGACGTGGTCATTGGCGACGGTTCTAGAAGACTTGTATAATAGATCGTTAAATATATCTATTTGTAGAGGGTGTCCTTTTAAAGGATACCCTCTTTCTTTTAATATTGAAATCTAATAGAGGGTTGATTGTTTATTCTAAAGGTTTGATTTACTGGTATAAGATGCTCTATACATAATATTAAACATCAAAAAGATATCAACATACGATTGTCCATTAACCATAAAAGCCTTATCTTTGCACAAGCAAATGTATTTGCTACCATAATGTATAAATATGACTTACCATAAGAGACTATTTAAAACCAAAAGAAATGAACGATAGCAAACTAATGAACCGCGCTGCAGACAACATTCGCATCCTTGCAGCCTCAATGGTTGAAAAAGCAAACTCGGGACATCCGGGGGGTGCCATGGGTGGAGCAGACTTTATTAATGTGCTCTTTTCAGAGTTTTTAATACACGATCCGAAAAACCCGGCTTGGGAAGGACGCGATCGCTTTTTCCTTGATCCCGGACACATGTCTCCAATGTTATATTCTACATTGGCATTAACCGGTAAATTCACGATCGAAGAACTTAAAGAGTTCCGTCAATGGGGAAGCCCTACACCGGGACATCCTGAAGTAGACGTGATGCGCGGTATTGAAAATACATCTGGTCCATTGGGACAGGGGCATACTTTCTCTGTGGGAGCCGCTATCGCTGCGAAGTTTTTAAAAGCACGCTTTGGCGAGGTAATGAACCAAACCATTTACGCATATATTTCCGATGGTGGTATCCAAGAGGAAATTTCACAAGGTGCAGGCCGAATGGCTGGAACTTTAGGGTTGGATAACTTGATCATGTTCTATGATTCTAATGATATTCAACTTTCGACAGAGACGAATGAAGTGACGACTGAAAATGTGGCCATGAAGTATGAAGCATGGGGATGGAAGGTAATCACTATTGACGGTAACAATCCGGATGAAATTCGTGCTGCTCTTGTTGAGGCTAAAGCTGAAATGGAACGACCAACCTTGATTATTGGTAAAACAATCATGGGTAAAGGAGCTCGTAAAGCTGATGGTAGGAGCTATGAAGCGAACTGCGGTACTCATGGGGCACCATTGGGTGGCGACGCTTACGTAAATACCATCAAGAACTTGAATGGTGATCCGACTAATCCGTTTGTGATCTTCCCGGAAGTTGCTGAGTTATATGCTAAGCGTGAAGCTGAACTTGCAGAAATTATAAAGGAACGTTATGCTGCTAAAGCAGAATGGGCTAAGGCAAATCCACAATTAGCTGAGAAATTGCAATTGTTCTTCTCTGGAAAAGCACCTCAAGTCAATTGGGAAGCTATCGCTCAGAAAGCGAATGTTGCAACGCGTGTTGCTTCGGCAACCGTACTTGGCGCTTTAGCTGAACAAGTGGAAAACATGATTGTGTCTTCGGCAGACTTGTCTAATTCTGATAAGACCGATGGTTTCTTGAAAAAGACTCATGCTTTCAAACGTGGTGATTTTAGTGGCGCATTTTTACAAGCGGGTGTTTCTGAGTTAACGATGGCTTGCGTTTGTATCGGTATGTCTTTACATGGTGGCGTTCTTGCTGCATGTGGTACTTTCTTCGTGTTCTCTGATTATATGAAACCGGCTATTCGTATGGCTGCGTTGATGGAGCAACCGGTGAAATTTATCTGGACGCATGACGCTTTCCGTGTAGGAGAGGATGGACCGACTCACGAACCGGTTGAGCAAGAAGCTCAAATCCGTTTGATGGAGAAACTGAAAAATCATAAGGGAGCGAACTCTATGCTTGTACTTCGTCCGGCAGATGCAGAAGAGACAACTGTAGCTTGGAAATTGGCGATGGAAAATATGAGCACTCCTACTGGATTGATCTTGTCACGTCAGAACGTTAATAACTTACCTCAAGATACAACTTATCAAGAAGCGGCTAAGGGCGCTTATGTCATCGCAGAGTCTGATGAAAATCCTGATGTAATCTTGGTGGCTTCCGGTTCGGAAGTGGCAACCTTGGTTAGCGGTGCTACTCTTTTACGCCAAGAAGGTGTTAAGGTGCGTATTGTTTCGGTGCCCTCTGAAGGATTGTTCCGCAGTCAGCCGAAAGTATATCAAGAGGCTATCTTGCCGGCAAATGCGAAGATCTTCGGATTGACAGCCGGACTACCGGTTAACCTTGAAGGTTTGGTCGGAGCGAACGGGAAAGTTTTCGGATTGGAATCTTTTGGTTTCTCTGCACCTTATACGGTGCTTGACGAGAAACTTGGTTTCACTGCTGAGAATGTATACAAACAAGTAAAAGAAATGTTATCATGAAAAAGACTATAGGCTTATGTTCTGATCATGCTGGATATGAACTTAAAGAGTTCGTTCGCCAGTGGTTGGATGCTAAAGGTTATGCTTATCAAGATTTTGGGACTTATTCAACTGAGAGTGTTGACTATCCGGATTTTGCTCATCAACTTGCTAATGCGGTTGAAGCAGGCACTTGTTATCCGGGAGTTGCCATTTGTGGAAGTGGAAATGGAATCAATATGACCTTGAACAAACATCAAGGCATACGTGCTGCATTGTGTTGGAATCCGGAGATTGCCACATTAGCACGCTTGCATAATGATGCCAATGTATTGGTTATGCCGGGACGTTTTATCAGCAATGAAGAAGCTGATGTGATTCTGTCGAACTTCTTTGCAACAGAGTTTGAAGGCGGTCGTCATCAGAAACGTATTGATAAGATTCCGGTAAAATAAGCGTCTGGGGATGAAGTTCCTGATGACTTTAAAATTATAAGTTCACCCGTGTTACATTTCATTTGTAGCACGGGTGATTTGTTTAAGTGGCTACCGACCTATTGTTTGTAATAGAGTTGCTCTGAGTTGAATGTGTCATTGTTTGTGGAGGTTGCTCTCTCAAAATGATAGTCTTTTATATTCTTGGCTTACAACTTTTTATTGGTTTAGATCTGTTGGTTGTCTTTTGTTTTTTAGCTAGGTCTTTGAGCGAAAATTATCAGTTGTGTTAAATTGAAAGTTTGGCCTATTTTTTACCCTCGGTGTATATGCTTTATTCGACGTTTGCTCTGTATGAAGCTATCAAAATGTTAGTAAAAAACTGTTTTAAAACATTTATTAACTAAAAAATAGAATAAAAGTCACTTTTTTCAAAGCCTAACAATCTTTTTATCAAAATAAAGTTTATCTTTGTCTCATAGAATCCTAAAAAAAACAAAGATGGATCAACTAAAAGAATTGCAAGATCTCATCTCTCGAGGAGAGGTCACTTCCGCTTTAGAACAATTGGATCGAATGATACAAGAAGATCCTACGAATAAGGATGAATTGTACTACATAAGAGGAAACGCTTTCCGCAAAAAAGGAGATTGGCAACAAGCTTTAAATAACTACCAATCGGCCATCGATATTAATCCTCAGAGTCCGGCTGTTCAAGCTCGGGCTATAATCATCGATATTTTAAACTTCTATCATAAAGACATGTTTAATCATTAAACGTAATAAGATAAAGAAATTATGGCAAAAATTAAGGGAGCAATAGTGGTTGACACAGAACGTTGCAAAGGTTGTAACCTTTGTGTTGTGGCGTGTCCACTTGATGTGATTGCTTTAGCTAAAGAGGTCAACATCAAAGGGTATAATTATGCCCAACCCGTGAAAGAAGACACTTGTAATGGATGTAGCTCATGTGCTACGGTATGTCCTGACGGATGTATTACCGTTTATAAAGTGAAAGTAGAATAACATTATGTATCGCCGAAAATCATGTAAGATTGGTCGTACCAACCGAAGCATTGACACATAGGCTCACAATTCAATCATCGAATTATTATGTCAGAAGAAGTTGTATTAATGAAAGGAAACGAAGCCATCGCACATGCAGCCATTCGCTATGGTGTTGATGGGTATTTCGGCTATCCTATTACTCCTCAATCAGAGGTTTTAGAAACTTTGGCAGAACAACGGCCTTGGGAAACTACAGGAATGGTAGTACTTCAGGCAGAAAGTGAAGTTGCTGCTATTAATATGGTATATGGTGGCGCAGGAAGCGGCAAAAAAGTAATGACCTCATCATCTAGCCCTGGGGTTAGCTTGAAACAAGAAGGTATATCATACCTTGCTGGTGCTGAACTTCCTTGTCTCGTGGTTAATGTCATGCGAGGTGGTCCTGGATTAGGTACCATACAACCTAGTCAAGCCGATTACTTTCAAACAGTAAAAGGTGGAGGTCATGGCGACTATAAGTTGATTGCTCTTGCTCCTGCATCTGTTCAGGAAATGGCCGACTTTGTTGGACTTGGATTTGAACTTGCATTTAAATATCGCAATCCGGCTATTATTTTGGCGGACGGTGTTATCGGACAGATGATGGAAAAAGTTGTTTTGCCGGCAGTGACGCCTCGTCGTACTAACGAAGAGATTATTGCAGAATGTCCATGGGCAACGACAGGAAGAACTAACGGTCGGAAGCCGAATGTGATTACTTCTTTGGAGTTACGTTCGGAAGAAATGGAAAAAAATAATATCCGTTTCCAAGCGAAATATCGTTTGATAGAAGAAAACGAAGTTCGTTTTGAGACAATCGATTGTGATGATGCTGATTATTTGATCGTGGCATTCGGATCAATGGCACGTATTGGGCAGAAAGCCATGGAATTGGCTCGTAAAGAAGGCATTAAGATTGGCCTTTTGCGTCCGATTACGTTGTGGCCTTTCCCAACTGATGCTATTGCTTCTTATGCAGGCAAGGTTAAGGGTATGTTGGTGACTGAGTTGAATGCCGGACAAATGGTTGAAGATGTTCGTCTTGCAGTAAATGGTAAGGTCAAAGTTGAACATTTTGGACGTTTAGGCGGAATCGTTCCGGACCCTGAAGAAATAGTCGCTGCTTTAAAAGAGAAGTTGATTTGATCTATTTCAATATCTTTACTAGAAAAGAATAATTACTCAATAATTTATAAAAACAAAGATGAATCCCGATAAAATAAGAAACATACTAAACATTTTATTCATGATATTGGCTGTGGCATCTATCATTGTCTACTTCGTTGCCAAAGATGATTTTAAATTGTTCATTTATGTATGCGGAACTGCCATATTTGTTAAGATCATGGAGTTTTTTATACGATTCACCAACAGATAAGGAGAATAAATTATGACTAGAGACGAAATAATTAAGCCCGAAAACTTGGTTTATAAAAAACCAACATTGATGAATGACGTTCCGATGCACTACTGCCCGGGATGTAGTCACGGGGTTGTCCATAAACTCGTTGCCGAGGTTATCGAAGAGATGGGTTTACAGAACAAGGCTGTCGGAATATCCCCTGTAGGATGTGCAGTCTTTATTTACAATTATATTGATATTGATTGGCAAGAAGCTGCTCACGGACGTGCGCCGGCTTTAGCTAGTGCCATCAAGCGGTTATGGCCGGAAAACTTGGTCTTCACTTATCAAGGTGATGGAGACTTAGCTTGTATTGGAACTGCAGAAACCATTCATGCTTTAAATAGAGGTGAAAATATTACCATTATATTTATCAATAATGCTATTTATGGTATGACTGGTGGACAGATGGCTCCAACAACTTTGGTGGGAATGAAAACGGCAACTTGTCCATACGGTCGCGATGTAAACCTTCACGGATATCCTTTGAAGATTACTGAAGTTGCTGCTCAATTGGAAGGTACGGCTTATGTCACTAGACAATCGGTTCAATCGGTTCCTGCCATACGAAAAGCTAAAAAGGCTATTCGTAAAGCTTTTGAGAACTCCATGAGTGGTAAAGGCTCTAACTTGGTTGAAATTGTTTCAACTTGTAACTCGGGTTGGAAAATGTCACCGGAAAAAGCAAATAAATGGATGGAAGAACATATGTTCCCATTCTATCCTCTTGGTGATTTGAAAGACAAAGAATAACGCTAAATATCAACAATATAATGAAAGAAGAAATTATTATAGCAGGATTCGGTGGTCAGGGTGTGCTGTCTATGGGAAAGATTTTAGCTTATTCCGGACTGATGGAAGGCAAAGAGGTGACTTGGATGCCTGCTTACGGACCGGAACAACGTGGTGGTACAGCGAATGTGACTGTTATTGTGAGTGATGATAAAATCTCATCTCCGATTTTGAGTACTTACGACGCTGCCATCATACTAAACCAGCCATCACTTGAGAAATTCGAGAGCCGCGTGAAACCTGGTGGAATATTGATTTATGACGGATATGGTATTATCAACCCTCCGACACGAAAAGATATTAAGGTTTATCAGATTAATGCGATGGACGCAGCTAATGAGATGAATAATGCTAAGGCTTTTAACATGATTGTGTTAGGCGGATTGCTGAAATTACATCCTGTTGTTAGTCTGGAAAGCGTGATCAAGGGTCTTAAAAAGACACTTCCTGAACGCCATCACCATCTTATTCCGATGAATGAAGAAGCCATTAAGAAAGGTATGGAACTTATAAAAGAAGTTCGCTAAATAACCGATTAGAAATATCGGTTTGAAAAATGACAATTGGTATTTTGATTTTTATTACAATAAATTTAACACTAAGCGACATTTATTGTAAGGAGTCAATTATCAGTTGTCATTTTTTCATTTATCTTTGCACTTAATTATGAAACGACTTCTATTAATACCATTACTAATCTTCATAGGGAGCTTAAACATTGTTCGAGCTCAATTAAATCCTGTACGACAAGATGTTAATCAATTTGGACGCGACCAATTTGGTAATCAGATTGATCCTAATACACGCCCTGAAAATCTTGATAGTACTCAAACAGAAGTGCAAAGTTTGCCTCCAAAGCTATTTATGTGGAGACTTAATGAGACGTTAGGGCATCGAACGATTGTTCCTGCTGATACATTATATCATCATTTTCAGAATACAAATTTTACGGAAGGAGTGTCCGGTTTTACTTCTCACTTGGGTAACCTTGGCTCACCTCAGATGTCGCATATCTTTTTTAATAGAGAGAGATTTGCGCCGACGATCTTTTTAGAATCTTTTTCTGACTTTTTTGTTTCTCCCAATAGATTCAATTTTACTAATAGTAATGTGCCATACACTAACCTGACTTATCATAAGGCGGGCAATAAGTTGAATGGAGAAGAACGGTTTAAATCTTATTTTTCGGTAAATGCGAATAAAAGACTCGCTTTTGGATTTAACATCGACTATCTGTATGGCAGAGGATTCTACAATCATCAAAATACGGCTTATTTCAATGCCATGATTTTCGGAAGCTATATTGGGGATAAATATCAGCTGCAAGCGATCTATAGCAATAATTTCCTGAAGACCAATGAAAATGGTGGAATAACTGACGATCGTTATATTACTTCGCCGGAGGAAATGTCCGGGAATAAGAAAGAATATGAACCACAAAATATTCCAACGGTACTGAATGCTTCGACGAATCGGAACCGGAATTTTTATGTTTATCTCAATCAGCGATATAATTTAGGCTTTAAGAGAGAAGTGGCTCAGTTACCTAATGACACGACTCCTCCTAAGAAAGAGTTTGTTCCGGTAACGAGTTTTATTCATACTCTTAAACTAGAGCGCTCTCGACATCGCTTTAATTCGGGGGATAAGATCGAGGGTTACTATGCGAATACCTACATCGATCCCGAAACAGTAGCAGTCGGGGATTCAACAACTTATTTTAGTGTGAAGAATGTATTGGGAATCTCTTTGCTCGAAGGTTTTAATAAGTATGCAAAAGCCGGATTGACTGCTTTTGTTTCTCACAAGATCAATCAATATTCTCTGATGAGCCTGACTGAACGAGCTAGTAAATATACTGAAAACGAAATTTATTTGGGTGGAGAATTATCTAAGCGCGAAGGACATTTCTTGCATTATTCTGCTATCGGAGAATTTGGAGTAGCCGGGAAGGCTATTGGTCAGTTTGATGTAAAAGGGGATGCCGACTTAAATTTCCATCTATGGAATGATACCGTACATCTAGTTGCTCGTGGTGAAGTCTCTAACAAAATAGCTCCGTTCTATATGCGGCATTATCATTCTAAGCATTTTTGGTGGGATGATGAGATGGGTAAGGAATTTCGTACTCGCGTAGAGGGAGAGTTGAGCGTCGATCGTTGGAAGACTCTTTTGAAATGTGGAGTTGAAAATATAAAGAACTACACTTATTTTGATCAGACTGCAACTCCGAAACAATATGGAGGTAACTTACAAGTCTTATCGGCTACAATCAAACAGGATTTTAAACTTGGCATTCTTCATCTAGATAATGAAGCGGTTTGGCAGAAAGTGAGCAATGCTGCAGTTCTTCCATTGCCCGATCTGTCTTTATATCACAATTTATATCTTCAATTTAAAGTTTCAAAGAAAGTGCTTAGTGTGCAATTGGGAGCAGATGTTCGTTATTTCACCTCTTATTATGCACCTAATTATATGCCTGCCACACAACAGTTTTATCTTCAATCGGACGATAAAATTAAAATCGGAGGATATCCTGTTGTTAATCTATACGCCAATCTGCATTTAAAACGTACCCGTTTTTATGTTATGATGTATCACGTTAATCAAGGTATGGGAAAGAAAAACTATTTCATGGCTCCGCATTATCCGATTAACCCCTCTGTCTTTAAATTTGGCCTATCTTGGAATTTGTATGATTAAAAAGGGAATGAGAATCGATCGCTATCGGTTACTTCTTAAGTACATCGCTCTATTTATCGTTTTATTTGGATGTATTTGGTTTATTAACACGTCTAAATCTGAGTCAACTTCAGAACCGCGTGACTTTTCGGAGATAAAAGAAGAGGGCGTTTTGCGTGTGGCTATAGAGTATAACGACATGTCGTATGCTATTTCCGGAGACTCTGTTTCCGGACTTGACTATGAGCTGATCAAGGAGTTTGCTAGGGATCAGAACTTAAAGCTTCAAGTTCTGCCTTTAATGAGCTTTTCTGAAAGAGTCAAGCAGATTGATCATGGAAAGTGTGATGTTATTGCTAGCCCTATTGTGAAGACGAAGGGCTTGAAAGATTCGCTACTGCTGACCGACCCGATTGTATTGAGTCGACAGGTTCTTATTCAGCGAACCACTGCTCAAGAAACGTACAAGCCAGTCACGACTTCTTTGGATCTGGCAAAGAAAACCATTTTTATCATCAAAGATTCTCCGGCTGTTTTACGAATACGAAACCTCGAAGAGGAAATAGGGGATACGATTTATGTCGAGGAACTAGAGAAATATGGGCAGGAGCAATTGATCAGTCTTGTAGCTAATGGTGATATTGATTATGCGGTGTGTGATGAGAATATTGCTAAAAATGTGATAGATTCTTTTCCTAATGTTGAAACAAAAGCGATTGTTGGTTTTACTCAGTTATATTCATGGGGAGTGAGTAAACAATCTCCTATATTATTGGAAACTCTAAATAAATGGATTAAGGAGTCTCGTCATAAAAAAGAGGTTATTGACTTGTTCAAGAAATATAACTATAAAAGATAAGGAGGGAGATGAAGATTCTTCTTTGTCTGGTTTCATCTGTTCTTATTTATTCTTGATGCAAGTTTAGATTCAGCAACAATTTTATTTAAATACTGTCTTTTACGAGTGTCGTCTTATGAGAATAAACGGCTCTTTTAAAGCATGTGAACCTTTTTGTACCATCCGGGGGCGATCTTGCCTAAAAAAACTATTTGTATTGGAATGGTCAATGCGTCTTCTCGTTTTTTATTGCTAATCAGTTGTTTATAGGCTTTATTTCTTTCTGTAAGCATTCTTCTATCAATATCTTAATTCTAAAAAGGGATGTTTTTTATTCTATTTAATTTGCATTAAATTATAAAAAGTATATATTTGTATCCATTACAGATTAACCTTTAGAGTATGAAACACAGATTAATCGCGATATGGAATTTTTATTTCGAAGGATTCCGAGAGATGACATTAGGGCGTACGTTATGGCTTATCATTTTAATCAAGCTTTTTGTCATGTTCTTTATTCTAAAGCTATTCTTTTTCCCAAATTTTTTGAAAGATCATCCAACAGCGGCCGATAAATCGGAATATGTTGGTAATGAGCTCATTCAAAGAGCACTTTCTGATACGACTCAGATTTCTAACAATTAAATTATTATAATGCATGATTGAGAGTATTGATACTTCACTGATTGACTGGTCGAGAGCTCAGTTTGCGATGACAGCAATGTATCATTGGATCTTCGTCCCCTTAACCCTTGGATTAGCTGTCGTTATGGGAATAATGGAAACATTGTATTACAAAACCGGAAACGAGTTTTGGAAGCGTACCGCTAAGTTTTGGATGAAACTTTTTGGTATCAACTTCGCCATAGGGGTAGCTACCGGTCTGATTCTTGAATTTGAATTCGGAACGAATTGGAGTAATTATTCATGGTTTGTTGGGGATATTTTTGGAGCTCCACTTGCTATTGAGGGTATCCTTGCCTTCTTTATGGAAGCCACTTTTATTGCAGTCATGTTCTTTGGCTGGGAAAAAGTGAGTAAACGTTTTCATTTAGTCTCGACTTGGCTCACCGGATTGGGAGCAACGATTTCGGCTTGGTGGATTCTAGTTGCTAATGCATGGATGCAGCATCCGGTTGGCATGGAGTTTAATCCGGACACTCATCGGAATGAGATGGTCGACTTCTGGGCGGTGGCAACTTCTCCGGTCGCTGTGAATAAATTTTTTCACACTGTGATATCGAGCTGGGTGCTTGGAGCCATATTTGTTGTGGGCGTGAGCGCTTGGTATTTATTAAAGAAACGTGAAAAAGATTTTGCATTGGCTAGCATAAAGATTGGAGCTTCTTTCGGTCTGTTTGCAGCTTTGTTGACGGCTTGGACCGGTGATGGGTCGGCTTATCAGGTCGCACAAACGCAACCGATGAAGTTGGCCGCAATAGAAGGACTTTATGACGGTTCAGAGAACGTCGGGCTAGTTGGCTTTGGGGTGTTAAACTCCGATAAGCAAACGTATAACGATGGTGAAGATCCCTTCTTATTCAAATGGCAAATTCCGGGTTTGCTCTCTTTCTTGGCCGAAAGAAATACAGAAGCGTATGTGCCCGGTATCAAAAATATCATTGATGGAGGCTATATGTTGAAAGATGGCTCGGTAGCCCTTCCTGCAGCAGAGAAGATTGCTCGTGGAAAATTGGCAATTACCGCTTTGGCCAATTATAGTCAAGCTAAAAAGGAGAAGGATGAGGTAAAAGCGACGTCTGCTTACCGAACGTTGAAAGAAAACATTGATTATTTCGGGTATGGCTATATAAAAGATGTCAATACCTTGGTGCCTAATGTACCATTGAACTTCTATGCTTTCCGTATCATGGTCATGCTCGGCGTGTATTTTATCTTCTTTTTCATCATCATTTTATTCTTTGCTTACAAGAAAGATTTAAGTCGAACTCGCTTCTTGCTTTGGCTCTCTTTGCTGACTATCCCTTTAGCTTATATCAGTAGTCAGGCGGGATGGGTCGTTGCAGAGTGTGGTCGCCAACCATGGGCCATACGCGATATGTTGCCTACTTGTGCTGCAGTGTCCAGGCTAGATGTTGGCTCAGTGCAGACCACCTTCTTTATCTTCTTGTTTTTATTTACGGTGATGTTAATAGCCGAAGTTAGTATTATGGTCCGCGCCATCAAGAGAGGCCCCGAACCCCCTTTGTCTAATCCTTAATACCCTACTATTATGTATACTTTTCTTCAGCACTATTGGTGGTTTGTCGTTTCCTTACTTGGAGCTATTTTAGTATTCCTATTATTTGTTCAAGGCGGTAACTCTCTACTCTTTTCCTTGGGCAAGACAGATAAAGAGCGTAAAATGCTGGTTAATTCGACCGGTCGTAAGTGGGAGTTTACGTTTACCACACTAGTGACTTTTGGCGGAGCTTTCTTCGCTTCTTTCCCACTATTTTACAGTACGAGTTTTGGTGGAGCCTATTGGTTGTGGATGATCATTCTATTCAGCTTTGTTCTTCAGGCAGTCAGCTATGAGTTTCAGAGTAAGGCCGGCAACATTTTAGGTAAAAAGACGTATCAAACGTTTTTAGTGATTAATGGGGTGGTTGGTCCATTGCTTTTAGGTGGTGCCGTTGCAACTTTCTTCACCGGATCCGACTTTTATATTGATAAATCAAACCTCACGAACCTAGCTATGCCGGTCATTAGTCATTGGGGAAATGGATGGCATGGATTAGAAGCACTGACTAACATTTGGAACGTCGTCTTAGGCGTGGCGGTCTTTTTATTGGCCCGTATTTTAGGGATGCTTTATTTTGTGAACAATATAGACGATCGGGATTTAATCTCTAGAATTCGGCGATCTTTAATCCCTCATTCCGCTCTATTCTTAGTGTTCTTTTTGAGTTTCCTTGTTCGGATATTGCTTGCCGATGGTTTTGCGGTGAATCCGGATACGTTGGAAATCTATTTGGAACCGTATAAATACGCTTTAAACTTCTTGGAGATGCCGATCGTTTTAGTCGTCTTCTTACTCGGAGTTGTCTTGGTGCTTTGGGGAATTGGTCGTACGATCTGGAGCAAGACTTACGATAAAGGTATTTGGTTTACGGGCATTGGTACGGTGCTAACTGTTTTGGCTTTGTTCCTAGTTGCCGGATATCATAACACCGCTTACTATCCGTCGTCGGCTGACCTGCAGAGCTCGTTAACCCTAGCCAATAGTTGTTCGAGTGAATTCACGCTCGAAACCATGAGTTATGTTTCGATTCTAGTCCCATTTGTTCTCGCTTATATCTTTTATGCTTGGAGAAGCCTCGATAAGAAGAAAATCACAGACGAGGAGATGAGCAGTAGTGGACATGCTTATTAATCCGTGAAAATAAAGGCTGCCTAACGCATGAGTTTTAGGCAGCCTTTATTCTTATCGGTAAGCGACTTCCAACAACTCGCTTGCCAACATCTGCTATAAATCAACATAAGATTGGAAGATCCGATCTTGTGTTAACCGCTTGGTCTCTGCAATTAATCATTCCTCTAGTTTCATTAATTATTCTTTTTGTTTGATTCTTTATTTTTCTTGTTTAATAAATCATTTCTCTTGTTTAGTTAATTATTTTTCTTGTTTTATTATTGGTTATTTAAACTCTATTTGTTGTTGTTTGAAGGGCATTTGTTGAGCCCTCGAACGAGGGCCGAAGAGCCCACGTTCGAGGGCTTATGGGTTTTCGTTCGAGGGCTGAAGAGCCTTCGAAGGAAGGCTCAACAAATGGAACTTACTTAGCGAGTGATTTTACTTCAATAGGTATTAAAACTGATGTCGAATTTGGTAATGATAACGTCCGACAGAAAACGGGCTTACGCTTGTTGTTTGTTTTGCGATGGTATGATATTTCTTGCGAAGTTTGTCTTTTGATGTTGCAATGCTATGATGTTTGTTGCGATGCTATGATATTTCTTGCGATAGTATGATGTTTGTTTTGCGATGGTATAAGGGGTGCGTCGATAAAATAAAAAAAAGCTATCCAAACCGATTGTGGTTAGATAGCCTTTTTGTTTCTCAATACGATGAGCCCTCTGGGATGAATGGCCGATCTTTATGTCTTTATTCCTTTATTTATTTAGCAACGTTATTTTCCGGCTTTCCTGCAATGAATGCTTTGATGTTGCTTAAAATAATATTCATCAATCGTTCGCGAGCTTCTTTAGTTGCACAAGCAATATGATGAGTAATGAAGCAATTCTTGGCTGTTAGTAGGGGATTATCTTCTTTGGGAGGCTCGGTCGACAAGACATCCACACCGGCAGCGTAAATGGTGCCTTGGTTTAGAGCATCCGCCAAATCTTGTTCATTGATCAGTCCCCCTCGTCCCGTATTAATCAGGACGGCCGTTGGTTTCATGAGAGC
>JBKEDO010000003.1:0-2502 GCA_047975405.1 Bacteroides sp.
ACCTTTATTTTATTCATAATTTTAATTCAAGATTGATTCAAATCACAACCATAAAAGAATAAGAAGAAGTTTAATAACTAAGTTTTAATCGGAAAAATCGAAATCCTTCAGGCTCTTTCCAACACGTCCCAAAGAGCGAGCGATCATCCCCTTCAACAAAAAAGCTATAGATAAATAAATCCAATCGATATCGAGCAACTAAATTTCCTTTCCAATCTAAAACCAACAAATTACAATTAGACGATTGATAAGGCAGGGGTTGTGCCCGATTGAGAATATAAATAAAATGATCCGTCACATTGATCACATCGCAAAATACATATCTTTTTTCATATTCTACAGGAACAACTTTATCGTTTCCCGGAGGATTATCTAAAAAAAGATCATAAGTTAATACGCACGACGAATTATAAATACGAATTCGAGGACAGAAACAATAAGCCTCTACAAAAGCACTTTGATCCGGCTTAACCCTAATGACATGACGATAAGCCGATCTGTATTCTTCTTCATTCTTAAAGCGAGAGCGATCCTCAAGATTACGACCTTTGGGCGTCAATGTCTTGTTTTTGAGATCTAACAGATAGAAAGGCGCATGATCTCCACCATAATCAGAAAAGATATAAGTCTGATCATTCAGCCGATCAATGCGTTGAAAGTCCATAGGGACAATGCCACTCACTGAGAATACCGAATCACAAACCAATGAATCTCGATTGTCTAATTTATGAATTGAAAAACGTCCATTATTATAACTATATAGTTTTTGATCTAGAACAGAGGACCATGTGTTTTTTGGGAAAGTGATCATTTTATTGAGTCGACGCAACTCCGGATAAGAATAAAGCTGATATTGACTATAAGGTCCTCCAAGCAGTAACCGATCTTTCAAATGGAAAACAGTTGTCCCACCAGCATAATCATCTTCAACAGTCATGAGTTCAGGATGCCCGACAGTATCCAACCCAAAATCACTCTTATAAGAAACCGAAACAACTTTATCGGTCGATGAATGGCAGGAAAAAAGTAATCCCGCCACACTTAAGAAACTTATTATTTTCAATCTATAACGCATACTTCAACAACATAAAATCAGGGTTAGCCCCAATAACATAAAGCGTATTATCCCTACCATCCGCAGCCATACGTATAATAGGCATCCTTAAATCAACTATTTTCAAAAGCTCACCGCTATGGTTATATACAAAAACAGTATGAGGACGATCGTTTATATTTCGCCCGGAAGTTAAAGGACGATTCTCATCTGGAAGGTCCTCAAATTGTAACGTCACAAGATAATCGCGACTCAGACAAAGATCTTTCACCCCTAAAAGCGGTTCTTTAAAGGTAATATGCTGACCATTGACCGCATAGGCATCCCGATCAGCCTTTTCAAAAACCAGATTGAAACGATGTCCATCGCGCTTATAGAGCGATAAATAAGGAAATTGATACGAACAGAACGCCAGAAGCCCCCTTTGCGCATCATAAATCTCATATCCACCAATCGGCTTCCTCCATTCTCGTATGGGATATTTCCCAAACTCACAAGAAGCACCATCAATAATCGCTGTAAAGTAATGATCAGAGTTCTCCGGATTGGTCTTCAGATAAATTCCTTTAGCCACCTGTTTTCCACGCTTTAAAGTCACACGCTCTTCAGGAGACAAAGTCATAAAAGGCTCTTTATTCAAGACAAGGCTATCAATAGACAGAAACCCTTTAGTGGTGCCATTTACGTCTACAGCAAAAAGACGGCCGTCAATACATGCCCCGATTGCTTGACCGGTAATAAATTCCTCCGGACCTTCGCCGACTTTACCCATCTGTCCAATCTCCAAACCATCATGGAGATGATGGATGCGAAGAAAATAATCACGGGCAAAAGGATCTTCCCAATAAAGATAATCGCCATAAACCCGTAAAGGCCCCGGCATACGGGTCATTAATTCATCGTTTAAGATTGTTCCATCAATAGCACAATGCTGCACCTCAACTGTTTTTTGCTTACAGCCAAACAGCAGCAGCAAAAAAAAGGCACAAGTGAATAACCTTTTATAGTCCATATTCATACACTTAAAATTTAGGGATAATCAACTCTTATAGACGAACCTTGATCAGAATAGGATTTTGATCGAGCCCTAACCTCCCAAGCTTTTCGTTAAGCGATTGTTTATCAGCCTCACCAAGCACCGTCTCCATATGTTCCGCCACTGAAGCACTCTCTATAGGGATGATGAGTTCTTCGGAAGATTGTGGAAACAATTTCTGATCGGCCAGTTCAAAAGTAAATCCTTTTAAATGAAGATCCTCTCTTAAGGCTGAAGTCGTCTTGCAATGTTCCCCATCAACCCAAGCCATTGTTATCTTTTTATCATAGATAAAGGAAATTAAAAACTTATCATCTTTGGACATGAAGAGATTGATGCCATAAGCATAACGCGTTTTATGGAGTGTGGTAAAGAAATCCATAATATCCGTATAAGACTTGTCGAATATGGA
>JBKEDO010000071.1:0-70843 GCA_047975405.1 Bacteroides sp.
GTATTTTGCAAAGCAGAGATAGCAATTTACAAAATTTAATTATACCTTTGCGCTGCTTTTAAAACAAATGATGAGACTATTCCTAAAATATGGCTTATTCTTTTTCCTGATTTTGCTTATCCACGGCATGACCATGCAAAACACAGAAGAAGAGTGTAACGTAAACCGACGGGAACGACGACAAGAGTCGATCTGCCGAGTTGCGCAAGCCCGTCCTAGTCACGATTCATTCAGTAGTCTGTCTCATTTTTACTCTTTTCTGAGTGTTGACATTGCCTCTAACGATATTTTCCAAGTACCTTCCGAAAAGAGTATACAACTACTAACACCTTACTTCAGGGCACACAATGATGAACAACGTTTAGAACATGCCATTCCATTTCACCTTTCTAACCGTTTGTTCGACCCTATATCGCACTACATCTACGCCTTTAGAAGAATCATTATTTAGCCGATAAGAAGAAGTCGCCCGCACGACTTTTACATATATCCATCGTTTACCCTTCTGGAGAGAAGAGTAAACGGTTGACTATCTATACGTTTACGTTTTACCTCATTTAATTTTTCAAATTATGAGCTTTACATTATTAGTTGTTGTCCTACTTACGGCAATAGCTTTTGTTGGTGTGGTGATCGCACTCTCACGTGCCATATCCCCTCGATCGTATAACCCACAAAAGTTCGAAGCCTATGAGTGTGGTATTCCGACCCGCGGCAAATCGTGGATGCAATTCCGCGTGGGGTATTACCTCTTTGCCATCTTATTTTTAATGTTCGATGTAGAGACCGTCTTTCTGTTTCCGTGGGCAGTGACCTTACGTGAAGCCGGTCCGCAAGGCATCGTGAGTGTTTTATTCTTTTTTATCATCCTCGTATTAGGCTTGGCCTATGCTTGGCGGAAAGGAGCGTTGGAATGGAAGTAACAAAAAAACCTAAGATAAAATCAATTCCTTATGAGGAGTTTAAAGACAATGAGTCGTTGGAGCAGTTGGTCAAGGAACTTAATGCCGGTGGATCGAATGTGGCTCTCGGCGTTCTGGACGACTTTGTCAACTGGGGACGAAGCAATTCGCTTTGGCCGCTCACCTTTGCTACAAGTTGTTGTGGCATTGAGTTCATGGCACTCGGTGCAGCACGGTACGACATGGCCCGCTTCGGGTTTGAAGTTGCCCGTGCCAGTCCCCGTCAGGCCGATATGATCATGGTCTGCGGTACGATTACCAACAAGATGGCACCGGTATTGAAACGGTTGTACGACCAGATGCCCGATCCGAAATATGTCATTGCCGTCGGCGGATGTGCCGTTAGCGGAGGACCATTTAAAAAGTCGTACCATGTGGTCAACGGGGTCGATAAGATCTTACCGGTCGATGTCTATATCCCCGGTTGCCCGCCTCGTCCGGAAGCTTTCTACTACGGCATGATGCAACTTCAACGCAAGGTGAAGATCGAGAAATTCTTTGGAGGAGTCAACCGCAAAGAAGAGAAACCAGAAGAACTAATTGAGAAATGACGCTATGACACAAGATATGATTTATATAGATCCCGCTGTGCTTCATCAAGAGATGGAACGATTGCGCGACGACAAACAGATGGATTTTCTGAGAAGCCTCACGGGAATGGACTGGGGAGAGGAGTCGCAAGACTCACCCGACGCCAGCCATGGATTGGGAGTGGTCTATCACCTCGAATCGACCCAAACCGGCGAACAGTTGGCCATACACACCTCGACCGACGACCGACAGACTCCGGAGATTCCTTCGGTATCCGATCTTTGGAAGATCGCCGACTTTTACGAACGGGAAGCATACGACTTCTTCGGTATCGTGTTTGTGGGACATCCTGATATGCGCCGCCTCTATTTGCGCAACGACTGGGTCGGTTTCCCGATGCGGAAAAATAATGATCCGGAAAAGGATAATCCGCTCCGAATGGATAATGAAGAGACGGAAGACACCACTAAGGAGATTGAGTTGAAAGCCGACGGGACAATCAAGAACAAAGAAGTCTTGCTGTTTGGCGATGAGGAGTATGTGGTCAACATCGGTCCACAACACCCGGCCACTCACGGGGTGATGCGTTTTCGCGTATCGCTCGAGGGGGAAACGATCCGCAAGATCGACGCCAACTGTGGGTACATCCATCGCGGCATCGAGAAGATGAACGAGAGTCTGACCTATCCGCAAACTTTGGCGCTGACCGATCGTCTGGATTATCTAGGCGCCCACCAGAATCGCCATGCGCTTTGTCGCTGTATCGAACAAGCCATGGGTATTGAGGTGAGTCAACGGGTACAGTATATCCGTACCATCATGGACGAGTTGCAACGCATCGATTCGCACTTGTTGTTTTATTCTTGTCTGGCGATGGATCTTGGTGCACTGACGGCCTTCTTCTACGGGTTCCGTGATCGCGAGAAGATTCTCGACATCTTTGAGGAGACTTGCGGCGGGCGACTGATCATGAATTATAATACGATAGGTGGGGTACAAGCCGATATTCATCCGAATTTTGTAAAACGGGTGAAGGAGTTTATTCCTTACCTGCGTCACATCATTCGGGAGTATCACGACGTCTTTACCGGAAATATCATCGCCCAAGAGCGTTTGAAGGGAGTGGGCGTATTATCGAGAGAGGAAGCGATCTCTTTTGGATGTACCGGAGGAACAGGACGAGCTTCGGGCTGGGCTTGTGATGTGCGCAAACGCCATCCTTATGCAATGTACGATCAGGTCGATTTTAAAGAGGTGATCTATACCGAAGGGGATTCTTTTGCTCGCTACATGGTACGCATGGACGAGATCATGGAAAGCCTCAACATCATTGAGCAACTCATCGATAACATTCCGGAAGGAAACTATCAGGAAAAGACTAAACCGATTATTCGGGTACCGGAAGGGCGCTATTATACAGCCGTGGAAGGAAGCCGAGGCGAGTTTGGCGTATTCTTGGAGAGTCATGGCGACAAGATGCCTTATCGTCTGCATTATCGGGCCACCGGCGTGCCGTTGGTAGCCGCTGTCGATACGATTTGTCGCGGAGCAAAAATCGCGGACTTGATCGCGATCGGAGGTACACTCGATTATGTGGTGCCGGACATCGACCGATAGTTCGATGAGCCGTGTTTTTTGACTCTATTTTATAAATTCTAAAGTTCACTTTAATAGATATGTTCGATTTTAGTCTTATTACCAATTGGATACATCAGCTGTTGCTGACCATCGTGCCCGAATCGGTCGCCATCTTTATAGAATGTGTGGCTATCGGCATCGGTATCATCCTACTCTATGCCTTACTAGCCATTGCGTTGATCTATATGGAACGTAAGATTTGTGGGTTCTTTCAGTGTCGTCTCGGCCCGAACCGCGTCGGCAAGTGGGGATCGATCCAAGTACTTTGCGACGTTCTGAAAATGCTGACTAAGGAGATCTTTACCCCTCAATCGGCCGACCGTTTCTTGTATGCTTTGGCTCCGTTCATGGTGATCATTGCGTCGTTCCTCACCTTTGCCTGCTTACCGTTTAACAAGGGAGCGGAGATTCTCGACTTCAACGTGGGAGTCTTCTTCATGTTGGCAGCTTCCGGCATCGGCGTCGTCGGCATTCTACTGGCCGGCTGGGGAAGTAACAACAAGTTTTCACTCATCGGGGCGATGCGCAGTGGCGCTCAGATCATCAGTTACGAACTGTCGGTCGGCTTAAGTATTCTCACCATGGTGATGCTCACCGGAACGATGCAGTTCTCGGAGATCGTCAACTTACAAGCCGATGGCTGGTTCATCTTTAAAGGCCATCTACCGGCACTGATCGCTTTTGTGATTTATCTCATCGCCGGTAATGCCGAATGTAACCGTGGACCGTTCGACCTTCCTGAAGCGGAGAGCGAGCTGACGGCCGGTTACCATACCGAATATTCGGGCATGCACTTTGGCTTCTTTTATCTGGCTGAATACTTAAATATGTTTATCGTGGCGGGTATTGCGACCACCATCTTCCTAGGCGGATGGATGCCGTTTCATCTCTCGGGACTCGACGCGTTTAATCAGGTCATGGATTACATTCCGGGATTTGTCTGGTTCTTCGGTAAGGCCTTCTTTGTGGTTTTCTTGCTGATGTGGATCAAATGGACCTTTCCACGGTTGCGTATCGACCAGATTCTGAGTCTGGAATGGAAATATTTAGTTCCCATCTCCATGGTCAACCTCTTTATCATGGCCTTATGTGTAGTATTCAACTGGCATTTCTAACTTATCGTTATTTTTAATATCGTCATCAATTATGAAAGTTCAATCCAATTCCTCTTCCTATCTAGGCGGCCTCTTCCGAGCTATTCGGAGTCTGCTCATAGGAATGAAAACGACCATAACGGTCTTCTTTCGGAAGAAAGTGACCGAACAATATCCTGAGAACCGGGAAGAGCTACGCCTATTCGACCGTTTCAGAGGGACCCTCACCATGCCGCACAACACCGATAACGAGCACCGTTGCGTGGCCTGCGGATTATGTCAGAATGCTTGTCCGAACGGTACCATCACGGTCACCTCGGAGATGAGAGAGAATGCTGAGGGTAAGAAGCAGAAAGTCTTGGTGAAATACGAGTACGATCTCGGCTCTTGCATCTTCTGCCAACTCTGTGTCAACGCCTGCCCCCATCAAGCCATCACCTTCGATCAGGCTTTCGAACATGCCGTGTTCGACCGCCAAAAGTTAGTGATGCAACTCAATCGGGAAGGCAGTCATGTTATAGAAAAAAATAAAGCCTAAAAATATGGGAGCAACACTTGAAACCATCGTCTTTTATTTCTTGGCAGTCTTTATCACTGTCATGTCGGTGATGACCGTTACCACGCGACGCATTGTCCGGTCGGCCACCTATTTACTCTTTACCCTCTTCGGAACAGCAGGCATCTATTTCCTTTTGGGATATACGTTCCTCGGTTCCGTTCAAATCATGGTCTATGCCGGAGGTATCGTGGTCTTGTACGTTTTCTCGATCTTACTCACCAGTGGAGAGGGCGACCGTGCCGAGACGTTGAAACGCAGTCGGTTCACAGCGGGACTACTCACCATGCTGGTTGGAGCCGGAATTGTCCTTTTCATCACGTTGAAACATAAGTTTCTGCAAACGGCGGACTTGGCTCCATTGGAGATTAACATTAAAACCATCGGTCACGCTTTACTCTCGGGAGACAAACAGGGTTACGTCCTCCCATTTGAAGCGGTCAGCATCCTCCTATTGGCTTGTATCATCGGAGGGGTCATGATTGCCCGTAAACGTTAATCCGAAAATCGTTCAACAAGATTTATCACCTTTAAAACATCAGTCATTATGATTCATATGGAATATTATCTGGTGGTATCGACCATCATGATGTTTGCCGGAATATACGGCTTCCTGACCCGTCGCAACACCTTGGCGATCTTAATCTCCATCGAGTTGATGCTCAATGCAACCGACATCAACTTTGCCGTGTTCAACCGGTTTCTCTTTCCGGAAGCCCTCGAAGGTTATTTCTTTGCTCTGTTCTCCATCGCCATCTCTGCCGCAGAAACGGCCATTGCCATTGCGATCATGATCAACATCTATCGTAACCTCCGTAGCATTCAAGTCAAAAACTTAGATCAGATGAAATGGTAGTCCGCCGGACCGCCTCCATCGCTCAATAAACGATTTATTAAAATAGATAATCATATGGAATTTACTATCCTCATACTGCTTCTTCCATTACTCTCCTTCCTCTTATTGGGAATCGGAGGAAAATGGATGTCGCACCGTACAGCAGGAACGATCGGCACTGTTGTAGCTTCCTTCGTGGCTATACTGTCGGTGGTCACCGCCATACTTTACTTCACGAGTCCCCGTCTAGCTGATGGTACCTATGCCACCTTGATACCTTACCATCAAGTTTGGCTACCTTTCACTCCCACCCTGCATTTCGATCTGGGTATTCTTCTCGATCCGATTTCGGTGATGATGCTCATCGTCATCTCGACCGTATCGCTCATGGTTCATATTTACTCCTTGGGGTATATGAAAGGGGAGAAAGGTTTTCAACGTTACTATGCGTTCTTATCCCTATTCACGATGTCGATGCTCGGCCTAGTCGTCGCTACGAACATCTTCCAGATGTATCTGTTCTGGGAATTAGTCGGCGTCAGTTCTTATCTGCTCATCGGCTTCTATTACACCAAACCGGCTGCCATAGCCGCTTCAAAGAAAGCGTTTATCGTGACTCGTTTCGCCGACCTAGGCTTTCTGATCGGGATCTTGATTTACGGTTATTATGCCAATACCTTTAGTTTCACTCCCGACGAGTTATCGCTACTCACCGGAGGAGCTTCGATGTTGCCTCTGGCCTTGGGACTCATGTTTATCGGTGGAGCGGGAAAAAGTGCTCTATTTCCTCTACACATCTGGCTTCCGGATGCCATGGAGGGACCGACTCCGGTTTCTGCCCTGATTCACGCAGCAACCATGGTTGTCGCAGGGGTTTATCTCGTTGCCCGGATGTTTCCGCTCTTCATCGCTTATGCCCCGGGGGTGCTGCACCTCATTGCTTGGATAGCCGCTTTCACAGCGTTCTATGCGGCTTCGGTAGCCTGCGTACAAACCGATATTAAACGAGTATTGGCCTTTTCAACCATCTCACAAATCGGCTTTATGATGGTGGCTTTAGGCGTCTGTACGTCGACAGAGCCTCATCATGGGGGACTAGGATATATGGCGGCCATGTTCCACCTCTTTACTCATGCCATGTTCAAGGCGTTATTGTTTTTGGGAGCAGGAAGTATTATCCATGCCGTTCATTCCAACGAACTTTCGGCCATGGGGGGACTTCGCAAATACATGCCAATCACCCACTATACCTTTCTGATTGCTTGTTTGGCGATTGCCGGCCTCTATCCGTTCTCGGGATTCTTCTCAAAAGATGAGATTCTAACTGCTTGTTACCAATACAGTCTCCCGATGGGAATCATCATGACGGTCATCGCAGCAATGACAGCCTTCTATATGTTCAGACTCTATTATGGCATCTTCTGGGGTCAGGAAAATAAAGCCCTTCATGAGGCTCATCGTCCACACGAAAGTCCCCTATCGATGACTTTTCCCTTGATGTTCTTGGCTGCAGTGACCTGTATCGCCGGATTCTTGCCTTTCGGTCACTTCATCAGTGCGAACGGAACGACATATACCATTGAGATCGATCTGCAAGTCGCTATCGTCAGTATCGTGATTGCGATCCTATCGATCATAACGGCTACTCACCTTTACCTGCACGCCGAACAACCATTGGCCGAACAGTTAAAAAGACGGTTCAATCGCTTGCATACCGCGGCTTATCACCGTTTCTATATCGACGAGGTGTATCAATACATCACCCATCGAATCATCTTCCGCTGTATCTCGACGCCTATCGCTTGGTTCGATCACCACGTTATCGACGGGTTTTTCAACTTCCTGGCTTGGGCCAGCGAAGCCACGAGTGATGAAATCAGAACGTTACAAAGCGGACAGGTGCAACAGTATGCTTACGTCTTCTTCTGCGGCGTCTTGGCACTGGTCTTATTACTGTTGCTTTAATCTGAACGTCTTATTCTTAATCAAAAATTAAACGATATGAATGTCTTATCTTTATATATCCTTATTCCTCTCCTCATGCTCGCGGGTTTATGGATGGCTCGAGGAATAAAAGCCATACGAGGAGTGATGGTGGCGGGAGCTTCGGCTCTGTTGGTTCTGTCGACCATCCTGACCATCCTCTATCTTAACGCCCGTCATGCCGGCATCACCGACGAGATGTTGTTTCGTGCCGATCTCACCTGGTATGCTCCGCTGAACATTGCTTATTCTGTGGGGGTCGATGGCATCTCAATAGCCATGCTTCTCTTGTCGTCTATCATCGTCTTCACAGGCACCTTCGCTTCATGGCGACTGCAACCGCTCACGAAAGAGTATTTCCTCTGGTTTACGCTACTCTCAATGGGGGTTTTCGGGTTCTTTATCTCAATCGACCTGTTCACCATGTTCATGTTCTACGAGATTGCGCTCATCCCGATGTATCTGTTGATCGGTGTTTGGGGATCGGGACGTAAGGAATACGCGGCCATGAAGCTGACTTTGATGTTAATGGGCGGATCGGCCTTCTTATTAATTGGGATCCTTGGCATTTATTACGGATCGGGAGCCGGCACGATGAATATCTTGGAGATTGCACGACTACACAATATCCCATTCGACCAACAATGTATCTGGTTTCCGCTAACCTTTCTCGGCTTTGGGGTCTTAGGTGCGCTCTTTCCTTTCCATACGTGGAGTCCCGACGGTCACGCCTCAGCGCCAACAGCCGTCTCAATGTTGCACGCCGGCGTCTTAATGAAACTTGGAGGGTATGGTTGCTTCCGTATTGCCATCTTCTTGATGCCGGAAGCAGCTAGTGAGCTCTCATGGATCTTTCTCATCCTCACAGGTATATCGGTGGTCTATGGTGCACTCTCGGCGTGTGTACAGACCGATCTGAAATATATCAATGCCTATTCGTCAGTATCACATTGCGGATTGGTTCTTTTCGCCATCTTGATGTTGAATCGTACAGCGGCCACGGGAGCGGTCTTGCAGATGCTCTCACATGGGTTGATGACCGCGCTCTTCTTTGCGCTCATCGGCATGATCTACGGCCGCACTCATACCCGTAACATTAAGGAGTTATCGGGCTTAATGAAAGTGATGCCTTTCTTGAGTGTCTGCTATGTCATCGCCGGTTTGGCGAATCTAGGTTTACCGGGACTCAGTGGGTTCGTGGCTGAGATGACCATTTTTGTCGGATCGTTCCAGAACTACGATATCTTCCACCGTACACTGACCATCATTGCTTGTACCTCTATCGTGATTACGGCGGTTTATATCTTACGGTTGATCGGAAAGATTCTCTACGGCACTTGTACCAACGAAGCTCATCTCAAATTGAGCGATGCGACTTGGGACGAACGTGTGGCCGTTATCGGATTGATCGTTTGTGTAGCCGGATTAGGATTAGCGCCATTCTGGATCAGTCAGATGATTGGTGACAGCGTTGCTCCTCTCCTCTCATCACTCCTACCATAACCCGTTTAAAGTAACTTATAACATTCAGACATATGAATTATTCACAATTTCTATATATGCGTGAGGAGATCTCATTGATCCTCGTCCTCCTCATCTTATTCATAGCCGACTTGTTTATGAGTCCTGATGCTCATCAAACGAAAGGAAAGGCCAGATTGAACACGGCACTCCCCGTCGTATTAATGTTCATCCATACGGGCATTAATCTGATTCCGGGAACAGCGGTCGATCTCTTCGGAGGAATGTATCACTATCTTCCGATGCATTCGATCGTCAAATCGATTCTTAACATCGGAACACTGATCGTTTTCTTAATGGGGCATGAATGGCTAAAGCGTGAAGATACTTCCTTCAAACAAGGCGAGTTTTACATTTTAACCTTATCGACTCTACTAGGGATGTACTTCATGATCTCTGCCGGCCATTTCCTTATGTTTTTCATTGGACTCGAAACGGCCTCTGTACCGATGGCGGCTCTCATCGCCTTCGATAAATATCGCCATCACTCGGCAGAAGCCGGTGCCAAGTATATCCTCACCGCCCTATTCTCCAGTTCGCTGTTGCTTTTTGGGCTCTCGATGATTTACGGCACAACCGGCACTCTTTATTTCGAAGATCTCCCTTCTAAACTTGTTGGCAATCCGTTACAGATTATGGCATTTGTCTTCTTCTTCAGCGGCATGGCCTTTAAACTCTCTTTAGTTCCCTTTCACCTCTGGACAGCCGATGTTTACGAAGGCGCTCCAAGTACGGTCACCGCTTATCTGAGCGTGGTCTCAAAGGGATCGGCTGCTTTTGTACTCTTCACCGTACTCACAAAGGTCTTTGCTCCCATGGTCGATCAGTGGCAAGAGGTGCTCTATTGGGTGATTATCGCTTCAATCACCATCGCCAACCTTTTTGCCATCAGACAGAAAAACCTCAAACGATTAATGGCTTTCTCGAGTATCTCTCAAGCGGGTTACATCCTATTGGGGGTGATCGGTGGTACCTCTCAGAGCTTAACGGCCTTGGTCTACTACGTCTTGATCTATGCCGTAGCCAACCTCGGCGTGTTCTCGGTGATCACCATCGTGGCTCTACGGGCCCATAAGTTCAGCTTGGACGACTATGCCGGACTGTATAAGACCAATCCTAAACTAGCCTTTCTGATGACGCTGTGTCTATTCTCATTGGCGGGTATCCCTCCCTTTGCAGGCTTTTTCTCGAAGTTCTTTATCTTCATGGCAGCGTTTAATGCCGGGTTCCATTTACTCGTCTTCATCGCTTTGGTCAACACCGTCATTTCGCTCTACTATTATTTATTAGTGGTGAAAGCCATGTACATTACGCCGTCGGAGACTCCCATACCGTCATTCAAGAGCGACACGTTCACTCGCATCGGTTTAGCCATTTGTACCTTAGGCATCATCGGTTTAGGAATAGCCAGCGTGGTTTACCAATCGATCGATCAATTCTCATTCGGTTTATAACAGACCGATACCACACCATCTTTCGGGCTAGTTGGGACAACTGATTTGTTCCAACTAGCCCGAACTGTTTTTAGTCCCCTCCTCCCTTCCTCTTAGCGTCCTCCTCATTCATACAATTGTAACGACTATTGCGCTATGATGTAACCTGAATGTTTCTAAAATGTAATGATAAAGGAAGATCTTTGCAACGATTAAAGACAAGGACATAAACTTATGAAAAAATTATTCATTCTCTTTTTCTTTTGGGCTGTTGGTCTTGCGGGTAACGCCGATGCAGCGATTCAAGAAACTTATGAAACGATTAAAGGGGTCATTATTGACAAACAAACCAAAGAGCCCCTTATAGGAGCCACCGTACAAGTATTAGGGACGACACAAGGTGCGGTAGCCGACATGGATGGAAACTATGTCATCAACTTAAGAAAAGGAACCTATACCCTGGAATTCAAATATGTGGGTTACAAAGGGATCGTTCTAAAAGCCCTAAAAATCAGCCATGAAACGGTGTTGAACATTGAAATGGAATCGGATGCCCACCTCTTAAATGACGTCACGGTTGTGGCTCAAATGAAGAGAAATACCGAAATGGCTCTCATGACCGATCAACGACGAAGTTTGGTCGTACAATCGGGGGTATCGGCACAACAGATCACTCGCACTCAAGATAAAGATGCTTCGGAAGTCATCAAACGTGTACCGGGCATCAGTATCATCGACAATAAGTTCGTCATGGTGCGTGGGCTATCACAACGGTATAACAATGTCTGGATCAACGGCAGTGCGGTTCCGAGTTCAGAAGCCGATTCACGGGCATTCTCTTTCGATCTTATTCCTTCCTCTCAGCTCGACAATATGATTGTGGTGAAAAGTCCCGCGCCTGAATATCCGGCCGATTTTAGTGGCGGTTTCATTCAGATCCACACCAAAGATATTCCGACTAGGAATTCGTTTACCATCGGAATGAGTGGAAGCATAAACGATCAAACGCATTTTACTCCATTTCTTTACAATCCGGGTAGCTCGACCGATTTTCTAGGATTCGACAACGGATTGAGAACGCTTCAAGGGGGGATTAATGCGAAACTACAATCGATTGCCGATCGTGGGGTTGATCTCCAAAACAACGGGTTCAACAACAATTGGATGATCAAGCGTCGAACCCCCATCGCCGACATGGGGCTAAATATGGACTTCAGTCGCCATCATGAGTTTGCAAACGGAAGTCAGTTGGCCCTCTACGGTGCCATGAACTACAGTACTGCTTACAAGAGCTATGAGGACATGGAGAATTCGCTCTTCGGAGCTTACGATACGGCAAACGACCGCAGCAACTACTTAAGAAAGAGTACCGATAATCAATACAATCACGATGTACGTTTAGGTGCCATGCTCAATCTGACTTTTGCTCCAAAAAACAATATTAGCCGATTTGAGTTTAAGAATATCTTCAATCAGCTCGGCAAAGATCGGTACACCAATCGTAAAGGATTCGATTCCCAAGACAATCAAATGGAGAGTGCGGAATATTATTATAGCAGTCGCACCACCTATAATGGTCAGTTCACGGGCAAACATACGTACCGCAATAGTGTATTGGACTGGAGTACCGGATATGCCTATTCTAATCGCAACTTACCCGATAGACGACGCTATACGATCAACGATGCTCTGGAAGAAGGCGTCATGTCCCTATCAAAAGGAAACGATATCAATCGTGAATACACCGAACTAAACGAGCACATCGTCTCCGGAAGCCTTAACTACAAATATGACTTTGACTGGGGCAATGAGATTAAACCAACGCTTAAAACAGGCGCGTACGGGGAATACCGCACTCGAGATTATACCACTCGTCAGTTCGACTATTATTGGAACCAGAGTCAAAACACTTTACCATCGGACTTCCGCCATATGGATATCGCCAACGAATTGCTAACCGACAAGCATTACGGTGCAGACAAACTATATCTCTTGGAAGAAGTGAAATGGCGTAATAACTACGAAGGTAATAACCTATTGTTGGCGGGCTATCTAGGAATGAATCTCCCACTCGGTGATTTTAATATTTACACCGGACTCCGTTTCGAGCATAATAACATGGAGTTAATCAGCAATACTCGGGATGCGGAAAAGAGTCCTAAAAGCACATTCTATACCTATAATGATCTCTTCCCTTCATTGAATATGTCGTACAAGCTAACCGAGCAGCAGCAGTTACGCCTATCGTATGGGCGATCGGTCAACCGTCCGGAGTTTCGCGAAGTCTCTTCCTCCGTATTCTACGACTTTGACTTGGGCAGTGCCGTACAAGGTAATACGGAATTGCGGAATAGCTATATCAACAATATTGATTTCAGATATGAATATTACCCAAGCAGTGGAGAAGTGATTTCCGCCGCAGTCTTTTACAAGCAGTTCAATGATCCGATCGAATGGGTCTATACCGTAACGGGAGGTACCGACTTAGTCTATTCGTTCAATAATGCCCAAAGTGCTTATAGTTTGGGGGTCGAAGTTGATATCCGCAAAGATCTTGCATTCATCGGACTAAGCAACTTCACTTGGTCTTTCAATGGGGCCTTAATCAAGAGCAAAGTGAACTTCGAAAAAGGATCGAGAGAACGCGACCGCCCCATGCAAGGACAGTCTCCCTATTTGGTCAATACCGGATTATTCTACCAAGGAGAGGCATTAAACGTCGGTTTACTCTATAACCGAATAGGGAAACGCATCATTGGCGTAGGACGTACCGTGGGACTGACCGGTGGAGAGAATACCGTAAACATTCCTAATTCTTATGAGATGCCGCGCAACGTGATCGACTTAAGCGCATCGCTTAAGCTCAACAAACATTGGTTGATTAAGATGGGCGTTCGCGATCTACTGGCCGAAAGAGTTTATTACAAACAGTTCACAGAAGTTACACATAAAAACGGAACGACTGAGAATATTGAAGAGATTACCAAATCTTACCAACCCGGAAGAAATTTCAATTTAAGCATTAATTATACTTTCTAACATAAATCTCTCAACAGAGAAAAAGATTGTCGAACAAAAACAAAAACAAATGAAAACATTCGGTTTTTTAAAGTTAGCTGTAGCAGGTTTGTTAGTAACCACACTTCAAACAGCTTGTAGTCAAAGCAATGACAACGTTAATCCAACTTCTCCGGACGAAGAAATTATCTTCTCAACCGACGGCGGATTGACTGCTGCCAACAAAATTCTATTCAAGAACAATGAACTTGGCAACGGTGACGATGAATTTGTATTCAAAGGAACACAAACCCTAAAAAAGGGTACATATACGCTAAAAGGTTGGGTATACATTGCTGAAGGTTCTGTATTGACCATCGAACCCGGAACAATCATCAAAGGAGACAAAACGAGTAAAGCTGCGCTGATCGTTGAGCGTGGTGGTAAGCTCATGGCCAAAGGAACGGCCAATGAGCCCATCGTATTCACTTCAGCCCAACCTAAGGGAAATCGTAAACCTGGCGATTGGGGTGGTTTAATTATCTGTGGTAAGGCTGTTAATAATCAAAATGAGATGCAGATAGAAGGTGGCCCACGTACAAAGCATGGCGGGAATGATGATGCCGACAACTCTGGCATTTTGAGCTATGTCCGCATCGAGTTTGCCGGTTATCCCTTCGCAGCCAATCAGGAGATCAACGGACTAACACTCGGATCTGTCGGAAGTGGTACGCAAATCGATCACGTACAAGTGTCGTACTCCAATGATGACTCTTATGAGTGGTTCGGTGGAAAAGTGAATTGTAAATACCTTATTGCGTATAAAGGTTGGGATGACGACTTTGATACCGACAACGGTTACTCCGGAAAAGTGCAATTCGGACTATCAATCCGCGACCCAAAGTTGGCCGACACTTCTTTATCTAACGGATTTGAATCGGACAACTGGAAAGACGGAACCAATATTAATCCGATGACTAAAGCCGTATTTAGTAACATGACCTTTGTCGGCCCTAAAGCTATGGCGAATGACTTTGTGAATAACGACACCTATATTAACGGAGGTGATTATAACCCGAACAATGGATCGGCCTTAGGTAAATACCAAGCCGCCATGCAGGTTCGTCGTTATAGCAATCTAAGTTGCTTTAACTCCATCGCTATCGGTTATCCGGTAGGATTGATCATAGAGAATGACAAGGGCGATGCCCAAGGCTCTGCTCGTGCAGGAGAACTCAAACTTCAAAACATCTGGTTTGCAAATATGGACATCACCGGAAGTGATAAAAACAAAACGTGGACCAACGTCCCACTAGATGGCAATGGTGCAGAATCATTCTCATCAGCCTTCTTCAAAGCACAAACCGGAAACAAAGAAGTCACAACGGCTGAGATGAAACTCACATCAGGGGCTAACCTAAGCATATCGTGTATACCTTCAGTAAGCAGTCCGTTATTAACTGCTGCGGCATTCAACGACAACTTACTAAACGGTTTCGATCAAGTAAATTATATCGGTGCTTTCACGACCAACGATAACTGGCTAACAGGATGGGCTAACTTTGATCCTCAAAACACAGATTATTAAAAATCAACGTTCAGTCTATCTTCAAAGAGACAAAACAAATTCGCTTCCAAATTATTCGTCTAATTTGGAAGCGAATGCTGTATAAATCTCCTCCGTTGTCCCATTCAGGCCCAAGGATCCTTCTACAACTCAAAAACGGTGCTAAGCCGTTCTATCTGCCATTTTTTGCCAGTCATGCCCTGTCGGATTTTGAAATACCCTCAATCCAAATTCCGGAATAATCGCTAAGACATGATCAAAGACATCGGCTTGAATCTCTTCATACGCCACCCAATCTTTTATCGAAGAAAAGAAATAAAGCTCCAATGGAATTCCTTTTTCAGTAGGTTGCAATTGACGTACCATACAAGTCAGCTCATGATTAACCACAGGCAAACTCTCTAAATAACTCGTCAGATAAGCGCGAAAGATGCCCAAGTTGGTTTGGCGACGTCCATTGACCAATACCGAATTATCAATCTGATTGGTTTCATTATAGTTCTTCACCACCTCTTCAGTCTCCTCGACATAATTCTTTAGCAATTGGATCTTGCGATATTTGTCCAACATCTCCGGTGTACAAAAGCGCACACTTTGCATATCGATATTAATGGAACGTTTAATCCGACGCCCTCCCGATTGCAACATACCTTGCCAGTTCTGAAAAGAGTCACTCACCAATAAGTAAGGTGGAATCGTCGTGATGGTATTGTCCCAATTGCGGACTTTCACGGTATTGAGGGTGACTTCAATCACCGTTCCGTCGGCACCATACTTAGGCATGCTGATCCAATCGCCCACCTTCAACATGTTATTGGCAGACAATTGAATACCAGAGACAAAGCCCATGATCGTATCCTTAAAAACCAACATCAAGATAGCAGCCGATGCTCCTAATCCCGTGAGTAACACCATCGGACTTTTATCCATCAGAATACTGATAATGATAATTCCACCAATGAAAAAAAGGAACACATGTGCCGTTTGAAGCAACCCCTTCAAAGGTTTATCGCGAAATTGTTCTTTCTCGCTATAGACATGATAGATGGCGGACAAAAAGACGCCGATAAAACGTAAGAAAACCGCAATGATATAGATGAGACAGAGACGTCTCATAAATTCCAGCAATTCACCATTATCATGTTCGGGAAAAGCCATAGGAACGACAACATAAAATATAATAGGCCCTACCAACCGACTGACGTGCACCATGACTTTATGATCGAATACAATATCGTCCCATGTTGCTTTGGTACGTTTAACGATCTTAGCGACACTTCGTAAAATGACATGTTGCGAAATCAAATTAGCCAACAAAGCAATTCCCCCAATCAAAATCAAAATGATGAAATTATCTAATTTATCAGCTAACGATTGCTCTATTCCTATAGACCGCAAGCCATCATTGATTTGTTTCATCAACAGATCACCAAACGTAGGAGAAACAGTAACTTGACATAAAATATTCACAAAACCAGTTAATAACATCATCTTTAGTACTACTTATTTATTCAACATTTTTTTTAGATCTTCACAAAGCCATTGGTATAAAAACAGACCTTTATAGGCAATGTTTTTCCTTAACATGACTTCCACACTAGCCACACTATTCTGATAACAAGTCAGCTCGTTGCGAAACTGTTCGTCATGTTCGGATAAACGCTTAATCTCCTCTTCACGTTCACGCCTAAGAATCGTACAAACAGGATTGAGGATCTTCAACACCACATTATTCATAATATGATGTCCTTGCATGTAGAGGTAGGTCGTCTCTGAAGTCAGCCCTAATTTGCTTAACTCTTCTGCAAGTCGCTTCACATCATCTGTCTTATCCACGTACAATTGTGACAATTGGTGTAATTTAACGTTCACCTTTCTCTTGACCCGTTCAAGACTTTTCTCAGGACGAGAGACTGAGAAATCACGCAATAAGGTGCAATTATTAAGTTCATACATCGGAAAGGTATGCGTATCACGTTGACGATAAAAATAAATATTCCATAAGAACAATGGGTAGACGACCTCCGAATATTGTTTCATAAAAACTTCGAAGTCAAACAGAGTACGATCATTCAACGTCGCCTGCACACAGACTTCATGTAAACTTTCAGCAAAGCACTGATAGTTCTCTATCGCATAGGCATACGTCTGATAAATATAGTGGTTATGGTTTAACTTTCGCGAAGTAAAGGTCGTCTCCTGCAATAGGAAGTCGTAATCACTATCCACACAAGCGATCATGCTCGTCCCCAACGCTTCGGTATCAAGCGTATTCATTAAGACCATTTTCTTGCCTTTCGTTAACGACACGGACGAAGGTAACATGACTTGAAAATAATAGTGGTCCGTCTCAAAGGGTTCTAAAAGTGCACGCCAAAATGCTACATCATCATAGCTTTCGACATAAGCGACAATCCGTTTACGCACATTCTTCGGATAAAGTTTGTGTGCAGCAGTAAAGTAAGAAGAAGTTAAGTTATGAATTAAAGTTGTTGCCATACGACACTCCTTTTGCTTTTCAATTTAGAGAACAGTTGCAATATCACTCACTTCAGTCACCGCATCCAACCACCCTTCCATGATGACTGCCGGCGAATGGGTACTCAGTACAATTTGTACGTTTGGATTTAATTCCCGAATCAGCTTAATTAGCTTTTGTTGCCATTCAATATGCAAAGATGCCTCGGGTTCGTCCATAAATAAAACAGCATGTTGATTATCTTGTACCAAAGCTGTTAGCAAAATAATAAGCATTTGTTTCTCTCCGGAAGAAAGTTTATAGGGCAGCAGCAGTTCTTCATCTTGATAGAAAGCGATATCATTCCTTTTGCGGTCAATTTTCTTTCGAGTATAACTAAATAAATCATCAATCATATTTTGGAACCGTCGTTTACCCGAAGACAGCTTTTCAGCAGCTTCTCGACCGGAGTCACCACCTTCCGATAAGCAGTCAATCATTTGATTACCCATATTAACTTGATAATCGAGATATCGTCGTTGTAAAAGATACAATTGCCAATCCAACTCCGATTTAATTTCCTTATCCACCATCTTAGCCGTAAAATCGCCCATCATCAGAGGTCGATCATAACTACGAATCACATCATACGGAATATAAGTCGCTTCCGGATCATCAAAAAAAAGAATCACTCCATTTTTCTCATCGCTCTTCATTTCGCCGGAAAGCTTTTCCAGATACCCCACAGATCGATTGAGAATGGTTGTTTTTCCAACCCCGTTGATTCCGGATAGGATATTTACATCTGCTCGCAAATCCCAATTAATATCATACTTTCCCCAAAGTCCGCTGATCTCAATACGACGAATATATTTGGCTTGCTTTTCCATATAGATTGAATTAAAATGATTAGATAGACAAACTTACAAAAAAAACTGAATTAATAAAAAGCAAAAAAACAGGAAAGATGATTTTATATGAAGAAATATCTAACTTTGCCAAATAATTCTTTTTTAGTTTTTTATTCAAAAAACACCCATTGCAATGAACCATCCAAACAAAATACAAGGCCATACCTTTGCCCTTCTAGCCAATGTGATGTGGGGATTAATGGCCCCTATTGGGAAATCGGCACTTCAAGTCTTTCATCCGCTTTCGCTCACAACTTTTCGCATGGTTGGTGCAGCAATCGCTTTTTGGATACTTTCAGCCTTCTTCAAAAGCGAACCCATCAACCGTACCGATCGTCTTAGAATTCTCTTTGCCTCCTTCTTTGCTCTCATCTTTAACCAAGGTGTTTTTATTTATGGATTATCATTGACCTCCCCTATTGATGCCTCCATAGTTACCACCATGCTCCCCATCATCACCATGATTGTAGCTGCTTTTTATCTGAAAGAGCCCGTAACCAACAAGAAGATTATAGGCATTATAATGGGAGCGTTGGGAGCCATCACACTGATCATCAGCAGTCATCAAGGCAGCACAAGCGAAAGCAATCTATTGGGAAATTTACTTTGCTTAAGCGGACAGTTTAGTTTTGCCATTTACCTTACCGTCTTTAAAAATCTGACTCAACACTACTCTGCCATCACTATTAATAAGTGGATGTTCCTCTACGCGGCATGTTGTTATTTGCCCTTCTCCTTTCAAGAATTAATCGCCACCCCTTGGGTAAGTATCCCTCCTATCGCTTTCTGGCAAGTAGCCTATGTTGTTCTTGGGGGTAGTTTTCTTGCTTATTTGCTTCTCATGACTGCACAACGCATTCTTAGACCTACTGTTGTGAGCATGTATAATTACATGCAACCCATTATGGCGACCATAGCAGCATTAATAATGGGGATAGGGACTTTTGGATGGTCAAAAGGAATAGCAATTTCATTTGTATTTGGAGGCGTATATATGGTTACCAAAAGTAAATCTCGAGCCGATATTATTCAAGAAAAACTAAACAAGTCAAGTTGATTTATCAATTTGATATTCAACAATTTTGCATTAATCTTTGTTTTCTATTAGAATACCTTTGTACGAATAGATGCCAATACAAATACTGTAAGGCAAATCTATACATTAATTATAAATTAAAAATTTTAATCTATGAAAAAGTACTTAGCAGAAGCTATAGGAACAATGGTGCTCGTCCTTATGGGATGTGGAAGTGCTGTTTTTGCAGGAAGCATAGCCGGCACAGTCGGTAGTGGAGTCGGAACCCTAGGTGTAGCGCTCGCATTTGGTTTAGCCGTTATTGCTATGGCTTATACTATCGGAAACATCTCTGGTTGCCATATCAATCCAGCTATCACACTGGGAGTTTACCTTTCCGGAGGGATGAAAACTAAGGAAGCCATGATGTATATGTTTTATCAAACCGTTGGAGCCATCATTGGCTCTGCAATTATTTACGAGCTTGTAACTACAGGTAGCCATGCAGGACCAACCATGACTGGAGCGAATGGGTTCGCAGAAAGTAATGTTCTACAAGCCTTTATTGCAGAAACGGTATTTACTTTTATTTTTGTTTTAGTCGTTTTAGGAACAACCGATAAAGAAAAAGGTGCAAAACAATTTGCCGGATTAGCAATTGGTCTGACACTCGTTCTCATCCATATTGTCTGCATACCAATAACCGGCACTTCCGTTAATCCTGCTCGCAGTATTGCTCCCGCTCTATTTGAAGGTGGCCAGGCACTCGCACAACTTTGGCTATTTATTGTTGCCCCATTTGTTGGAGCTGCGTTATCCGCTATTGTTTGGCGTACTCTGAAAGAGAGTAAATAACATTCAATTAAAACAAACCCTACCCAGCCTAATGATAAGAACAAGTTAGTTCTAAAGATGCAAAGTTGAAAATCAAACATTGAAGTCATAAGTAACTTGTCTCGTATCTTAACCAAAGCACCCTTTCAATTTCATGACAGAAATTAAAAGGGTGCTTTTATAGACTTTAAAGGAAAGTTATTTTCTCTGTAGTTCAGCAAAATAAACATCCAACATTTTTTTAGCGGCAACGAACGAAGTCAAACTACCATTAAGGACTTGCTGCTCTTTTTCTTCAAGCATTGTTGCAACAGCCGAATTATGATAGAAACTATCGCGTAATTGCTCATTAATACTCTCGTACATCCAATATTTACTTTGTTCGTTACGTCGGAAATCAAAATAACCGTTGCCTTTTACAAAGTCAATATACTCGTAAACCATATCCCAAACTTCCTTAACCCCAATGTTATAGAAACCAGAATACGTCAAAACTTTGGGCGTCCATCCTGAATCAGGCGCAGGGAATAAATGCAGAGCGTTACGAAACTGCGTTGCTGCCAATTTGGCCTTATCGATATTATTTCCGTCGGCTTTATTGATGATAATGCCATCTGCCATCTCCATAATTCCTCTCTTAATTCCTTGTAATTCATCGCCTGTTCCTGCCAATTGGATGAGTAGGAAGAAATCGACCATAGAATGAACAGCTGTTTCGCTCTGTCCCACTCCAACGGTCTCTACGAAAATCTTATCAAATCCGGCAGCTTCACAAAGAATAATTGTTTCACGCGTTTTCCGCGCGACTCCGCCTAGAGAACCGGCCGAAGGACTAGGACGAATGAATGATTTCGGATGGACAGACAACTGTTCCATACGTGTTTTATCACCAAGAATGCTACCTTTGCTCCGTTCACTACTCGGGTCAATAGCCAATACAGCCAGCTTTCCTCCTTTTTCAAGGACATGCAAACCAAAGACATCAATGGAGGTACTTTTTCCGGCTCCCGGAACGCCACTAATTCCGATGCGAACCGATTGGCCGGAATGCGGCAAACATTTTTCGATGACTTCCTGAGCAATCTTTTGATGATCAGGATTTACACTTTCAACTAAAGTAACGGCTTGACTCAATATGGTGACATTCCCTTTTACAATGCCATCAACGTACTCGTCCACAGATAGTAGGCGTTTTCTGGGTTTACGCTTCAAATAAGGATTAACCGATGAAGGTTGATCAATGCCTTTATTCACTACCAATCCCTTATATTTCTCATTATTTTCAGGATGTTCCATAGCTTTATATGTACTGTTAACGTTTAATATTAATTTCAACTTTCGGTCGCACCGGATCGTTAGTAATCATCAAGATCCGAAGCCGACGTTTTTTATTGATCGTCTGTTGTGGACTGATCGTAATTTGTAGTTTAGTCGACTGTCCAGGCAAGAGCAACGTTTTCTTCAAACGCACTCCAACAGATGAATTAAAGACTTGTAGTTTGGTTATCTTTAATGCCGATTTTCCGGTATTAACAATCTCAATTTTATGCGAGACTTTTTTATTTTTAGTTAATTCTTCACTAAAATCAAGATCGGTTTCCGACAATTGAATCACCGGAGCTTTAGCTCGCTCACTCTCTGTCAAACTAGACGATCGTGGCAAAAGCACAACAGAGAGCGGAATCTCATTTTCTTCGCCAACCTTATCCCCTGAGAAACGAGAAAGATAAACAGAAGCATGGGTAAGTCCCAAATCCGGTAACTGTTCAGTATCAAGTGTCAGAGTTACTGTTCCCTTTTTACCCTTCAAAATAACCGCAGGATCTTTCTCTATCTTTAGATAATAAGGCAAGTGCATCAACACCGGCTCATAAGGTTTATCCGATAAATTGACCAAGCTCAGTTTTAGTTGAGGTTTATCTCCTCTATAGACATCAGGAAAAGCAAGTTCATTAAGATCCATCTTAATCTTACCAATCTGATATGGATGGGTTTTACTAAAATCCTTAACTTCGCGAACCACTTCTCCAGTGAACTTTAAATAGGCCAAATAAGGAGCGGCATTGCTATAAATCCCTATGCTTTTTTCAAAATGTCCTAAAGCCTCAGCATCGAATATAGCACTAACTGTTCCTTTTTCTCCTGGCGCAATAGGCGTTTTAGTCCAATCGGCTACCGTACAGGCACAAGAGGTGGTCACATTGCTTAACACTAAAGGCTGATTACCTGTATTAGTAATCACATACTCAACCTTTACAGGGTGTTTCCATTCGATTTGTCCGAACTTATGAGTTTCTTTATTAGAAGACAAACGCGGCTGAGCCAATAAAGTTAAAGCAAAAAAACAGCATATATAGATGAATGAGAAAAATCGTTTCATAAAAAGAGAATATTAAGTTTGATGTACAAATGTAGCTCTTTTCAATTAAAGATGGAGTGTCTTGAAAGGTTTATTAAGATAAATCAAAGAATTGCATTCCATTTCAATGGATTTCTCATTCTTCAAATATAATCTCTTAGTCCAAAACTCCAAAAAAGAAAAACATTAGCCATGGAAATATAAATTCAGCATATTAAAAATACTTTTAATACGCACGTCATTTGCATATAGTTAAGTCTATCCAAACGATATGATCTAAACAATTCTGTCAAAACCATTTCCTACAGACGAAAATCAAGGCTTTTTTAACACTAAAATCATTCTTTCATAAAAATTAAAAGCTAAATTTGTATTTATTTCAACAAACCTTTATGATGTAAATATGAAAAAATTTATTATTTTAATCTCAATTCTATGTTTATCAATCGACTTATCCGCTCAGCGCAAAGTCGTTGATATCGAACAAGAAAAATCCGCCTCTACCGAAACCGGTAAGATCCTCAAACGGAAAGTCGCTATCGGCCGTTTCTCTAACGAGACCAAATATGCTAAAGGTTTATTCTATGACAAGGAAAATGATCCTATGGGAAAACAAGCTTTAGACATCCTTTCAACCCGCCTAGCTGCATCAGGTAAATTCTTATTACTTGAAAGAAATGATATGGATCAGTTAGCTAAAGAGATGAAAGAAAATAATTCAACCCTTCAAAAAGTCGGAGCCGACTATTTAATCATCGGATCAATCACCGAATACGGTCGTAAAAATGTTGGAGATGTCAAACTCTTCTCTAGTGCGAAAACACAAATCGTAGAAGCAGCTGTTAGCATCCGATTGGTGGACGTTTCCACCGGACTAATTATTTATTCTGATGAAGCCAAAGGTACTTCGGAACTTAAAACAAAAACAACTTTAGGATTTGGAGGAAGAGCTGATTTCGATGCGACACTTAGCGATAAAGCCATCTCAGCGGCAATCTCTAAACTTGTCGAAAACATAATCAATAAATGTACCGATAAACCTTGGAAAGCCTATTTCTTAAGTTCTGACGCAGATGCCACCATTATATCAGGTGGACCGAGTCAAGGCATTGAGGTTGGTGATATTTTTACAGTAAAAATGAGAGGAAAAACGGTAAAGAACCCACAAACCGGCATCAATATCGAACTACCTGGAAAAACAGTTGGCCAAGTAGAAGTTGTAACGACCGGAGGCGATATACCCGAAGCCGAATATTCTATTGTTACGTTTAAAGAAGGGTCTATAGATTCTAAGAATATACAAAATTATTATATAGAGGAGATCAAAAAATGAAAAACAAACTATTAATATATTCATGCTTTGCACTATTCTCATTCTTATTATCAGGATGTAAAGTCGGAAATGTAGCAAGCACTCAAGGATTGTCCGATCAAGCCTATTTATACTTTGTTTCTAATCAAAAGTACTCTGATCAGATAGAGGTTACAGTCGACCGTGACCTTGTTTTCAAAGCTAAAGTGGTTAAAGAGAAGAAATATACCATTAAAGGAAATACTTATGCGATTTCTACAGGAAAGCATCATATTAAAATAACCTATAGAGGTCAGACGCTTTACGAACGAGAACTATTTCTATCCACACAAGAAACTAAAAAGATCGCTTTGCCATGAAAAGAATCTTTCTGTTAGGTGGTTTTATTCTTTTGCTAAGTTCTTGTTCCACACAAAAGAGTCTCTATTCATGGGACAAGTATACAACAACTTCTTATAATTATTATAAGAAGCAAACGCCTGAGTCGGAAGAGGCTTTAATGAAAACGTATCAACGAATCATAACCAAAGCGGAAAATCAAAATTTAAGAATTGCTCCGGGGATTTATGCTGAGTATGGGTTTTTCTTGATGAAAAGTGGCAAACACGATGAAGGTTTGGCTTATATTAAAAAAGAAAAAGAACTATACCCCGAATCTGCCCCATTTATAGACCGCCTTATTAAACAATTCTCAAAATGAAAAAGATCGTTTTTACTTTATTCTCATTAGTAATACTTATTAGTTCGTGCGGTACAACTCAAACATCTAAACAGACAAGAGGTACGAACTATGCTAAGTTATACGAAAACCATCCGACAAGCATTCTCATCATGCCACCGATCAACAAAACGGTCAATGTTGAGGCCAAGGAATATTTCTACACTTCAATGGCTATGCCTTTGGCAGAAAAAGGCTATTATGTTATTTCTCCATTTATAGCCATGGAGTTTCTTAAAAACGAAAGTGCTTACGACAGCGAAATGTTTGTCGAAGGTAATTTATCTGCTTTCAAGGAAGTCTTTGGAGCTGATGCTGTTTTATTCACAACCATAGAAGAATGGAGCAAATCAACCTTAGCCAATCAAATTACCGTTAAGATAGAGTACGATCTGAAATCAACAACTACCAATGAGACTCTTTTTCACAAGAAAGGAAGCCTAACGCTCGACCTCAGTGTACAGAGCAGCTCAGGAGGACTTGGAAGTTTAGTTAGTCTAGTTGCATCCGCAATTAACACCGCTCTTACTGATAAAGTTATTGCTGCAAGAATGTGCAACAATTATGTACTCAAAGATTTACCTGAAGGCAAATATGCTCCTCTATTTGAGAAAGATAAAAATTTGGCGGCTGATGGAGAAATGGTTTCCGGTGTAGTTAGACAATAGTCTATAAACAAAGGGAGTGTTTAATCGTCTCAAGCTAACTCATTCACGCTTGTTATAACACATATAGCAAGCGTGTTTTTTAAAAGAACGTATAATAACCCTTTTATACCAAAGAAAAAATCACCTTCGTTACAACAAGAGTAGTAACAAAGGTGATTTTATTATGGTTTATTCTCAAAAAATCTATTTATATCATTCTTTAACAGGGGTTTGTTCCAATGTAGCCACCAAGAAATCATAGAATTTCTGAATAGTTGGAATATATGCTCTTTCGTCAGGAGAATGAGGTGAACGCAAAGTTGGACCAAACGAAATCATATCAAGTCCAGGAACAATAGCTCCAATAATACCACATTCCAAACCGGCATGGATAACCTTAACAGCAGGTTCAGTACCGAACTGCGCTTTATAGGAAGCTTTCATGGCGTGTAGAATTGGTGAATTAATATTTGGTTGCCAACCCGAATAGCCTCCGGTCATTTCAACTTTCATTCCAGCCATTGAGAAACAAGATTCCAAACTAGTTGTCAAGCACTCTTTCATGCTATCACTAGAGCTACGAGCTAAAATCTTAACACTAGCTTTTCCCTCACCAATCTCTACAATAGCTAAATTAGACGAAGTCTCTACAGTATCAGGAATAGTTGGTATCATACGCATCACTCCATTCTGACAAGCAAAGACCGCATCAATAAAATTATCTTGGATTTCTTCCGGCACTTGTCCCTTAGGAAGTTCAACGCGCTCAGCTTTAAAAGCAATCGGAGTTTCAATAGCAGAGAATTCCTCATTAAACAAGTTCTCACAATATTGTACGAGTTCCAAGACCTCAGCTTCATTCTCTGCCGGAATGGTGATCACAGCATGAGCTTCACGTGGAATAGCATTACGCATGTTACCACCGACCCAGCTCGCTAATCTTGCCTCATAAGAAGCAACCACTTCACGCAAGAAACGGACAATCAACTTATTTGCATTCGCACGTCCGGTGTTAATTTCCATACCAGAATGTCCACCACGTAAACCTTTCAATGTCACCTGCAAAGCAATGTCATCTTTCTCCGGAGCAACCTCCTTATATTCAAGAGTGGCTGTAACATCCATACCACCGGCGCAACCGATATAAAGTTCTCCTTCATCTTCAGAGTCAAGATTCAACAAAATTTCACCTTTCAACGTATCTGCCTTTAAACCAAAAGCACCAAACATACCGGTTTCTTCATCTTTGGTGATCAACGCTTCAAGAGGACCGTGTTTTAAATCAGTTGCTTCGAGTACAGCCATCATAGCAGCCACACCTATACCATTGTCAGCTCCAAGTGTTGTACCTTTAGCCTTCACCCAATCGCCATCAATATAAGTTTCAATCGGATCATTTACAAAGTCATGAACCGTATCATTATTTTTTTGAGGCACCATATCCATGTGAGCTTGAAGAATCACACCTTTACGATTTTCCATACCGGGAGTAGCCGGCTTACGAATAATAACATTCCCTGCATTATCAACGAAAGACTCCAATCCAAGCCCCTTACCAAAATTAATCAAAAAATCAGTAATCTTTTCCATGTGTCCAGACGGACGTGGAATTTGAGTTAGTGAATAAAAATGCTTCCACACATTCTGTGGTGCCAAAGAAAGAATTGTACTCATAACAAAATAGATTTATAAATGATTAGAACTGTTTTTTATGGCTTAATGAAAAAGATATTAACCCATATATACCCAACAAAGCTACTAAAAAGGTTTGAATTCCATGTACAATTAAAGCAAATATTCCGGCATCAGTTGCATTTACACCGTAAAGCATCATCATTGAAATTACAGCAAAATGCCATGGTCCTGCCCCATTAGGTGTAGGAACGATGACTGCAAATGTTCCACCAACGAACATCACTAAAGCAGCCATTAAACCAAGATCAGAAGTAAATTCAAAACAATAAAATGTAAAATAAAAGTGCAAAAAATAAGAAAGCCAAATTAATAAAGTATACACTATAAACAAAGGAACATTGCGAACCCGTTTCAGAGAAATTACTCCTGCCCAGACATTTAAAACCACACCTTTAACCCTTTCATAAAAGGAAAGCGTTTTCGATAAAAAATAGAACAAGACAGCAACCCCAATCAGACAAAAAAGAATAACATAAAACCATACAGAAGTCAACAAATAAACAAAAGATGGAATTTTCGTACCGGTCTGATTAATAAAAGAAAGGAAAACAGGCATTTGCAAAAGGATAGTAATCCCTGCAATCAACAATATGGTTAAGGTATCAATAATACGTTCTGTTACCACCGTGCCCAGCGATTGAGAAAAAGAGACCCCATCGTGTTTAGCCAACGCTCCACAGCGGCTGACCTCCCCAAGTCTAGGAATAACTAAACTAGCAGCATACGACAAAAAAATAGCATTGACACAATCTTTTTTAGGGGGATAAGCATCCAAAGGTTCTAATGTTTGCCTCCAACGCCAACCTCGAAAAAGTTGAGCCGACACGCCAAAAATGAGCGAAAAAAGCATCCACCCCCATTGAGTCTCGTGTTGTAACACAGAAAGTGCTCTCGAGAAATCAAAATCTCGATAGACCCAATACAAAACAAATGCTCCCAAAATAATAGGTAAAACCAGTTTGAGAGTCTTTTTTAGTAGTTTCTTCATTCTTAATCCCTAATTCTTCATATAAAAGAATTACCTTTGTCACTTGCAAAAGTAGTTATTTAGTTGATAAATGAAATTAGTAAAACCCAAAAAGTTTCTAGGGCAACATTTTCTTAAAGATTTAAAGGTCGCCAAAGCTATTGCCGACACCGTCGATCTTGTCCCCAATTTGCCTGTTTTAGAGGTTGGCCCCGGAATGGGTGTACTAACCCAGTTCCTCATTACCAAAGAGCGACCATTGAAAGTTGTAGAAGTCGACTTTGAATCTGTGGCCTATCTACGAACCAACTATCCCCAACTGGAAAATGACATCATTGAAGACGATTTCCTCAAAATGCATTTAGATAAGTTGTTCGATGGAGGAGCATTTGTTCTAACCGGAAATTATCCTTATAATATTTCAAGCCAAATCTTCTTCAAGATGCTTGAATATAAAGACCTTATACCTTGCTGTACCGGGATGATACAAAAGGAAGTAGCAGAGCGCATTGCGTCCAAACCCGGAAATAAATCGTATGGCATTCTTAGTATTCTCATTCAAGCTTGGTATAATGTGGAATACTTGCTTACAGTTAGCGAACATGTATTCAACCCGCCCCCTAAAGTTAAAAGTGCAGTCATCCGAATGACACGCAATGAAAAACAAGAATTAGGATGTGACGAGAAACTATTCAAGCAAGTCGTCAAAACAACATTCAATCAACGTCGAAAAACGTTACGCAACTCGATAAAACCCATTTTAGGTAAAGAATGTCCGCTGACAAACGACGAATTATTTAATAAACGTCCCGAACAATTGTCGGTTGAAGATTTTATCAAGCTAACAAATGATGTTCAAAAGGCGTTAAAAGAGATGCCAACGCCGCCTATCGCATAAATTTCAAACTGTAGATGTGGAACGCTCAAAATAAGGATTAAGATGGAAGAGGAATATATTGAAAACGTAAGACTTCTGATTGAGCAGAAAGATGCCGACCAAGTAAAGGAGCAAATAGCGGATCTCCACCCGGCAGATATAGCAGAACTGTGCAATGAGCTCAGCACAGAAGACGCTCGATTCATCTATCGTTTACTCGATAATGAAACGGCTGCAGATGTTCTTGTCGAAATGGACGAAGATGTTCGTAAAGAGTTTCTAGAACTTCTTCCATCTGAAACAATCGCCAAACGTTTCGTCGATTACATGGATACCGACGACGCGGTTGACTTGATGCGCGAGCTAGACGAGGAAAAGCAGGAAGAAATCCTTTCACACATTGAGGATATCGAACAAGCCGGAGACATTGTCGACCTCCTAAAATATGACGAAAATACTGCCGGTGGATTAATGGGTACTGAAATGGTACTGGTTAATGAGAATTGGAGTATGCCGGAATGTCTCAAAGAGATGCGCCAACAAGCCGAAGAACTTGATGAGATTTATTATGTTTACGTCATTGACGACGATGAGCGACTTCGGGGTGTTTTCCCACTAAAAAAGATGATTACATCCCCTTCGGTTTCGAAAGTCAAGCATGTCATGCAAAAAGACCCAATAGCTGTACACGTAGATACACCAACTGAAGAGGTGGTGCAAATCATTGAAAAATACGACTTAGTTGCTGTTCCGGTCGTCGACAGCATCGGACGGTTAGTTGGCCAGATCACAGTTGATGATGTGATGGATGAAGTTCGTGAACAATCGGAACGCGATTACCAGTTAGCTTCAGGTCTTTCGCAAGACGTAGAGACTGACGACAACGTCTTCCGTCAAACGACAGCACGATTACCATGGTTGTTGATAGGAATGATCGGTGGCATTGGTAACTCGATGATCTTGGGTAACTTTGACACAACTTTCGCCATGCATCCGGAGATGGCACTTTATATTCCATTGATTGGAGGTACCGGAGGAAATGTAGGAACACAATCTTCGGCAATTATCGTACAAGGATTAGCTAATAGTTCGCTTGACACCAAGAACACGTTTAAGCAAATCACTAAAGAGTCTATTGTAGCTCTGATCAACGCCACAATCATTTCTCTACTCGTTTATACGTATAATTTTATTCGATTTGGAGCAACCGCAACTGTTACCTACTCCGTATCAATCAGTTTATTCGCTGTGGTCATGTTCGCTTCTATTTTTGGTACTTTAGTTCCGATGACACTCGAAAAACTAAAGATAGATCCGGCTATTGCAACGGGCCCCTTCATCTCAATCACTAACGATATTATAGGAATGATGCTCTATATGGGAATCACTGTCCTATTATCATAAAAGTAAGTAAATAAAAAAAAACAAGCAAAAAAGTATGAAGTAATCGTTTTATTTCATTAATTTGTGACCCAAAACTAATATACAATGATGGACGCTCATGACACTAATGTTCTTCAGAACCCTGAAGAGTTAGAAGACAGAAAGGAAACAACAGATGCTTCTGAAGTAACAACAGAAACCCCTGTTGAAAATCAATCGACTGTGGAAAACACAGACTTATCGTCAAAAATAACGACAAAATCAGAACTTCTAAATCGGTTAAAAGAGCTAGCTAAAAATACTGATCTAGCTAACAAGCAAGAGCTTGAAAGCTTGAAACAACAATTTTACAAACTACACAATAGCGAATTAGACGCTTTAAAAAAGCAGTTTATAGAAGATGGTGGAGAGTCCAAAGATTTTCACCCTAGTGCAGACGCTCTGGAAGAAGAATTTAAACAAGTAATGGGAGTCATTAAGGAAAAGAGAGGCAACATTGCCGCAGAACTTGAGCACCAAAAAGAAGAGAATCTTCAAATAAAATTATCAATCATTGAAGAGCTCAAAGAACTTGTTGAGTCTAATGAAGATCCAAATAAATTGTATACAGAGTTCAAAAAACTACAAATGCAATGGAGCGAGATTAAACTCATCCCACAAGCTAAGATGAATGAGCTTTGGAAAAGCTACCAATTATATGTAGAAAAGTTCTACGACATTCTAAAATTAAATAATGAGTTCCGCGAATACGATTTCAAAAAGAATCTGGAATTAAAAACACATTTGTGTGAAGCTGCCGAAAAACTCTCGGAAGAAGAAGAAGATATTGTTTCGGCTTTTCATCAGCTTCAAAAACTACACCAAGAATTTCGCGAAACAGGCCCTGTAGCGAAAGAGCTACGAGATGACATTTGGAATCGATTCAAAGCAGCCTCAACCATTGTCAACCGTCGCCATCAAGAGCATTTTGAAAATCTAAAGAAATCTGAGCAGTTCAATTTAGATCAGAAAACGGTCATCTGTGAAATCGTAGAATCTATTGAATTTGAGACTTTAAAATCATTCTCGGCTTGGGAAAACAAAACAGAAGAAGTGATCGCTTTACAGAACAAATGGAAATCGATTGGTTTTGCACCCAAAAAGATGAATGTGAAAATATTCGAACGTTTCCGCAAAGCATGCGATGAATTCTTCAAAAAGAAAACCGAATTCTTTAAGGTTATTAAAGAAGAGATGAGTGCTAATCTTGACAAGAAGAAAGCGTTGTGTGAGAAAGCCGAGAGTTTAAAGGATAGTACGGATTGGAAAGCAACTGCAGAACTCCTAATTACTTTGCAGAAAGAATGGAAAGAAGTTGGTCCTGTTGCCAAAAAGCATTCTGATGCAGTATGGAAAAGATTTATCTCTGCTTGTGACCATTTTTTCGAACAGAAGAATAAAGCAACGTCTTCACAACGTGTCGTTGAGACTGAGAACCTAGAAAAGAAAAAGGCAATTATTGCCCAACTGAGTGCAATAGAAGAATCGACAGACACCAATCTAGCCGATCAACTCGTACGCCAATTAATGAAAGAATGGAATAGCGTAGGCCATGTTCCTTTCAAGGAAAAAGACAAACTATACAAACAGTACCATTCATTAATCGACCAACTTTTCGAACGTTTCAATATTAGCCTCTCTAATAAGAAGCTAACAGATTTTCGTCAAAGCTTAAACAACATGCAAGCAAACGGCGCACAATCGATCTATAGAGAGCGTGAAAAGTTGATGCGCATTCATGAAAATATCAAAAATGAGTTACAAACCTACGATAACAATCTAGGATTCTTGACCTCAACATCTAAGAAAGGTAGTAGTTTGATGAATGAATTAAACAGAAAAGTTGAAAAGCTTAAAGCAGATCTAGACCTTATTCAACAAAAGATTAAGGCCATTGATGAATCCATCAAATCAGAACAATAAATCTCAGTTTATATACAAAAAGGGCTTGCAATGATATTGTAAGCCCTTTTTTGTATATAAACCGTACTTATAAAAAAAAGATGCAAATGATATTTGCATCTTTTCTATTTGTTGGGCTATCTGGATTCGAACCAGAAATGACAGGACCAGAATCTGTAGTGTTACCGTTACACCATAGCCCAATTACCTTGTTTTTGCGAGTGCAAAGATACAAAAAAACAAAAACAAAAAACAAAAAACCGAATTATTTTTTCTACAAACAGAAGATAAGAAGGAATATGAGAGACCCGCAACAACACTAAAAAACACAAAAATAAACGCATAACTTTCTTGTATCCAATAAATCACTGTATATTTGCGTTCAAGTCTTTACAAAAAACAAAAGAAAAGACTTTTTTGTTAGTAATCAACACGAGTAATTTAATTAAAGAAGATAGATGAACGATACAAAAAACTTAATTCAACAGATCACAGAAGGAATACAAGAAAAAAAAGGAAAGAATATCGTTATAGCCGACTTAACACAAATAGACGACACCATTTGCAACTACTTAATTATTTGTCAAGGAAATAGTCCAAGCCAAGTCGCTGCAATCGTTGATTCAGTTAAAGAATTCACACGTCGAGGGGCTAATCAGAAAGCCGTAAACATTGATGGTCTTCGCAACGCAGAATGGGTAGCAATGGATTATTCGGATGTATTCGTACACGTTTTTCTTCCGGGAGTAAGAGAGTTTTATAATTTGGAGCACCTATGGGCAGATGCCAAACTAACTATAATACCTGATTTAGATTAAGATGAACATGAATGACAGAAATAATAGAAACAATAATAAGATAAATATGCCAAAATTCAATTTGAATTGGTTATATATGATTATCTTCTTAATGCTTTTCGGACTCTATTGGAGTAGTACTTCAAACTCTGTTGGTAGCAAAGAAGTTACTTATAGCGAATTTCAACGTTATGTTAGCAACGGCTATATCAGCAAAGTGCTAGGGTATGAAGATAAATCGATAGAAGCTTATGTAAAGCCAACAGCACTTAGCGTTATTTTTGGAGCCGATGCAAGTCGTATTGGACGCAATCCGATGGTCACTAGCCGTGCACCGTCGACCGATAAGCTTGAAGAATTTTTGCAAACAGAAAAGACTTTAGGGCACTTTGATGGAAATGTGGACTATCCCGCAAAATCCGATCTGTTCCCTTCTATACTGATACAAGCCATCCCTTTCTTACTCCTTATCTTTCTATGGATCTTCTTCATGCGAAAGATGAGCGGAGGTTCCGGAGGTGGAGCCGGTAACGTCTTTAATGTCGGTAAGTCTAAAGCCCAACTCTTTGAGAAAGGCAATGGTGTAAAAATCACCTTCAAAGATGTAGCCGGACAAGCTGAAGCTAAACAAGAGGTTGAAGAAATCGTCGAGTTCTTAAAGCAACCACAAAAATACACCGAACTGGGAGGAAAGATTCCGAAGGGTGCTCTTTTAGTAGGCCCTCCGGGAACCGGTAAAACCCTACTTGCCAAAGCAGTAGCCGGAGAAGCCAATGTTCCTTTCTTCTCTTTATCAGGATCCGACTTTGTTGAAATGTTTGTCGGCGTTGGTGCATCACGTGTACGCGACTTGTTTAAACAAGCCAAAGAAAAAGCACCATGTATCGTATTCATTGACGAGATTGATGCTGTGGGCCGTGCCCGTGGAAAAAATCCGGCAATGGGTGGAAATGATGAGCGCGAAAACACCCTCAACCAACTTCTCACAGAGATGGATGGTTTTGGTTCGAACAGCGGGGTAATCATTTTGGCCGCAACCAATCGTGTGGATGTCCTCGACAAAGCGCTTCTACGTGCAGGACGTTTCGATCGCCAGATCCATGTCGATCTGCCCGACTTAAACGAACGTAAAGAAGTATTCGGCGTACACTTGCGCCCAATCAAGATCAGCAAAGATGTCGATGTAGACTTGCTCTCTAGACAAACTCCGGGTTTCTCGGGAGCCGATATTGCAAATGTTTGTAACGAAGCCGCTTTAATTGCAGCACGTCACGGCAAGAAGTTCGTTGATAAACAAGACTTCCTTGATGCTGTCGATCGTATCATTGGTGGACTAGAAAAGAAAACCAAAATTACGACCGAAGCAGAACGTAGAGCAATTGCCTATCATGAAGCAGGACATGCCACTATCTCTTGGCTATTAGAGCATGCTAATCCATTGATCAAAGTCACCATTGTTCCAAGAGGTCGCGCCTTAGGTGCTGCATGGTATTTACCCGAAGAACGTCAGATCACGACCAAAGAACAAATGTTGGACGAGATGTGTGCAACTTTAGGTGGACGAGCAGCAGAAGACGTCTTTATTGATCGCATCTCTACCGGAGCCATGAACGACTTAGAACGCGTAACCAAACAAGCTTACGGCATGACAGCCTATTTAGGTATGAGCAAGAAATTGCCTAATCTATGTTATTACAGCAATGAAGAGTACGCCTTCAATAAGCCATATAGTGAAAAAACAGCAGAGCTAATTGACGAAGAAGTTAAAACTCTGGTCAACGAACAATATGAACGAGCTAAGAAAATTCTTCAAGAACATAAAGAAGGACACAACGAACTCGCACAACTATTGATCGACAAGGAAGTGATCTTTGCAGAAGACGTAGAACGCATCTTCGGCAAACGTCCTTGGACTTCTCGTTCAGAAGAAATTATGGCGGGAAAAGGAAGTAAAGCGAGCTCAACACCTGAAGAAAACAAAGATCTTCCTGAGGTAGCAGCTGCAGAAGAGCAAACTGCAGAAGAGCAAACCAGCAATTAACAACATAAAAACGACTATTTTGAAAAGCAATTTTTTATTACGCACCATAACTGGGCTACTCTTCGTAGCTATACTTATCGGATCGATCTTATATGATCCGATAAGCTTCGGTACACTTTTTACGATCATTAGCGCATTGACAATTTATGAGTTCGGACAATTAGTCAATCGCATTGAAGGAGTCAGCCTCAACAGAACGATTCCGATGCTAGGAGGAGCTTATCTTTTTCTAGCCATCATGAGTTTTTGCATAGATATTGCCGGTACGCAAGTTTTCATTCCTTACGTCCTTCTCATCCTCTATCTATTCATTAGTGAACTCTATTTAAAAAAGGAAAAGCCAATTCTGAACTGGGCCTTCTCCATGTTCAGTCAGCTATACATTGCTCTTCCCTTCGCTATGCTAAACGTCTTAGCTTTTCATACGGCATCCGATACCACAATCAGCTACAACCCGATCTTACCATTATCCGTATTCGTATTCCTTTGGCTGAGCGACACCGGTGCGTATTGTGTGGGAACACTTTTCGGAAAGCATCGCCTCTTCGAACGCATCTCTCCAAAGAAATCATGGGAAGGTTCAATCGGTGGCGGGGTATTCGCGATAGCTGCATCAGTCGTTTTTGCATACTATTTCCCATTCATGTCTATGCTCGAATGGGGAGGACTAGCGCTAACAGTCGTCATCTTTGGAACATGGGGTGATTTAACTGAATCTTTGTTGAAACGCCAATTAAACATCAAAGATTCCGGAACCATTCTACCTGGACACGGAGGACTGCTTGACCGCTTTGATAGTGCTTTAATGGCTATCCCGGCATCAGTTGTTTACCTCTATTTGCTCACTTACCTATAGGAAGTCGAGCAAACCTATCATTAAGACAGACTATCAGTCAACACAGACTCGAAAATAGATACATTCTATTCATCGATCTAAAGTATACCAATAAAGCCATTTATGTAGCATGTGCTCATAAATGGCTTTACTTCTTCAGACAATCTATCAATTGTTTTGACCCTAAATAAATCTGTAATATTTTACTTCAGATGACTCTCTGCAGATATATTATTAGCATTCTCAGGTCTGGCTACCGGCTGATTCAAGTCAAGTACCAACACCCGTTCGCCATTCGTTTTCGAATTTATCTTAATCTTAAACCCTTTCAACACAGCGTTTTCAGACTCACTAGGATAAAAAGGTAATAAATTGAAGGAAACCGGAGACAACTGCCAATAGGATGTTTTATCATCATACGTATTATAACGTAACTCTAAATGCACATAACCGTCTTCCTCATAAGTATCGGTACTGTTCTCCACTAAGCTAATACGATGCTTCTTCTCCATGGGAATCTGTTGTTGGAACACCAAATTCAGATAATGACCTCCTAGCCACATATCTCCTTGGTAGATCACAATCGGGTCATTTCCATATTCAGCCTCATTCTCTGCTGTCAAGGTCTCCACAGTTTTTGTTAGCACCGGACGAACATGTTCCATCTTCACAGCCACGTCATACCCTTGAAAATCATCAGACAAAGGATTAAAATAAGCCACGATCCGCTCACCATCGACCGGCTTGAAATTTGGAATCGCCGTTGCAGCAGGCCATATCGTTCCCCATCGATCACCTTCTAAGAAATAACTTCCACTACCAACCGTGCGTACCGTTGCCCAATCCCAACTAAAATCACCTATAGAATAGCCCTCATCATCATCACACGATTGTAACGTAGGCGCTATCAACAAAAGGAGAGTCCATAAAAACCAATTCATCTTTTTCATATTCTTTTTCTTTTTAGTTTCTATCTACAAAATAACAAAGCCGGGCATCTACTGCACCGGCTTTACATTTATTTAGAAAAAGAAGTTATTTTTTCAAAGCAGAGATCATCACTTTCGCTGCACGCTTCGGAGCTCCCGGGCGACCTAAACGATCAAGAACCTCTTCATACCCATCCAATTGTGCTTTACGATTAGTACCGTTCTCTAACAACACCCCTAATTCGCGACGCACATTCGATGTCGTCATTTTATCAGCAACTAACTCCTTCACCACCTCACGTCCGGCCACTAAGTTGACCAACGAGACATAGTTTACTTTTAAGAACTGTTTCTTTAAAAAGGCAAAAAGTTTCCCCATCGGTGTATAGTAACACACCACCTGAGGCACACGAAACAAAGCTGTCTCGAGTGTTGCCGTACCAGAAGTCACCAATGCTGCATGTGCATGCTGCAACAAACGATAAGTCTCACCAAAAACCACTTTCACCTCAGCTCCTCCAAGGTATTTCCGATAGTACTCCGCCGAAATACCCGGTGCACCGGCCAACACCAACTGATGATCATTAAACGTGCTCGCCGCCGCAATCATAATCGGCAAATTATCTTTGATTTCCTGCTTACGGCTCCCAGCGAGCAAAGCGATAATCGGGCGACCATCCAAAGCGCAATCCGCACGAAACTCCTCCGGCTGAGGAGCGTGAGTCGACTGAAACAGATCAATCTCATCCACTGTCGGGTTTCCCACATAATGAATCGGATAAGCGTGCTTACCTTCAAAGAAGTCCACTTCGAATGGAAGAATAGAGAGTAGGACATCGACATCTCGCTTAATGTTCTTAATGCGATATTCCTTCCACGCCCAAATCTTCGGAGCGATATAGTAATGTACCGGAATAGTCGTCTGAGCATGGATAAATTGGGCTATTTTTAAATTAAACCCCGGATAATCAATCAGAATCAGCACATCCGGCTGCCAAGACAAGATATCCTTGCGACAAGCTTTCATATTGGCAAATATGGTACGCAGATGAAGCAATACCGGGATAAAGCCCATATAAGCCATCTCCTTATAATGTTTCACCAACGTGCCTCCTACCGCTTTCATCAAATCACCTCCGAAAAAACGAAATTCAGCAGAAGGATCTTCCACCTTCAAGGCCGCCATCAAATGAGAAGCGTGCAAATCACCCGATGCCTCACCGGCGACTAAATAGTATTTCATACCTGTTCTATTCTATAATACAAAAAGCCGTCTTCTATTCTAAAGTTCACCCTTCAAGCTGACGACAAGACTCACTCAATTCCTCAATAAAATCATAAGCCGTCACATCAACTGTTGTTGGAGTGATAGCGGCATAACCATTGGCCAAAGCCCAATGATCACTCTTTTCATCTGTCGCGTCCGCTTCTTGAAATTCTCCGGTCAGCCAGAAATAGTTCGGATTGGTTAAACGGGGACAAGCCTCCCACTCTTTCACCCATCGTCCTTTAGCTTGCGTACAAACTTTGACACCTTTTACCACAGGAACATTCGGGAAATTCACGTTCAAACAAGTCAACGGTGGTAACCCTTTCTCCAAAACCATCGCTGCAATCTTTGTAATCCAAGCTCCCGATGGTGTAAAGTCAGCATCAGCAGCATGATCGCACAGCGAAAAGCCAATTGATGGTATTCCATTTAAGCACCCCTCAATCACAATACCCATGGTACCGGAATAATGCACATTAACCGATGAATTATCACCATGGTTAATTCCTCCAACAATCAAATCAGGAGTTCGTTCCAAGACTACCGATTTTGCCAACTTAATGCAATCGGAAGGCGTTCCCGAACATTTATAAATGGTCAATCCCACATCTCTTCTCACTAACTGATAATGTACCGGCTGAGTGACTGTTAAGGCACAGCCACTACCCGACCTCGGAGAGTCAGGGGCCATAACCACCAATTCGCCCAAAGGACGAAGAAACTTAATCAACTCACTAATACCTTTTGACATGAAGCCGTCATCGTTCGAAATTAAGATCAACGGTTTGTTCTTTTCCATAAAAAAATCCTTTCCTTTTTTATTCGTTACCACAAAAATAGCAAAAAGAAAGCAGAAAAGCAGCATTCCGACTCAGGATATCTTTTAAAAAGGATAGATTTCGATAGAATCGATATTCTAAACGTCGGAACCCTCTGATAAGAGGGAAACAGTACAAATGCACTCCGCAAACAGCCCCTGCATAAAAGTCAGTCAGTCGACATCGCTTTTTACGTTTCGTACGTTGGAAACTTATTTCCAAACTAGCGAAACAAAAGTTTTAACGTATGAAAAAAAATTTCCAAAAGAGGGAACTAAAATGGCAAGCTTCGAAACTTAGAGTTTTGCTTTAAAAATAAAAATCCACCCCTAAAACGGTCCACAAAAGGGTCTGTCGATCGTCGAAAAAGGCACGTCCACAAGGTGACAGATCATTCATCTGCCACCCATCTGCAACACCTATCTGCAACCCACAATCGATTCTAATAATCAACACCTTAACCTATAGATTGTGACAGATGGCAGATAAAAATCAAAAAACAACTCTAGGAGAAGGAAGATATAAAGTGATTGGCGGCTGATAAAAAATCAATAAGATAGCAAACCATCAATCGATTACAAACAAAACAAAAAACATCAGGCTTGTGCGTTTATAAATCTTAATGTTCTGCCAATGAGAAGAAAAAACGATATAAATCCGTATATTTGCCTCTCAAAAAGAAGACCCAAAGCTGATGTCATATAAGTATTCCTTTAGAGGACATACAGTTATTAACAAAACAGATGACTTATCAACAGAAAAGCCAAAGTTTATCTTTTTTTGTAGGTGCTCTAAGGATTTATCACTTATTTCGCATCAGTTAAATTAGATGATATGGGAAAAATTATTGCTTTAGCCAATCAAAAGGGCGGTGTAGGTAAAACCACCACAACGATCAACCTTGCAGCCTCTCTTGCCACGCTTGAGAAAAAGGTACTTGTTGTTGATGCCGACCCACAAGCGAATGCTTCTTCCGGTTTGGGAGTAGATATTAAGCAGTCCGAGTGTACGATCTATGAGTGCATCATCGATCGCGCTAACGTTCAAAATGCCATTCACGATACCGAAATTGATTCGCTTAAAGTGATTTCCTCACATATCAATCTCGTTGGTGCAGAGATAGAAATGCTCAACTTGCCTAATCGTGAAAAGATTCTAAAAAGCGTATTAACCCCTCTCAAAGAAGAGTACGATTATATCTTGGTCGACTGCTCCCCTTCACTCGGATTAATTACGATCAATGCCCTCACTGCGGCAGATTCTGTGATCATCCCCGTACAGGCGGAATATTTTGCACTAGAAGGAATCAGCAAATTGCTCAACACCATTAAGATTATCAAATCTAAACTGAATCCGAAGTTAGAAATAGAAGGTTTCTTACTCACCATGTACGATTCTCGGCTTCGTCAAGCCAACCAAATCTATGATGAGGTCAAGCGCCATTTTCAAGAGCTCGTATTTAAAACGGTTATTCAACGTAACGTTAAATTGAGCGAAGCACCAAGTTATGGTATTCCAACCATCTTATACGATGCCGATTCAACCGGAGCGAAAAACTACCTCGCTTTGGCACAAGAAGTGATTAATAAAAACAATAAATAAAAAACGAAGAAGATATGGCAACACAAAGAAGAAATGCTTTAGGTCGTGGCCTAGATGCTTTGCTTTCGATGGATGAAGTGAAAACCGAAGGTTCTTCTTCTATTAACGAAATAGAACTCTCTAAAATTTCGGTTAATCCTAATCAGCCACGCCGTGAATTTGATGAAACGGCGCTTCAAGAGTTATCAGACTCTATCGCAGAAATAGGAATCATCCAACCAATAACCCTCCGTCAACTCTCCGAAGAGGCTTATCAGATCATTGCAGGCGAGCGTCGTTATCGGGCTTCTCTAAAAGCCGGATTAGAGACCATTCCCGCTTATATCCGCACAGCAAGTGATGAGAATGTGATGGAAATGGCTTTAATTGAGAATATCCAACGAGAAGACCTTAATGCTGTAGAAATAGCTCTAGCTTATCAACACTTACTCGATCAATATGAACTGACGCAAGAACGATTGAGCGAACGCATCGGTAAGAACCGAACGACAATAGCCAACTATCTCCGTCTGCTAAAATTGCCGGCTCCCATCCAAATGGCGCTTCGCAACAAACTGATCGATATGGGACATGCTCGCGCACTCATCACTTTAGGCGATCCTAAATTGCAAGTCAAAGTGCTAGAAGAGACGCTCAAACACAACTATTCGGTACGCAAAGTCGAAGAAATTGCTAAATCACTCGGCGAAGGCGAATCCATAAAGAGTGGAAACCATAAAATCACGCCTAAGAATGGGAAACTTCCCGAAGAGTTCAACATACTAAAGCAACATCTATCAACGTTCTTTAATACCAAAATACAGTTCACCTGTTCAGAAAAGGGAAAAGGAAAGATCAGTATTCCTTTCAATAATGAAGAGGATTTGGAACGCATTATGGAAATATTCGATACTCTAAAGAAGTAAATGACGAAACAAAACTATAGATATAGGCTACTTGTGGTAGCTTTTATAACGTGCTGCTTCCAGTTCGCTAATTTCGGTGCATCTGCACAGAACATCACGACCTCTCTTTCAAAAGATAGCATTATCACCAAACGAGAAGCTCCAAAAGCGAGAGCTAGAAGACATCGGGAAACGGTACCAACCACAAAGCTTCCCAAGGACTCTGTGCCAATCATCAAGCCTGCGTCTCAGAACGACACCTTAACTATTGGCAAAGACATACTTACCGATAGTTTAGAAAAAGTGAATCGTGAAAATATAGAGACCATTAGCCGACCGATAGATCTAACGAACAAGGTCGACAGCCTTTCCGCAGAACCTAAAATCGCCAAAAAGATCTTTATCCCCAACTCAACAAAAGCGACTTGGTTGGCTATTGCTTTTCCGGGAGGAGGACAAATCTACAACAGAAAATATTGGAAGTTGCCGATTATCTATGGTGGTTTTGCCGGGTGTGCTTATGCTTTAAGTTGGAATAACAAGATGTACAAGGATTATTCTCAAGCTTATCGGGATATCACAGATAAGAATGACAACACCAATAGTTTTGAGGATATTTTCCCTCCCAATACAACCTACAACAAAGAACAGATGACTCAGCTCATTAAGAATCGCAAAGATTCCTTTCGCCGTTATCGCGACTTGAGTATCTTTGCATTCATAGGGGTTTATGTCATCTCGATTATCGATGCGTATGTCGATGCCGAATTATCGGATTTCGACATTTCTCCCGATTTAAGTATGCGCGTAGAGCCAACTGTAATCAATAACCAATTTCACTCCAATCAGAAAGCTGTTGGGGTGCAATGTGTTTTAAAATTTTAACCACTAAAAAGATAGAACTAAGTATACATGAGAAAATTTATCAATAAAGGCTTATTGTTTTTACTAGTCTTAACCGCAAACACGCAACTAAAGGCACAGAGTGTCGACGTGATCATACACGAAAACGGCAAAGAACGCAAAGAAAGTATCGACTTACCCAAAAGTATGACCTATCCGATCGACAGTTTACTAAACGATTGGAAGGCCAAAAATTATATTGATTTAGGCAAAGATTGCAGTACCGCAGAGATCAATCCGACATTTAGCGATTCGATCTACATCAGCCGCCTAAGTCGCATACCTTCCATCATGGAAATGCCTTACAATGAGGTGGTACGTAAGTTTATCGACCTCTATGCTTGTCGCCTACGCAACCAAGTGGCTTTCATGCTCAGTGCATGTAACTTCTACATGCCCATCTTTGAAGAAGCATTAGATGCTTATGGGTTACCTCTTGAGTTAAAATATCTTCCGATCATCGAATCCGCGTTAAATCCATCGGCCGTATCAAGAGCAGGCGCCTCAGGATTATGGCAGTTTATGATTGGCACAGGAAAAATCTATGGTTTGGAATCGAATAGCTTGGTTGACGAACGCCGCGATCCAATTAAAGCCACTTGGGCTGCCGCACGTTATTTGAAAGAGATGTATAACATCTACGGCGATTGGAACTTGGTAATTGCAGCTTATAACTGCGGACCGGGCACCATCAATAAAGCGATCAGACGGGCTGGAGGTGAGAAAGATTATTGGAAAATCTACAACTACTTGCCAAAGGAAACTCGCGGATATGTTCCGGGCTTCATTGCAGCCAACTATCTAATGACTTATTACTGTGATCATAACATCTGTCCGATGGAAACTAATATTCCAATCAGTACCGACACCATACAGATCACTAAAGACTTACACTTCGAACAAATAGCCGACTTGTGCAAAGTTCCCCTAGAAGAGATTAAGAGCTTAAATCCACAATACAAGCAACAGGTCATCCCCGGGCATATTAAGCCTTACACCTTACGTCTTCCACAAAATGCGATCAGTACCTTTATCGATTTGAAAGATACCATATACGATCACCGCTCCGATGAACTTCTATCGAAACGACGGGTTGTGGCTGTTTCAAATAATAGCTACAGTCGAAAATCAAGTTCTAGATCAAGTAGTGGCACAACTTATCATAAAATTAGAAATGGCGAGACGCTATCGACCATTGCAAGGAAATATGGTGTAAGAGTGAAAGATCTACAAAAGTGGAATGGCTTGCATAATACGCAAATCGCTGCCGGGAAACGTTTGAAGATACACAAATAGGACCCTTTACTTGTACGATTCATTAATTTGATTATTTTTGCAAGAATTAGCAAGTAAGGAACATAAATATGGATAACCTTAATCAAAAAGATATAGCCGAAAATGAAATGATCAATCAGATGTTCGAAGAACTGATGAATGATTATTTGGCCACCAAACATCGTAAAAGAGTAGAAATCATAACCAAGGCATTTAATTTTGCCAATCAAGCGCATAAAGGTATCAAGCGACGCTCTGGCGAACCTTACATCTTACACCCGATTGCGGTTGCTAAAATTGTTTGCAATGAGATTGGACTAGGTTCGACTTCTATTTGCGCGGCATTGCTACACGATGTTGTTGAGGATACAGATTATACGGTAGAAGATATTGAAAATCTATTTGGCCCCAAAATTGCACAGATTGTTGATGGGCTAACCAAGATCTCAGGAGGAATTTTTGGAGACAGAGCGTCTGCGCAAGCTGAAAACTTCAAGAAGTTACTCCTCACCATGTCGAATGATATCCGTGTCATTCTAATCAAGATGGCCGACCGCCTGCACAACATGCGTACGCTAGGTTCTATGTTGCCTAACAAACAATATAAGATTGCGGGTGAAACACTTTACATCTATGCTCCATTGGCCAATCGTTTAGGGCTTTACAAAATCAAAACGGAGTTAGAGAACCTTAGCTTCAAATACGAACATCCTGAAGAATATGTCGAGATTGAGGAGAAGCTCAGTGCTACGGCTTCGGAACGAGACAAAGTCTTTAAAGATTTTACCACCCCTATTCGTAGTCAACTGGACAGAATGGGACTTAAATACAAGATTCTGGCTCGCATAAAATCTCACTATTCCATCTGGAATAAGATGCAGACCAAACATGTCCCATTTGAAGAGATTTACGATTTACTTGCAGTTAGAATCATTTTCGAACCACATAATTTAGAAGAAGAGTTAAACGACTGCTTTGACATCTACGTCTCTATTTCTAAAATATATAAGCCTCACCCCGATCGTTTACGTGATTGGGTCAGCCATCCCAAAGCAAATGGTTATCAAGCTCTTCACGTCACACTGATGGGCACCAACGGACAATGGATCGAGGTGCAGATTCGTAGTGAACGGATGAACGATGTCGCCGAACAAGGATTTGCCGCTCATTGGAAATACAAAGAAGGAGGAGGCAGTGAAGATGAAGGTGAATTAGAGAAGTGGCTAAAGACCATTAAAGAGATACTCGATGACCCGCAACCGGACGCCATTGACTTTTTAGATACCATAAAGCTAAATCTTTTCGCTTCGGAAATTTTCGTGTTCACCCCCAAAGGTGAACTAAAAACGATGCCTCAGAATTGTACGGCGTTAGACTTTGCCTTCTCTTTGCATACAGATATCGGAAGCCATTGCATTGGGGCCAAAGTGAATCACAAGCTGGTTCCGCTCAGTCACAAACTTCAGAGTGGAGACCAAGTCGAAATCTTAACCTCAAAATCTCAACGGGTTCAGCCTGAGTGGGAAGCCTTCGCAACTACAGCAAGAGCTCGTTCAAAGATAACGACCATCTTACGCAAAGAGCGCAAAGCCAATCAGAAACAAGGAGAGAAATGGCTTTCTGAGTTCTTCGAAAGTGAAGAAATGCACTCCACACCGGCAACCATTAAGAAATTACAAAAAATTCATAATATAGAAAATGAGGATGATTTTTTTGTTGCTATAGGAAACAAGACGATCGTATTGGGAGATGCCGACCGTAACGAATTAAAGAATAAACAGCCAAGCAATTGGAAAAAATATCTGACCTTCTCGTTTGGCAACAGCGGGAATAAAGAGGAGGAATATAAGAAGAAGGTTGGCTCTAAAGAATCGTTGGCTATCAATCCTAAAGATATTATAAAACTCACCAAAGACAACATAGAAAAGCTCTATTTCTTAGCCGATTGTTGTCATCCGATACCCGGAGATGACGTTTTAGGATATATCAATGAGAATAATCAGATCATTATCCACAAACGACAATGTTCTGTCGCAGCCAAGCTAAAAAGCAGTTATGGCAATCGGATTCTGGCAGTCGAATGGGACACACATAAAGAGCTCTCTTTCCCGGTTTATATTTATATCAAAGGTATCGATAGCATCGGGTTGCTCAACGAAGTGACGCAAGTTATTTCTCGTCAACTCAATGTCAATATCCGAAATCTGGCCATTGATACTAACGACGGGATCTTTGAAGGGAAACTACAACTCTTTGTTCACGACGCAGATGATATTAAGAGTATCTGTTCGAAACTGAGAAAGATTAATAATGTCAAACAAGTGACTAGGCTCTAAGAGTTAGTCCACAAGTTAAAATAGAGATGGTCGATTGGACTACTATAACCATCCAATCGACCATCTCTATTTCATTTTAGATTAACGAATTAAAGATCATCGAGTTCCTTCTTCATGGCTAGCAGATCGTCTTTTATCCCTTTTAGCCGCATCACAACTTCATAATTACGCAAAGTTGTCTCTTTATTTAGTTTTAATTGTTGCCGAGCTCCGGGAAGTGTCATTCCCTTTTCTTTAACCAGATGATAAATCAGACCAATGGTTTCCATGTCTTCTTTCCGGTATTGCCGGACCCCTCTCCCATTCGTTCGAGGAGATATCTGTGGAAATTCCTTCTCCCAAAAACGCAACAAAGAAGGGTTGACATCAAATTTTGCTGCCACCTCGTTTATCGAGTAATAGATCTTCAACTTGTCCTCTTTTTCTTCCATAAATGGTTTCTTATATTAATCAAATACCTTACCGTGATTTTCTGCCAATCGAATCATCTTATCATAATCCTCAGCACTCAAATCCATAAAATAATAATTGACAGGATTCACGATCTTTCCCTTCACATGTACTTCATAATGCAAATGAGGCCCCGTGCTTTTACCTGTATTTCCAACTTGTCCAATCACTTCCCCACGAACCACCTTCTTCCCCAATTTAGTGGAGAAGGCCTTAAGATGGGCATAACGAGTGATGTATCCGAATCCATGATTAATTTCAATCGTGTTTCCATAGCCGGTCTCCCATCCCATTTTCACCACTTTCCCATCACCAGTAGCATATACTTCAGTGCCCGGATGAGCCGAAAAGTCCATCCCTTCATGAAACTTTGTCGTTCCATATATTGGGTCGACACGTACTCCATAACCAGAAGCCGTCTGCCGTAGATCTTTATTGGAAATCGGCTGAATCGCCGGAATACATTTCAGCATTTCATCATGATTCTTACACAAATCAACCACATCATCGAACGATTTTGATTGAATATACAACTGTTTAGTCAGCACGTCCAATTTCTGAGTGGTATTAATGACAAGCTTGGCATTCGACAAGTCCATCAGTTCTTTATAACGATTCGTACCGCCATAACCTGCCTGGCGAATAGCCGGAGAAATTGGATCAGCTTGCAATATCACTCGATACAAATTATCATCACGCTGCTGAATATCCTGCAAGACCTCCATAGCCTCATCGAATCGACGAGAAAGAACATTATATTGTGCCTGCAACTGGCTGTTTTCTTTACGCAACTCTTTTTCGGAGGGAGAACCGAACAACAAGAGCAGAAGAATAAAACTCCCCGCTCCAAGTCCCATACCAATAAATAAACGACGCAAAATACTCAATGCCCGCTGTCGTACAGTCGGATAAATTCGATCGTAAGTTTGTGTTCGTGGGTTATAAATGTAGTATACTTTGCGCATCTTTTGGAAATATTTCAGAGATTAATACGGCAAAAATAATAAAAACAAGCTATCTTTGCACTGTTTTTTTTAGAATATTAACCTCATCGATAGAGATATAAAAAGTATGTTGACTGCAAAAGAGATTAGAGATTCGTTTAAGAATTTCTTCGAGTCGAAAGGGCACCAGATTGTTCCCTCGGCTCCGATGGTGATCAAAGATGACCCAACCCTCATGTTTACTAATGCGGGGATGAATCAATTCAAAGATATTATTTTAGGGAATCATCCTGCAAAATTTCATCGAGTAGCGGATTCACAGAAATGTCTTCGTGTGAGCGGTAAGCACAACGACTTGGAAGAAGTTGGACACGACACCTATCACCACACGATGTTTGAAATGCTAGGGAACTGGTCATTTGGTGATTATTTTAAAAAAGAAGCCATTAACTGGGCCTGGGAATATTTAGTTGAAGTCTTAAAGCTAGATCCATCCATTTTATATGCAACAGTCTTTGAAGGTAGTCCTGAAGAAGGATTAAGCCGTGACGATGAAGCAGCGTCTTATTGGGAACAATTCTTACCCAAAGACCACATTATCAATGGTAATAAGCACGACAATTTCTGGGAAATGGGAGATACAGGTCCTTGCGGTCCTTGTTCTGAAATCCACATTGACCTTCGTCCTGCTGAAGAACGCGAAAAGATCTCCGGACGTGACTTAGTCAACCACGACCATCCACAAGTTGTTGAGATTTGGAACCTCGTGTTCATGCAATATAACAGAAAAGCAGATGGAAGCTTAGAAGGGCTACCCGCAAAAGTGATCGATACCGGAATGGGCTTCGAGCGTCTATGTATGGCCTTACAAGGAAAAACATCTAATTATGATACGGATGTTTTCCAACCGATGATTAAAGCGATCGCTCAATTGGCGGGCACCACTTACGGACAGAACAAGCAAAACGATATTGCTATGCGCGTGATTGCCGACCATATTCGTACCATTGCATTCTCAATCACCGATGGTCAGCTCCCATCGAATGCAAAAGCAGGATACGTTATTCGTCGTATCTTACGCCGTGCTGTTCGTTATGGATACACCTTCCTCGACCAAAAACAAGCCTTTATGTATAAGTTGCTCCCAGTCTTGATTGACAATATGGGAGAAGCCTACCCGGAACTCGTTGCTCAAAAAGAACTCATCACCAAAGTCATCAAAGAAGAAGAAGAATCTTTCTTACGGACCTTGGAAACAGGTATCCGTCTGCTCGAAAAAACAATGGCAGATACTAAAGCAGCAGGAAAAACTGAGATTAGCGGTAAAGAGGCCTTTACACTTTACGACACTTTTGGGTTTCCACTCGATCTCACAGAATTGATCCTTCGTGAAAATGAGATGAGTGTGAATATCGACGAATTCAGCGCTCAGATGCAACAACAAAAAGAGCGTGCCCGCAACGCAGCAGCTGTTGAAACAGGCGATTGGATCATACTTAAAGAAGGAACAACCGAATTTGTTGGATATGACTATACGGAATACGAAACATCAGTGTTACGTTACCGTCAAATTAAACAAAAGAATCAAACCCTCTATCAGTTAGTGTTAGACTACACTCCATTCTATGCAGAAAGTGGTGGTCAAGTCGGTGATACCGGAGTTTTGGTTAACGAATTCGAGACCATCGAAATTATCGATACTAAAAAAGAGAACAATCTTCCGATCCATATAGTGAAGACTTTACCGGCTCATCTAGATGCACCGATGATGGCTTGTGTAGATACCGACAAACGTTCAGCCTGTGCAGCCAACCACTCTGCGACCCATCTTTTAGATGAAGCACTTCGTGAAGTTTTAGGTGAGCATGTCGAACAGAAAGGTTCATTAGTCACACCGGATTCTTTACGCTTCGACTTCTCACACTTCCAAAAAGTGACCGATGAAGAGATCCGTAAGGTAGAGCACTTAGTGAATGCCAAAATACGTGCCAATGTTCCTTTAACGGAATACCGCAACATTCCTTTGGAAGAAGCTAAAGAACTTGGAGCAATTGCCCTATTTGGTGAAAAATACGGAGATCATGTTCGTGTGATCCAATTTGGTTCATCCATTGAATTCTGTGGAGGTACGCACGCCCCGGCCACTGGCCATATCGGCATGGTGAAGATCATTTCCGAGAGCTCGGTTGCAGCAGGTGTACGTCGTATTGAGGCTTTCAGTGGAGCACGTGTTGAAGAGATGTTAGACACCGTTCAGGATACCTTGAATGATCTAAAGAGTTTATTCAACAACACACCGGATTTAAAGATTGCCATCGAGAAATATCTAGAAGAACATGCCGGACTGAAAAAACAAGTTGATGAGTTCATGAAAGAAAAGGAAGCCTTATTGAAAGAGAAGCTTTTGAAAAACATTCAAGAAATCAACGGTGTTAAAGTCATCAAATTCTCAGCCCCTCTCCCTGCGGAAGTCGTAAAAAACATTGCCTTCCAACTCAGAGGTGAAATCACAGAGAACTTATTCTTCGTAGCCGGAACAGTCGATCACAACAAACCGATGCTCACAGTGATGTTGAGTGACAACCTTGTTGCCGGCGGTTTAAAAGCCGGACTATTAGTCAAAGAAGCCGCTAAATTGATTCAAGGTGGTGGAGGTGGTCAACCTCATTTCGCAACGGCCGGAGGTAAAAACGCTGATCAATTAAATGCAGCAATAGAAAAAGTAATCGAGCTAGCTAATCTCTGATAAGCTGGCATTTAGATCACTGATAAAGAGATTGGCTTCTTGTTAAAAAGATGAAGCCAATCTCTTTTTACTTTATTTTCACTACATTTGTAACCGAAACAACCTAATATCAATATTTTAATCAGACCCTAATGAGAGCACTAACCTACTCTTTTCTTTTAATTGGATTTTTAATATCGTGTACTTCTTTACAAAACCAGACGAGCGCTAACTACGTCACTGAAGTCAACCCCTTTATCGGAACCGATTTTACCGGAAACACCTATCCCGGTGCCCAAGCCCCTTTTGGCATGGTGCAACTTAGCCCGGACAACGGTCTGCCCGGTTGGGATCGTATCTCTGGATATTTCTACCCCGACAGTACCATTGCCGGATTTAGCCATACCCACCTATCCGGTACCGGAGCAGGAGACTTATACGACATCTCTTTCATGCCGGTCACCCTACCCTATAAAGAAGCTGAGCAGCCCCTCGGTATACATTCTAAATTTTCTCATCAAGACGAAAAAGCAGAAGCAGGCTACTACAGCGTGCTACTGAAAGATTATCAGATCAAAGTGGAACTCACAGCTACCGACCGATGTGGCATCCAACGCTATACCTTCCCTGAAGCTCAAGCTGCCATATTCTTGAATCTACGAAAAGCGATGAATTGGGATTTTACAAACGACTCCTATATTGAGCAGATTGACTCTGTAACGATCAAAGGCTACCGGATGTCGGATGGATGGGCTCGCGATCAACGCCTCTATTTCTGTACCCGATTCTCAAAACCATTCCAGAAGATGACCCTAGACACTACGGCTGTAACTAAAGAAGGTAAGATCATCGGGAATTCTACTATTGCGCGATTCGACTTTAACGTAAAAGCCGGAGAACAGATCTTGGTGACCACAGCTCTCTCAGGAGTCTGTATGGAGGGGGCCATAAAAAATATAAAAGCGGAAGTTCCGGAAAATGATTTCGACAAATATCTCAGTCAGACCCAACAAAAGTGGAACCAACAATTAGGCAAGATAGAGATTGAGAGCAACGACAGCGATACTAAAAAGGTATTCTACACCGCTCTTTATCACTCTATGCTCGCCCCAACCATTTATAGTGACGTAGACGGAACTTATTACGGACCGGATAAGAAAATACATCAAGCAGAAGGATGGACCAATTACAGTACCTTCTCATTATGGGATACCTATCGGGCTTCTCATCCACTGTTCACTTACACAGAACCAGAACGGGTCAATGATATGGTTAAATCGTTCATTGCATTTTATGAACAAAATGGCCGTCTGCCGGTATGGAACTTCTATGCAAGCGAAACCGACATGATGATCGGTTATCATGCCGTACCGGTTATTGTCGACGCTTACCTCAAAGGAATAGGCGATTTCGACGCTAAAAAAGCATTAGAGGCTTGTGTGGCAACAGCCAACCTCGATCATTATCGCGGCATCGGACTCTATAAGCAATTAGGGTATATTCCATACAACGTAAAAGATGAGTATAACAACGAGAACTGGTCACTTTCTAAAACCTTAGAATACGCTTTCGATGATTACTGCATTGCAGAGATGGCCAATAAGCTTGGAGAGAACAAGATTGCCGAAGAGTTCTACAAACGTTCGGAGAATTATAAGAATCTTTATAATCCGGCAACCAGCTTTATGCAACCACGAGATGACAAAGGCCAGTTTATTCCGAACTTCAAAGCAGATGAATATACTCCACATATCACAGAGAGCAACGGATGGCAATATTTCTGGTCGGTACAGCACCATATTGATCGTCTGATCACCCTTGTTGGGGGGAAAGAACGATTTACCCAAAAACTCGACAGCATGTTTACCTATCATCCTGCGGACAAAGACGAATTACCAATTTTCAGTACCGGTATGATCGGACAATACGCACACGGCAATGAGCCAAGTCATCATGTGATCTATCTCTACAATAAAGTCGGACAGCCTTGGAAAACACAACAATATGCAGCAAAGGTGCTGCACGAGCTTTACCACAATACCCCTGCGGGATTATGTGGTAACGAAGACTGTGGACAAATGTCGGCTTGGTATGTCTTTAGTGCCATGGGATTCTATCCGGTCAATCCGGTCAGTGGCCAATACGAGATTGGTACTCCTTTATTCCCGAAGATGAAACTTCATCTCTCCAATGGTAAGACCTTCACCGTCATTGCTAAAGAAGTGAGTCCAACCAATATCTATATCCAATCGGTTACTCTGAATGGAAAACCTTACAACCAAAGCTATATCACCCACGAACAGATCATGAACGGTTCGACTATCGAGTTTGAAATGGGAAATCGCCCAGGTCCTGTCTGGTATAATGAAGCGACTGTTAATTGATAAAAGAAGAATGAACAACGATTTCGACATCACTTATAAAACGCTCTTTCGGAGATATTATCCCAACCTGCTCTTCTATGCCACTCGCTTGGTTGGCAGCGAAGAAGCAGAAGATATTGTACAAGATGTTTTCGTTGAGCTTTGGAAACGTAAAGATAGCATGGAAATAGGAGAACAAATTCAGGCTTTCCTATACCGTGCAGTCTATACCCGTTCGCTAAACGTACTCAAGCACCGAACCATAACAGAGAACTACCATACAGCGATGGTAGAGATCAATCAAAAGCGTGCAGAGTTCTATCAACCTGACAACAATGAAGTCTTTCAACGCATAGAAAATCAAGAATTACGTCAGGAAATATACCAAGCTATCAATGAATTGCCCGAGAAGTGCAAAGAGGTATTCAAACTCAGCTATTTACATCACCTAAAGAACAAAGAGATAGCCGATATCATGGAGGTTTCCTTACGCACGGTCGAAGCCCACATGTACAAAGCCTTAAAATTTCTTCGCCAACGTTTAGGACATCTTTGGCTATTCTATCTCATTTTTTGTTTAACGAAATAAGTGATTTTATTCATTGAGTTGTATTTTATATATAAAAAGGAAAAAAATGACATCCCTAAACGATAATATACTCAAAAACTTTCTAACCGGGCAGAGCTCTGAAGAGGAACTCGTTCAAATTAACGCGTGGATCAAAGCGTCCGATGAGAACGCAAAGACACTTTTCCGGATGGAAGAACTTTACCATTTAGGACAACTAAATGAAAACCTCCAAGCTGAAGAAATCGACAAGGCCGAGCGACGACTGTTCAAAGCGATCGATCTTGAGAAAAGTAAATCGCAAAAACGCCTTTATCTACGCCGGTGGATGCAATATGCAGCGATCATCACACTTGTGGCGATAACTGCCGGTGGCATCTATTTCCTCAGAGGTTCAAACAGCAGCAGTGAAATGCTCTTAGCCGCCGCAACAGATGGCATCATCAAAGAGATCACTCTTCCGGATGGCAGTAAGGTTTGGTTGAATAATGGTTCAACGCTAAAATACCCCAAAGACTTCTCAGAAACCGAAAGAAAAGTTTATCTTGATGGAGAAGCTTACTTTGAGGTGAGTAAGAATAGAGAGAAACCGTTTATTGCCGAAAGTGATGCCATGCGAATTCGAGTACTAGGCACACACTTTAATCTCAAAACATCGAAACGTCTCCAAACGGCCGAGGCTACATTGATCGAGGGCGAGATCGAAGTCAAAGGAAATAATAATGAGGGGATGATCATTCTGAATCCGGGACAACGCGCAGAGATTAATAAAACAACCAGACGAATGATTGTGAAACAAGTCGATGCAAAGTTTGACGCTGTATGGCATGACAACCTCATTCCATTTGAAAAAGCAGATATTTTCACGATCACTAAAGCATTAGAGCGCTTCTATGGCGTTAAGATTATCTTATCACCAGATATCCGCTCAGACAAAACTTACTCTGGGGTTTTAAAACGTAAAGAAACCATCGATTCTGTACTTCATTCTTTACAGAATTCGATACCTATTATCTATAAAAAATCCGGAAATAATATTTTTATCTCTTCACAAAACCCATAAAGAATAACTCAAACCAACGATAGACATAACCATGACATTTAAGACCATCTTATTAGGATGCTTGGGAGGGTGCCTCATGTTCTCTTCCTGTTCTCTAAACAAAAGTATAAACGATTATAGTTCCTATGTTAATCCATTTATCGGCACGGGTGGACATGGACACACTTTCCCGGGAGCAACAATGCCACACGGTATGATTCAACCAAGCCCTGACACTCGAATCGACGGTTGGGATGCCTGCTCCGGATACCACTATTCCGACAGCACCATCAATGGATTCTCACATACCCATTTAAGCGGTACAGGATGTTGTGATTATGGAGATGTCTTAATTATGCCTACCGTTGGTCGACAACAGTATCAGTCGCTTGGAGCGAATAGCCAGCAACTCGCTTTTGCTTCCGCTTTCTCACACCAAAACGAAATAGCAGAACCCGGTTACTATTCGGTATTACTCGATCGTTATCACGTCAAAGCCGAACTGACAGCCACTAACCGCGGTGCCATTCATCGATATACTTTCCCAAAGAGTGATCAAGCCGGATTTATCATCGATTTAGATTACTCCCTGCAACGGCAGACCAATCAAGAGATGGAGATTAAAGTGATCAGTGACACAGAAATCTGTGGACGAAAAAAGACCGTCTACTGGGCTTTCGATCAATACATCAATTTCTATGCCAAATTTTCTAAACCGTTTACCTATACGTTAATCAACGATACCCTCACACAGGACGATGGGAAACGGCTACCACGGTGCAAAGCCTTAATCCAGTTTAAGACCAATAAAGACGAACAAGTATTCGTCAAAGTTGGAGTCTCGGCCGTTGATATCGAGGGAGCTAAACGTAATGTGGAGACAGAGATACCCGATTGGGAATTTGATAACGTACGTGCCAATGCTCGAAAGGCTTGGAATGAATATTTATCAAAAATAGATATTTCGACCTCCGACACCAACGATAAAACTATTTTTTACACGGCTCTTTATCACACCGGGATCAGTCCCAACCTGTTTACCGACATCGACGGTCGCTATCTTGGCATGGACTTGAAACCTCACCAAGGAGATACCATCAACCCCATATATACGACCTTCTCATTATGGGATACCTTCCGTGCTTTACACCCATTGATGACCATCATTGACCCTGAGCTAAATACTCAATTTATCAACTCGCTGATTAAAAAACACCAAGAAGGAGGAATCTTCCCCATGTGGGATTTAGCCTCAAACTACACCGGTACAATGATTGGTTATCATGCCGTTCCGGTTATTGTTGACGCCTATATGAAAGGCTATCGTAATTTCGATGTACGCGAGGCCTATAGAGCTTGTCTGCGCACTGCTGAATACGACACTACCGGAATTAAATGTCCGGCTTTGGTTCTCCCCCACTTAATGCCCAAAGCAAAATATTACAAAAACACCATTGGATACGTCCCTTGTGACCGAGAAAACGAATCCGTAGCCAAAGCATTAGAATATGCCTATAATGATTGGTGCATCTCGATTTTTGCCGATGCCATGAGTGATTTGGATAACAAAGAAAAATATGCTCGTTTTGCTAAAGCCTATGAGTTTTATTTCGACCCATCGACTCGCTTTATGCGTGGTCTCGATTCAAAAGGCGAATGGCGCACACCATTCAACCCACGCGCATCCAATCACCGTAACGACGATTATTGCGAAGGAACAGCTTGGCAGTGGACCTGGTTTGTACCGCATGATATTCCGGGATTAGCACACCTCATGGGGGGAAATGATGCTTTTGCTAATAAGTTAGACTCCTTGTTCACCGCCGATTCTTCTTTGGAAGGCCATGTCACTTCTGCCGACATTAGTGGATTAATCGGTCAATATGCTCATGGCAATGAACCAAGTCACCATATTATCCACCTTTACAACTATGTCAACCGCCCGTGGCGTACACAAGAGTTGGTCGACAGTGTCTTCAACAGCCAATACGCTAATGCCGTAGACGGACTTGCAGGCAATGAAGATTGCGGTCAGATGTCGGCTTGGTATATCCTTAATGCCATGGGATTCTATCAAGTCTGTCCGGGACAGCCCACCTATTCAATCGGTCGCCCGCGCTTCGATAAAGTATCAGTCAACCTCACAAATGGCAACACCTTTACAGTGATAGCAAAGAACAATTCAAAAACCAATAAATATATTGAAAGTGTGACCCTCAATGGGATCCTTCTAAACAAACCCTTCTTCACGCACAACGATATTGTCAAAGGAGGCACATTAGAAATCAAGATGACCAATCGCCCTACACAATGGGGTGTAAAACCGTAAAATCAACTAACATGAAAAGAGTACTGCTCATCGTTTGTGTGCTCAGCTGCACCTTACTCACCCAAGCCAAAGATTGGACCCAGTATGTCAATCCACTGATGGGAACCCAATCGACTTTCGAGTTATCTACCGGAAATACTTATCCGGCTATAGCCCGCCCCTGGGGAATGAATTTCTGGACCCCTCAAACCGGGAAAATGGGCGATGGTTGGCAATATGTTTACACCGCCTACAAAATCCGTGGATTCAAACAGACCCACCAACCTAGTCCATGGATCAACGACTACGGTCAGTTTTCCATCATGCCAATTGTTGGAAAGCCTGAGTTTGACGAAGAAAAGCGAGCAAGTTGGTTCTCACATAAGAGTGAAGAAGCCACCCCTTATTACTACAAGGTCTATCTTGCCGATCACGACATCCTAACCGAGATGGCTCCAACCGAACGGGCTGCTCTCTTCCGTTTTACGTTTCCCGAGAACGATCATTCGTACGTTGTGATCGATGCCTTCGATAAAGCATCATACATTAAGATCCTTCCAGAATCCAATCGGATTATCGGTTATTCAACGCGCAACAGCGGAGGAGTTCCCGATAATTTCAAAAACTACTTCATCATTGAGTTCGACAAGCCTTTTACTTATAAAGCAACCGTCAACAACGGACAACTCACCACCAATAATAATGAACAAACCACCAATCATGCTGGTGCCATCATCGGGTTTCGCACCCACAAAGGCGAACAAGTACAAGCTCGCATCGCCTCATCGTTTATTAGCTTCGAGCAAGCAGAACTCAATCTCAAAGAGCTTGGAACAGATTCCATGGAGCAATTGGCGGCAAAAGGCAAAGAAGCTTGGAACAACGTTTTAGGCAAGATAGAAGTCGACGGCGGAACCATCGATCAGTATCGTACATTCTACTCTTGCCTTTATCGTTCGTTGCTCTTTCCTCGTAAATTTTATGAGATAGATGCCAACGGCCAACCGGTACACTATAGCCCATACAATGGGAAGGTTCTTCCGGGATATCTATATACCGACACCGGCTTTTGGGATACTTTTCGATGCTTATTCCCGTTGCTCAACTTGATGTATCCGTCGGCTAATAAAGAGATGCAAGAAGGATTGATCAACACCTACAAAGAAAGCGGTTTCTTCCCGGAATGGGCTAGTCCCGGACATCGTGGATGCATGGTGGGTAATAATTCCGCATCCATCTTAGTCGACGCTTATATGAAAGGCGTCCAAGTCGATGATCTCAAAACACTTTACGAAGGATTACTTCACGGCACTCAAAGTGTTCACCCCACAGTCTCTTCTACCGGGCGACTAGGGCACGAATATTACAACAAATTGGGTTATGTGCCTTATGATGTAAAAATCAATGAGAATGCTGCTCGTACCTTAGAATATGCTTACGACGATTGGTGCATCTACCAAATGGCCAAAGCCCTTAAACGTCCAAAAAAAGAGTTGAACTTGTTTGCTCAACGGGCCATGAACTACAAAAATCTATTCGACCCTTCATCGAAACTGATGCGTGGACGCAATGCCGATGGCAGCTTCCAATCTCCTTTCTCACCACTGAAATGGGGAGATGCCTTTACCGAAGGCAACAGTTGGCATTACACCTGGTCGGTCTTCCATGATCCGCAAGGTTTGATCGATTTGATGGGTGGAAAGAAAGAGTTTGTACAGATGCTAGATTCTGTTTTCGCTGTTCCGCCTATTTACGATGAAAGTTACTACGGTCAGGTGATTCATGAAATCCGCGAGATGACCGTCATGAACATGGGGAACTATGCTCATGGTAACCAACCGATACAGCATATGATTTATCTCTATAACTATGCCGGAGAACCATGGAAAGCCCAATATCGTTTACGTGAAGTCATGAACCGGATGTATACTCCCGGACCGGATGGCTATTGCGGAGATGAAGATAACGGTCAGACTTCAGCATGGTACGTCTTCTCTGCCATGGGATTCTATCCGGTGTGTCCCGGAACAACCGAATACATTTTAGGAGCACCATTATTCAAAAAGGCTACATTACATTTCGAAAATGGAAATTCCTTAGTCATTAATGCGCCTAAAAACGATAATGAATGCCGCTACATCCATCGTATGGAATTTAATGGGAATACCTATACCAAAAATTTTGTACGCCATGATGATTTATTAAAAGGCGGAATTATTACATTCGATATGAGCCATTCTCCAAATATGGAACGAGGTACACAAGAGACTGATCTTCCTTATTCGTTTTCTAAAGAGAAACGCTAAAGGAATCCATCCACCCGATGGATTGATCTTCCTTTAAAAAGAGGACAACATAAAAAAATGAGAGTCATTTATGTCAGATCATGACGGCATAAATGGCTCTCATTTTTTCGTCCATTTCTCTGGCTGTAAAAACATCACGAGTCCCTACTATTTTCTCTGCATCGCTATCGATCTGCTCTGCCTTCGATCTATTTTCCTGTTACTAATATCTATTCGTTCCACAACTGTTATCTATTCGTTCCACAACTGTTATCTATTCGTTCCACAGCTGTTATCTATTCGTTCCACAACTGTTGCCTATTCGTTCCACAACTGTGGGACGAATAAATGTTAGTCAGAAAAGAAAGAGACACTTACTTTACTAGAGATAAGGCTATGTCTTAAAGAAAATAGTTTGAAACAATCAACATTAAAAAGAAAAACATATTTTTGCTAACGAATAAACGATATAAGGATCCTTTTCCAATCCAGAAACCGAACTCTTAAAAACAAAACAGCAATACTTCTAGATGACTTATCACAACAAGATAAAACGGAATCTTATTAAAAAAACAAGAAATAACAGTAAGTGTTTATTAAACGAGGGTTGTTTTATGCTTAGTTGAGGGAGTAAAATGCAAACTCTTTTAGCAACTAGAGTAATAAACAATGTCTAACCATTAAATTAATTGTATGGAAAGCAATCATGCATCTCGAAGATCGAAATTAATTCGAGCTTTATTGATTCTTTTGTTAATAGCTATGCCTGCACAGTGGGCTGTCGCTCAATTAACACTATCAACCCCACGAACCACCTTGGGGAAAGTAATCAAACAGATCCAATCACAATCTAAGTACCAATTCTTCTACAACGACAAGCTATCGACCGTTGCAGTAGATGCATTACAAGCCAAAGACGCTTCATTAGAATATGTCCTAGGCACATTATTGAAAGGGAAGAATATTTCATTCAAAGTTGAAGATAATATTGTTTACCTTTCTGAGAAGGGACAAGAGTCTCAACAACAAAAAGGCAATCAAGAGCGTCAAGTGATCGGTACAGTAACCGACAGTAAAGGCGAAGCCTTAATTGGAGTAAGTATTCAAGTTAAAGGTAGCAGTGAAGGTGCAATTACCGACATCGATGGTAACTATCGCATCACGACTAAATCGAACCACCCGGTATTAGTCTACTCCTATATTGGTTACCGTTCACAAGAAGTGGCTTATAAAGGTCAATCGAGCCTTAACATCATCATGCAAGATGACACACAGGTTATTGACGAAGTTGTGGTCACTGCCTTAGGTATCAAACGTGCACAAAAAGCATTGAGTTACAACGTACAACAAGTTTCCGAAAAGGATTTACTCAAGAACAAAGATGCCAACTTCATCAATGCTCTTTCGGGTAAAGTAGCCGGTGTGACCATCAATAGCAGTTCATCGGGAGTCGGTGGTGCAGCTAAAGTGGTGATGCGTGGTGCAAAAAGTATCTCCAAATCAAACAATGCGTTGTATGTCATTGACGGCGTTCCGATGTACAACTCCGGGGGTGAAGGTGGTAAAGAGTTCGATTCACGAGGAGTGACCGAAGCCATTGCCGACATCAACCCGGAAGATATCGAAAGCATGTCTGTCCTAACAGGTGCTGCAGCTGCTGCACTTTATGGTAGTGACGCAGCCAATGGCGCCATCGTTATTACCACTAAAAAAGGAAAAGCAGGAGCAACAACCCTTACTTTCAGTCAAAACACTGATTTCCTATCCCCATTTAGAATGCCGGAATTCCAAAACCGTTATGGAACAGGTAGCTTACTATCGGAAGTAGCCGTAGCTGATAAGAGCTGGGGTAATCGTCTAAATGCATCAAACTATATGGGTTACTCCCCTACAAAAGACTTCTTGCAAACAGGAGTTGTCACGACTGAAACGGTTGCTTTCTCTACCGGATCGGAACATAATCAGACTTATGTTTCCGCTAGTGCCGTCAATTCAAAAGGGATGATCCCAAACAACGACTATGATCGCTATAACTTCACTTTCCGTAATACGACAACAGCACTGAATGACAAACTGACTGTTGACGTGGGCGGTAGCTACATCAAGCAAAAAGATATGAATATGACGAATCAGGGAACCTACTCAAATCCATTGGTAACGGCCTATTTATTCCCACGTGGAGACGATTGGAGCGACATCCGGATGTACGAACGTTGGAACTCTGAACGTAAAATCTATACTCAATATTGGCCACAAGGTATCAACGAGTTTACCGGACAGAATCCTTATTGGATCAGCTATCGTAACCTTCGCGAAAACAATAAAGACCGCTTCATGGTTAATCTGAGCGCCAACTATAAATTGCTAGATTGGTTAAGCGTTTCCGGACGTGTACGCATCGATAAATCGACCAATACTTTTACTGAAAAGTTCTATGCGACAACGAGCACAACACTCACTGAAAGTTCCGAAAATGGTTTATATGGCAATGCAGTGACTAAAGAAACTCAATCGTATGGCGACTTGTTACTAAACATCAACAAAACATTCAACGATGTCTTCTCAGTACAAGCAAACATGGGTGCTTTGATCACTGACAACCAACAAGACTTGTTGAAATACCGCGGACCGATACACAACGACTTTGGTTTGGCCAATTTCTTTAGCATCGATCACTTGGATAAAGACAAAGCAAAACCGGAACAAGCTGGCTTCCACGATCAGACACAGTCGTTCTTAGGAAGTGCCGAACTTGGTTATAAAAGCACCTATTACTTAACTTTAACAGGACGTTACGACCTCCCATCCCAATTGGCCGGTCCAAATTCCACTAAAAAAGGATTTTTCTATCCATCGGTAGGTGCATCCGTAATCCTTTCTGAAATGATGAAGCTTCCTGAAGCTATCTCTTACTTGAAAGTACGTGGATCATTTGCTTCTGTAGGTACTCCTTTCCAACGGTTCTTGGCTCATCCAACTTACAAATGGGACTTCGAGAACCAACAATGGGAAACGAAGAAAAACTATCCGATGCCAAACTTATTACCGGAACGTACCGAGTCTTGGGAAGTCGGGTTGACTGCACGTTTCTTGAAACACTTCAATTTAGATTTGAGCTTCTATCGTACCAAGACTTATAACCAAACGTTCGATCCTCAAGTTTCAGCTTCTGCCGGATACGATAAAATGTACATCCAAACCGGTAGCGTACGTAACCAAGGTGTTGAATTAGGATTAGGTTATCAAAACACTTGGAACAACAACTTCACTTGGAGTTCTAATTTCACCTTGAGTGCTAACCGTAACAAAATTCTTAAACTTGTTGAGAATTATGTAAATCCGGAAACAGGTGATATCATCAATAAAGACAGACTCGATGTAGGAGGTATGAACAAAACACGTTTCCTTCTTAAAACCGGAGGATCAATCGGTGACCTTTATTCACAATCGGATCTACAACGCGACAGTAATGGGAACATCTACATTAACCAAGACGGTAGCGTAGCGGTGAACAACCGTACAGAAGACATCAAACTAGGAAATGTGATGCCCAAATGCAATATGGCTTGGAGAAATGACTTGACTTGGAAAAAGATCAATTTCAGTTTCATGTTGGCTGCTCGCCTCGGAGGGGTGGTTTATTCAGCAACACAAGCCGCACTCGACCTTTATGGCGTATCTGAAGCAACTGCTTCTGCAAGAGATAATGGTGGAGTAATGATCAACGGAGGCGACTTGGTTAATGCACAGAAATGGTATAGCACGGTAGCTGCCGGTGGTGGTGTGCCTCAACTCTATACCTATAGTGCAACTAACATCCGTCTTCAAGAAGCCAGCATTGGATATACGATCTCTAAAAAACAATTCTTTGGCATTGGAGACATCACCGTTTCTTTAGTTGGACGTAATCTTTGGATGCTTTACTGCAAAGCCCCATTCGATCCTGAATCAGTGGCTTCTACAGGTAACTATTATCAAGGTATCGACAACTTTATCATGCCTAGTACACGTAACTTAGGGTTCAATGTTAGATTCAAATTTTAAATGTAACACTTATGAAAATTAATACATCACATATCAGAGTATTAGTGCTCGGCCTTGCAGCAACAGCAATGAGTGCTTGTACCGACAATTATTTGGACTATAATACCAATCCATATGAGCCTAGTGATTTGGATGCCGATGCATACGGCGTTCGTTCGGCTCTTAAAACGATGGAAAATGCAGTGATTCCATCAAATCCAAACACCTTCCAATTTACCGACTGTTTGCTCGGAGGAACTTGGGGTGGATATTTAGCCGACTCAAACAATGGATTCAACGGAAGAAGCTTCGCGATTTATAACCCTCAAGATGACTGGGTTAAGCCGCTTATGCAACAAACCATGACCGGTATTTTCCCGAACTATCTTCTAATTGACAACATGACTGAAGATCCGGTTTTCCGTTCAGTAGCCGATGTCATTAAAGTGATCGCGATGCTCCGCGTGACCGATACTTACGGTCCTATTCCTTACAACGAAGTGGGTAAAAATGGAAAGTTGACAGCACCATACAACTCGCAACAAGAGGTTTACAATAAGATGTTCGAGGAATTGGATGCTGCCATTGCAGTGCTCACTAAGAATAAGACCAATAATTTCACCTACAAAGCAGACTTGATTTTTGCAGGAAAGACAGAGAAATGGGCCAAATTAGCCAATTCATTGAAGCTACGCATGGCGATTCGTATCGCTAATGTTGATCCTGAAACAGCAAAAACAAAAGCTGAAGAGGTGATGGCCAGCGAAGTTGGTCCAATGACGTCCAATGACGACAATGCTTTCATCACGGTACAGAACAACCCGCTTCATGTGGTCATGTATCAATGGAACAATGGGGACTCACAGATCTCCGCCGATATTTTGTCGTACATGAATGGCTATCAAGACCCGCGCCGTGAAAAGTATTTTACCGTATCTAGATTTACTAGCGCCACAAATGGCTTTGTTGGCTTACGCTCAGGAGTAGAACTACCTGCAGGTGAAACCATCAAACAATACTCAAATGCCAATATCAAATCTGATAGTCCATTGATGTGGATGAATGCAGCCGAAACGGCTTTCCTACGTGCCGAAGGTGCTCTTCGCGGATGGAACATGGGCGGAACAGCCGAATCATTATACAATAGAGGTATCGCTTTATCATTCGAACAATGGGGAGCAGAAGAAGCTGATGCTTACGCACAAAACAGCACACGAACTCCGGCTGTTCACAAAGATCCGGTTAATACCTCTTTCTCTTACAATGGAACAACAAGCGACATCACGGTCAAATGGGAGGAGTCAGCTGAGTTTGAAAAGAACCTAGAACGCATTATCACTCAAAAATGGATTGCTAACTTCCCATTGGGTCTTGAAGCGTGGGCCGAATATCGCCGTACAGGCTATCCGAAACTAATGGAAGTCCTAGTAAACGGTAGCAACGGAAAAGTAGAAACAGCACGTATGGCTCGTCGACTAAACTACCCACAGATTGAATATGATGAAAACCGTGAGAATCTGAATATAGCCATCACAAACTACCTAAAAGGTCCTGACACCATGGGTACAGACGTATGGTGGGCAAAAAAGAATAACTAATGAAAAACAAGATGATTATGAAAACAATAAAAACAGCTAAAATAGCACTATTGGGTTTCGTCGCTGCCGCTGTTTCATTCGCTTCATGTAGTGATTGGAATGAGGTAGAGTCAATAGATGTCGTACAGCCTAATATAGAGCAACAAAATCCGGCACTTTATGCTCAATACCTAGAGCATCTCAAGGCCTATAAAAATAGTGACCATAAGCTCACTTATGCTTGGTTCGATAATAGTGTAAAAGTGCCTTTCAACCGTGCACAGCATATCACTGAAATTCCAGATAGCATTGACGTTGTGGCTTTGATGTATCCTGATCAATTGGTCGATCGTGAACTTGAAGAAATGGCAAAAATCAGAGCAGACAAAGGAACTCAGATTATCTATTCAATAGATTACGATGCCATCAAGTTAATTTACGACACACGTGCTGCCGAACAACCCGCTCCAGAAGCAGCGGAAGAAGGTGCACCGTCGGTTGAATTTCCTGATTTCTTGACTTTCTTGGTCGATACCATTGGACATACTTTAAAACTAGCCGATCAATATCAGTATGATGGTCTATCCATTGCCTACTTAGGGAAAAGTATGCTACATCTCACCGAACAAGAGCGAAAAGAGTACATCGAAAATCAGAATGTCTTTATTGGAATGATCACAGCTTGGGCAGAGCGTCACACGAATAAGTTATTGGTATTCGAAGGACATCCTCAAAACTTAATTGATAAAACTATTTTATCTAATTGCCAAACCATTTTAATTCCGATGACTAGCATCAAGAATGAGTATCAATTCACTTACAACATGACTTTGGCACAAGTGGAAGGTGTACCAACTGACCGCTTTGGAATTAAAGTAGCTGTGCCATCGCTTAATAAGGAAGATACCAAAACTGGTTATTTGGCCGATGGTAGTCGCGCACTTGGTGCTGCATCACAATGGATCATGTCACAACATGACGGCTATATCGTCAAAGGTTTGGGTATTCAAAATGTAAATAACGATTATTATAATCCGGCATTAGTGTATAAATACACACGAAATGCGATTACAACTCTAAATCCATCTATCAAAAACTAATCGATTATGAAACGTAATAAACTCTATTTGGTATCCGCTTTTATCTTATCAGCTTGCGCATTCACCGGCTGTCAAAGCGATACCGAGTCGTTCGATAACAAAGCGTATATCAACGCTGATTCAAAAATTAACACGATTCTTGTCAAAGGGACGGTCACTCAAGCCGAACGCACCATTGAGATTGCTTTGGCTAAACCTGAACTTCAAGATGTCACCTTGACTTATAAAATCGATGCTTCATTAGTGAAGCAATATAACGAGGCTTATTATGATCATGCCGTGATCCTCCCTACTGATAAATATGAGCTACCTGAGCCTAACGTTGTCATCAAGGCCGGAAGCGTACGTTCTGCAGGCACAACTGTTTTGTTCAAAGCCATCAATGAGTTAGATCGCGATTTGATCTATGTGCTACCGGTTACTATAGCCAATGCAAACATTGGCCTTTTGGAGAGTGCGCGTACCACTTACTTCGTCTTTAAGGGAGCTGCATTGATTAATGTGGTAGCCGATATGGAAGCCAATAATCTTCACATTGACCAATGGGCTAAACCCGAAGTGGTTAATAACCTTTCGGAAATCACGTTAGAAGCGTTAATCCGCGCACGTAACTACGATAGATTGATTAGTACTGTTATGGGCATCGAGGGTTCTTTCCTTATTCGTTTAGGAGATGCCGGTTTTCCATCGAATCAAATACAGCTTGCAACAAGTAGAGGAAACTTTCCTTCAGCCGACTCTAACAAAGGATTGCCGGTCAATGAATGGACACACATCGCTGTGACCTATAATAGCCATACCAGTGAAATCAAAATATACGTTAATGGTAAACTACAATCAGAAGGAAGCAAGTCTTTAGGAACAATTAGTCTTGGCAAAGACGGTAAAGATGGTTTCTATATTGGACGTTCTTACGAAGACGGACGTTTCCTTGCCGGCGAATTTGCTGAATGTAGAATCTGGAACCGTGCTTTGTCTGCAGAAGAGATTACCGCACCAACTCATTTTTATGAAGTAGATCCTAAATCTGAAGGCTTAGTCGCTTATTGGAAATGTAACGAAGGCGTTGGAAGCGAGATTAAAGACGAAACCGGAAATGGCAATAATCTGAAAGCAAAGAATCCAATCAAATGGACATCAGTTAGTTTGCCAGCAAAGAACTAGTAGTATTATATATAAAAGGTTAAAACAATGAAATACAATAAATTCATAAAAGTTCAACTATTTACGCTTTTATTCACTTCTGTAGGATGTATATTTACATCCTGCGAAGAGAATATAGAAGTCGGCCGCATTGACGAAAACAACTATACTACCACCAATGAAGTGATGGGATACGTCATGGATAGCAATGGTAAACGTGCCATCAGCAATGCTGAATTTCGCAGCACCGGAACAACCGAAGTTATACTAAATACTTCACAGAAAACAAGTCAAGATTGTAAAGTTCAAATCACTTATGATCCATCTATTTTAGAAGCCTACAACACCAAACATGATGCAAAATATGAGGCTTTTCCCGAAGCCTCAGTAACAATTTCGGAAGAAGGCATCTTCTCTCTAACTAAAGGAAACAGTCGTTCGAATACCCTTCAAGTGAGTTATCAAAGTAGCGAAACTCTTTCGTCAGAGAAATCATATGTCATTCCTCTTAAAGTTACCACCAAATCAGGCGATTTAAAATTAACAGAAGAAGAATCAAGTTTCCTCATTTTCGTTAAAGATCTTACAGGAATACCTGATTGTGCAAAATCAACAGGAATTAAGATCATCAGCTGTATGGAGGTGAATGACACTAATCCGTTAAACAACCTTTGTTTCACCTTGAAAAGTAATGGTAAACCATTGGTCGATATGCTCATTCTCTTCTCGGCAAACATAAACTATAATGCAGAGACAGGGCGAGTTTATGTCTACAACAATGAAAATGTGCAACATCTCTTAGACTACCGAACCAAATATCTTAAGCCACTACAAGATAGAGGAATGAAAATCGTGTTAGGTATTCTTGGTAACCATGACCGTTCAGGGGTAGCTAACTTGGCAGATAACACCGCCAAAGCCTTTGCTAAAGAGCTAAAAGCCGTATGTGATGCTTACCATTTAGATGGGGTATTCTTTGACGACGAATATTCAAACTATCAAAGTCCGGCTCCGGAAGGATTTGTAAGCCCATCATCAGCTGCCGCTTCTCGCTTATGTTACGAAGTTAAGCAAGCGATGCCTAATCGACTAGTATGTGCGTATGTTTATGGAGCAACGAGAAGTTTACCGGCTATTGAAGGACAAACCTCCGGACAATTTGTAGATTATGGTATTCACGATTATGGAGCTGCCTCTGATTTAAGTAGCAATTATCCCGGGATGCCTAAATCAGGTATGGCCTTATCATCGCAAGAGTTTAACAGAGGAAACTTTGCCAGCGAAAGTGCTTTGAGCAGTTTACGTTCTAACGGTTATGGGGCACATATGATTTTCGCCATGGACCCAAATCGTAACAATGCTTCTTCACAAATAAGCGCTATGCAACGAATTGCAAAAGTTCTGTTTGACGACGAGCTCGTTTATGATGGAAAACCTTATAAAAAAGACTGGTAATACTAACCTTTAAAACAATCTAATGATGAAAATTAACAACATTTTAGGCCTGTTATTATTAAGCCTCTTTTCTTTAAACTTCGCCGCTTGTAGTGAAGACAAAGATCCGATAGAAGAATCGGAAATATCAGACTTGATACTTAAATCTGAGACTGTTAAAGTCGTTGTAGGAACCACTGCTGAAATTGAGATATCAAAAGGGAATGGCGATTATAAAGCTTTTTCTTTAAACCCGGAGATTGCCACAGTAAAGATGGATAATGGGAAGATTATTGTTGAAGGAAAAAATAGTGGAATAACCTCTATTGTTTTATCTGATAAAAGTAATCAATTCAAGAAAGTATCAATCGTATCTTACTATGATCAGATTATTCTCAGCCAAGAGACTGTGGATGTAAAAATGCCTATTGGTAATCCAAAAATTAAAACGATTGAAGTTTTATCCGGCAATGGTGGATACACGACTAGTGTAGATAAAGAAGACTTAGTTTTAGTTACTGTTAATAAAAACGTCTTATCAATAAAAGCATTAAAAGAAGGAACGGCAGTTATAACAATCAAAGATGCTTTGGATTTAGTCAAAGAAATAACAGTCAACATAACAACAACAGATGTAGCTTATGATAATGAAGACCTCGAAGGAATAAAAGCAAATGAAACCTTGCGTTATGATTTCGCCGGATCAACCACCATTAATTCAGAAAATCGATGGTATACTTATTTGAATAAGAAAGAAAACGATTTAAATCTATGTGGGTGGGATTACTACAATTACTATTTCCTTAAATTATATTTCGCCGGTGATAAATCAGTCGGTGAAAAGACGAATGGGAAACTAACTTATAAATATAATAGTCTCGCATTTACAGATGAACCGATTAAATTCGAAATTATAAAGAATGACGGAACAAAAATATGGGCCATCTATTCCTTTATAAAAGATGGAAAATTATATTTTGGACATTTCTGCCAGAATATAGATTAACAACCTAAATTTCATATTGAATTAGAGCAGGAGTTTCAGTGATTGAAACTCCTGCTTTTTTTTAGGCTACTCCAATAGCAAAGTATGCAAAACTTTCTAAACTTAAACCACACACTCTCAAAATGGCCATATACATTTGATAATCAATATATTTAAACGTTTTTTCATCATTTATTCATCACCAACGAAAATGGCTCGGTAAAATCGTTTTATGCTATACTTCTCATTTTTATTACGGTCTCTTCATTCTAATGGTTCTAGTTCATTGCTTGAGACTACTCCCATTAAATTTATCTATTTATCCCTCCTAAACAAGTCGTATCGTTTACTAGTGAGTAAATGCAACTAACACATGGCAAACACTTATATTCTACAAAACAGCAATTTAACTGTTCAAATCAACGAATCAATCTAACTCTAAAGATATTTTTTAGAAAAAACGAACTTTTTAATAAACGTAATGTTGTTTATAGAAAAACCGTGTATGCTTCGATCTATTATTATGACATACCTAATATTTTGTGCTTCAGTATCTTTAGTTGCACAAAATGGTCAATCAGCTTCTAATGAAGCGAATGAAGTGATCATCTATTTCCGCTTTTCAAAAGCTTTAATAGAGAAAGATTATCAAAGAAATCAATCAAGGATTTATTGATAGTATACAGATTGTCTCATCAACCTCCCCCGATGGAAATGTTAGTTATAACGAACGGCTCGCTAAAAGACGCTCCACATCCATTATTAATTATTTAAAATGGAAATATCCGGAAATCGATTTTAGCAAACTATCCATCTCTGAGAAAAATTATCGTTGGGAAGATCTAAGATCTCAGTTAGAATCGGATAATTCTGTTTCCTACCGGAATGAGATTTTAGCCATACTAAATCGCACAAAGGATCCCGATAGAACGATGAGTTTACTCAAACAAGTTGATGAAGGCAGATGTTTCAACTACTTATCAAAAAAATATTTGAGATTTCTAAGAAACGCAACAAGCATTACCTTCTACAAGAAAAAACCAGATCGCCTCAATCAGGCTGCAATAGTAGAACCACCTTTCGATAAAAGTGATTTCCAAAAAGGCCTTTACCTACAATCTCCTATTACAGGTCGTAGAGAAGCAGAATGGGCTTATCCATTTGCCATCAAAACAAACCTATTATTTGATTTGGCTACCGCTCTAAACGTAGAGCTGGAAGTTCCAATCGCAAAACAATGGTCTGTGGCAGCTGAATGGATTTTCCCATGGTGGTACTTAAAAAAAGATAAATGGGCAATGCACATTATGTATGGGAATCTAGAGGCTCGCTACTACTTTAAAAATAATCTAGAATCAGATTACTATTATACTCTAAGACGTAAACAACGAAATTCAATGCAAGGATGGTTTATGGGAGTATATGCCGGTGGCGGAATTTACGATCTACTGTGGAAAGAAGAAGGCGCCAAAGGAAACGTTTATCTGTCTACCGGATTAACCGCAGGATACGTGTTGCCTCTTAATCGGAAAATGGCCTTAGAATTCAGTTTGGGAGTTGGTTATTTACAAACTGACTATGAGAGATTTGTACCCAAAGGGCATTGCCTCGTTTGGCAAAGTGACGAAACACTTAAATGGTTTGGACTTACCCGGGCAAAAATTTCACTCATTTGGAAGTTGGGCTTCAAGAAGAAATATAAAATCAGTTATTGAATTAATGGATAAAATCATCATATGCTAGTCCTAAAAAACATAAAAAGCCTTTCCATAGTGATTATTGTCACAATATGGTGTTTTTCCGTAGTAAGTTGCGAGCGTTTGCACCTTGCTTACAGGGATACAAACTATGCTGAACTAAGTTTAACCTTTGATTGGCAAAAATGTAATGGATTTGTTCCAACAGTGAGTACTGTGCTATTCTATAAAGACCAATCCACTACTCCTATCATAGAATATGTCATGGGAGATCA
>JBKEDO010000049.1:0-3772 GCA_047975405.1 Bacteroides sp.
CGTGCTGTAGAGCCTGAAGATCTTGATATCATGTTCGATATGGAAAATGATCCGGAGATGTGGGATATTAGCAGCTTTACGGTTCCTTATTCCAAACACGTCCTCAGACAATACATCCTTGATACCTCATACGATTTGTATGCCGATAAGCAAGTACGACTGATGATTGTGCGTCAGGCCGATCAAACAACGATTGGTACGATTGATATTACCGATTTTGTGCCGTTGCATTCGCGAGCATCGGTTGGCATTGCCTTACGTGCCGATTGTCGAGGAAAAGGGTATGGGGTAGAAGCCCTTCGATTGTTGATGGACTATGCTTTCCGTTTCTTGAAATTGAAGCAACTATGTGCCTTTATCGCTGTAACGAACCAGCCTAGTCGTCACCTTTTCGAACAGTGTGGCTTTCAGCAATCCGGCATACTTAAAGATTGGCTTTTCTTGGAGGAGACTTATGTGGATGCGGTATTGATGCAATGCCAGAATCCTCGAATGACGAAAACTCACTCGGTAACCGAATCAAAGTAAGCTTTTAATTGAGAATAATAATAAATCCCGATAGTTGCGTTGCGTCTAATTGCATGCAATTCGGGATTATTCTTGAATTATTTAAGATTAGTTCCTGACTGGTTCCTGAGTAATTCCTGAGCAATTCCTGGCCAATTCCTGGTCAATTTTAGAGCAATTTTAGACTAATCTCTGACTAACTTTAGCTAGTTTCAGACTAGTCCTGCCTAATTCGAACTAATTCTTGAATAATTCCTGACTAATTCTAATTAGTTCTTGACTAATCCTGACTAATTCTTGACTAGTCAAGACTAGTTCTTTACTTATCCCAACTAGCTTCAGATAAGTCCTAGATTAGCCTAGATTATATTGCCCCTCGGATTTATTCAATATTATTAGTTTAAGGAGGGGACTTGAGGAAAGCGTGCCCAAGCTTTGTACTTGTTGCCCATGCTAATCAGCGCCTCCTTCCAAATCTCTTTGATATCAGTATCCATCAGAAAAGTTTGCTCACTTCTCGACACCAACCACGTGTCTTCTTCCAACTCTTTGCTAAGTTGCCGACTTTCCCATCCGGAGTAGCCTAAGAAAAAGCGGATCACTCCTTTTGACGGATTCCCTTCCAACAGATAATTCTTGATTTCCTCAAAGTTACCATTTAGATACAACCCTTTCTCGATGGGGAGTGCCCCCGTGATGTGGGATAACCGATGGATGTAGAACAACGTGTCCGGAGCCATTGGACCACCTTTGTACAATGGAATTAAATCCAAATGCGTGAGATCATCGATGAGGTCGTTTAGAAAGAGGGGGTAGGGCTTGTTTAATATAAGTCCCATGCTCCCATCATCGGTATGATCGATGAGGAGTACGACTGATCGCCCAAACATGTTGTCTGCGAGGAAAGGCTCTGAAATTAAGATCTTTCCTCGAGACGGTAAAACGTTATTCGTTTTAATTTTGAATAGGTTCGTATCGATATTCATACCTCTAATGTATGATTTAAAACTCAATTATCCTAATTTTCTTAGGGGTTTTTGCTTTAGAGGTATGAAAAGTACTAAACGATAACTGTTAATGGATCGGGTGATTCTCGGCAAATAGAGCCATTCGTTCTTCCAAAAGATCGTATTGATGGGCTTGGATGAACGACGTACATGCTCTGAGTCCCTGTTGATGACTCCCCGTGTTGGCCAATGAGATGGCGCTCACTCCATAATACATCAGTTCTTGACTCAAGACCCCGCTGCTCATGCCCGGATAGCCGATCGTGAAATAGAATCCATCGGCAATCGGTTCCCCTAAATCATTATCGTAGACCAAGTAGAACCCATGGCGTAGGAAGATTTCTTTCAATCGTTTCGCCCGTTCGCCATAGACTTTGACTTCATCTAGGAAGTTATATTTCCCTTCGGTGGCTGCTTTGAACATCGCTGCTAAAGCATATTGTGCGGAATGACTCGTACCCGATGATAGCGCATATAGAGTTCTCTGAACAAAGACACTGCCGAATGTTCCACTTCCGTAACGTTGCGTCAATCCGGGGAAGGAGCGATGATATAAAGTGTTCGAGATGCAGACGACGCCAATTCGTTGTCCGGCATAACTAAAGGCTTTGGAACCGGAGATCAGAAGCGCATAGTTGTCGGTGTAATGAGCCACAGACGGTTGGTAAGGCGCTTGGTAAGGGCAACTCAGATCTTTTCGGAAATCCATGCCGAAATAAGCCAAATCCTCCAAGACGATGGTGTCGTATTGAGTCGCAAGCTCACCGATGATCTGTAGTTCGTTCTCCTTTAGACAGATCCAACTCGGATTGTTCGGATTGGAATAGACCAAAGCCGCAATATTGCCTCGTTTGAGGTAGCTCTCCAATTGCTCTCTGAGTTTATCGCCGCGGAACTCGTAAACATCGAACGTCTCGAACTTCTTACCCATGACGCGCAACTGCTGTTTTTGTACGGGGAATCCCGGATCGATAAATAAGATCGTGTCTTTCTCCTCAGTACATTGCGTACAAGTCAGGAAGGAAGCATAAGAGCCCTGCATCGACCCGGTAACGGGAATGCAGCCTTCCGGTGCAACATCGACATTGATGAATGCTTTGACAAAATCCGATGCGGCTTGTTTGAGTTGAGGGATGCCGTTGATGTCGGGATAGAGACTCGCTATTCCGCTATTGAGAGCCTCAATTTCAGCTTTGACCCCTACGGAAGATGGAGGTAGTCCGGGGACACCCATTTCCATTTTAATAAATTCTGTGCCGGATAACTGCTCAACTTTTGAGGCGATGGCTTTCACTTCACGAATGGTGGCTTTACCAAAGTCGACAAGCTGAAAATCGCGAATGGTTTGGTCGACTAATTCTTTTTTAATCGGTGTATCTTTCATGTGTTTCTAGGTTAATAGATTTATGCATTTCTAGGTTAATAGATTTGCAAGCAAATGTAGCCCATTAAACGGTATAACCCTATTTTTAATAAAAAAAATATTTATGTTTTATTGCAGGTTTCAAAAAAATGTCTACCTTTGCAACGCAATTGAGAGAGATTGTAATAAAAGAAAATTTTGGTCTGGTAGTTCAGTTGGTTAGAATACATGCCTGTCACGCATGGGGTCGCGGGTTCGAGTCCCGTCCAGACCGCTTTCGAAGAAAGCAAAGTAAAAGAAAAAGCTCTGTAATTTAATGATTACAGAGCTTTTTTTGTTGTGTGTTTGCCTGGACTTTTGCATGCGTGGAGTGATGATAAATGAGTCCTAAGCGCATACTTAAATAGTATGCCTTTTTGATATCCGGGTATTCTCTAAACAAAATAGCTGCACGTTTACTTTGAGAACTACTCCAGGCTGTCTCTTTCTTAAATAACAAATAACGGCTTCTGGCAAGTAGCTGCTTTAGCGTGTCTCCATTTTCAAACGCCAAAGCTTTATACTGCGTTCCACAGGCCTTAGCATAACTAATCTCGATATTTTCTTTATCCATAGCTTCCCAGCGGGCTTTAATACGCATTTCTTGTACGGCTTCAAAGGCCAATTTTTGTACATGAAAACGATCGACTACCTGCTTGGCTCCCGGAAAACAGATATGGGCAATCTGATGCATGTTCGAGGCCATGTCTAAAGTGATCTCACGAACTTGAAAACGACATCTGCGCGAGAGCTGGAGCAACACAGCCGAGACTGTTTGTACATCCGTTCCTTTAATCATGGCAATAATGCTTCCTTTCTTACCTTGGGCTTCCTTATTGATTAGAATTGTGTATAA
>JBKEDO010000097.1:0-19263 GCA_047975405.1 Bacteroides sp.
TGATCTTTTACGGTTAGGATGTCGACCGGCTTTTGGTTGATCGCCAAGTCGGTGATGGCGGAGTATATTAATTGGTGACGATGTTCGTAGAACGAATCGGGACGTAAAATTTCGCTCACGAGCGAATACGCATCTTTTTCGATCATTAATGCTCCCAAGACGGCTTCTTCCAGCTCAACAGCCTGTGGTTGTATACGACCATAGTCGTTGACCGGTTGTACTTTGGTCTTGGTAGTGCGATTATATTTTCTCTGTTCGGGCATTTTGCGTTTTTATAATTTAACCGATGCTAATTTGAATTTTCCTTCAAAGATAAGGAACGACAAAGATAATAACAATTTTTGTGTAACTTTGTAACGACATTCGTAAACTTTATACGACTTTATACGATTGTGCGTAAAATGAACCTTTATTTTAAAAGACAATAAATAACGAACGATATGCTGACTTTCCCTAATGCTAAAATCAACCTCGGTTTACGTATCATAGAAAAGCGTCCTGATGGGTATCATAACTTAGAAACCATTTTTTATCCTGTACCGGTTGAAGATGCTTTAGAAATCACGGAATTAAAAAACAGTACAGAACCTTATCTGTTTCAACAAGTGGGTCTACCTGTTCCGGGTGATTTGAATGATAATTTAGTGGTTAAGGCTTATCAGTTGATGAAGAAGCATTACTCCTTACCTCCTATCGACATCCATTTGATTAAGCATACTCCACTCGGTGCAGGGTTGGGAGGCGGATCGTCCGATGCGGCTTTTATGTTGAAACTGCTCAATCAGCAATTTGCTTTAGGGGCATCCGATGAGGAACTAGAGGGGTATGCCGCACAACTTGGAGCCGATTGTGCCTTCTTTATTAAAAACAAACCGGTCTACGCTGAAGGCATCGGTAATCTCTTCTCTCCGATCGATTTCTCATTAGCCGGCTATCAAATTATCTTGATCAAACCGGATGTTTTTGTCTCTACTCGTGATGCTTTTGCACAAATCACGCCTAAACAACCGGAACTTTCTTTGAAAGAGATCATCCGTCGCCCACTATCGGATTGGAAAGAACTGATGGTGAATGATTTTGAGGCTAGCATCTTCCCGAAATTCCCAATCATTCAATCCATTAAAGAACAGCTTTATGCTCATGGTGCCTTTTATGCTGCGATGAGTGGTTCAGGCTCTTCGGTTTTCGGACTTTTTGCACCGGATAGCATCTTACCCAAATTGGAGAGGAATAGGGAATGGTTCTATTTTGAGGGAAGATTGAAATAGTGGCTTGAATAAGCTTCTGAGGAGGTGTAGAAGTTGTTTCATCACTCTAAAAAGAGTGTTTCAATTGAGTCCGGTCGTTGTGTCGCTGAGGTGCGGTCGTTGTGTCGCTGAAGTACGGTCGTTATCCTGCTGAGGTGCGGTCGTTATGTTGCTGGGATACGATGCTTATGATTGAAAGCTACGGTCGTTTTTTTTCGGACTGACAATGAAGCATCTTAAGATTGATTTGCTTTATTCTTCCCTAGAGAATTTTATTTTATGATTTATCGCACACCTCTATCACTTTTACAATCCAAATAACTATGAATAAAGGGTTTTAGGATAGTGTGGGATCGATCTTTTTTCTTTTTTATCCCACACTTTGTCGTTTATCTCTCACCATCTCTCACTTATCTTACAAATAGTGAGTTTCTGACTTGACTTTCCGATCATTTGATCGATAAAAAACCTATAGGCTATCGTGCGGATGGCTAGTAATAACACGATGTGGTAAATAATTGCCACAATGCAGTAAATAAATAGCGCGATGCGCTAGTGAAATAATGCAATGCGCCAGTGGAATAGTGCAATGTGTTAGGAAAATAAGACAGTGTGATAAGAAAATGAGACAGTGCGTCAGAGAGTCAGTGTTGTTGGCACACTGAATAAAAAAACGGTACCACGACTCACGTCGAAGTACCGTCACAACACAAACACAAAATAAAACACGACAAAACTACTATGAAATCTAACCTGTATATGCTAGTGCATATGTACGATCAATGTATATTCACATACTCATAGGTCGTCAGGTTGATCTCCGCAAATAAACAAATATTTTTTATAATAAATTGTATAACTCGTGTTAATTTATGTAAAAATCATTATTGAATTCCTCTTTCGCGTAGCTTAAGCTGCCAATTCCATGCAGAACGCAAGGTATCTTCTATCGTTTCGACAGCTTTCCAGCCTAATTCGTTGTTCGCGAAATCCGGATTTGCCCATACTTTTTCAATGTCACCGGCACGACGTCCAACAATTTGATAATTTAACTTGACTCCTGTAGAAGCTTCGAAAGCGTGGATCAATTCAAGAACAGAAAGGCCACGTCCGGTTCCGATATTGAAGACTTCAACTTTAGCCTTTTGTTTTTGTTCTAGGATGCGTTGGATGGCAATCACGTGTGCTTTAGCTAGATCGACTACATTGATGAAGTCGCGAATACATGATCCGTCCGGAGTGTCGTAATCGTCGCCAAAAACACTAAGTTTTTCACGAATGCCCATAGCGGTTTGTGTTAGGTATGGGACCAAGTTTTGAGGTACACCGTTTGGTAATTCACCTAATAATGCTGTTGGATGAGCGCCAATTGGGTTGAAATAACGCAAAAGAATAGCGCTGATTGGCGATCCTGAAGCTACGGTATCGTGAATAATCTCTTCGTTGATTTGTTTGGTATTGCCGTAAGGCGATTCTGCTTTCTTAATCGGTGCCTTTTCTGTAACCGGAAGTTCGTCCGGCTGACCGTATACGGTACATGATGAGGAGAAGACAATGCCTTCAACACCATGTTTTGGCATCAGCTCGAGAAGGTTGATTAAAGAAACTAAGTTATTGCGATAGTACATCAATGGCTTTTCGACCGACTCGCCTACAGCTTTGCTAGCTGCAAAGTGGATAATAGCCTTGATGCCCTGATATTTAGTAAAAATACCATCTAGACCTGCGTAATCTAGGCAATCTATTTTTTCAAAGACCGGACGGATGCCCGATACTTTCTCGATATTATCGACTACGTCTGCGTTTGAGTTTGATAGGTTATCGATAATGATAACTTCGTATCCACTGTTTTGAAGTTCGACTACGGTGTGCGAACCAATGTAACCTGTTCCTCCGGCTACTAAAATTCTTTCTTTCATAAGTCAATAAAATGGTTAGTTTTTCGTTTTTATTTGTTTAAGCTACAAATGTATAGATTTTATGCGATATGACATTCTTGTTGAAAGGTTTTCTTTCCTAGAATTGGGAAGGGATGACTAAAAAAACAGGGATGCTTTTCTATTTGACTAGAATGCATCCCTGAATGATTAAAGTTTTATATCGTTTGTCTTAAACAACGCCTGAGAATCCCATGAAAGCCATAGCTAGAAGTCCGGCAGTGATTAAGGCGATTGGAGTGCCTTGCATGCCTTTAGGTACTTTGACTAAGCTCATTTGTTCGCGTAAGCCCGCAAAGACAACCAATGCTAATCCAAAGCCAATGGCTGTAGAGAAGGCATAAACGACGCCGGTCAGCAAATCGTAATCTTTCTGAATGACCAAGATGGTGACTCCAAGAATACAACAGTTGGTTGTGATCAGAGGCAAGAAAACGCCTAGGGCTTGATAAAGAGCCGGTGATACTTTTTTAAGGATGATCTCTACCATTTGAACGAGTGCCGCAATCACCAAGATGAAAGTGATGGTTTGCAGATAGCCTAGTCCAAAAGCGTCGAGCACGAATTTCTGAATGAGGAAGGTTACAATGGTTGCAATGGTCAGTACGAAAGCGACTGCCGCACTCATTCCCATTGCGGTTTCAACCTTCTTCGATACGCCTAAAAATGGGCAGATACCCAAGAACTGTGACAACACGATGTTGTTCACAAACACGGCTGATATAAAGATTAAGATATATTCCATATAGTTGACTGAATGTTAGTGTTAAACATCTACTGATTAGGCTTTCTTAAAGCTATTGATTAATGCGATGAGATAGCCTAATGCGATAAAGGCACCTGGTGCCAAAACAAAGACAAGCATACCATAATCTTCTGAGAAGAGTGATATGTTGAAGATTTTACCGGTACCTAGAAGTTCACGTACTGAACCGAGTAATGTGAGTGCAATGGTAAATCCAAGTCCCATACCTAGTCCATCGAACATGGAAGAGAGCGGATTGTTCTTTGCAGCAAAAGCTTCCGCACGTCCAAGTACGATACAGTTCACAACAATCAACGGAATAAAAAGTCCCAGAGTTGCGTACAGTCCCGGTACATAGGCTTGCATCACCATCTGTAATAAGGTTACGAACGATGCGATTACAACAATAAAAGAAGGAATGCGCACCATGTCGGGGATTAAGTTCTTAATTAACGAGATCACTACATTCGAGCAAATCAGTACGAACATTGTAGCTAATCCCATTCCCATACCATTGATCGCCGAAGAGGTGGTTCCTAGTGTTGGACACATACCCAATAAAAGCACGAATGTTGGGTTCTCTTTGACGATCCCATTCATTAAAACTTTAAAGTTATTCATCTGTCGGTCTCCTTTTAATTAGTTGTTTTTACACTATCGGCTGCACTGACTGGTGCTTTAACCGGTTCGTTCTTATGTGTGGCTCCTGTGGTTGCATTTGTACCGGTGTTGCCTTTATAAGCTTGATAGGCTTTGTTAACCGCACCTAAGAAAGCTCGTGAGGTAATGGTCGATGCAGTAATCGCGTCTACTTCTCCCCCATCCTTGCTGACTTTAAGTTCGCTTTCACCCGGATTTAAGCCTTTGATACCCCGCTTATCGGTTGCATGTTCGCCTTTAAACCAATCGGCTGCTTTCGATCCGAGTCCCGGAGTTTCGGCATGAGCCAACAATGAATAGCTATAGATTTTTCCTTCGGCATCGAATCCGACAAGAACTTTTAGTTCGCCTCCGAAACCTAATGATTTCGATTCGACTGCAGTTCCAACCCATTGATCACCGTCTTTGGCAGGATAGATAATGAAGTCGACCATTTTCTTACCGTCTTTTTCACTGAACAAGGTGTCGCATTCGGCTACCGGATTGTTTGTGAATTTAGGGAGAACTTGCGTCAGAGCTTCATTAAGCGTTTTGGCATTGGCCTCTGCAATAGGCTTTTTAGTTAACTCGTTGACGTATGCTAGTAGTGCTACAGAAACAGCAGTTACGCCGGTGAGCACAAGCAACATGTTTTTTAAAGATGATTCTAGCTTTTTCATTTTTTCTTCGCTACCTCCCCAAAGCGTTTTGGTTTACAATAGTTGTTGATGAGCGGAGTAAAGGCATTCATGATGAGAATGGCAAACGATGCTCCTTCGGGATAAGCTCCGAACAAACGGATGATGATGGTTAAGAAACCGATACATACACCATAAATCAACATTCCCTTTTTACTCATTGGTGAAGTCACATAGTCGGTTGCCATAAAGATAGCTCCTAACATGATACCTCCCGAAACGAGTTGGATCACAGGCGATGCATAACGCATCGGATCGACCATGTGCATAATGCCACCGAATACGAAAACCGTAGTCAAGATAGACACCGGTATATGCCAGGTGATGATCTTACGCCATAACATATAGGCCAAACCGATCAATAGAGCGAGTGCGCTGACTTCTCCTAAACATCCTCCGTTTTGACCTAACAATAATTGGAAGGCAGAAGGCAACTGATCCATGGTTACACCCGGAGCTCCGTTGATGACTCCTTTCATGATAGCAAGCGGAGTCGCTCCTGTTGTTGCATCGGTATAAGCTGTCAGCTGACCAACAACGGGCCAAGTGGTCATCTGTACCGGGAACGATAGTAATAAGAAGACGCGGCCTGCGAGTGCCGGATTGAAAGGGTTGCAACCTAATCCGCCAAATGACATCTTACCTACTCCGATTGCAAATAAAGCACCGATAATGATAATCCAGATCGGTAAGTTTGAAGGGAGGTTGAAGGCCAAAAGTACACCGGTAATGATAGCCGATCCGTCGAAGATAGTCGTTTCTGCCTTTTTCATAATGAATTTGGCGATAGCCCATTCAAAGAACAAGCAGGCAGCGACTGACGTTAAAGTCACCACAAGTGCTCCTAATCCGAAGAATAGCAGCGAGGTGATAAATGCAGGTATTAAGGCTATTAATACCCCATACATATTTTTTTGTACACTGTCGCCGCTATGAACGTGTGGCGACAAGGATACGATAAGTTTATTTTCCATATTCGATTATTTTTTTGCTTGACGTGCACGAATCATTGCCCCTACTTTCGCTTTGCCTAAACGACAATAGTCGAGCAGCGGACGATTGGCCGGACAGGTGAACTGACAAGAACCGCACTCAATGCAATCCATAATTTTCTCATTCTCCATTCTTTCGAAATCGGCATTCTCTGACAACGCACCCAATAAATAAGGTTCTAGTCCCATCGGACAAGCGGAAACACATTTTGAGCAACGGATACAAGTTTGTACTTCGCCTCGTTTAGCTTCTTTCTTGTTCATGATAAGGATGCCTGAGCTTCCTTTAGCTGTGGGAACATCAATGTTCATTAATGCTTTTCCCATCATCGGACCACCACCGATCACTTTTCCGGTATCTTCGGGCAGACCACCACAAGCTTCAATCAGTTGGCTCATAGGTGTTCCTACGCGTGCACGGAAGTTCGATGGTTTAGCAACCGACTTTCCGGTAACGGTGATGATGCGTTCGAATAAGGGTTTATTTTTTTGTACGGCTTCGTAAACGGCAAAAGCTGTTCCGACGTTTTGTACGACTGCTCCGGTAGAGATTGGTAAAGCGCCACTGGCAACTTGACGTTTGGTGATGGCGTCAATGAGTTGCTTTTCACCACCTTGTGGGTATTGTACCTTTAGAGGGATGATTTCAATGCCGGCATAATGTGCGGCCATTTTAGTCATCAGCTCGATAGCATCAGGTTTATTATTCTCGATTCCGATAAAAGCTTTATTTACTTTTACGGCTTTCATCAACAAGCATACCCCAACCATAATTTCTTCGGCATGCTCAAGCATGAGCTGATGGTCGGCAGTCAGATAGGGTTCGCATTCTACAGCGTTGATGATGACACACTCTGCCTTTGCTGTTGGAGGTGGGGTCAGTTTGACTTGTGTTGGAAAACACGCACCGCCTAATCCGACAATTCCGGCGTCGGCTACTTTCTTAATGATCTCTTCCGGAGAGAGTTGGCACTCTTTAACTAAAGTTGTGCTTCGGTCGATAGACTCTTCCCATTCATCTCCTTCAACATCAATAAAAATAGCTGGTTTGGGATAACCACTAGCATCGATAATCGTATCGATCTTTACCACTTTACCGCTAACGGACGAATGGATGGCTGCAGATACAAACCCGGCGGGTTCTGCAATTTTGGTGCCGACCTTAACTATGTCGCCTTTAGCTACAATAGGTTTGGCGGGCGCTCCAATATGTTGACCTAAAAGAATCACCGCTTTCGAGGGGATTTCTGCCGCAATAATAGGCTGATTGGCCGAGAATTTATTCTCTTGCGGATGTACACCACCAATTGAAAATGTCTTTAACATGATATCTTTTCCTATTTTAATAATCAATTAATTCTGAACACTCACCGGAGTTGCCTCTTCAGCTTTAGGCTTACGTGGTGGGAAGTTTAATTCGATAATTGTGCCCTGAGGACAAACTTCGACGCATTTACGACAAGATCTACATTTGTTCGGATCAATGTAAGCGAGGTTGTCTTGTAAGGTGATGGCTTCAAACGGACAAGTCTTAACGCATTTGCCGCAACCGATACAGCTCACGTCGCAAGCTTTACGAGCAACCGCACCTTTGTCTTTATTTACACATGAGATGTAAACGCGACGTGACTTCTTACCTTTTGGACGGATCTCAATGATGCTTTTCGGACAAGCTTTGACACAAGCTCCGCAAGCCGTACATTTTTCTTCGTCTACCTCTGGTAATCCGGTTTCAGGGTTCATGTGAATGGCATCGAATAAACAAGCCGACACACAGTCGCCACAACCTAAACATCCGTAGCTACAACCGGTCTCACCACTGTAAAGTGATGCGGCAATAGCACAACTTTTTGCTCCGTCGTATTGATTGATGCGAGGGCGATTTGCGCAGGTACCGTTGCATCTTACCACAGCCACTTGAGGCTCGGCTTCCGCTACGGCTAGTCCGAGGATGTTGGCGACTTCGCCCATTACCGGCTGACCGCCGACCGGACAAAATTTACCTTCGAGTGAGCCGGCTTTCACACAAGCATCGGCAAACCCGCTACAACCTGGATAACCGCATCCTCCACAATTGGCTTGCGGAAGAACCTCGGCAACTTTTGCAATGCGCGGATCTTCATAAACGGCAAATTTCTTGGACGCCACATACAATATGGCAGCTGAGACCAAAGCAATGGCACCCAATGAAATTACTGCAATCAGAATCAAATTCATAATTTTAGTTATTTAGTTGGTTTTATTGTAAATGATAGTTTATGTTTCAGACGTGTTTTATTGAAATTTAAAATGAGATAATAAGGTATCAAGGTGCATAATGATAATAATGCGGCATGCAACTCATTATCGAACCATGACATGAATAAAAACAAGGAGGTGATAAGAATTAAAAACGGAATAACAAAGGCTAACAAAACAGCAAACAGGCCCATAGACATTTCGCCTATGACCCATACTTGTTGCCCGATGCTATAAGACGAGGGTGATGAATCGTATAGATCGATTACGCGATCTTTACACTCTGAAGAAGAACAGTGCCCCTTTGCGCTGCAAGAAGCACAACCTGAGGTCTGGACGATTCTCACGCTAATATGAGAACCCTGTATGTTTTCCACAATACCTAATTGCTTTATCGTATTAGTCATTTTGCAAACTCAACATTACAAATTGCGGCAAATTTAAACATTATTTGCGAACTATAAAGAGATAAAGTCTTTTTTTTATTTCATTAAAGAATGTTGTTGGTTATCGTTGCGTTATCGCACACAGAATTTAATTTTCTTGTAGTGAGTGAATTCTGCTGATGATTTTTTCAGCCGAGAGATTTCGATTCTACTTCGAAAAGCTGATTTTCTTTTGAGGGTGATCGGAAAAAGAATTCCCCTTGTTGCATGAATGACCAGCAACAAGGGGAATTCCACTTTTAGGAAGTGGCGTTTTACCACTTATAGTTAATACCGAAACTTAACAATTCTTTCAATTGGAAATAACTTGTTCCGGTAGTTGGTTTGGCACTATCGTCAAAACGCGCGTGGATAAATAGTTTGGTTGACAAGTAGCGGTTAAGAATGAAATTGAAGGTGTTCTCCCACTCCATACGTACCCACTGATAGTTGGTCAGATAGTTCAATCTTGAATCTAATGTTATTGATGAAATAATCTTCCAAGACAATGTTGGCTGGAATTGCGAACCGATATCATGTTTTGAACTTTCGCCCGCTTTAAGACCAAACTTCTCTTCGTTTATTTTATCGTTTCCGATGTAACGGTAGCTATAGGTTAATGGGGCAATGTAAAGTGATAAATTGATTTTCTTCTTATTTAATTTGTAATCCATACCAATACCTGCTGAGAAGTCGGCCGGAGCAAGGAATGCAGAGATGAGTTCTTCATTGTTGGCCTTATAACCATTAAAGAACTGAGTTTTAAATTCTGCCGAAAGGGTATAATACCATTTACTATTATGCTTGGCTCTTAAACCGAGTTTACTATATAAACGGAACTGGTCGGTTGTAATTAAGTAGTCGTGAAACTTATCGGATGGGGTTGACGAAATACCCACTTTAGCTTCCATTTGATTCTCGAACAAGATACGTTCGCGGTCGTTGTAGTTAGCAAACAATTGCAAAACAGCCATTCCGGAGTAGTTGCTTTCGCCTCCCTTATACCAGTTTTCGGAAATATGGTTCTGGGTGATTTGCAGTGATCCGTTACCACCGGTTACCCACCAGTTCGGACGTCTAATCTTTGTTTCTACCGTTTTAACGTTCTCATTGACCTCTTCCGGTTGAAAGAGAGCCAGAACTTTGGCTTTCGGAGAAATTTTAGGTTTGATATCTTCTCTAAAGATATCACGACTCATAATTTTATCTTCTGTGGTAACGACCAACTGAGGATTGTTGAGATATAAGTTCATTAACGTACGGTCGACCAATTGGTTGGTTCGATCGATGGCCGTAAATGTTGACGAAGTGTCCGGCAACGATAAACTGTCGGGAGTCGACGGCTCAAAAGAGGACTTGAAAGGAGGTTCGAGTTTCCAATTCAATTTCGAATAACGCTCCATTGGCGAATAATAGAAAGCTAATGGAGAAAACAGACGATAATAATTCGGATCCGACGCTATATATCTTTCCGGAACTGCCGGATCGTTCAGATAATCTAATTGAGCAATATACTTATTATATAAAATGGATACGGTATCTAACTTTGGTGGTTTATGATCCATATTTAACTTCAAGATAAGATAACGTTGAAGTTGGGCAGAAATGGTGTCGACTTTTGTAGTAGCTTTATGCGTTTGATGGTGTGTAACTTGAGCCAGGGACTGTTCTACCCCGGTCGATAAAGATAAAATAATCGCAAAACTTGCAGAAAGAATAAAATGTCTCTTCATAATTCACAATATTTGTCACAAAAATACATTAAATTGTTCAAAAAACATAGTCTTTATTTAAAATTGCATTTTTTAATAAAATTGTTCAAAGGAAAGGCTGGATTCTTCTTCTTTTTTTTATATTTTTGCAGTTTTTAAGTTATAAAATCTACGAGTAAACAAATTAATTAAACAGTTACGCTGTGGGAGAAACAAAGTATATTTTCGTAACCGGTGGTGTAGCCTCTTCTCTTGGAAAAGGTATCATTTCATCATCCATCGGAAAGTTGCTGCAAGCAAGAGGTTATAAAGTAACTATCCAAAAGTTCGACCCGTATATCAATATTGATCCGGGAACGCTAAATCCTTATGAACACGGAGAGTGCTATGTGACAGTCGATGGTCACGAAGCCGACTTAGACTTAGGACACTATGAACGTTTTCTAGGTATTCAGACAACCAAAGCAAACAACATCACGACAGGACGTATTTACAAAAGCGTAATCGATAAAGAACGTCGAGGCGATTATTTAGGAAAGACGATTCAGGTGATTCCTCACATTACAGACGAAATTAAACGTAATGTAAAATTGTTGGGGAATAAGTATAAATTTGATTTTGTTATCACTGAAATTGGAGGTACTGTAGGCGATATCGAGTCTCTTCCTTATTTGGAGAGCATCCGTCAGTTAAAATGGGAATTGGGTCAAAATGCACTTTGTGTACACCTGACTTATGTTCCGTATTTAGCAGCTGCAGGTGAGTTAAAAACAAAACCGACTCAACACTCTGTAAAAGAATTGCAATCGTTAGGAGTTCAACCTGATGTTTTAGTGTTACGTACTGAGCATGAATTAAGCACAAACCTACGTAAAAAAGTGGCCTTGTTCTGTAATGTTGAAGAAGGAGCTGTGGTTCAGTCTATCGATGCTTCGACTATTTACGAAGTGCCATTGTTGATGCAAGAACAAGGTTTGGATGAAACCATTTTACGTAAGATGGGCTTGCCAAGTGGTGAAAAACCAAACTTGGGACCATGGCGTGAGTTCTTGAAACGTCGTGCTAATGCAAAAGATACGGTGACTATTGCCATGGTTGGTAAGTATGTTGAATTGCAAGATGCATACAAGTCTATCCTTGAAGCATTGTCGCAAGCCGGTACTTACAATGATCATAAAGTGAAGATCGAATACGTTTCTTCAGAAAAGCTTACCGACGCTAATGTCGAAGAGCTGATTGGTCATGCCGATGGTGTTGTAATCTGTCCGGGATTCGGTTCAAGAGGTATTGAAGGTAAGTTTGTTGCTGCTAAGTATACTCGTGAACATGATGTACCAACTTTTGGTATCTGTTTGGGTATGCAATGTATTGCAATCGAGTTTGCTCGTAATGTTTTGGGATACGAAGATGCCAATTCAGTAGAAATGGATGAAAAGACCAAGCACAATGTGATCGATATTATGGAAGAGCAAAAAGCGATTACTAATATGGGGGGCACGATGCGTCTGGGAGCGTTCGAATGTGTGGTTGATAAGAAATCGAAAACTTATCAAGCTTATCAAGAAGAGCATATTCAAGAACGTCACCGTCATCGCTATGAGTTCAACAACTCTTATCGTAATGAATATGAAAAAGCCGGCATGAAGTGTGTTGGAATCAATCCGGAGTCGGACCTTGTTGAGATCGTGGAAATACCAACATTGAAATGGTACATTGGTACACAGTTCCATCCGGAATACAGCAGTACGGTGCTTCACCCTCACCCATTGTTTGTTTCATTCATTAAAGCTGCTATTGATAATAAAAAACAGTAACTTAATAAAAACATAACTTTATGGATAAAAATACCATAACAGGTCTGGTGCTGATTGGTGCTTTGTTGGTCGGATTCAGTTTTTGGAGTCGTCCCAGCGAAGAACAGTTAGCTGCTCAAAAAAAGTATTATGACTCTATTGCTGTGGTACAAAAGCAGAAGGAAGCACTGGAAGCTAAGACTGCTGCAGCTTTGGCCAATGAATCGAAAGTTGTTGAACAGAAAGATTCTTCTTCATTGTTCTTCAATGCACAGAATGGTTCAGAAACGTTCACAACGATTCAGAACAATGTTGTAGCACTAACCTTATCTAATAAGGGAGGTCGTGTTTATTCGGCTCAACTGAAGGAGTACAAGTCGCAAGACAAAACAAGCCCTGTTGTTTTGTTCGATGCTGATGAAGCCGGATTGAATTTTAACTTCTACAACAAAGAAGGAGCCATTCAAACCAAAGACTATTACTTTGAGGCAGTCAACCAAAACGACAGTAGCGTAACGATGCGCTTAGTTGCCGATAGTGCTAGTTATATTGATTTTATCTATACGCTTAAACCGGATAGTTACTTGATGAGTTTTGTGATCAAGGCAACCGGTATGGATGATAAGCTCTCATCGACGACTCATTATGTCGATATCGAATGGGCACAAAAGGCTCGTCAACAAGAAAAAGGATTCATGTATGAGAATCGTTTGGCTGAGCTGACCTATAAAATTACAGGAGAACATGCTGATTATCTATCGGCTAGTAAAGATGATGAGAAGAAGATCGACGGTTTAGTAAACTGGGTCGCTTTTAAGAACCAGTTCTTCTCTTCTGTATTCATTGCTAATCGTCAGTTTGCTTCAACCAAATTGAACTCCAAAATGGAGAAGCAAGGTAGCGGATATATTAAAGATTATTCTGCTGAGATGAATACGTTCTTTGATCCTTCCGGTAAAGAGACAACTGATTTGTTCCTCTATTTCGGTCCTAATCATTATAAGACTTTGAAGTCGCTTGATGAGAATCTGGATGCAGATTGGGATTTGGAAGATTTAGTTTACTTGGGATGGCCTATCGTGCGTGAAGTGAACAAATACTTTACGATTAACATCTTCGACTGGTTGACTAAGCTAGGATTGAGCATGGGTGTTGTTCTGTTGATTTTAACGATTGTTGTCAAAGCTGCTGTATATCCGGCAACTTGGAAGACTTATATGTCGTCGGCTAAGATGCGTGTGCTTAAACCAAAAGTAGACGAAATCAACAAGAAATATCCAAAGAAAGAGGATGCAATGAAGAAGCAACAAGAGATGATGGGACTTTATAGTCAATATGGTGTCAGCCCAATGGGTGGTTGTTTGCCGATGTTGCTACAATTTCCTATTCTGATGGCACTCTTTATGTTTGTGCCAAGTGCGATCGAATTGCGTCAGGAAAGCTTCTTATGGGCGAGCGATTTATCGACTTACGATGCTTTCATCACTTTCCCATTCCATGTGCCTCTTCTTGGTGATCACTTGAGTTTGTTCTGTTTATTGATGACGGTAACAAACATCTTGAACACTAAATACACAATGACAATGCAGGATACCGGTGCTCAACCACAGATGCCTGCTATGAAATGGATGATGTATTTGATGCCTGTGATGTTCTTATTCGTGTTGAACGATTATCCTTCAGGTTTGAACTACTATTACTTCATTTCGACTTTGATCAGTGTGGTGACTATGATTGTTCTTCGCAAAACGACGGACGAGACTAAGTTGTTGGCTATTTTGGAAGCAAAGAAGAAAGATCCGAAACAAATGAAGAAGACTGGATTTGCAGCTCGTTTGGAAGCGATGCAAAAACAGCAAGAGCAAATGATGAAAGATCGTCAGAAGAAATAAATCGTATCTTACGTCATTTAATATAAAACAGACAAGGCCGTCTCATTTCACGATGAGACGGCCTTTGTTTTTACCCTATTTCCCAAAAATGACGATTCGTGTTAGGGACTGATTTGATTGTTTTTTTCTCAATTAAACTCTGTTAATCAAATAAAAAAACAGTATCTTCGTCAGTTGATTATATAACTATTCATTGAGCAAATAGTAAGCTGATGGTTTTGATGTCTTGCTGTTTGCTGCTATTACAATTTAAAATACTTATGAAACAAACCAGTTTATTTATCATGTCGGCAGCAATGATGTTAGCTTCCTGCGGCGGAGCAAAACAAGCCGGGGAAACAGACCAGGTGCTTATTGAGAAATCGGATTTGAAAATTGACGGTAAACGCATGACTCCGGAAGCTTTGTGGGCTATGGGACGTATTGGTGGATTGTCGGTATCGCCCGATGGACAAAAGGTCGTTTATTCGGTAGCTTATTACAGTATCCCCGAGAACAAGAGTAACCGTGAGGTGTTTGTCATGAATGCCGATGGCACAGAGAATCAACAAATCACCCGTACTACTTTTCAAGAGAATGGAGCCGTATGGATTAAAAATGGAACAAAGATTGCATTTTTAAGCAATGACGACGGTAGCAGTCAGCTTTACGAGATGAGCCCGGACGGAACAGACCGCAAGCAGTTGAGTCACTATGAAGGCGATCTCGAAGGCTTCTCATTTTCTCCTGATGAGAAAAAAATCTTGTTCATTGCACAGGTTAAAACGGTGAAATCGACTGCAGATAAATATCCGGATCTACCTAAAGCTTCGGGTATTGTTGTCAACGACTTGATGTATAAACATTGGGATGAATGGGTGACAACAGCTCCTCATCCGTTTATTGCCGATTTTAATGGAGAGACTTTGAGCAACGTAACCGATATTATGGAAGGACAACCTTATGAGAGTCCGATGAAACCTTGGGGGGGTATAGAACAATTGGCTTGGAATACTACTTCTGATAAGATTGCTTACACATCTCGTAAGAAAACAGGATTGGCTTATGCTCTTTCTACCAATTCGGATATCTATGTTTACGATTTGAAAAGTAAGAAAGAGACCAATATCACCGAAGAAAACAAAGGTTACGATACCAATCCTCAATTCTCGCCTGATGGAAAATCGGTGGCTTGGTTGAGCATGGAGCGTGATGGATACGAAGCAGATCAGAACCGTTTGTTTGTGATGGATTTGGCTACAGGCGAAAAGAGATTCGTGAGCAAAGCCTTCGACTCGAATGTTAACGAGTTTGTTTGGAGTAAAGATGCTCAAACCATCTACTTCACCGGCGTATGGCATGGTGAGACACACATCCATACTTTAAATCTGTCGAATGATAGTATTAAGCCGATAACATCAGGGATGTACGATTATGAAGGATTGGCTTTGTGCAATGATAAATTAATGGCAAAGCGTCATTCGATGAGTATGGGTGATGAGATTTATGCCGTTAATTTGGATGGTCATACCACTCAACTGACTCAAGAAAACAAGCATCTATACGATCAGATGGACTTTGGTAAAGTAGAAGGCCGTTGGATGAAGACAACGGATGGTAAGCAGATGTTGACTTGGGTCATTTATCCTCCTCATTTCGATCCTAACAAGAAATACCCTACCCTATTATTCTGTGAAGGTGGACCTCAAAGTCCAGTCAGCCAATTCTGGTCGTACCGTTGGAACTTCCAGATTATGGCCGCAAATGATTATATCATTGTGGCTCCGAATCGTCGTGGATTACCGGGATTTGGCTTGGAATGGAACGAGCAGATCAGTGGCGATTACGGTGGTCAATGTATGAGAGACTACTTCACAGCTATTGACGAGATGGCTAAGGAACCGTTTGTCGACAAGGATCGTTTAGGTTGCGTTGGTGCTAGTTTCGGAGGCTTCTCTGTTTATTGGTTAGCCGGTCATCACAACAAACGTTTCAAAGCATTCATTGCTCACGATGGTATCTTCAATATGGAAATGCAATATTTGGAGACCGAGGAGAAATGGTTTGCTAACTGGGACATGGGTGGCGCTTATTGGGAAAAACAGAACCCAATTGCTCAACGGACGTTTGCGAACTCACCTCATCAGTTTGTCGATAAATGGGATACTCCTATTCTATGTATCCATGGCGAGAAAGACTATCGCATCTTAGCAAACCAAGCCATGGCTGCATTCGATGCCGCAATTATGCGTGGCGTTCCAGCGCAATTGCTGATTTATCCTGATGAAAATCACTGGGTACTTAAACCTCAAAATGGAGTCCTTTGGCAACGTACGTACTTCGAATGGCTCGATAAATGGTTGAAGCCTCAGGCAAAATAATAACCGATGAAAAAGAAATAGAAAGTTAAGTTTAATGATTTAACGAGTTTTTATTTCATCAAATAATTAGCCGATTTTTGTATGCTTAGATACAAAAATCGGCTAATTTCGTAATAGAGGACGTTCGAGCAATTTATCCTAAAGATCGGATGATCTGTTTATGCAGATCGATCCTCAAGCTTCCTTGATTCTTATTCCTTATAAGTTTTCTTTGAATATCGAATATGGGATCTCTCCTGTCCATGGTTTCGGTTGCTTCGCCCCAAATAAAAATAAGATGACTGAAGCCGTGTTGACCGTATTATTGGCTTCTTCGATGATAAATCCTTTTTTAATCTTTGCACTGGTAATGCCCCAAGGAACAATCATCTCATTCGTACTGACTCCTCCGTGTCCATATTCAAGGCCTCCATGATCTGATAGGAACATAAAATGGGTGTTTTGATATAAATCGTTTTGTTTTAGTCTATCAATAAGACTTCCGATCTCAACATCGGCTTCTTCAATCGAACGGATATACTCCGGCGACATCCATTTATACTTATGTCCGGCATGGTCGGTATGAACTGAATAGAGAAAGGTTAAGGTTGAGTTAGCTCGATTAGTCACTAGAAAGTTGAAAGCTTTATCGTAATTTGCACGATAGCCGTCTTCCTCTAAAAAGGAAGTCTCATCAAAGTATTTCTTGTTGTATGGGTTGATGAGCGGAGCCCAATTGTAATAAAACGCTGTTTTGATCTCCGGCATCTGATCTTTTAAGACCTTAAAAACAGAAGGATAATACCCCTCATCGTCAGTCTCGATAGCCGGTAACTTGTATTTTGAGATCTCCCAAGAGTTATCCACTACCCCATGTTGTTCAGGTCCGCTACCGGTTAGATGACTAGTCCAGTTGGGCAAGGTCACCGAAGGCATGACAACACGAGTTTTAATCGAGAGTGCGCCTTGAGCCAACAATTTATCCAAATTGGGCGTGTTTGCCTTCTGAAAGCCTTCGACGCATATACCGTCTAAGCTAATCATAACAAGATGTTGGGCGATTTGTTTTGCTTTTTCCTTTTTACGAGTAAATGCTTTTATTGGCTCAGGCAGAGATAGTGCTCCTAACGTGATGGCACCGGCCAATCCTTCCTTAAGAAAATTTCTTTTTGAATGGTCCATAATAGATTTAAAATTAGTATTTGTGTGCGTTGGGTACGGACTCTTCTTTCTCGTACCAACGACAAATGTACAAAATCTATTTTAAAAGTAGTGTAAGGTTCAATCTTTATGTAGTCATAAGATGCTCAATCTTTTGAGGAGCAATTGGACTCTGTTGTACCCTATAAAAGCGCTTGTGTAAATGGAGTGTTATTTACAGCAATAACTTTTGATATCGGATGTTTTTACTATCTTTGCTACATGAATTTTGGTGTTACCCATTTCCATAATCTTCGAAATGAGTAATGAAAAGGGAATCAGGTGTAAGTCCTGAACAGACCCGCTGCTGTAAGCTCAACCAAAATCCGTATGCCATACTCATTACCACTGAAACATGGTCTCCCTTTTTTATAAAGGTTATAGAGAACATCTTTTGGGAAGGATGCATTCGGAAGAGTAAGTCAGAAGACCTGCCAAAATAGACGAAATAAGTTCCCGTGGACTGGAATATTATTCAACCTTTTTATTATACATTTATTTATTTACAACATGAAAAAGATTCATTTGTTAGCGATGTTATTCGCTATGCTTGGCTTTGTGGCTTGTAGTCACGACGATTTTGTGTCACAGTTAGCCACTGATTTGGAAGTCGATAACCTAGCATTCTCTTATGAAGGTGGTGAACAAAGCTTTTCTTTGACGAGTAATGAAGAGTGGTCGATGAACAGTCTGCCCGATTGGGTTACGGTAGTGGTTAAAGATGCAGTGGCTACCCGAAGTTTGAATTATGCCGAAGGAAATAAAGAGTTGACGGTTACAGTACAACCGAATGCCGATTATGCCGCACGTTCAACCGAACTGATCTTAACCTCTCTTTCCGGAAAATCACTTAATCTGAAGATTGAGCAGCAAAAGAAACCGGAGCTTGTGGGGTATTGGATTTTAAGCGAAGGGTATGCCGGCAAAGGAAATACGGAATTAGCATGGTACGATGTCGCGACCAAACAATTATCGAAGAAGCAATTTGTGGCAATAAACGGAACAGCATTGGGAGACACCGGCAACGATCTCAAAATCTACGGAAGTAAGATGTATTGTGTGGTGACAGGTCCTGGTTTTGGAGCAGCAGCCACCGAAGGGACCAATTATGTTGAGGTGATCAATCCGGCCGATGGGAAGTCGATTAAGCGTATTCCCTTTGTTGATGCTAAAGTGGCGCGTGCTATGTCTCTTATATTCATTTTTGAAGGAGGTTAGGCTTACATCAGTTTGTTTTATAATGAAGTTGTACTTTTATACACGTTGTCGCTTAATATATATGCTCTTGCTGCATTGAGCGGTTATTTATAAGTTAAACTTTTCTATAATTAAGGTAAAATGTATGTCTGCTACTCCGTTCTATTAGAGGAAAATAAGTTATGTTTTGTCGTTCCTGGAAAGATGCA
>JBKEDO010000074.1:0-23309 GCA_047975405.1 Bacteroides sp.
ATTTTGTGACTTTATTCTTTGTACAGAAATCGTGTGTTACTCGTACTGATGCTGCACTTTATATTAAATATGTCGATGTAAACAAAGATGCTAATGGATTAGTGCGTTATTATTTCCCTTCTTCTAGAGGAATAAAGACTTCTCGTTATACCCTAGCATTGTATATCAATAAAAAAACTCATCAACTGACAAAGAGCTTGTTATTTGATGACCTTAATGATCCTTATCAAATGAATAATCTTCCACTAGATAAGTATCCTGAAGTTGTCAGTGATCTATACCGTCGGATGGGAGAGTTGTTGAAGGAGATTGATGATCCTTGGTATAAGGAGAAGATTTTATCAGATCGTATCCCATATTAATTGATGATGCGGAAAACTCTATTTTTTATTTTAAGCTTGCTCTCAGCTTCGGTTTGGGGGCAAGCTGAGGGATTCGAGGGCTGCGTGCCTGAAACATTTATAAATTTAGGTCAACAGCCTTTGAAGATTTCTTCTCTTTACTATAAAGAGGGGAAGACTAGTCTAGAGTGGAACTATTCAGCTGGTGAATCTGTTGCTGTGCAGATCAAGCCGTTGGATCTTAGCGATACTAAACGTAGAAGTTCTGGATTTATGGCTTGGATTTATAACGAACAACCTTGTCAAGATTCTGTACGGTTTGACTTTCTAAATAGAGAAGGTGAAGTGGGATGTTGGTTTACTTTCCGACTAAAGGCCAAGGGTTGGAGAGCGTGTTGGATTGCATTTGAACATATGCACTGGACCCAAAAGGATCCCAACATTACTTCGTATCGGATTGTAGCTCCTCAAAAAAGTGGGAGAATTTTCATTGATCGGTTAACGTTCCCTATGAAAAAGATGAATGATCGTACAACTCCCGATCAGCAAATGCCATATAATAATGCGTTATCCAATAGAAATTTGTGGCATTGGTGTCGGGTTTGGCAATGGGAACAGTACCAATCGGATTTACCTCTACTGAATCGGCTGACTGCAGCTCAAGGACGTGATTTAGATATGATTGGAGAGCGGCTGACTGCAGTTTTGGACATAAAGAAGGCTCCTCAGCGAATGGTTGAAACAGCTTATCGCTTGTTTGGTCAAGCTCATATCCAACTTTCGGCAACCGGCAAGGGATATGTCGGAGCCCCATTGGTTACTCCCGATGAGTTGAATCGAAAAAAAGGAGAACTGACTTGGAGTGATATGGAGGCTATGCTTTCTGGTTTTGCATGCGATGCTTATTATAATCAGAATAAGAGATCGGCGCAAAACTATTTTATAGTATTTAATTACGCTATTGATCAAGGCTTTGCTTACGGTAGCGGAATGGGTACCAATCACCATTACGGCTATCAAGTTCGCAAGATCTATGATACTGCTTGGTTGATGCGCAAAGAAATCTATAAACAGCCAAATTCTGCAGAGATTTTGTCCACTTTATTGTTTTGGTCAGCTTTACAAGAAACGCGTTTGCCTTGTGAAAAGGGACGTGATGAACTCTTGGATTCTTGGCATACACTTTTGATGCCTAAGTTTATATCGGCGATGCTAATACCTGATGTTTGCGAAAAGGAACGCGCTTTGCGTGGGTTATCTCGCTGGTTGTCGTCGTCGCTAGATTATACTCCGGGAACAATTGGCGGAATAAAAGTGGATGGAACGACCTTTCACCATGGCGGATTCTATCCGGGATACACAACGGGAGTTTTGGCTGGTATCGGGCAGTATGTTGCTTTGGTTGGCGGAACGCCTTACCAACTAGATTATGTTGCTCGAAAACACTTGAAGGAAGCGTTCATGGCTATGAGAACCTATTGTAATCTTTATGAATGGGGGATTGGTCTTAGTGGGCGGCATCCGTTTAATGGTAGAATGGGAGGAGAAGATATTGAGGCTTTCGCTCATTTGGCTTTAGCGGGTGACTTGAGTGGTGAAGGTGGATCGATTGATCAGGAACTTGCTGCCAATTATTTGCGCTTGTTGAATGGACGAAAGACAAAAAACGGATCTTTATTGGAAAAAGCCGGATTTTCGGCTGAATTATCACCCGAAGGGTTCTGGGTTTATAATTACGGCTCGGCGGGAATTTATCGTCGTCAAGATTGGATGGTTACCTTAAAAGGTTATACCACTAATGTCTGGGGGGCAGAGATCTATGCCAAAGACAATAGATATGGCCGTTATCAAAGTTATGGATCTGTCCAGATTATGGGTAAAGGAGATCCGGTCTCGCGTGAAGCGAGTGGGTTTACTCCGAATGGGTGGGACTGGAACCGCTTACCGGGGACTACGACTATTCATTTGCCCTTTGAACTTCTGGAGAGTCCGTCTAAAGGGACCATGATGGCCCGATCCACAAGTAATTTCTCGGGTAGTAGTTCTTTGAACAAACGTTATGGTATGTTTGCCATGAAACTGACAGAACCCAATTATAAGAATTTTACATCTGATTTTGTGGCTCGTAAATCCGTTTTCTGTTTTGATAATCGTCTTATTTTTGTAGGCAGTGGGATTAGTAATACAAACAGAGATTATCCTACCGAGACGACTTTGTTCCAATGCAAAGATAACTCGTCAGCTTCATTCGAAGATCAAGCTTGGCTCATTGATGGATATGATAATTATTATCATGTGATCGACGGGCGATTGATGACTTCACTTGGTGAACAAGTGTCGAGAGATGAGAAAACTAGAAAAGCGACTAAAGGTGTTTTTGCGTCTGCATGGATTGACCATGGAGTTGCACCGAAAGACGCAACATACGAATATGTTGTTCTCGTTCAACCTTCCAAGTTGGAGTTAGAGGACGCCAAAAGAACGTTAGGTTACCAACTGTTGCAAAAGGATCATGCTGCCCATGTCGTTTACGATATAAAGAGTCGTATTGTAGCGTATGCTGCATTCGATCATTATCGTTCGACGACTGCTGTGGGTGAGGTTATTGAAATCCCCGCTGAAACGTTAGTAATGGAGCGTAAGGATGATCGTGGAACCCTGCATCTGAGTGTTTGTGATCCTAATCTGAATATTGGCGATAAGGGATATACGACAAAAGAAGAGAGTCTTCCCATTGAGAAGATTATACGTTTAAAAGGTAGATGGAAATTAACTTCTGCTGTGACTGGTGTGGAAGTGAACGGTCAAAATGAAGAGACTTTAATCAAAGTGCGTTGTCAACATGGACAACCCGTTGAATTTATATTAGCAATAGGTAAATAAAAATTGGGTATTAGTTTTTTTAAGGTAACAATAAAGGCCGTTTCTGTGAAGAAGCGGCCTTTAACTCTTTATTGAGTTTCGCTGATTATTTGTTTAATCGCCATTCGAAACCATCTTTAGTATCTTTGATCTCGAAGCCAAGTGCAGTTAGAGTATCTCTAATCTCATCTGAAGTGGCCCAATCTTTATTGGCTTTGGCCTTCATGCGTTGTTGTAGCAACATATCGACAACTTTGCCATAAGCAGCTTCACGGCCGTCTGAAGATCCTTTATCTGCTTTAATTCCCATGATGTCGAATGCAAATAAATGGAACGTTTCTTTTAAATGTTCTAGATCGTCAGCGGAGATGGTTGCTTTTCCGGCACTAATGGTGTTAATGATACGTGCCGCCTCAAAGAGGTGAGCAATAACCATTGGTGTGTTGAGATCATCGCTCATCGCTTCATAACATTTCTCGCGAATGGCTTTGACGTCAATGTCTTCTGAAGTTGTAGCCGACGAAGAAAGTCTCTCTAAGGTGTCAACGGCCTCAAGGAGACGTTGTAGCCCTTTCTCCGCAGCTTGTAAAGCCTCGTTGCTGAAGTCCACTGTGCTGCGATAGTGTGCCTGAAGAATGAAGAAACGAATCGTCATTGGAGCATAAGCTTGATCTAACAGCTTGTGTGAACCGGTAAAGAACTCGTCGAGTGTGATGAAGTTACCGAGTGACTTACCCATCTTGGTCCCATTGACTGTGATCATGTTATTGTGCATCCAATAATTGACCATATCGTGCCCTTGTGAGGCAACCGATTGAGCGATCTCACATTCATGATGCGGAAAAACTAAGTCCATGCCACCACCGTGAATATCGAAATGCTCGCCAAGGTACTTACGTCCCATAGCTGTACACTCGGCATGCCACCCTGGGAATCCGTCGCCCCATGGTGAAGGCCAGCGCATGATATGTTCGGGTTGAGCTTTCTTCCATAAAGCAAAGTCGGCCGGATTACGTTTCTCATTTTGCCCGTCAAGGTCGCGGGTGGTATTAAGTACATCATCTAAGTTGCGTCCCGAAAGCTTTCCATAGTGATGATCCTTATTGTATTTTGCGACGTCGAAATAAACCGATCCTTCACTTTCGTAAGCATATCCGGCATCCAAGATTTTTTGAACCAATTCGATTTGTTCAATAATGTGGCCTGAAGCGTGTGGCTCAATGCTTGGTGGCAAGACGTTAAGAGCTTCCATGGCTTTGTGATAACGGTTCAAGAAGAATTGTACCACTTCCATTGGCTCGAGTTGTTCTAAACGCGCCTTTTTAGCGATCTTATCTTCGCCGTCATCGGCATCATGCTCAAGATGGCCCACATCTGTGATGTTTCTTACATAACGTACCTTATAGCCGAGGTGGGTAAGGTAACGAAACAGAAGATCGAAAGTTATAGATGGACGAGCATGTCCTAGGTGTGCGTCGCCATAGACTGTCGGACCGCAGACATACATGCCTACGTGTTGAGCATGCAACGGTACGAACAGTTCTTTTTTTCTATTTAGAGTGTTGTAGATGGTCAGTTGATGTTCCATAACGTTTTGATATTTATTCTATTTGAAACTACAAATTTAGCATAAATAATTGATTTGTAATGCATCATTTGAGGGATAAGTGTGTTCCTTTTTTTTTGGAACGTTTCTGGAGTTTTATAAAGTTGAATAAAGTGAATGCCAGCTAAGATTTATTTTTTTCACGGGGATATAACCTTAATTAGTCTAAAAACGCGAAATAGTGCATTCTAGATCTTTAAAAACAATAAGATGTACTATTTTATATCTTTTCTGAACATTTGTTTCTGTGGTTGTGTGCGATCACGGCTATCTTTGTTCGGTCGATCGGGGATCTTATTGTATAAGATATGAATTTAAACACGCAACAGATCGAACTAACAAAAACAAATTAATAAACCTTTGTAATTTTATTTCACTTATGGGAAAGCAAAATGTCATTTACAGGGCTTTGAGTGTATTATTTATAAGTACACTTTTTCTTCAGCAAGCTCTTGGACAAAATCTCACAGTAAAGGGAAGTGTGGTCGATTCGGCCGACGAACCAATTATCGGTGCTTCTGTTTTAGTTGTAGGCACAAGTAACGGAACAATTACTGATATTGATGGAAATTTCACATTAGTTAATGTGCCTTCTAAGGGCAAACTTCAAGTTTCTTTTATCGGATATAAACCTCAAACGTTGGTGGTCAACGGACAAAATCACTTTAAAGTGAAGTTGGTTGAGGACACTCAGTCACTCGATGAAGTCGTTGTGGTAGGTTATGGCGTTATGCGTAAGTCGGACTTGACTGGTGCGGTAGCTTCCGTGAAAGGTGCGGATGCCATAAAGGGCACTCCTGCAGCAAACGTATCTGATGCCTTGCAAGGTCGACTAGCGGGTGTGTCGGTTGTTAGCGGAGGAGATCCCTCTAAATCTTCTTCTATCCGCATCCGTGGAATCAACTCGGTCTCTGCTGATTCCGACCCTTTGGTCGTTATTGATGGATTTATCGGAGGAAGTTTGAAGAATATCAATCCTAACGATATTCAATCGATTGAAGTTTTGAAAGATGCATCGGCTACAGCGGTTTATGGATCACGTGGTGCTAATGGTGTGATCTTGGTGACGACAAAGAGTGCTAAAGATGATAAGATTACAGTTGATGTCAATGCCTTTGTTAATGTTAAGACGGTGCTTGATAAACCGGAATTATTGTCTGCCGGTCAGTTTGCTGAGTTAGCCAACGATTATGCAAAAGAATTTTTTAAAGATCCTTCTAAATCTTATTATAGTCCTGAACAGATCGCTTCATTCAAGAGTGGTGAAAACGGATATAACTATATGGATCACATCTTTAATGAGCCGGCTATTTCACAGAACTACGATTTGTCTATTTCGGGCAAGAGCGGAAAGACGAATTTCTTAGCTTCGCTACGTTATGAAAACACCGATGGTGTGATTAAAGAATCGAACTATAAGCAATATAACTGGCGTTTGAAATTAGATACCGAATTAAAGAAATGGGTCTCTGTAGGTTTAAACTTTTGGGGCGATTACAGTGAAAGTGCAGGTCCTCGTATGCATCAGTATAATGGTTTGCTCATGACGGCGATGAACTTTGCTCCGACAGTAGAACCTAAAGATGCTAATGGCAATTACAACAACCGTTTTGCGATTGATGGCGGACCGGCTTATAATCCAATGGGACATATCTGGGAATTGGATGAAACGGTAAAACGCTTGGATAACCGTTTACAAGGTTATGTTAACTTCAATATTGTTGACGGACTGACGTTCCGTTCTCAAGTTGGTATAAATTTCACCAACAACCTTTCTACAGCTGCTTATAACGAAAGAAGTTATAACTATTTCTCGAATTCACAAACAAGTGCTTTAGCTAACTCTGGGTGGACATTCGACTTTTTGAATACCAATACTCTAAACTATACGAAAGAATTCAATAAGAAACATCGTATTAATGCAACTGCGGTGTTCGAACAAAGTCATAAGAACTATTATCAGCATAAGGGAGTGGGACAGAATCTGACTTTCCCGGATTTGATTGCAATTAACGGGTTGGATTACTCTGAGATTGCTGAGGTTTCATCGAACTTGACCAAACATTCTCTCATGTCGTTCTTAGGACGAATCAATTATGTCTTTTTGAATCGCTACATGCTGACAGCTTCTCTTCGTGCCGATGGATCGGCTGCGTTATCGAAGAAATGGGATTATTTTCCATCGGTTGCTTTGGCTTGGGATGTGAAACAAGAACACTTCATGAAGTCGGTTGAGTGGATGGATCAGTTCAAGCTTCGTTTGGGTTACGGATCTGTAGGTAATCAATCGGTAGAGATGTATCGCATCTACTCTAAGATGGAAGCGGTAAAGAATGCCGATGGAACAACCTCTTATCGTGTGGGACGTCCTGCTTCACCTGCATTGCAATGGGAACGCAACGAACAATGGAATGCCGGAGCTGACTTTTCATTCTTGAACGGACGATTGACAGCAAGCATTGATTATTATGATAAATTGTCAAAGCGTATCTTGTTGAACGTTAAACAACCGATCCATACCGGATGGCCCGATTTGCTTCGTAATGCCGGTGAGATTAGAAACCGTGGATTTGAGGTGACTTTAGGAGCAACTCCTATTAGCTCTGAAAGTTTCAATTGGAGAACAGATGTGACTTTGACACACAATAAAGGAACTTTCGAACGTATTCCTACACTGACAAGAATGCAAACTCAAGGCGATGGTAAGTACGAGAGTGCCCTTTTCCGTATGATTGAAGGAGAAAAACTCGGTACGTTCTATGGCTATGTGTTTGATGGGGTTTGGAAAACCGCTGAGGTTTCGCAAGTGGCTGCTTTGAAAGAGAATCCCGAAGGCAAAACAAACGCAGAGGTTTACGGTGTGATCCCTGGTCAGGCTAAATACAAAGACTTGAATGGTGATGGTAAATATACAGAAGATGATATGAAGGTGATCGGTTGTGGACAACCGACTTTTAACTGGGGATGGAACAATACTTTTGCTTATGGTCAGTTTGACTTAGCTCTTTTCATTGTAGGTTACCATGGCTTCGATATCTATAATGCGACTCGCCAGTCACGCTTTGGTGTCCTTCCGGGAACAAATGTAGACAAGATCACCGCTAATCCGGAACTTCTTAATCGTTGGCGCCCAGATCATGAAGAGACCTCTATCCCGGGATTTGTCAATGCAACGAAGGATATTAGAGATGCTATCAGTTCACGTTTTGTAGAAGATGGAAGCTTCATTAAGATTAAAAATATAACGTTGGGTTACAATTTACCTTCGACTGTTTGTTCGAAAATGGGTATTAACCGTTTCCGTGTTTACGCTTCTATACAGAATCCATTCCATATCACATCATATAGTGGCTTGGATCCGGAAGCTGCTCTCGGAACTCCTTTGACTCAAGGGGCCGATTGGGGCGCTTATCCTAACGGACGTAACTATTTGTTTGGTGTCAATTTCTCATTCTAATCTAATCTTAAACAATGCAATTTATGAAGAATTTAAATAAAATTATGGCCTTGACTGCCGGAAGTTTACTACTGTTTGCTTCTTGTGTAGAACTTGACCAAGACCCACAATCGTTCCTGACCGAGGAAGAATATATTCAAATACCACAGAGCCTTGATGTAGTCTCGAAAGGGGTATCGGGTATCTATGGTGATATGTGGAATGGTAATTATGGATTTAGTTGTCGTATCTTACGCTATAACACGGCTGCCGGAGATGTTGTCCCTTTGGTGACTAAACCGAATAATGACATGCTTTATCTTTATAATATGATCCCAAGTACCAGTGGTAGTGTAAAAGATATTACAGCACTCTGGCAAAATTTCTGGGCAGTGATCAATAGCTCGAATAAAATGATTAACGGTACTCCCATTCCGGATGATGCTGTGGAAGGACCAAAATATAAGGCTGTGGTTGGTGAAGCACGATTCATGCGTGGGTTAGCTTACTTTTATTTGGTGCGTATGTTTGGTGAAGTTCCATTGGTGACTAACTCGGAACAGGCTGCTCTAGAAAATAACCCGAGAGTGAGTGTGGCACGTATCTATGATGAGGTGATTGTGCCCGATTTGATGATTGCTTGTCAGGATTTACCCAAAGTGAGTCGTACGGGTGATGCCGGTTCTCCTTCACAGTGGGCGGCTAAGACTTGTTTGGCGGATGTTAAATTGACCATGGCAGGATGGCCACTGAAGAGAAATACAGCAGCCGAAGCCGCCGATTTGGCTAAGGATGTGGTCGTTAATTCAGGCTTACAGTTGACTCCCGCATATGCCGACCTATGGAAAGAAGCGAAGAAGACTGACGCGAATGAGCACTTGTTTGCCATTATGAATAGTGTGGCTTATAAGATGCCAAGTCAGTATGGAAAGTCGTTCTACCCAAGCACTCATGCTCAGTACGCAGGTTGGGGAGACTATTTTGCTAATCCTCATTTCATGGATGCTTGTCCGAATGATGACCGTAAGGCTTGGAACTTTGAAACCGAATGGGATGAAAAGGTGAATGGTGTAAAGACTCATGTGACTTACCAACAAAGTGCGAATAAACTTCCTCTGATTTCAAAATTTAGAGATTATAATGAGGTGAATGCCAAAGGGGTGTTGAGCCAGCTGTCTAATGGATTGACGACGATCTATCGTTTGGCAGATGCTTATCTTATTTATGCTGAGGCTTCGGTGTTGGCCACTCATCAAGTTGATGCTTTGGCATCGAAATGCCTGCGCGATATCCAACAACGTGCTCATGTGGCGATTAACGAACAGACAACAACAACCGATCCTGCTTTGTTCGACAAGGCTGTGTTTAAAGAGCGTGGTATCGAGTTCTATGCTGAAGGCAAACGTTGGTTTGACTTTGTCCGTCGCGAGAAAGTGAGCGAGATCAAAGAATATCGTTTCGTTGATGAAGTCTCGAATATTACAGATCCATTTGTACAATCGGTATATAAAGCTCAAGGGCATTATTATCTACCACTCCCTGAAACGGAAGTGCAGATGTCCGGTTGGGAAAATAATAGCGGATATTAATCCGACTGATACGTTTTAGCAATAAAAATCCCCTGTTGTTTAAGCAACAGGGGATTTCTTTTTATGGGGGTGGGGCCGATTAGTCTTTGAGTACAAACTTGAGGATCGCTTCGGCTACACCGTCTTCCTCATTGCTTAATGTGATATAATCGGCTGCCTTTTTTACGGGTTCTTGCGCATTGGCCATGGCAATTCCCATGCCGGCAAAACGGATCATCGAAAGATCGTTGTATCCGTCGCCGATAGCAATGAGTTCCTCACGACTTAGGCCTAATTCTTTGATGAGGACATCGAGCGACATGGCTTTGTCTATTCCTTGTGGGACGAGTTCTAAGAAATAGGGCTCCGAGCGGAAGACATTAATTCGTCCTTGTAACTCAATACAGAGTTCCGATTCGACTTGAATCAATAGATCCGGATCGCCCACGATGAGGCATTTAGGTAATGGGAGCGTGATCTCTTCGAGGAAGGCCGAAGCTTTACGAACGGCCATCTTATTGAGAAAGGCTTCTTTAAGCACATACTCGTCCTCCGGGTATTCCGTGACGATTTCTGCTTCGTCGTAGGATAAGAGAGGTAGTTTGTATTTACTTGCACACTCATAAAGGTGGGGAATCACCTCATTGGGCAGCACGTTTTCATACATCATCTTTTTGGTCTTCCAATCAATGATTTCGCCACCGTTGTATGATAATATATAACCGCCAAACTCGGACATGCGAAGTTGTTCAGCTAAAGGGACAATGCCATAGGTGGGGCGTCCGGAAGCTAACACCAAGCGTACGCCTTGTTCTTGAGCGCGGATCAGCGTTTCTAAATTGCGTGGAGTGATCTCCTTTTTACTATTGGTTAGTGTACCGTCTAAATCGAGTACAATCAATTTATAATCCATGGGGTAATAAGCTAGGTATTAAAAAATAAAGGCGCAAAGGTAAGATAATATTGCCATTCTACAAAGTTCCCTCGATCATGAACCTTGTGGACTGTTTTTTATGACTTTTAGGATCCCTTAGGCTTAAAATCTCTTGTTGCTTTCTGAAAATATCTATTTTTGCAGGATGAATACAGAAAAGAGGCAGGTTTTGTTGGGTATGAGCGGTGGAACCGACAGCTCCGTGGCGGCGATGTTGTTGCAGGATCAAGGCTATGACGTGATTGGGGTGACGTTCCGCTTTTATGAATTGAACGACAGTCGCGACTATCTGAACGATGCGGCGGAGTTGGCTGAGCGTTTAGGTATCCGCCACTTGGTGTACGATGCGCGCGACCAATTCGAGGCGTATATCGTTCGATATTTTGTGGCGGAGTATTTTGCCGGTCGCACGCCGGTCCCTTGCATCTTATGCAATAACTACCTCAAATGGCCGTTGTTGGCAAAAATTGCCGATGAGATGGGCATTACCTATATCTCTACAGGACATTATGTCCGAAAGATTCTTATTGGAGAAACTTATTATTTGACACCAGGGCTCGATCGAGATAAAGATCAAAGCTTCTTTCTATGGGGCTTGTCGCAAGATCTTTTGCGGCGGATGGTTTTGCCGATGGGCGACATCATTAAAACGGAGGCACGTGCCTTGGCTTTAGAGCGTGGGTATGCTAAGGTGGCTAAAAAGAAAGATAGCCTAGGAGTATGTTTCTGTCCGATGGATTATCGAACGTTCTTGAAGAATGATCACAATCCGCCACCATTACTCTCCGATAAGCGTGGACGGTTTGTTGATGAGGAGGGACGGTTCATCGCTTGGCACGAGGGCTATCCGTATTATACCATCGGTCAGCGACGCGGGTTGGGCATTCACCTAAACAAAGCTGTGTTCGTCAAAGAGATTCATCCGGAGACGAATGAGATCGTGTTATCCGACCTACGTGGCTTGGAGAAACGAGGCTTCTTTTTGAAAGAATGGAATGTGGTCGATGAGTCTCTGTTGTTCGGTCATGATGAAGTGATCGTTAAGATTCGCTATAGGAAACAAGCTAATCGTTGTCGGGTGTCCCGTACTTCGTCCGGACAACTGTTTGTTGATCTTCTGGAACCGCTTACGGCGATTGCTCTTGGGCAAGCCGCTGCGTTTTATCATGGGGAGTTGTTGATTGGTGGTGGAATTATTGAGGCGGTGTTGTAGTCTCGTTCCTTGACCAGTCGCTAACTAAGACTAAGCTGCTCGTTTGCGATCGCTAACCTATTTTCTTGCGATGTGTTATTCGTTTGCCTATAGGCAAACTTTTGTCCGCCTATAGGCAAACTTTCGTTCGCCTAGGGGAATTCTTTCGTTCGCCTATAGGCAAACGAATAACGCGTTGCAAGTCCGCCGATTCGTTTTTACAAAGGAAATGCTTGCGAATCGGTTCACAACGGGCTTGGGTTGAAGAAAAAAAGGCATGATTCATCTTTTGATGTGATCATGCCTTATGATTGGGTTTCGAACGTTTCCGGTTGTGGGAGTGGCGAGGCTTTTATTGAGCATTCAATGCCAGCATATCTTCGATGTATTCACGGGTGTTCGATAGTCTTGGTATTTTATGTTGTCCACCGAGTTTGCCTTTCTGAGCCAACCAATCGTGGAATAAACTTTTGCGTGCCACGATAACCTCCAACGGTTGTAGGGCAATATCTTTCCAACGCTTAGCCTCATAGTCGGAGTTAACTTCTTTCAAGGTGGCGTCGAGAATGGCAGCAAACTGTTCCAGTGAATCGGGCTGTTTGGCAAACTCGATCAACCATTGGTGGCGACATTTGGCATTCGCATCCATGAAGACCGGTGCGGCGGAATACTCTAAAACTTGTGCGCCGGTAGCCTGACAAGCCTTTGCTAACCCTTTTTCTGCGTTATCAACGATGAGCTCTTCGCCAAAAGCGTTGATGAAATGTTTGGTGCGACCGGTGATGATGAATTTATAAGGATCTTTTTGAGTGAACTTCACGGTGTCTCCAATCATATAACGCCACAATCCACAAGTTGTGGAGATGACGAGGGCGTAGTTTTTATTGATCTCCACCTCTTCGAGGCAATAAACCGTTGGGTTCTCTTTGCCAACTTCCTCTAAAGGAATAAATTCATAGAATACTCCATAGTCGATCATCAAGAGCATGGCCGGATCGGTCAGATCGTTCTGTGTCCCGAAATAACCTTCCGATGCATTGTAAGTCTCCATGTAGTGCATCTTCGGTGAGTGGATCACCTGCTTGTATTGCTCACGATAGGGCGTAAAAGCAACTCCACCGTGGAAAAAAACTTCTAGGTTGGGCCAAACTTCTTCTAAGCTTTGTTTGCCGGTTTGTTCGAGAATTCGTTTGATGAGAACGAGCATCCATGAGGGTACACCCGATAGATTAGTGACATTCTTAGGAATGGTGCTGTTGGCTATGGCTTCAATCTTGCTTTCCCATTCGTCCATTAAAGCGATGCGCTTTTCCGGTACGCGGATATAGTTGACCAGCGGATGGACGTTTTGGATAAGAATGGCCGATAGGTCGCCAACCAAACTGTGATTGGAGTTGAGGTTGGGACTATGACTACCTCCCAGGATGAGGCCTTTGCCTGAGAACATCCGACTATCGGGGTTGATATTGAAATAGAGAGTAACCGCATCTTTTCCTCCCTTATAATGAATGTCTTGTAAGGCTTCACGGCTGACTGGCAAGAATTTGCTCTTGTCGTTTGTTGTGCCTGAAGATTTGGCAAACCAACGAATTTCCGATGGCCAAATGAGATTCTGTTCACCTTGGCGTAAACGCTCGACATAGGGCTTGACTTCTTCATACGTTTGTATGGGAAGTCGCGAACGGAAGTCATTGTAGTTCCGAATGGTTTTGTAATCGTATTTCTTTCCCCATTCTGTGTGTTCGGCGGTATGAACCAAATGCATCAAAACTCGGTTTTGAATCTCACCGGCTTGTGTGGCATAAAGTTCTATTTCCCTCAGACGCGGGGTAAAAGCTTTGCTGATAATTTTTGTTATATTCATTTTTTTGTTCTAAGCCATGATGTTTAGTCTTGCAAAAGTAACCTTATTTATTTTTTTTTCTATCTTTACCAGAGAAATAAACGTTAAAATAGACTCTTAAGGAGTCAAAATAACACATTTCTGTCTAATAATTACTACAATGAGAATTGGAATACTAACTTCTGGAGGAGATTGCCCGGGAATCAATGCAACGATTCGTGGCGTGTGTAAAACGGCAATTAACCATTATGGGATGGAGGTCGTGGGGATACACAGCGGCTTTCAAGGACTACTAACAAAAGATGTCGAGATTTTTACAGATAAATCGTTGTCGGGCTTATTGAATCTAGGGGGAACGATGCTTGGGACTTCCCGTGAGAAACCCTTTAAAAAAGGAGGCGGACTCATCTCAGGAGTGGATAAGCCAACGTTGATTCAGAATAATATCAAGGAACTGGGATTGGATTGTGTGGTTTGTATTGGTGGAAACGGAACGCAGAAGACGGCTGCTAAGTTTGCCGCAATGGGTGTTAACATTATTTCTATACCTAAGACCATCGACAACGATATTTGGGGTACGGATGTCTCTTTTGGATTTGATTCGGCGGTTAATATTGCAACGGATGCCATCGATCGTCTACATTCTACGGCAAGTTCGCATAAACGGGTGATGGTCATTGAAGTGATGGGACATAAGGCCGGATGGATTGCTCTTTATTCAGGCATGGCAGGCGGTGGAGATGTGATCTTGGTTCCTGAGATTCCTTATCAGATTAAGAATATTGGTGAAACGATTATGAATCGTTTGAAGAAAGGTAAGCCTTATTCTATTGTGGTGGTTGCCGAAGGCATATCGACTGAAGGTAAGAAGCGAGCCGGTGAATTTATTGCTCAAGAGATTGAATACGAAACAGGGATCGAAACGCGTGAGACGGTCTTAGGCTATATTCAGCGTGGTGGATCTCCAACACCCTATGATCGTAATCTGGCGACTCGAATGGGTGGTCATGCTACTGAGTTGATTGCTAATGGCGTATTTGGCCATATGGTAGCGTTAAAGGGCGCTGATATCTTGTCCATACCGCTGGATGAAGTAGCCGGTAAATTAAAATTGGTTACTGATGATCATGATTTAGTGGTGCAAGGGCGACGTATGGGTATTTGTTTTGGTTAAGATAGAGTTTACTCAAGAGACTTGAGTAGATTTTCGATCACGATGGGGTAATATTGGTATTCTAATTGATGCACTTTCTGAGCGAGACTGTCTGGGGTCTCATTGGGTTCGACTGGAATGGAGGATTGAAAAATAATATCTCCTTCGTCATATTTCTCATTAATATAATGAATGGTAATGCCGGTTTTTGTTTCGTTGTGTTGCAGAACAGCCTCATGAACACGGCTACCGTACATCCCTTTTCCCCCAAACTTCGGCAAAAGGGCTGGGTGAATATTTATAATTTTATTAGGATAAATATGCAAAATTGATTCCGGGACACGAATGAGGAATCCGGCAAGAACGATGAAATCGATTTTGTGTTTCTTTAAAAGATTTAAAATCTGATTTCCTCTCTGCCATTCTTCCTTTGAAAAAGCTAAAGCTGTAACATTTAGATGGGTTGATCGAGTCAAAACCGGTGCCTCTGATTTGTTCGAAACCACTAATTCAATCTTAATATCAGGGTGATTTTCGAAAAAACGAATTATATTCTCGGTATTTGTACCTGAGCCGGAAGCAAAAATAGCGATGTTTTTCCTCATATAATCGGAGTTTAGTGCACAGATTTCTAAAAAATGTGCAAAAAATTGCATTTATTTAATCAAATATTTGCTCAAAACGATAAATATTCATTCCTTTGCAGCGCAAAATTAAAGAAATAAAACTAATTATTAATTAAAAACTTAAAGTTATGTCTGAAATTGCATCTAGAGTGAAAGCGATTATCGTTGATAAATTAGGCGTAGAAGAATCAGAAGTTACTAATGAGGCAAGCTTCACTAATGATCTCGGAGCAGATTCTCTTGACACAGTAGAACTTATCATGGAATTTGAGAAAGAATTCAATATCTCTATCCCTGATGACCAAGCTGAAAAGATTGGTACTGTAGGTGACGCTGTATCTTATATCGAAGAACACACTAAGTAATCCGATTTCATAGATATGAAATTAAAAAGAGTAGTAGTAACAGGCCTTGGTGCAATTACCCCCGTTGGTAATAGTATTCCTGAATTTTGGGAAAACTTGACTAATGGAGTAAGTGGGGCAGGGCCTATTACTCATTTTGATGCGTCGTTATTCAAGACACAATTCGCATGTGAAGTTAAAAACTTCGATGTGACAAAGTATATTGATCGCAAGGAAGCTCGTAAGATGGACTTGTATACACATTATGCAGTCGCTGTAGCTAAAGAAGCGGTCGATGACTCTGGTCTTGATATTGAAAAAGAAGATTTGAACAGAATCGGTGTCATTTTTGGTGCCGGTATCGGTGGTATACATACATTTGAGGAAGAAGTTGAGAATTATGCATTGCGTAAAGAAAACGGTCCGAAGTTTAATCCGTTCTTCATTCCTAAGATGATCTCGGATATCGCAGCAGGACAGATTTCTATTATGTATGGTTTTCACGGACCAAACTATTCGACTTGTTCGGCATGCGCAACATCAACAAATGCTATTGCTGATGCTTTTAACTTGATTCGTTTAGGTAAAGCTAATGCTATCGTATCCGGAGGATCGGAAGCAGCTATTTTCCCTGCAGGTGTAGGTGGCTTTAATGCTATGCATGCCTTGTCAACCCGTAATGATGATCCTACTCGTGCTTCTCGCCCGTTTAGCGCTAGTCGTGACGGTTTTGTAATGGGTGAAGGTGGCGGTTGCTTGGTTCTTGAGGAACTAGAACATGCCAAAGCACGTGGTGCAAAAATCTATGCTGAGCTTGTCGGTGTCGGCATGTCGGCTGATGCTCATCACTTAACGGCTTCTCATCCGGAAGGTCTTGGGGCTAAGTTGGTGATGTTTAATGCCTTGGAAGATGCAGAAATGGATCCTAAGGAGATTGACTACATCAACGTACACGGTACATCTACTCCGGTTGGAGATATCTCGGAAGCTAAGGCTATTAAAGAGGTATTTGGTGCACATGCTTACGATTTGAACATTAGTTCAACTAAGTCTATGACAGGACACTTATTAGGTGCTGCCGGTGCTGTGGAAGCTATCGCATGTATTCTTGCCATTAAAAATGGCATTGTACCTCCTACAATCAATCATGAAGAAGGGGACAATGACGAGAATGTAGATTATGACTTGAACTTTACATTTAACAAAGCTCAAAAACGTGATATTAACGTGGCTTTGTCGAATACGTTTGGTTTTGGTGGTCATAATGCTTGTGTAATATTCAAGAAATACGCTGAGTAATATCGTGTTACGCAAAAAAATAGAAAAGATAAGGCTCTTGTTTGTTAAAAACAAAGAGTCTTATCTTTGTTTTTATCGTATTCTGGGGTTTTATCCTCGAAATATAAATCTTTATCAGCAGGCGCTTTTACATAAATCTTCATCTATTCGATCGGAAGAAGGACGACAGCTCAATAACGAACGTTTGGAGTTTTTGGGTGATGCGATCTTGGATGCCATTGTCGGAGATATCGTTTATAATCGTTTCCCTGGTAAGAGAGAGGGTTTCTTAACCAATACTCGATCGAAAATCGTTCAGCGTGAAACATTGAATAAGTTGGCTGTGGAGATTGGACTAGATAAGCTGATTAAGTTTTCTTCGAGATCGTCTTCTCACAATAGTTATATGTATGGCAATGCGTTTGAAGCTTTCGTCGGAGCGATTTATCTCGATCAGGGGTATGATCGGTGTAAACAGTTTGTCGATGAGAAGATTATTAGCCCCTACATTGACTTAGATAAGATTTCTCGTAAGGAGGTTAACTTTAAATCGAAACTGATTGAGTGGAGCCAGAAGAATAAGATGGAGGTGTCGTTTGAGCTGATTGAACAGTTTTCTGATGGAGAGGGAAATCCTGTTTTCCAAACCGAAATCTTGATTCAAAAGCAGTCTGCGGGTACTGGCACTGGTTATTCTAAGAAAGAGTCACAGCAGAATGCTGCAAAGATGGCCATTCATAAGATTAAGGAAGTTGATTTCGTTAAACTGTTAAACGAGATTAAAGATCAAGAGAATGAAAAAACCTCTACTTCAAGTGAGATAGAGGTGATTATTCCAGAATCAGAATAGATCAAGAACTATTCTGATTTTGTTTTTATGTTTTCATCCAAACCTATAAAGCGTATTATTGCATTTTATTTCCAAGGAAGGAACTTGTTTGGATTTACTTCCTTCAATTTTGGAGTGATGTTATTCAGATCATTTCCATTTAAAATCTGCTCATATTTTTTTAGATATTCTCTAGCCATTACTGCCGAATTGAAATTCTCCAGAGCATATTCATGTGCAATCTTTGGATCGTATGATGTTGACTGGATGTGCTCGACTAACTCTTGAGCCGAATTTGAGAGGAAGCCAACTTCAGGTGTGACTAGTTCAGGCAATGATCCATATGGGGTTCCAAAGACGGGAGCACCAAAGTATAAACTTTCAGTGATGGCTAATCCGAAAGGTTCATGCCAGCGAATTGGGAAAATAAGTCCTTTGGATCGGTTGAGTAGTCTTAATTTTTTTTCTCCTCCAACCATACCTTTGAATCGTATCTTCGGTGATAAGGTTAATCGAAATCCCATTTTGATATTTAGTCGTGTCCCTCCTAATACATACAGTTTTTCATTGCGAAGTTGCTTGGCAACTTGGATGGCGCCTTGAACGTTTTTAACTCGCCATGCTGCTTTTCCGAGGAAATGATAGTATTCTCGTTTGCAATTTAAATCACACTTTCCATAATCATCCCAATCTAAACCATTGTGTACGTAAGAATTGCTGTTATATCTCTCGGCGTGGTTTTTTGAAACAAAAACCGTATTGCGGTCAAAAACAAAATCTTGTTTCCTATTCCCGTGCTCTGTTACGATATAGGGTTGCTTAATGCTAGAATCAGCAGGTGCATTAAAATGGACAAGATCTGTGTCTTGAGGAATCTGGTTGGAAAGAGGTTGTGTTGAGTCTCGATAGATTACTTTTGCAAACGGGCAATGCGACCCTTTGTGTACGAGGAAAGTCACTTTATGTCCTAGTTTTACGAGTTCGTGTCCTAGGTACCATATCACACGTTCTGTCCCTCCATATAAGGTTGCAGGTACGATTCCGTTGTAAACGATGAGGATATTCATGATTTGTTTTTTTTACAAAAATACGTAAAATATAATGTAAAGCGGGAAACCGAGAACTTATTTTTCTATGATTAGATGATAAGCATTCTCTTCTCTTCTTAATGGATAATTTCCTCTGAAAAATTCGAACTGTTCAGGGTGTTCTTTAAGTCTTTGACTATCGTTTGTGGGATTGTATATTTGAAGTAGAGCCTCCTCTCTGCTTTTCGCGGAAATGATAGAGGACTCCGGTTCTGGGGGGGCTATATTATAATTTTCATTGATGTTGAAAAAACGGCATAAGGCATCTAATGACATTCTGGTTGCATTGGCTTTTCCGTCAGCTGAATAACCGGCGATGTGCGGGGTGCCGATGAACACTTTCTCTAATAATGGAAGATTGAGGTTTGGCTCATTCTCCCAGACATCGATTATGGCATCTGCGATCTCTCCTTTTTCTAAGGCTTCTAATAAGGCCTCAGTTTCTAGAACCTCTCCTCGGGAGGTGTTGATAATGATCGGTCGACGTTTTAGAGAGGAAAAGAAGGTTTGGTTGCCTAGATGCAGAGTTTTGTATGCTCCACTTTGATTCAACGGAACGTGGAAGGTGATAATATCGCTTTCTTGTGCTAATTGTTCCAATGAATAGAATCCTTTTATATTTTCGTTTTTTTCTCTCGGAGGATCATTTAATAGGACACGCATTCCTAAATTTCGAGCGACATCAGCTACTTTTTTCCCAACGTTTCCAACGCCAACAATCCCAATAGTCAGTGCGTTTAGGTTGAACTCCTTTTGAACTTTTAGCAAGAGTAATGAGGACTCAATATATTGGGCTACAGAGTTGGCATTACATCCAGGGGCATTCGTCCATGTTATTCCTGCTTTGTGGCAATAATCGGTGTCGATATGGTCATAGCCGATCGTTGCAGTAGCTATAAATTTCACAGAACTGCCTTCAAGTAATTCTTGATTGCAAAGCGTTCGTGTTCGTACAATAAGTGCATCGGCGTCTTTTATCAAGCTCTTATTAAAATCCTTTCCGGAAACAAAAAGAACTTCTGGAGTTATTTTTTCTATGATTCCTTTTAAATATGGGATTTTATCGTCAACGATAATTTTCATAAACAGTCTGTTTTTAGTCTAGCAAAGATACAAAATAAAAAAAGAAGAAAAGATTGGCTGTATGGAAAATATTGTCTAGTTTTGTCTATTAGTATATTTATAAGCTGATAAAAATTATGACATTTAGTGATATCTCTAACCAGATCTTTTGGCAATCAACCAACGATTATCACATTAAAGACAATGTAGATGCGCCAATAAATAACCCTTACGAGTTAAAGACCATCGAATATTATTTATATTTGAAGAATTGGATTGACGCTGTTCAATGGCACTTTGAAGATATTATTCGCGATCCACACATCGATCCTAATGAGGCTTTAGTCTTGAAGAGAAGGATTGATAAATCAAATCAAGATCGAACGGATTTAGTAGAACTAATTGATAGCTATTTCTTAGATAAATATAAAGATGTTACTGCCGCAACTGATGCGACAATCAATACAGAGAGCCCTGCATGGGCAATCGATCGTCTCTCTATTCTTGCATTGAAGATTTACCATATGCAAAAAGAAGTAGAGCGTAAAGATACGACCGAAGAGCATTTATCGCAATGCCAGACTAAGCTAAGTATCTTGTTGGAACAAAAGAAGGACTTGTCAGCTGCAATTGACCAATTGTTAGGTGATATTGAATCGGGCAAGAAATACATGAAAGTCTATAAACAGATGAAGATGTATAACGACCCTGCATTGAATCCGGTTCTTTATGCAAAAAAATAATTGATGGCTCGTATTCTTGTTATTCGTTTTTCTGCTTTGGGGGATGTGGCCATGACTATTCCTGTAATTTATTCACTGGCCGAACAATACCCTGAGCATGAAATTACTGTATTGAGTCGTGCTTCTTTCAAATCTCTTTTCTGCGAATTACCTCAAAATGTGCGATTTCGAGGAGTTGATTTTTCACAAAATTATAAGGGACTTGGAGGACTTAACAGGCTTTTTAAGGAATTACGTCATGAACACTTTGATTATGTTGCAGATTTGCATGATGTGCTTCGTTCGAAATATTTGTCGTGGCGTTTTAGGCTTATTGGGAAAACGGTGGCTGTCATCTGTAAAGGGCGTTCCGGCAAGCATAAACTCGTTAGGCAGAAACATAAAGTTTTGGAGAACCAAAAAAGTTCTTTCCGACGTTATGCCGATGTGTTTGAATGTTTAGGATTACCTATTTTGGTGAACTTTTCTTCAATCTATAATGACGGAAAGGGCAATTTTGCTCAGATTCAGTTTTTGTCAGGAGATAAAAGTCAGGCAAAGTGGATAGGCATTGCACCTTTTGCTAAACATCAGGGAAAAATTTATCCGATAGAGTTGCAGGAAAAGGTGGTTGCGCATTTTGCAGCTCTTCCCAATGTGAAGGTCTTTCTATTTGGTGGTGGCCAAAAAGAAAAAGACGTGTTTGATTCTTGGGTGAAGAAGTATCCAACTCTAATTTCAACAGTTGGGCATTTGAATATGCAAACCGAATTGATCCTAATGAGTCATTTGGATGTTATGGTATCTATGGATTCCGCTAATATGCATCTGGCTTCTTTGGCCAACGTTCCAGTGGTCTCTGTTTGGGGAGCCACTCATCCATATGCCGGTTTTATGGGATGGAAGCAACTTCCGGTGAATGCGGTTCAATTAGATATGCCTTGCCGACCATGTTCTGTCTATGGACAGAAACCGTGTTTGAGAGGGGATTATGCTTGTATGCAAAACATTCGTCCTGAACAGATTATTGCTAAGATCGAAGGACTAATAATTTAATAATGTGACCCAATGAAAAGCTTTTTGTTATACAAACTTTGTAGCGGTAAGAACCCTAAATTTATATATTACGCTAAAAGTTATCTCAATCTTTTGATTCCCAATCTCTTTTTTAGAATGAAGTTGCGATCGGTCTTAAAACATGCTGCTTCAAGGAGCGATTGGAGTTATATTGAAAGTCGAGTGAACTATTACAATCAACTTTCTAGCCGTGTGGTCTTGCCTAATGATGCTAGGCTTTTGTCTGAACACAAGATTGAAAAGCCAAAGGTTTACTTTTTTGATTCCTATGAATTCACCCGTTGGTTTCCTCTGTCTTATAGGTGGGGCTTTTGTCCAGGTGATGTTACATTTGTTCCTTCATTTCCGTCGGTTGTGAAAAGTCGTCCGTTGACGGATGATAACCGGAATTCCATTGTAATGAAGTTGGTTAAGGTTAGACATTTTATTTTTGTTAAGGATAAAATCTCTTTTGAGGCTAAAAAAAACAGGGTTATCTTCAGAGGTAAAGTAAAAGGGAAACCTTCGCGTAAGTTGTTTATGGAGATGTATTTTAGTCATCCAATGTGTGATCTGGGTGATGTTGGTAAACATACAGATGATCCTCAAGAATGGCAGACTGAGAAAATGACGATTCGTGATCATTTGGACTATAAATTTATTATGGCGTTAGAGGGAAATGATGTCGCTAGCAATCTGAAATGGATCATGTCGTCGAATTCTATTGCTGTGATGCCTAAACCAACTTGTGAAACTTGGTTTATGGAAGGGACTTTAATCCCTAATTATCACTATATCGAGATTAAACCCGATTTCTCAGACCTAGAAAAACGATTGAATTATTATATTAATCATCCCGAAGAAGCTTTAGCAATCATAGCGCATGCACATGATTACGTAGAACAATTTAAAAATAAAAAACGTGAGAAATTAATTTCACTTCTTGTTCTTGATAAATATTTTAGGATGACAGGACAGACTATAGATTGAGTATTAGATAGTATTTTAGTTAAGGAGAAGAGTTGTAAAAATGAAGTTAATGATTAATCCTAAATATGAATATTTGAGGGAGTATCTTTCGAAGCTTCCTCAGTCTTTTGAGAAAGAAGGACGAATTATTTATCAAAAGCGTAATTTAATAAAGGTGCTAAATATTAATGGTTTGGAAATTAATGTCAAACGATACGAAGTGCCTTTTTGGATTAATCGAGTGGCATATACCTTCTTTCGTCAACCAAAAGGGAAACGTGCTTTTTTATATCCAGAAAAACTTCTAGCAAGGGGCTTTGAGACGCCATGCCCAATAGCTTATATAGAACAAAAGAGATCTGGATTGATAGAGCATTCTTATTTTGTGAGTTTACAATCG
>JBKEDO010000110.1:0-15223 GCA_047975405.1 Bacteroides sp.
GGATAAAATCATCATATGCTAGTCCTAAAAAACATAAAAAGCCTTTCCATAGTGATTATTGTCACAATATGGTGTTTTTCCGTAGTAAGTTGCGAGCGTTTGCACCTTGCTTACAGGGATACAAACTATGCTGAACTAAGTTTAACCTTTGATTGGCAAAAATGTAATGGATTTGTTCCAACAGTGAGTACTGTGCTATTCTATAAAGACCAATCCACTACTCCTATCATAGAATATGTCATGGGAGATCATTCTAGTGTAAAATTAGAACCTGGCACATACTCTGTCATAGCATTCAACGGTAGAATAAATGAATTTAGCCGACTAACGATCAAAGATTTAAATTCATACCTCGAGATTAATGGAGTGGCCAATCAGACCGGGAACAACTCATATTTAGGGCTTCCCCTATTAATGAATCCGGATTCATTGGTCGTGGCTTCAATGGCACATTTAGAAATCACCGAAAAAATGATAGAAGAGGCTTTCCTGGCTTCAGATAGCAAAGATTGTTCCGAGGATCCCCCAGCCATTTACGAATTGATTATCCAACCACGCCCAACCAATGTATCTTGTCACCTCTACATGGAAGTCGATCGATTATATTTAGTTAGGCCAGATGGAATGTCTATCCAATTATCCGGCATTGCTAAGGGGGTGGTATTAAATAGCCGTATTAACCCGGTAGACAAAGGAGCAACAGCATTTGATTCCAAAAGAGTACTTAACAACACTAATGTAAATGGGTACATCTTCGGTAAAAGCTTTGTTTTTGGTCTCCCAGGAGAAGCCTTTTATTCTGAGACAACCGACGATCCATCTATTATTTACCAAAGGATATCAGACACTAAATCCTTACAAAACAGAATTTATATTCCGGAATCAGAGCTATCATTACCCCCAGGTAGTCTAATGCTCGATGTTGAACTGACACTAAGAGATGTAGAAAGAACAGTTGTAAGACGTCAATTCGACGTATCCTCCTACACAACGATCAAGAGAGACCTTTTTGGGGAAATCATTATTGAAATAAACCTAACAACAAATCCAGACAACAAAATAATAATACCAGAGGTCACTCCTGAAGATGAACAGGGACTAACTCCAGACGTAGGAGATTGGGGGGATGAAGATATTATAGACATACCGCTTGTCTCTACAAGAAAAGCAATAAATATCAATTATTAATTTTAAATCAGTTACTTATGAACAAGAAGTTTATGACCCTAATCTTCTCAGCATTATTAGTAAGTTGTGCTGAGAAAGAAATTGTATCTGACATTTCACAAAGTCAGGACAATGAAATAAGTTTTGGTGATCCGTCTATCGGAATTAAAACCCGTGCAACAGAGATTGCATTACCAGGCTTAAAGAATATTGGATTCGACATCAGAGCTTATCGCACAGATGTTAATGGACGAGCCGGAACATCCTACTTTAATAGTATGATTTCGGATCAAGTCGTATGGAATAATACGAGTATGAAATGGGTAATTGGGACAGGATTAGTCAAATATTATTGGCCAACAAGTGACGAAAAAATCCAATTCTACGGCTGGGCAAACGCTGTAAGTAGTCAAGATCTATCCACCCAATTTGTAGCACCAACAACGACTTCTGCAGTCACAAGAGATCCCTCATTTACTTATTCATTACAGAATGTTGCTGCTCAAGACCAAACAGACTTATTGGTCGTAAATCAAACTGACCAAATTAAGCCAACCATTGGTGGAGTCATTCAGTTGCCATTCTACCATGCCTTGACACAGCTTAATTTTTCAGTTCGATCTTCAGAAGACAATACTCAACTACGCGTTAAGAGCATTACTTTATCCGGAGTTCGCTATTCCGGAACATTCACCTATTCAAACAGCGATGATCTTAATAGTCAAGGACATGGAGAATGGAATACGAGTACCAGTGGTACCCAAAGTTATTCAATCCCTTGCGTCTTAAATCATACGTTAATACCGGGTGATGCTACGGCTCCAGGAACCTATTACAGCACTTTTGCCGCGCCAAGTGCAACCCTAATGTTAATTCCTAATAACGCAAACAATGTCCAGTTAGACATCGTTTATGAAGGGTTCAACTCTTCGGGTGTTTCTATTACCGGTGAGCTTAATCGGCAAGTCATCATTGATGCTTCAGAATGGGATACGAATGAAAAAATAACGTACCGTATGTTGTTACCATTCGACCAAACAGAAATAGAAATTGAAGCTGATGTACAAGAGTGGGAAAATATAATCTGGAACTCTTTAGAACAGAATATGATCAATAATGATGTTACAGATGCAGCCTCTATAAATGCATTCTTGACCAACACAATGACTCGATATAATGCTTTAACAGAAATGACTGAAGGATATACTCGCATGATTGGGAAAGGGATTAAAGCTTCTGGAACAATAGCATTAGGCGATTTAAATCCAACGTTGAACTCAATAGGATATAAAGCTAAGCCCGGTTCCAAAATTTCTTTAGACTTTTCGAATGTATTATGGACTTCCGGTGGTTCAATTACGCTACAAACTCCAAATGATTGGAGCGTATCTATTAATGGAGGAGCTCCAAACACCAATCCGGGAACGTTGAATGCATTAAGCGCTAATGGAAAAATAGAACTCACCCTACTCCCTCAAAGGACATTGACCCTAACAGCAGGTGGAGGTGCAGCCGATGTAACAGCCATGACAACACTCTTTGATTATTATAATGATCTGGCCGAAGCGTTACCTGTAGGTATTATCTATCCATTTGCAATTAAAGTGAAAGGAACATTGAGCCAGACTTATGCTTTAGGTGATCTATCGGACAAATTAATGAGTCTAAAATTAAAAGCCAATAGTCTTTTGACTCTTGATCTCAGTGGAACGATGCCTAGAACGAATGACATTACTATTACAAGAACCCCTGTAAAATATGATGTCTATTATGCCACCACTTATGCAAACCCACATGCAACATTCACAATTCCTAACTCTGTGGCTTCTGTATCGTTTAAAGCTTTACCGTGGTACGAATATACGTTAACTGGTAATGTGACAACAGATGGCACAAACATAATGAAATATGCGGATGCCATGAATAATCTGATCGAAGTCGGTCCGGTAAAACAAACCTTAATTTTAAAAGGCACTACAGGAACCGGTATAATCAGCTTAGGAGATTTAACTTTACACTTCCAAGCTTCAAAATACACAACAGGAAGTTCTGTAGTCTTAGATGCTCGTCGAGTGACTAATATGTCGGCAACCAATAAGATCGTTTGGGCAAATACGCCAACAGGCTTTACTCAATTCACTCCTACTGCAGGTACATTTGAGTTAACAGCTCCGGGTACACTTTGCTTCCACAAATAGTTCATATTAATAAATTAAAATCTATGAGAGAGAATCTTCTCTCTCATAGATTTCAACTTTTAAAAAAAATTGAATGTTTAAATTTATAAAGCATACGGTCCTATTCATTTTATTGATATCATGCAATCAAAATGAATTTATTGAAGTTGAAAAGGAACAAACGCCTAGTAATAATATCGATTTCTCGATCTCTATTGACCAGACCAGGGGAGTCTCGTTCAATAATGCAAACTTCGATTCTTTTGGCCTATTTGCCAACTTCACTACGGGTGATATCACAAATGCCACTCCAAGCTCATTTGATGGTTACAACTTATGGGTTAGACGTTTAATAACGCCTGGACAAAATCCTAGTCGTTGGACGTATGCTCCTACCCTACAATGGCAAGAAAATAAAAAAACATCTTTCTTTGCCTATGCTCCATACGAAACCACTCCAACTTTGGCAGGAGCACAAAACAGTGTAGTTACACTCCCTGCTTATGGTTTCCCAACCCTAAGATTCACACAAAATGAGGAGGTCGCTTTGCAGAAAGATTTACTAGTAGGGAGCGTTCTTAATGCAGAACCCGAATATGCCAAAACGAAAGTAAGCATTTCAATGCAACACCTATTGGCTCAGCTCAACTTCTACTTCAGATTAAATCCACCATATATCAGTTTTCTAAATACGCTTCCGTCTAACATTCAAAAAAGTTTCAATCTAATAACAGCTAAATCTTATTATCCAGGCAATGTAAGTAAACAAGCCATTTACAATTGGGAGGATAATACATTCACACCACAAAGCGTTTATTTCGACGCAAATGGTAGTACAGAAAGCCTTAAACAGGTCGTTCAGAAAAATCCATCTTTTATTGAGATGAATAAGACCAACGGTTCTACTTTTCAGCAAATTAATACCGACTCGTCGGCATTATATATGATTCCTCAAACCGTAGCCCCAAATGGCTTTAAAATGGATGTCATTCTGAATGAAAAAACTCATTATGACATGGCAATAGGAGGAGTATACGATATTGAATTTCAACGAAACTTCACCATAACCTTTCCAACATTAAATTGGAATAGGGGTCAAAAGACAGGTTACCAAATCACCATCGACCCTGAAACGACTTTAAATACAATAAGTTGGGTTAAACATGTGATCATTGATGGGCAACATTACGTCGAAGTCGACTTAGCCGCCGGAGGATTTACTGACATTGCTTATTATCCCAATGGGGGGCCGGGAAGTGGACCACAAGGCGTTGTTGTTGGGAACGTCCCCTTATCGGCTCATTTCCTAATCGCACTAACCGACACCTATGGACGTTATAATACTGGTACAAACGGATTTAGAACTCCAACATTAAGAGAATATGAGTTAATGTTTGCCATTAATGGAATTATGAACTCACTAAATATCCCCGGCTTTGTACGCTTATCTCACGATAGTTCAAACACCACATTTATAGATCGGACTTATAATTCCATTAATAGTGATGAAGGACAAGGACATATTTATACGATTGACTTCTTCACCGGTATCAACACTACTATTCAAAGAAATGGAATCAATTGGCTCAGATTTATAAAAGATCTTCCTAACTAAATAAAAACCCAATAAATGGTCATCACTCTATTTGCTCACGAGGACAGTTTACTAAATAGAGTGTTTGAGTTGCACGAGTAAAAGCAGTATATAACCATCGAAAATAATCTGGGCTCAAGTAGTCTTGAGAGAGATAACCTTGATCAAGGAAGACATTCTTCCATTGCCCTCCTTGTGCCTTATGACAAGTTATAGCATAAGCATATTTTACTTGAAGAGCATTATAGTATGGATCGGCTTTCATTTTTTTGATCCGGTCGCGTTTATTTAAAACATCGCTATAATCCTCCAAAACATCATAGTACAATCGATCAGAGTCTGATTTAGCTAATGCAGGCGCATCAGCATGCAAGGTGTCTAACAAGACATTCGCTTCTAATTCTAAATCACAATCGGGCAAGTACAACGTCACATCAGCAAAACGAAAGCCATACATTTCTCGATTTCGGCGAACACGACGGACCACCGCAGTCTCACCATTGGCGATGAAATCAATCTCTTTATATTGTTCGGACCAATAATAATTATTCTTAGCAATCATCAACAGATCTCCGGTATTTAATTCGTCTTCCCTCCATAAGATCTGAGCACGTATACCTTTATTATATAGATTAGCCCGTTTATTGGAACGGCAGATCACAATGGACTCTTCTATCTCATCTTTTTCATAACAAGTCGTCAGTACATCAATAAAATCTCCCCCAGAGAGTAGTTTGATATCAGCAAAACCCAATATCTTAAATTTTGGCCAGACATAACAATGGTTAGAAGTGATCTGCTGACGAATTTTTGTTGCATTCCATAAAACACCAGAAGATTGTTCTTGTCTCAGGACTTCCGTTAAATCCATATCACTGACTGTAAACCCATATCCCTTAAAACGTTCATTCGATAAAGCCGGGCTTTCCTCCTCGCCGACCGGAGGTAACTGAGCTGTATCTCCCATCAATAAAAGTCGGCACCCCATCCCCGAATAGACAAACTGTACTAAATCATCTAACAGCCTTCCCGTACCAAATGTGGCACCAGAAAGTCCGTCATTGCTAATCATGGAAGCCTCATCAACAATAAACAAGGTATGAGTTAAAAGATTATCATTAATTGAAAAAGCATCAGTATCATTGGAGAATTGCTGCTGACGATAAATCTTCTTATGAATGGTGTAAGCACTGTGTTTAGCATATCCCGCAAACACTTTGGCAGCACGTCCGGTTGGAGCCAACAAGACAACACCTTGTTTTAAGGCAGTCAACGCTTTAACCAAAGCACCAACTAAGGACGTTTTTCCGGTTCCAGCATACCCTCTCAATATAAAAACCGATTCTTTATCGCTTGAGATTAGAAAGTTCGTCAAGCGTTTTATGGCTATTTCTTGCTGAAAAGTTGGTTGAAAAGGAAAAAATTCTTTAATTTGCCTTTCTAAATAGTTATTTATCATTTTTGTATGAGAAAAAAGTTTGTAGAACACCTAAATTTAAATTTATTTGTTCTATTTTTGCGATGCGAATATAACAACTAAAAAACATAAATTATCATGAAAGCTGTATTTAATATTGTATTGGGACTCTGTGCAGTGGCATTGGTTTATATCTGCTACAACAGTATCATGGGGCCTATTAATTTTGAAAAAGACAAAAAAATCAGAGAAAAAGCGGTTATTGCACGTTTAATAGACATCCGCAAGGCTCAACAAGAATACCGTATGTTGCATCAAGGACAATATACAAGCAGTTTCGACACCTTGATCGCTTTCGTGAAAAATCAAAAACTTCCTTTCGTCATGAAAGTTGGTCGTTTGTCAGATAAGCAATTGGAAGATGGATTAACTGAAAAGAAAGCTATCGCTATTATCAGAAAAGCAAAAAAGACCGGCAACTTTGATGAAGTTAAAAAGATGGGTCTTGAAAACTTCCAACGTGATACCATGTGGGTAGCTGTTATGGACACATTATATCCAAAAGGATTCAATGCAGATTCTCTACAGTACATCCCATTCGGAAACGGATCTAAGTTTACAATGGCAACTAAAAACGATAAAGCAAAATCTGGTGCACCAGTATTCTTGTACGAAGTTAAAGCACCTTACGAAACTTATTTGACTGGACTTGATCAACAAGAGATCATCAATCTAAAAGATGTTCAAACTAAGTTAGGCAAGTATTGTGGTTTAATGATCGGTTCTATCGAGACTCCAAACAACGGTGCCGGTAACTGGGAATAATGATTGATTTTACAACATCTCAACAATATACGTTATCCATCCGGCTAAGTTCGGATGGATTTTCTTTTTCTATCTACAACCCTCTCCATGAAACTTCATTATCAATCATAGAGAGAGAAGTGGATCGTTCATTATCTGTAACTGCTAACCTCAAGCAAGCTTTTCGCGAATGCGATTTTCTACAGCACCCCTATAAAAAGGTCAATGTTATGATAGCCAATAAGCGATTCACAATTGTACCGCTAGATTTTTTCGAAGACGAACAAGCTGAGATCCTATTCTATCACAATCATTCACACAAAGATTACGAAACCGTTCGATATAATATTCTCAAAGGCAGTAATACCGTCGTTCTTTTTGGAATAGACAAAAGCATTATTAGCTTTATTAACCAGTATTATCCGGATGCCATTTTCTGCTCACAAGCCAGCCCTCTTATTGAATACTTCTCTTCAAAAAGTAAACTAGGCAATAGTAAGAAAATGTACGCGTTGCTTCAAAATCAATCCATCTGTTTATATTGTTTTGAAAAAGGGCATCTTATATTAGCAAACTCATTTGATTGTTCTCATACAGAAGATCGTTTATATCATATCTTATATGCTTGGAAACAATTGAACTACGATCAAGAACGCGATGAACTTCACTTAACAGGAGAACTAGCCGATAAGACCATTCTAACAAAAGAATTACGCAAATACATCCTACAAGTATTTATAATGAATCCGGAATCCAATATTGATATACAAGCCCTTATTTTATGCGAGTAATTAGTGGAATTTATAAAAGAAGACGATTTGACGTGCCCAAAAGCTTTAAGGCGCGTCCAACAACCGATTTTGCAAAAGAAAATCTGTTTAATGTACTAAATAATTCTATCGATTTTGAAGATCTCACCGCACTCGATCTCTTTGCCGGGACAGGCAGCATTAGCATCGAATTAGTCTCTCGCGGTTGCAGTCGCGTCATAAGCATCGAAAAAGAACCGGCTCATTACGCTTTTATTTGCAAAATCATGCAAGAAGTACGTACAGAGCGTTGTTTCCCTATACGAGGAGACGTTTTCAAATACATCAAAAGCACCCATGAGTCATTCGACTTCATCTTTGCCGATCCTCCTTATGCTCTAAAAGAATTAAAAGAAATCCCCAATCTCATTTTTGAGAACAACCTACTTAAAGAAGATGGATTATTCGTTCTAGAACATGGGAAAGAGTATCAATTTGAAGAGCATCCTCATTTCATAGAACATCGTTCTTACGGAAGCGTTAACTTCTCTTTCTTTAGATAAAATTACAGCAGCGGAGCCAACAAACGTACAACAGACTCTGCTGCTTTTTGTTTCCATGAGCGCTTTTCCCAATTCTTAAGGAATACGGCCATACACTCTTTTTGATCTTCAAGAAAAATCTCCTTCATCCTCAAAGCTGTTTGCTCATCATAGATGAAAGCATTAATTTCAAAATTATGCTCAAAACTTCGGAAATCGAGGTTTGTCGACCCAACGGTCGATAAAGAATCATCAGAAACCATTAGCTTCGAATGCAAGAACCCTTTCTTATAAAAATAGACTTTTACACCAGCTCTCAAGATGTCCGATAAATAAGAGAAAGAACCTAAATGAGTGAGATGATTATCCGCCTTTAAGGGCAACATCAAGCGAACGTCTACTCCAGATAAAGCAGCAACTTGCATCGCAGCAAGAATCTGTTCAGTAGGTAAGAAGTAAGGCGTTTGAATATAGAAGTATTTCTGTGCACTACTTACAGCCTTTGCAAGACCTTGCATAATTTCCTTCCAAGGTCCTACAGGTTCACTCGTAACGACTTGAATCAAAGAGCCACCTACATTTTCTATTTTAGGGAAATAAGCGGATGAAGTCATCAAGGTACGATCAACAAAATACCAATCCAACAAAAATGCCGTTTGCAATCCGTGCACAGCTTTGCCTTCAATCAAGACATGAGTATCTCGCCAAACACCCCAAGAAACCCCTTTCACATAACGTTCGGCCAAGTTCATTCCACCAATAAAACCCACACGTCCATCAATCACCGCTATTTTACGATGGTTTCTATAATTTACCTTACTTGTAAATAAAGGGAAACGAACCTTTAAGAAGCTCCGAACTTCTATTCCCACATCACGCATTTCTTCATAAAAACTATTCGGGACATGCCAACACCCGACATCATCGTATATGACCCGTACTTCAACCCCTTCACGAGCCTTATCGATCAGAACGTCGCGAAGGAATCTTCCAATAGAGTCATTTTCAAAAATATAATATTCTAGATGAATGTGATGTTTCGCACGATAAAGCTCATGGACCAGTGCTTGTATCTTGGCATAACCATCAGCATATACCTCCACCCTATTACCCTCAAAAGGAAATGCTTGATTGGTCTGCTGAAAAAGTTGAATCAATCGAGTATAAGCGTCAGGAAGTAAAAGTGAATTTTGCGACAAGTACTCCCCCATCGGTTTCTTAAGGAGGCGCCCATAGCTTTTCTTGTTAATGATCCGTTCACGCCTTTGACTTCGACCAAAGAAGACATAAAAAACTAAGCCAACAATTGGGAGAAAAGTTAGAACGAGCACCCAAGCAATAGTTTTTACAGGGTTACGGTTATCAAGCACGATTACAATAATTGTACCGAATATGATACCAAAATATAAGAGATCAAAAGCAACCGATGCAATCTGATTGAGCCAAAAATTCCAATCCAACATAGGCATAAATCATCTAAATATAAACATCTTACAGCAAATATAAACAAAAAAAAAAGAAACCCAAAAGTTCAGAGTACTTATAAATACATTCTAAACTTTTGGGTTATACCCATTTAAATGAATTTACTAATAACGGAAAGAATGTCCATGGTCATAACCTCCTCCACGACGTCCACCGCGATCCATACGAGGAGCAGACTGCTTACCGCCCAAAGTATTAAAACGGTACACAAAATGAACCATGAAGTAACTACCCAAAGTATTGTATTCCGTATCACTGATCATCGATTCAGAGATAGAACGTGTTAAGTTAGTTTGTTGCTTCAAGATATCATAGATTTTAAAACGTAATGTCGCCACATTGTTTTTCAAAAAGTTCTTTGAGATCTGTGCATTCCAAATCACCTCGTTTTTATTCAGATCGCCACTATAACCACTCTTAAAACGACAATTCACATCAGTCGACAAACTCACACTCCAGGGCAAGTTAACATTGGTATTCCCCCCAAAATAATAATCGAAGACTTCACGATTGCTACTAGCCTGTTTCGCATTACGAATCAAGCCATAGTTTACAGACCCATTCAGAGAAACATCAAACACTTCGCTTCGGTAAGCTCCGGTCAAACGCTGCGCCAAGGTCAGGTTGTGGGTTGTGCTAAGCACTTGATCAGACGTTTGATCCTTTAAACTCACGTAACTAACATCATCGCCATATGCAACATTTGAATTTGAAGAGATGGTAAACTTCTTATTCTTTAAGGGCGTATTAAAGCCAAAAAAACCTCGTATATTCCAATTACCATTCACATTCTCTTTATAATAGTTACGTCCACCAGTTTCAGAGTTATAAACCATCCGATTAACGACAGCATTCAATGTATTGTTATAAAACAAGTTCGCTGAGAAGCTGCGCATGGATTCAGGAATAAAACGATTATAAAACATCATAAACGAATTATTAAACGAAGGCTTCAAGTTAGGGTTACCAAAACGTTGCTTCATTGGATCCGAGATGTCGATAACCTCCTGTAAATCTTCTACATTAGGTGCACTACTTCGTCCACGATAGCGGAACATCAAAATATGCTGTTTGCTAAAGAGGTAGCGGAACATGACAGAAGGGGCCCAATTCAACACATTCTGTTCTGGTAGATTTTTCTTATAGTTTGGTCCAATAGTCGTTTTACTTAAAGAAGATTGCGGAGTGACTCCAACACCAACACTGTACATCATTTTGGTATAAATACCTCTTAAAGAAAGATCGACAGAGTGAGTGTTATAAAAATTCTCTACTCTAGAACTCAAGTCCTCTACATACCCACGTTCCATATACTGCGGGTAAGGATAAGTCTTTATGCTATCGTAAGTCAGCGCTTGAGAAAGCTGTTTACGATGGGCATATTCATATCTCAATTGCAAAAAATGCTTTTTAAAAACAGGTTCCGTATACGATGCGGATAAACTCCAATTACGGCTATCACTATTTCTATCAGTATAACGTGCAAGTTCTGCAATACTATCTAGTTTGAAAAATTTGGTTTCTGAGAAAGAATAAGTATCCGATTCGCTGTCACTATACCCAAATTTTGCCCCAATAGATACATTTCGTCCACTATTGTTCAATCTGCGAAAAGCCATTAGACGGCCATCAAACGACCAGTTATTACTTTTAAAAGAAGAAGATGCCGTTTTAGCATTAATCGGTTGATGTAAATAATCATCGGTCGTTGAAGACGATCCACTAGTAGAACTCGTTTTAGAATAGCTAGCACTCGGTCGAAAAATAATAGTTGTCAAGGTATCGGGACGCCACTCGAGACGAAAATCAGCTCTCAAATCATGTCGATTACGATTCGATTGGCTGTTACTTTGTTCAAAGGAAGAATTCGAGCCTAGCAATGTTTCAGTGTTCGTCCTACGATAAGCATCATTATCAGAGTGTCCATACTGTACACTCCCACCAATCTCAATTTTCTTTGTTTCTTTTGCAAAATTTACTCCTAAAGCTTGAGAAGAAGTTACTCCGGATCCACTATTATTTCCAAGTCCTTGACCTGCATCACCAAACTCCGAGAACCCTTTATTGTTTGTATTATTTGTAGAAGCAATAATAGACAAGTTTGAATTATCTTTAAAACGGTTAACCATCAACTGACCTTCATAACGTTCTTGACTGCCATACCCCGTTATCAAGTTACCAAACCATCCTTGTTTCATCCCCTTCTTTACACTTAAGTCAAGTACCGCTTCCTCTTCTCCATCATCAATACCCGTAATACGTGCTTGGTCACTCTTCTTATCATACGCCTTCACCTTTTCAACCATATTGGCCGGTAAGTTCTTCATCGACAGTTTAGGATCATCAGAAAAGAACTCCTTACCATCGACCATGATTTTCTTAATTTCCTTACCATTCAGTGTAATCTTGCCGTTATCATCAACTTTCACACCCGGGATCTTTTTAACCAAATCCTCTAACATCGATCCCTCAGGAACCGGATAAGCTGCAGCAGAATATTCGGTTGTATCCGCTTTTATCGTAACCGGAGGTGCTTCGGCCGTAACAACAGCTTCACTTAACATGACCGCATCCGGATCAATAGCAATGGTACCGACATTTTTATCAGGTGTATTTGCTATGAGCACAAGCGGAATGGTTTTAGATTTAAAACCAATAGAAGATATTTTCAAAACATAACGGCCAGGCTTTACTTTAGGCAGTGAAAACCAACCTTGTTTATTGGTGGCCATACCTGTAACATAAGAGCTATCCGGTAATAACAACAGCTGTATGGTCGCTTGTTCGGCGCCAACCTTCGAATCACTCTCAATCACACGCCCTGCAACTGTTACGATCTTATTCTGAGCAAAACCATAAAGCACCGAACAAAAGCAAAGTGCCATCAAAACAATATTCTTTTTCATGAACCTTTTTCGTGTTTGTTATAATTATATTAGGTTTGACGAAAAACTTCACAAAAGGTTTAATGCCAAGATGACATTATCTTTTAAAAATAGCATCGACTGTTGCCTTTTTCATGCCATATTCCAAACAAAGTACATTAAAAATCAAGAAAGTCAGAAAAGAAGAAGTATCCACATTAATCACATCCCCCTGAAAAACGCGCCAAAGCATTCCTCCAAACACAAATAGGAACGTAAAGAAAATAGCATTACGAGTCGCTTTATTACGTATTTTCTCCGTCTCTTTGTTCTCATTCTTAGAAAAAGCAAAAAGAATCATCAGTGCACCAATCATCATCAAGAGTTTAGTACATTCTTTGTAAAAGGGCAGATTCGTATCATTCATGACCCCTTGCATCATTAAAACAAAAGGAATGAATAAGGCCACAATAAGAATGGTATATCCCAATGGACGACAAAAAACGGGAAATAATGGTTTCATAAGATTCATGTTTTTAGTTCTTACAAAAGTAATTAAAAAAAATATTTTCCATACATTTGTACCACAAAAAGCCCAATAATTATGAGTAAACAAGAAGTTATCCTTTGTCAGCACCTAGAAAACGATCTTATGGCTGCCATTGAAAAATGTCCGCACGACAAACTGTTCATTCTCACTGATGCCAATACTTATGCCTCTTGCCTGCCTTTATTAAAGGCATATGCTTGTATCAGTCAAGCCATAGAAATCTGTATTGAACCAGACGATACTCATAAGAACCTAAATGCGCTCTCTACCATCTGGATGAAGCTCAGTCAGGAAGGTGCCACCCGTCATTCTTTATTAATCAATCTAGGTGGAGGTATGGTCACAGATATTGGCGGATTTGCAGCTGCCACCTTCAAGCGAGGAATACGATTTATCAATATTCCAACGACTTTACTTGCCATGGTCGATGCCTCAGTCGGCGGAAAAACAGGCATCAATTTCAATGGATTAAAGAATGAGATTGGTTCATTTGCTCCTGCTGAAAGTGTACTTATCGATACTGCTTTCTTGGAAAGTCTAGATCGAACAAACCTTCTGTCTGGATACGCAGAAATGCTTAAACATGGGCTTATCAGAAACCAAGAACATTGGATAGAGTTACTCACTTTCAACACCGATCAAATCAATTACCAAGTGTTGCAAGATCTTGTCGGTAAATCGGTACAGATCAAAGAAGAAATTGTAGATCAGGATCCTTTCGAGCACGGTATTCGTAAAGCCCTCAACCTAGGACATACAGTTGGTCACGCTTTCGAGAGCTTTGCTCTATCCGAGGGGCACCCCGTTCTTCATGGCTATGCAGTGGCTTGGGGAATAATCTGCGAACTTTATCTTTCTCACTTGATCGTTGGTTTCCCTAAAGACAAAATGCGACAAACCATGCAATTTATTAAAGATAATTATGGCGTATTCGCTTTCAACTGCAAGAATTACGAACAACTTTACGCTTTCATGCAGCATGACAAAAAGAATACAGCTGGCGTCATTAATTTTACACTACTCTCTGATATTGGTGAAATAAAGATCAACCAAACCGCCGATAAAGAACTGATCTTCGAAATCTTTGATTTTTATCGGGAGTTTATGGGAGTATAAACCAAAAAGCCTAAAAAAAGATTTGCGATTTCAAAATAAAGGCGTAATTTTGCATCCGCAATTCGGGGTGTAGCTCAGCCCGGTTAGAGTACGCGTCTGGGGGGCGTGTGGTCGGAAGTTCGAATCTTCTCACCCCGACTAACCACAAAGCATTGATGATCGGATGATTATTAATGCTTTTTTATTTTAAGAGCTCTTCCGCTAAAGAAGTTGGTCAACGCTATAATTACACGGAAAGTCAATCACAACGTCAACCAAAAGTCTATAATAATATTAATTGCCATACTCTATTACACTTACCAAATCCTAACACCAGATAAATCCTCCTTAACGATTAATAAAGATCTTAAAAGACAAACATGCCATAAAAAATCATTAATATCTATTAATTAGGCATCTTAGACTTTGATACAAATCAAATTATTTTTCTATCAAAAAACAATCTATTTCACATTTAAACTCTATTTTTGCCTCCCATAAAGATGTATTTGTATGGAACAAACCAGGAGCAACCACGAACTAATTCTATTTAATAAACTGTTTTCGGACTATCAAAAACGGTTCATTTGGTTTGCTTCTACCTATGTCGACGACCATATGGTGGCCGAAGACATTGTCATGGAAGCCATGATGTACTGTTGGGAGAACAGAGAGCGGTTGGACTTTGAAGGCGGCTTACCCTCCTACATTTTTAGAGCCATCAAGAATAAATGCCTCAACCATATTCGAGACTGTCAATATCATCAGACTGCATCAAA